>JBKEDO010000007.1:0-40775 GCA_047975405.1 Bacteroides sp.
GTTTGTTTACTGATGATAGGCTCTAATGCGTCGTTCGCATAAGGTAGTTTTACTATTTCGTAGCTCATAATTTTAACTTTTAAAATTGAATAATTTGTTATGTATTCTTATAACAAACGTTTTTTGAAATATGTTCATTTTTGTGGCTCCGACCCATTAGAGGGAATTGAGTTTTATTAAATTCGCCGATGGAAAAATACATCCAAAAAGATGAATCTTTGCGGTGAATGTTCTATTTTTGCCGATAGATGCGTGCTGCATCTCATAGAGTTTTATTCTCTGTGTTACGATTTTCAGGATATGATCATGAATACAAACTATATAAACGAACTTAACGAAGGTCAGCGTGCGGCGGTGGTCTATAATGAAGGTCCTTCATTGGTGATTGCCGGAGCCGGTTCGGGCAAGACGCGCGTGCTAACCTATAAGATAGCTTATCTGATGGAAAACGGGTATGAGCCGTGGAATATCTTAGCGTTGACTTTTACGAATAAGGCCGCTCGAGAGATGAAAGAACGTATTGCTCGACAGGTTGGTCCGGAACGTGCACGTTATTTATGGATGGGCACCTTTCATTCCATCTTCTCTCGTATCTTGCGTGCAGAAGCACAATGTTTGGGCTTCACCTCTAATTTTACAATTTACGATTCGGCAGATAGTAAAAGTTTGTTGCGCTCCATCATTCGAGAGTTAGGGCTCGATGAGAAAACCTATAAGCCGGGAGTGGTGCAAGCGCAAATTTCAAAAGCAAAGAATCATCTGGTCACTCCCTCGCGGTATGCGGTGAATCGTGAGGCCATGGAGGCCGACCGAGCGAACCGAATGGGACAGACTCATGAAATCTATCGTTATTATTGGGATCGTTGTCGTCAAGCGAATGCGATGGATTTTGATGATCTATTGTTTTATACTTATGTCTTATTTCGTGATCATCCGGAGGTGTTGAGTCGTTATGCGGATCAGTTTCGCTATATCTTAGTGGATGAGTATCAAGATACCAACTTCGCTCAGCATAGCATTGTGCTTCAACTCTCGCAAGTGAACCGCCGAGTTTGTGTGGTGGGCGATGATGCCCAGAGTATCTATTCGTTTCGTGGAGCTGATATCGAAAATATCCTTTACTTTACAAAGATCTTTCCGGAGGCGAAACTCTTTAAGCTAGAACAGAATTATCGGTCGACTCAGACCATCGTTTGTGCAGCTAATAGTCTGATTCGTAAAAATCAGAATCAGATTCGGAAAGAGGTTTTTTCTGAGAAAGATCGGGGAGAACCATTAGGCGTGATTCAGGCTTATAGTGATGTTGAAGAAGGACAAATTGTGGTGAATAAGATTGCGGAATTACGTAAACAGTCGTCGTATAGTTATGCCGATTTTGCGATTCTTTATCGTACGAATGCTCAGAGTCGTATCTTTGAGGAAGCATTGCGTAAGCGTAATATGCCTTATCGGATTTATGGTGGACTGTCGTTTTATCAACGGAAAGAAATCAAAGATGTGATCGCTTATTTTCGTCTGATTGTCAACCCCGATGATGAAGAGGCTTTTAAACGTATTATCAATTATCCGGCTCGTGGGATTGGTGACACCACTTTGAAAAAGATTGTGGGTGCTGCGATGGCGAATGGCGTGAGCTTGTGGTCGGTGGTGTGCGAGCCGCTGACTTATGGACTTGAGGTGAATAAGGGAACGCAAACTAAGCTCCAGGGATTTCGCGAACTGATAGAGAGTTTTATGGCAAGCCATGTCGAAAAAGACGCTTATGAGGTCGGCTCGGAGGTCATTCGGACTTCAGGAATCATCAATGAGGTCTGTCAAGACAATTCGCCGGAGAATCTGAGTCGTAAGGAAAACATTGAAGAGTTGATGAATGGGTTGAACGACTTTTGTGAATTGCGTCGTGAAGAGGATAATGATAAGGTTTCGTTGACCGATTTCCTCTCTGAGATTGCTTTGTTGAGCGATCAAGATACCGATCAGACGGAAGATGATCAGAAAGTCACCTTGATGACCATTCATGCGGCCAAAGGGTTGGAGTTTAAGAATGTGTTCGTGGTCGGTCTGGAGGAAAATCTATTTCCAAGTTCCATGGGAGGTGATTCTTTACGGGCACTTGAAGAGGAACGTCGATTATTCTATGTCGCTATCACTCGTGCTGAGGATCATTGCTTTTTGTCGTATGCCAAAACTCGATATCGGTATGGGAAAATGGAGTTTGGTACCCCTAGTCGTTTCTTGCGTGATATTGATAGCAGTTATTTAACGGTACCTAATGAGGAACTCTTGGGACGATCGGTCAGTGAACATGCCGGACGTTTTCGTCGTGAAATAGAAGGTGGATTTAGTCGAACGGTCGACCGTGATCAACCGAAGGAAGCTTTGATTGCTCCGACGCTACCTAAGAAATTAAGAAAGTTGAATCCGATCGCTGAGGGGACTAAAGTTGCGCCTCCTGCCGGTACAACGAACAGCTTTGGGGTCGCTGTTGGACAAATGATCGAACATGAACGTTTCGGTGTGGGTGAAGTGATTGCGGTGGAAGGTCTGAATGAAAATGCCAAAGCGACCATTCGTTTTAGGAATGTTGGCGAAAAACAGTTATTACTTCGTTTTGCTCGTTTTAAGGTCATTGGCGATTAAAAGGCGATTAAAGGGCAATTAAAAGGTGATTAAAAGGCGATTGATTGGTGATTAAAGGGCGATTAAAAAAGTGATTGAGTTTTAAAAGACCATTCTTTAAAACTCAAACGTCTGTCTCGTGTTTTAAATTCTGGTGTAGAGCCGGTGTAATCGGCTAATTGAAGATTTGTTTTCAAAAAACGGACTTACAAAGAGATACGGTGCTTGTGGTCGTGAGATGCGGTCGTTGAGCTCGTGAGGTACGGTGCTCATTGCCATGGAGTACGGTGCTTATTCTTGTGGAGTGCGGTGCTTGTGGTCGTGAGATACGGCGCTCATTCTTCTGGAGTACGGTACTTCTGAACACAAGGTGTAATGATGAAAATTGAATGGGTTATTTTTTTTCAACTCAATAAAAGAAGAACCAAATTAACCAACGCATTGAGGTTTGGGCAATTAAAAGTCGAACTATTTTGTGCGATTAAACAAATGTTTTTGTAAATTTGCACCCTTAAAAATGAGACTTTCTCAAAAAATAAGAGATAAAATCGAATATTAGATAAAATCGAAAAAACAAAAATATAACAATGGCTAAGAAATTTACAGAGTATTCACAATTTGACCTTTCTCAGGTCAATAAAGATGTGCTGAAGAAATGGGATGACAACCATGTTTTCGCCAAGAGTATGACAGAACGTGAAGGGTGCCCTTCGTTTGTGTTTTTCGAAGGTCCTCCTTCGGCAAACGGAATGCCGGGAATTCACCATGTCATGGCACGCTCCATTAAGGATATCTTCTGCAGATACAAAACGATGAAGGGATATCAGGTGAAACGTAAGGCCGGATGGGATACACACGGATTGCCTGTTGAACTTGGAGTAGAGAAAGCTTTGGGAATTACCAAAGAGGATATTGGAAAATCTATTTCTGTAGCCGAATATAATGCTGCTTGTCGTAAAGACGTGATGAAGTTTACCAAAGAATGGGAAGACTTGACTTATAAGATGGGGTATTGGGTGGATATGAAAGATCCCTATATCACTTACGATAATCGCTATATTGAAACGTTATGGTGGTTGCTCAAGCAATTATACAAGAAAGGCCTCCTTTACAAAGGGTATACCATTCAACCGTATTCTCCTGCTGCCGGAACCGGATTGAGCTCACATGAATTGAACCAACCGGGTTGTTATCGCGATGTGAAGGATACAACAGTCGTTGCTCAGTTTAAGATGAAGAATCCAAAGGCGGAGATGATGACTTGGGGAACCCCTTATTTCATCGCTTGGACCACTACACCATGGACTTTGCCTTCAAATACGGCTTTGTGTGTGGGACCGAAGATTGACTATGTCGCTGTACAATCCTATAATGCTTATACCGGTGAACCAATCACGGTGGTTTTAGCTAAAGCGTTGTTGAATACACACTTTAATCCGAAAGCGGCCGAATTGGCTCTTGAAGAGTATAAACCGGGTGATAAGTTGATTCCATTTAAGGTGGTTGCCGAATATAAAGGGACTGACCTTGTCGGAATGGAATATGAACAACTCATGCCATGGGTGAATCCGGGTGAGGGTGCATTCCGCGTTATTCCGGGAGATTATGTGACAACTGAAGATGGTACGGGTATTGTCCATATCGCTCCAACTTTTGGTGCTGATGATGCTCAGGTGGCTAAAGCTGCCGGTGTACCACCGTTACAATTGATCAATACGAAGGGAGAACTTCGTCCGATGGTCGATCTAACGGGTAAATTTTACGCTATTGATGAGTTAGATGAGGCGTTTGTACAAGAGCGTGTAAACGTTGAATTATATAAAGAGTTTGCCGGTCGTTTTGTGAAGAATGCATACGATCCGCAGTTGACCGATCAAGATGAATCGCTTGACGTGAGCATCTGTATGATGATGAAGGCGGCTAATTTGGCTTTCAAGATCGAGAAACATGTCCACAATTATCCTCATTGCTGGCGTACGGACAAACCGGTGCTTTATTATCCGTTGGATAGCTGGTTTATTCGTTCTACGGCTTGTAAGGAACGTATGATGGAGTTGAATCAATCGATCAATTGGAAACCGGAATCTACCGGAACAGGCCGTTTTGGTAAATGGTTGGAAAACTTGAACGATTGGAACTTGAGCCGTTCGCGTTATTGGGGTACGCCGTTACCTATTTGGCGTACTGAAGATAACAGCGAGGAGATCTGCATCGAATCGGTTGAAGAATTATATCATGAGATCGAAAAGGCGGTAGCTGCTGGCTTGATGTCTTCTAACCCATACAAAGAGAATGGATTTGTACCGGGCGACTATGCTGCCGATAATTACGATAAGATCGATTTGCATCGTCCGTATGTGGATGATATCGTTTTGGTTTCGAAAGAAGGTAAACCGATGAAGCGTGAGACGGACTTGATTGATGTTTGGTTCGACTCGGGTGCGATGCCATATGCACAGATTCACTATCCGTTTGAGAATAAGGAGTTGTTGGATGGACGTGAGGTGTATCCGGCTGACTTTATTGCTGAAGGGGTCGATCAAACCCGTGGTTGGTTCTTTACACTTCATGCCATTGCAACCATGGTGTTCGATAGCGTGTCGTATAAGGCGGTGATCTCTAATGGTCTTGTGCTCGATAAGAATGGTAATAAGATGTCTAAGCGTTTGGGAAATGCGGTGGATCCATTTACGACGATCGAGAAATACGGATCTGACCCGTTGCGTTGGTATATGATTACCAACTCTTCGCCTTGGGATAACTTGAAGTTTGATGTTGAAGGTATAGAAGAGGTTCGCCGTAAGTTCTTCGGTACCTTATATAATACGTATTCGTTCTTTGTTCTTTATGCCAATGTAGACGGATTTGATTATAAAGAGGCTGATGTGCCAATGAATGATCGTCCTGAGATTGACCGTTGGGTGCTTTCTGTACTGAACTCGTTGGTGAAAGAAGTCGACGTTTGTTATAATGAGTATGAGCCGACTAAGGCTGGTCGTTTGATTTCTGATTTTGTGAATGATAACTTATCGAACTGGTTTGTGCGTTTGAATCGTAAACGTTTCTGGGGTGGTGAGTTTACTCAAGATAAACTGTCGGCTTATCAGACGCTATATACTTGCTTGGAGACGGTGGCTAAATTGATGGCGCCTATCGCTCCGTTCTATGCCGATCGTTTATACTCTGATCTGATCGCAGTTACCGGTCGTGATTCTGTGGTATCGGTGCACTTGGCTAAATTCCCTGAGTGTCATGAGGCTCTTATTGATGCAAACCTTGAGGCTCGTATGAAGATGGCTCAAGACGTGACATCCATGGTACTTGCTTTGCGTCGTAAGGTGAACATTAAAGTACGTCAACCGCTACAGTGTATTATGATTCCTGTGGTTAGTGACGAACAGAAGTCGCATGTAGAGGCTGTTCGCGCATTGATTGAAAATGAGGTGAATGTGAAAGAGATTCGTTTTGTTGACGGTGCTGCCGGAGTCTTGGTGAAGAAAGTAAAATGTGATTTTAAGAAGCTCGGTCCGAAGTTTGGCAAACAAATGAAGGCGGTTGCGGCTGCTGTGGCTGAACTGTCTCAAGAGGCTATTGCAGAACTTGAAAAGAATGGCTCTTATCCGCTCAATCTTGATGGGGTTGAAGCTGTTGTTGAGGCTTCGGATGTTGAGATTTTCAGTGAGGATATTCCGGGATGGTTGGTTGCCAATGAAGGTAAGCTGACTGTGGCATTGGAGGTGACGATCACCGAAGAACTTCGTCGTGAAGGTATCGCCCGTGAATTGGTGAATCGCATTCAAAATATTCGTAAGTCTAGCGGATTTGAAATTACCGATAAAATCAAGATTGAGTTGTCAAAAAATCCTCAAACAGATGATGCGGTAATTGAAAATAAAGAGTATATTTGTAACCAGGTTCTCGCTTTATCCGATGGATTCGACTTAGTTGATGAAGTGGTCGACGGTGTGGAACTTAGCTTTGATGATTTTTCATTATTCGTCAAGGTGATTAAAGCATAAATTTAATACACTTTTTAAACACCTAAGGTTATGGGAGAGAAGACTAGATATTCAGACGAGGAATTAGAAGAGTTCCGCGCCATTATTATGGAGAAACTAGAAGTTGCTCAGCGTAATTACGATCAATTGAAGAGAAGTTTGATGGGATTGGATAGTAATAATACCGATGATACATCGCCAACTTATAAAACTCTTGAAGACAGTGCTTATGCTCTTTCAAAGGAAGAAACGACTCAATTGGCTCAACGTCAGTTGAAGTTTATTCAGGGCTTACAAGCTGCACTTGTACGAATTGAAAATAAAACGTATGGCGTTTGTCGTGAAACCGGCAAATTGATTCCAGCCGAACGCTTACGTGCTGTGCCTCATGCGACATTGAGCATTGAAGCAAAGAACGGTGGTAAAAGGTAAATGAATTTTAATACTGTAAAGACATGAAGATGTAAAGCTCCGCATTCCGGTGTTTTACATCTTTATGTCTTTGTTTTTATAACGATTATTACACATGAAAAAGCTACTGACTAAGGGAAATATTGCTTTACTTGTTATTTTTTCGGTTCTGATCATTGACCAGCTCATTAAGGTTTGGATTAAGACGCATATGTATTGGCATGAAAGTATTCATGTAACCGATTGGTTCTATATCTATTTTACTGAGAATAACGGTATGGCTTTTGGTATGGAGATTTTTGGAAAATTGTTCTTGACCTTATTCCGTATTGTTGCGGTCGTGCTAATTGGACGTTATTTATACAAGATTGTCAAGAAAAAGCTAAAAACAGGTTATATTGTATGTATTTCTCTGATCCTTACGGGCGCTTTAGGAAATATTATTGATAGCGTGTTCTATGGAGTTATCTTCAATGAGAGTACTCATTCTCAAATCGCTAGCTTTATGCCTGGAGGTGGCGGGTATTCAACGTGGTTTTATGGTAAGGTGGTCGATATGTTCTATTTCCCTATCATTGAAACCAACTGGCCTTCATGGATGCCGATTATCGGGGGAGATCATTTCGTCTTCTTTAGTCCGATCTTCAATTTTGCCGATGCTGCGATTAGCTGCGGTATCATTGCTCTACTTTTGTTTTATAGCAAATATTTAAATGAATCTTGTCACTTTGTTGATAAAAAGAGTAAGTAAATGGTGAAAGTACGTTCTCGATTCCCGATAGTTTTTGTAAGCTTGTTGCTTCTGTCCTTAGTCTCTTGTGAGGTGAAGCGTCCTGATAATATCATTCCGGAATCGAAGATAGAGGATTTTTTATACGATTATCACTTGGCGAAAGCTATGGGTGATAACTTGTCGTATGAAGATAATTATAAAAAAGCTGTATATCTGAATGCGGTGTTTAAAGAACATGGAATTACGCAAGCTCAGTTTGATTCTTCAATGGTTTGGTATACGCGTAATACATTGGTGTTGAATAAGATTTATGAGCGTTTATCTAAACGGATGAAAGCGGAACAGGATGAGATCAATCATCTTGTGGCCATGCGACATAAGCGGCCTCTTGTGACTGAGCCTGGCGATAGTATTGATGTTTGGGGGGCTCAGCGTTTTATTCGTCTGACGGCTTCTGAGCTTAATAATAGTTATACGTTTACAATTCCAACCGATACGAACTTTAAAGATCGTGATACTTTGGTGTGGACGGCGAATTATCGTTTTATCGATCCTGTGATTGATACCACTCGTCGTGCAATTATTAATATGCAGTTTGTTTTCCAGAATGATAGTGTGGTGACTCGTACGGAACGGATTGCTAAATCTGGGGAACGAACGATTAAGTTATATGCCGATTCATTGGGGTCAATAAAAGAATTGCGTGGTTTTATTTTCCTATCTAAAAGGCATAAAACGACCGGATCTCTTTTAGTTAATGATATTCGTTTGGTTCGTTATCATTGTAACGATTCGCTTTCAAGTGTTCGTGATTCGCTTAAAACGACTACGGTAAAGAAAGATTCTATCAGAAAAACGTCGGATTCAATTCGTCCCAACGTTAAACCGATTGGCAATCAACAGCGGGTGGCCCCGGGCGAACTCAATCGTAATCGTACCGTGATTCAAACGGATAAGAGCCCTGAACAAGTTGCAACTGAGCAGCGTATCGAAAATCAACGTCTGGAGCGTCAGCGCTCACAGCGCAACCGACAACAGCGGGTTGTTCAACCGACGAGACGGTAGATCGAAGATTGTGATGAAGAATTTTGCAGCGCATTATATCTATATTCCTGATAGAGGTTTTTTTAAACAATCAGGTGTGTCGGTTGATGACATAGGGAGGGTTGCTGCCGTTTTTGCTTTGGATGATGAAGTGGAATCGGTTGAATGGCACCCTGGTGTGATCGTTATATTACCTGCAAGTCCTAATATAAATAATGATGAAACCCTCATAGCGGTGGTTTCATCATTATTTACCCATCAAAAAGCGGTTTTCTCTCATCTCACCGATTCTAATAAGGAGATGGTCGATCGTTTGATCTTAAACGACCAGACGATGGTTGCTTATCTGTTTTTCCCTTTTGATTTTACTTCAATGAAGCTTGACGGCGAAACTCGGCACAGACAACTGCGGTAGCTATAGCTACATTTAGTGATTCTGAAGTGGCCCGCTCTTGTGGATAATTGGGGATATATAATTTATGGTTGACCCATTCTTCTATTTCTTTACTAATTCCATTTCCCTCGTTTCCCATGATGATGATTCCATGATTCGGGAGGGGTTGGTTATAGATGTTTTCTCCTTCTAAGAAAGTTCCAAAGATTGGTGTTTCACCTAGGGTTTTGATGAAGTCGGTCAAGTGGGTATAATGTACCTTTACGCGTGCTATGGCTCCCATTGTGGCTTGTATGGCTTTGGGATTATAAACGTCTACTGTATTTGAGGAACAAATAATATTCTCTATGCCAAACCAATCGGCTAAACGAATAATTGTGCCTAAGTTACCCGGATCTTGAATGTCATCTAATGCAATCGTTAGTTTCTGGGAAATGGCTTCCGCGTTTAGAGTATGTTGTGGTTGCTCAAAGAGGGCAAGTACGTGTTGCGGTGTTTTTAAAAGGCTAGCTCGTGATAATTCATCGGGAGTGGCCTCGATAATCTCATCGGCTCGTAGGTTAGGGTTGTCTTTTATCCATTGAGGCGTCGCAGCGATCAGGCGACAATGGAAATAGGGTAGAAGGTCTCCTATTAATTTGGGGCCTTCTGCTAAAAAAACACCTTCTTCTTTGCGAGTCTTTTTTTGTTCTAATGAACGAATATACTTTATCTTATTTTTACTTAATGCCATTATCCTCTTTCTTATATTTAGGACAAAGCTATAAAGAATTCTCGATAATTTGCTTGTTTTACCGAGGTTTCTTGTCGCTGGGTTCTCTGAGAGTTGATGTTTCACATTCATTCAAGGCAACGGGTGGCCTTGATCTTTTAGGAAATAGCCTTGGAGTTGTTAATTTAATCTTATAGTTTTTTTTAGCAAGAAATAAGAATTATCTTTGTGTTTTGAAACTATTAAGGCGATTAGATTAACCGTATATATGAAGAAAAGACTTCTTTCTTTTTTTACTGTCACAGTCTTACTCTCTCTCTTCTCTTGTTCCGCAACTAAATATGTTCCGGAAGGTTCTTATTTATTGGATGATGTCCGGATTGAGACGGACAATAAAAATGTAAAGCCCTCATCTTTGATGATTTATCTTCGGCAGAATCCGAATGCTAAATGGTTTAGTCTTTTTAAAACTCAATTATACATTTACAACCTTTCTGGACGCGACTCTACTCGTTGGATCAATAGAACGCTTCGCCGCATGGGGGATGAGCCTGTGATTTACGATTTGAATGAATCTCAACGTTCTCAACAGGAAATTGCTAAGGCTGTTCGAAATATGGGATATATGGGGGCGACGGTTTCTGTTTCTGAGCAAAAGAAAAGAAAGAAAATTAAACTGTGCTATTCGGTAAAAGCAGGCGATCCATATATCGTTCGTAGTGTCAAACATATAGTCGATGATGAGAATATCGCACAAATTTTAAAAGCGGATTCGGCTGCCAGCTTATTGAAAGATGGTATGATTTTCGATGTTAATGTGTTGGATGCTGAGCGGCAACGGGTTTCTGACCAATTGTTGCAGATGGGATATTATAAGTTTAATAAGGATTATATGACTTATATTGCTGATACGGTGCGACAGACTAAATTAGTCGATTTGACTTTGCATCTTCAGGGGTATAAGGCATTCGCAGCCGATACGGCAAAACCTCATAAGCAATATACGATTGATCAGATTAGTTTTATAACCGACTATGAGGTTCTTAAATCATCGGCGTTAGCTGGTATTGAGGTGAATGATTCGATTCACTATAAGTCATATCCTATTTATTACAATGAGAAATTGTATTTACGTCCTAAAGTGCTAACCGATAATTTGCGTTTTTCGGTCGGCGACTTATATAAGGCTCGGGATGTGCAGCGTACTTATTCTAACTTTGGGCGTTTGTCTGCCTTGAAATATACTAATATTCGTTTTTTTGAATCTCAGAAGGATTCAAATGCGTTAAGCTGTTATGTGCTGCTGACTAAAAGTAAGCATAAGTCGATTGCTTTCGAAGTGGAAGGAACAAACTCTGCAGGCGATTTAGGTGCTGCGGCATCGGTCTCTTTCCAAAATAGGAACTTATTCAAGGGGTCTGAGACTTTTATGATTAAGTTCCGTGGGGCTTATGAGGCCATATCCGGATTACAAGCCGGTTATGGAAACAATAATTATACGGAGTATGCTGTGGAGTCTAGTATTAATTTCCCTAATTTCTTGTTTCCTTTCTTATCTTCGGACTATAGGCGGAATATCCGTGCGACAACGGAATTGGGTCTGCAGTATAATTACCAATTGCGCCCGGAGTTTTCTAGAACGATGGCTTCAGCTTCGTTGAGTTATAAATGGTCTCAGCGCCAACGTATTCATCATCGTGTCGATCTTATGGATATTGGCTTTTTATATTTGCCATGGATCTCTGATAAATTTGAAGAGGACTACATTAATAAAGGCCAGAATTCCATCTTCCAATATAACTATCGGAATCGTCTCATTATACGTATGGGGTATAATTATAACTATAATAGTCGCGGGACGAACCTTGTTAATAATACGTTGACCTCCAATTCTTATTCGATAAGATTTAATATTGAGTCTGCCGGTAATCTGATGTATCTTTTTTCGAAAGCTATACGGATGCATAAGAATAGTGATGGAGAGTATGCTATCCTGGGAATTCCTTATGCTCAGTATGTGAAAGGGGAATTTGACTTTGCGAAGAATATACGGATAGATCATCGTAATTCGTTTGCTTTTCATTTTGGAGTTGGGGTAGCTGTTCCTTATGGAAATGCCAAGACGATCCCTTTTGAGAAACAATACTTTTCCGGTGGAGCTAATAGTGTAAGGGGGTGGACCGTTCGTGGTCTAGGACCCGGAATTTTCCCTGGTGATGGTATTCAGCTGAATCAATCGGGTGATATCAAATTTGATGCGAGCATTGAATACCGAAGTCGTTTGTTTTGGAAATTTCAAGGAGCCGCTTTTATTGATGCCGGTAATATTTGGACCATTCGTAGTTACGAGAATCAACCAGGTGGCGTTTTTAAGTTTAATACGTTTTATAAACAGATTGCTATGGCATACGGGTTGGGATTGCGGTTAGACTTGGATTTCTTTATTCTACGGTTTGATGGAGGTATGAAAGCTGTTAATCCACTTTATGAAAGCGGTCGCGATCGATATCCAATCTTTCATCCTAATCTTAAGAGAGATTTTGCTTTTCACTTTGCAGTAGGTTATCCTTTTTAATGCGGTGGTCTGAGGGCTTTTCTGCTTGAAACAACCCTCTTTGTTGGTAAAGCTTCGCCTTGATTGATGCAATGCTCTTCATTTTTTTTAAGCATTATACGTGGCTTATTCTGTGATCGAATAATAAAATAGGAGGAAAATAAAACTTATTTTCCTCCTATTTTATTTCTGAGTTCTATGCAAACTCTTAAAGAAGCTTTGATTAACTTTTAGCGAGCGGCAAATAGAATGCCATTCGATGTGATTTGTCTTGCTGCCATTATGCCTTGAGCATCTAACGTCACGGTCATTTCTTTTTGGTTTGGCAAATATAGATTTGCTGTACCATCATTGTTCATTTTTAGAAGCTTAGTGCTCTCGCCATTTGAAACGACATTCCAAGTATTGTCTTCTTGTTGATAAATAAGTTCTATTGATTGCTTTTCACCAATTTTAGTAATTGAATATCCGTTTTCAAGAGTGGTAACTAAATAATCTCCACTTTCTCCTTTAACCTTCTTTACATCTCCAATATTCGCCATAGGGTTGGATCCGCTCCAGAATTCGATAGAATTTATAACTAATACGTCGGCAAGATAGGCGACTTCATATACTGGAACAATGTGCAATGCTAAAAAAACCAACTCATTTACAAACTTGTCACTAATGTTTTGATTCCATGTCTTTAAATGGTTGAATAAGCCAAACGAACCGATGCAAGAGCTGAATAACAAACTGCCCGAAAGTAAGCTGACTAATACAAGTGTTGATGTTTTCTTTTTCATTTTTGATGTTTTTTATTAATGTAAATAGTTACTCTATTCATTGAGTTATTTTAGAAAAGAGTTTTTTAAACATATAAAGTTGTCGGTAAAAGTAATAGATAATTTTTATAAATATTTTGTATTAATATTGTTTAACTCCATTCTTGAACCTCTTTTTTTGATCGTTTTTCTTCTCTTTTGACATGTTTTCTATCCTTTTTGTGTGGTATGAAAAATGCTTTTATTACATGCTGATGCTGTTTAGCTTTGTTCATAGTGATGTACTCTTTTGATAATGAACTAATATTATATTATTTCGGTATTATGCTGTTATGAAATATGTTAACATGGATTGGCGCTTTGTTTTGTTATTTTAACATTTTTGTTATTTTTTGAGTTAGTATTTGTTTGTTAAATATCGTTTATTTAAATGCCTATATTTTGACTTATGATTATGTTTTTTGCATAAATAATGCTAAAATTGTTTTGTAAGGGGTAAGTTTTGTTATTTATTCATCTTTTTTGAAAAAATTAAAAAGCGTTAAATTGTTTTCTTTTCTATTAATAAAACGTTTTGTGTTATTTATATATTATATATATTTGCCTCCGTAAAAAGAGAGAAGGAAGCATAAACTCCTTCTTTATATAAATGCTTTTATTAAGTAACTTAAAATCATTATTATGCTAAAACGTTTTAAGTCTGTAAGTATGTTGCTATTCCTTATGAGTTCATCTACAGGAATGGCTTACGCAGTTTCTGATTTCGGCATGGCCGATGTCCAAATCACACAGCAAAAGGCTTCTTGTACTGGAGTTGTGAAAGATGCTAATGGAGAAACTGTTATCGGTGCTTCCGTAGTAGTCAAAGGAACGACAAACGGAACTATTACAGGAATGGATGGGGATTTTTCTTTGAGCAATGTTAAACCCGGCTCAATTATTCAAGTCTCTTTTGTTGGTTATGTGACTCAAGAAGTTAAATGGACTGGAGCATCTTTAAACATTGTTTTAAAGGATGATGCTCAAGCATTGGATGAAGTTGTTGTTACGGCTTTAGGTATTAAACGCGAAAAGAAGGCTCTGGGTTATGCTATGACCGAGATTAAAGGAGAAGATTTAAATGCGAGTGTAATTAATCCAGTGTCAGCACTTCAAGGTAAAGTTGCCGGTGTTGAAATTAGCCAATCGGATGGTGGATTATTCGGTAGCAACAAAATCTTGATTCGTGGTGCCTCTACTTTAGGATCTAACAATCAACCAATTTATGTTGTTGATGGTGTTATCTTAGATAATGGTATTAATAACACTTCTGCTGACTGGAATGCCAATAGTAATGACTATGGTAATGAACTTAAGAACTTAAATCCAGATGATTTTGAATCTGTATCTGTTTTGAAGGGTGCTGCTGCGACTGCGCTTTATGGATCTCGTGGTTTGAATGGTGCAGTTGTTATTACAACTAAATCTGGAAAAGGTAAAAAAGGTCTTGGCGTAAACTTTAGTCAAACTTTAGGTGTTGATGTTCTTACTAGTCAACCAAACTTACAGAATGAGTATGGTGAAGGATATTTAGCAGGTTATGTTGATTACGGACAAAAAGATGCTGATGGTAACTATTATCGTTTTGATAACTATCGTCAGTTTTTCTTGAATGGTAATAAAGAACATACTTTGATTGGAACTTATGGTATGGGATTTGGTCCAGCATTTGATGGTAGTGATATCGAATATTACGATGGTAGTACTCGTGCTTATTTGCCTCAAAGAAATAACTTTAGAGATGCTCATCAAGCTGGATTTAACTCAAATACCAATATTTCTATTGTTGGTGGCAATGATAAAACAACTTTCTACTCTTCTTTATCGTACAAGTATGCTGAAGGTATTACTCCTAACAATACTTTTAACCGTGTATCATTTTTAGGTAAGGGTAGCCATAAAATTACAGATAAAATTTTATTGGAAGCTAGTTTGACTTTTGCAAATTCAACTCCTAGAAATGCTCAACGAAATATTGGTGAATACTTCATTGATGGTACATTCCCACGTTCATACAATGCTAGTGAAGGCAAGCATATGTATAAGGGAGAACATGGTGGACTTGCTAGCAACGATTATGGTGATGCATATGGTAACATGCCTGGTAAAGGACTATGGTGGAGTATCTATGAGAACGATTATAGACAAAAAGAAACGATCGTACGTCCTAATTTGAAATTGAATATTGATATCTTTGATTGGTTGAAATTCAATGCTGAAGGAAGTTACAACTACTACTATACTCGTTACGAAGACAAGCAACCAGGTTCCGGATATGCTAACGATGGAGGATATTATGCTATAAGCAACACAACAAAAGAGCAAACAAACTTGAATGCTGCTTTTATGCTTAATAAGTCATTCTCTAATTTTGAGGTTCATGGATTCTTGCGTGGAGACTACTATAATGCTTTTATTCAAAGTGCTGGTCTTCAAACAGACGGAGGTTTGATTGCTCCTAACCAATTCTTTATTAACAACTCGAAAAAGGATGTTAAACATTCTGGTGGTATTTCCGGAGAGAAAAGAGTTCTATCAGTTGTTGGACAAGTTGGTGGTAGTTATAAAGACATGCTTTTTGTGGATGTAACTGGACGTAATGACTGGTCTTCATCTTTGGTTTATAATGATGGACACGGTAATTATTCTTATTTCTACCCTTCAATCTCAGGATCTTGGTTGGTAACTAATACTTTTAGAGAATCGCTTCCTGAATGGATTTCTTTTGGTAAAATACGTGCTTCATGGGCTCAAGTTGGTAACGATACAGACCCATATATGATCAACTCTGCATATTCATTGAGTACTTCTACTGTTGATGGACAAAAGGTATATGCAACATCATTAGGAGATACTAGTTATTCTAGAGATCTTAAACCGGAACGTAAAAATTCATGGGAAATTGGTTTAGATTGGAGATTCTTAAATAATAGAATTGGTTTGGACTTTGCTTATTATAAGGAAAATACTAAGGATCAAATTATGAAGATTAAGGTTCCTTATGTTTCTGGCATAACTTACCAATGGGTTAATGCGGGTAATATTCAAAACTCAGGTGTGGAGCTTGCTTTAAATACGACTCCTATTAAAACGAAAGATTGGCAGTGGGATGTAAACATGACTTATACAAAGAATGATTCTAAGGTTATATCATTACATGAAAATGTTGCTGATTATATTGCATTGCAGGGAGATGTAGCATATGGTAACTTCCGTGTAGGTTCTGTTGCTAAAGTAGGAGGAGCTTATGGATTAATTCTTACGGATTCTGGCAAAAAAAATGATAGCGAATCTGGATTACCTTTTATTTCTTATCATCCATCAACTCGTACAGGTTACTATACTCGTTCTGGCGAGATTACTGAACTTGGTTCTGTGAATCCTGATTTCTTAGGCTCTATCTCAACAAATTTGAAATATAAGGATTGGAGTTTGAGCATTGCATTAGATGCTCGTTTTGGCGGTTATGTTGCATCATACGGTAGTAAATATGGTACAGCATACGGATATACTGAAGGATCTTTGGCTTATTCTAGCGCTAAATTCGGTGGTGTATCTTGGACCTCTGCATGGGATGGTTTGACTTATTTCGATGGATATATTCCTAATGGTGTTGTAGCATCTGGTACAGTTATTGCTCAACCTGATAATACTAATTACACTGTTGGTACAGGAACTATTTCTTCGAAAGGTGAAACTTATCAAGAACTGATTGATAAAGGTAAAATTGAACCAACTCATGCTTCTGGATGGCATTACAGAAATAACCAATGGGTTAATGCTTCATTAGATAGAGGTGTTGTTGATGAAAGTTGGTTTAAAAAATTGAATTATATCGCTTTGCGTGAAGTTTCATTGACATACAGAATGCCTGCTAGCATTTATAATAAGATTAAGGCTAAGAACTTAAGTTTAACTCTGACAGGACGTAACCTTGGTTATTTATTAAACTCTATGCCTAACGGAGAGAACCCTGAAGCCGTTCGTGGTACAGCTGCTTCTGAATTCCGTGTGCGTTCATTTAATGGAGTAACTTCTAGCTTCACATTTACTATCAATGCAGGATTCTAATAAATGAATTCTTAATAGTTTAAAAATACAAATATGAAAAAATATAAGTCTATTTTTAAAACACTCTTATTGGGTAGTTTACTATTGTCGGTAGGTTGTCAAGACGACTTTACAGAGTTGAACGATAAGAAAGACGCTGTTGCTACTGCTGACCCTAAATATATTTTTGCTCAAGGCGTATTATCTTTTGAACCGTCTGATTATACGTATTGGTTCTTTAATGCTGTTAACTTCTACAATGCAACTCAATATTCAGTTCCTACAGCTAGTGTGACTGAAAATGTAATTGAAGGATCAGAACAGCAGTCTTATAAGTCCATCGAGATTTTGAAATACGTTAATGCTTTAAAGTATGAACGTTCAAAAATGGATGCGGTTAAAAGTGCACAATATGAAAATGTAGCTGCTGCCTTAGATGTACTAGCGGTATACATGGGAATATTTGATACAGATTTTTGTGGTGATATCCCATTTACAGAAGCTGCTGCTGCCTTATATGGTGGAACATATACTCCAAAATATGATCATGTTGAAGATTTATATACTTTATGGTTAGGTACGTTGGATAAGTCGATTACTTCATTCACAACTGCTGCTAACCAAATTAAATTGGATAATCAAGATGTCATATATAAGGGAAACTGGGCTAAATGGGCTAAGCTCGCCAACTCTTTGAAATTGAAAATTGCAGCACGTTTGATTTCTCAAAATTTCGAACTTGCAAAAAGTATTGCTTCTCAGGTAGTTGCTGCGCCTTGTGGCGTTCTTGATGGAACTGCTGATGACTTCTTATTCCATAAAGCTGATGCTCATAACTCTAATAATGACTATGTGTATCATTGGAATAATGGCGTTTTAGCTGGTGCTGGTGCTTCTAAGAGCTATGTTGATTTCTTGATAAAAAATAAAGACCCTCGCGTACGTTTCTTCTACAAGAAAAACAGTTGGAACTCTAAAATTGTAGATCTATTCTTAGCACAAAATCGCAAGAGTGATATTCCTGCGTACATTATGGATAATATTGAAACTAAGATTGAAGACGGAAAAGAAGTGTTTAGTGCATGGAAAGGTTTAGGGGAACCATGGGTTCGTTATTACGGTTTACCTGGTGCTTATAATGCAAATGCAAACACTGCTGTTTATGGTGATTGGTTTGACTATAGCAACCGTTGTAAGATTGTATCAGGTACTTCAAATTATGTATATGTACCATTTTCTACTTTCCAAGAAGAAATGCTTCGTGGACGTATCGACTTTACCGTTCCGGTTGTTCCTAATGGACCAGTCATTGAAGATAAAGAAGATTATGCTTGGTATGGTATGTATATGACAACAGCAGAAGTTAACTTATATTTGGCTGAATTTGCAACTTATGGAGCTTCTGGATTATCTAGTGCATCTACTTATTTCACAAAAGCACTTACAAAATCGGTTGAAGAATATGATCGTTTGGCTGGATTGAACAAGGTCCCATATTATGGAACAACTTATGGCTATGATCCTAATGAAAAACCTATCAACCTAGTAAATGGTGAAATTACTACTATGTTGGCTAATCCTGATTACCAATTAACAGGCAATAAAGCTTTGGATTTAGAGAAAATCTATTTGCAACAAATGCTTCATTTTACATTCCAACCTGCTGATCAGTTTGTTACAGGTCGTCGCTCGGGATGTCCAAAATTTGGTTCTGCATTGATTGCTAGAGATGATTATGCTGCAAACCAAATGCCTGCTGCATATTATCCAAGACGTACGTCTGTTAGTGCTCCGGCTCCTACAGACTTGATGAAAGACATTTTGACTGAGTCTTATAAGTACCAAGGTTTCTCAACAACTCCAGGAAAAGGCGTTTTAAATACAGAACGCGTATGGCAAGATGTTGGTGCACCACAATGGGGAGCTGGTCCAATTGTTAAGTAAGCATTGTTCTTGTTAGCTATTAACTAACTCAATAATTGCCCAAGTCTACGAATTTGAATGTAGACTTGGGCATCTTTTTTATTTTGATTTTATTATTTTTAATAATTCATTTTTCTATCTCAACAAGAATCTGATAATATCATTGTAACTTTGAGTTGTTACTTTTTTATATAGAATCTTATTAACTATCTAATTTATATCATGAAGAAAATTAAAACGATTATTTTGATGTTGTGCTTCTCAATATGGCCTTTATTAAGTTTTGGTCAGGAAGTGCAAGGGTTTGTGCACGAACGATCGGATGGCTATGAGTGGCCTACTGATGAAGGTGTGCTCCAGAAGTTAGATCAGTGGCAAGACTTGAAGTTTGGCGTATTGTTCCATTGGGGACTTTATTCTGTTCCCGGTATTGTGGAGTCATGGTCTATTTGTTCGGAGGATGTCGATTGGATCTCTCGTAAGAAGAACCTTTCTTATGAAGCGTATAAGAAGTGGTATTTCGGATTGAAAGATTCGTTGAATCCTACCGCTTTTAATCCTGAAAAATGGGCCGATATTATGAAAGATGGCGGAATGAAATATATGATCTTTACGACGAAGCATCATGATGGCTTTTGTATGTTCGATTCGAAATACACCGATTTTTCCATTGCCCGTCATGCTTTCCGTAACGATTCACGTAAAGATGTCGCTCGTCACGTCTTTGAGGCCTTTAGACAGAAAGACTTCATGATTGGTTGTTATTTCTCTAAGCCGGATTGGCATTACGAGTATTACTGGAATCCTTATTTTGCAACGCCTAATCGGAATGTCAATTATAAGATTGAGCGTCATCCCGATTGGTGGAAGAACTATCAAGACTTCACCGCTAATCAGATCAATGAGCTGATGTCGAATTATGGACACTTTGATATCCTTTGGCTCGATGGTGGTTGGGTCGCTGCTCCGAAACAAGATATTAAGATTGATGATATTGTAGCTAAAGCGCGTCAGAATCAACCGGGATTGATTGTAGTCGATCGTAGTATTCGCGGTAAGAACGAGAATTATCAAACCCCAGAGCGTGGTATTCCTGAGACGCAATTGAGTCATCCTTGGGAAAGCTGTATCACGTTGAGTAATGACTGGGGATGGGTACCCAATGCACCTTTTAAATCGCCTACGAAAGTGATTAATATGCTCACTGAGATTACGGCAAAAGGAGGAGCTCTTTTGTTGGGAGTTGGTCCGACACCTCAAGGCATCATCGAAGAAGGCGTGAGCCAGAGACTTCATGTCATCGGTGAGTGGTTACGTCACAATGGCCGTGCAATCTACAACACTCGAATTACGCCTAATTATCATGATGGTCAGGTTTGGTTTACTGCCGATAAGAATCAGAAGACGCTTTATGCCATTTACGCTTTGGTAGAGAATGAAAACTTACCTCAAACCATTGAGTGGACCGGAAATATTCCTAGCGGTCGCATGACTCTTCTGAAAGGGAACAAGCGGGTTTCTTATCGTGTTAAAGGGGATAAAGTGATCGTGCGATTGCCCAAGAACTTGAAGAATGAACCGTTAGCTTTTAGTTTTAATCTTAAGAAATGATGCAGATACAAATGCATAAAATGATGTAAATACAAAGGCATAAAATGATGCAGATAAAGAAAAAGACTTTAGGACTTGCCTTATTAGGCGTTTGTACGCTGACCTCGGTACATGCTCAGCAAAAACTATATAAACAACCTAAAGCACCAATTGAAAGTCGTATCTCCGATCTATTAAGTCAGATGACTATAGAAGAGAAAGTCGGTCAACTTTGTTGCCCGCTTGGTTGGGAGATGTACACGAAGACGAACAAAGGAGTTGTGCCTTCCGAACTTTATAAGGAGCGCATGAAAAAGAGGCCTTTGGGATCGTTCTGGGCCGTTTTGCGTGCCGATCCTTGGACGCAAAAAACCTTGGAAACCGGATTAAATCCGGAGTTGTCGGCTAAAGCATTGAATGCTCTACAGAAATATGCGGTCGAAGAAACGCGTTTAGGTATTCCTGTTTTATTTGCCGAAGAATGTCCCCACGGACACATGGCCATTGGTACGACTGTATTTCCGACCTCTTTGGGACAAGCGGCCACTTGGAATGAAAACTTGATGTATCGAGTGGGAGAGACCATTGCTTTGGAAGCTCGCCTACAAGGAGCAAATATTGGCTATGGTCCGGTACTCGATATTGCCCGTGAACCGAGGTGGTCGCGCATGGAAGAAACCTTCGGAGAAGATCCGGTGTTAACGTCCAAGTTAGGTGTTTCTTTCATGAAAGGCATGCAAGGCGATTCTTATCATGATGGTCAGCACCTGTTTTCGACCCTAAAACACTTCACAGCCTATGGTATTCCGGAAGGCGGACATAATGGCGAACGAGCCAATGTAGGTACTCATCAACTGTTTTCCGATTACTTGGCACCATTTAAAAAGGCGATCGAAGAAGGAGCTTCTACAATCATGACCTCCTATAACTCCATCGACGGAGTACCCTGTACCTCGAATAAGTTCCTGATTGATTCTATCGCCCGTAAGCGTTGGGGCTTCAAAGGTTTCTTTTATTCCGATTTAGGAAGTGTGGAAGGCATCTCGCAGGCTCATCATGTGGCCGAGAGTGTGAAAGAAGGGGCTTCTTTAGCCTTGAAAGCCGGTGTCGATATGGATTTAGGTGGAAATGCATATGGCCAGAACCTGATTCAGGCTCTCAATGAGGGACTGATCACGATGGCCGATTTGGATAGAGCGGTCACCCATGTCTTGCGTTTGAAGTTTCAAATGGGACTCTTTGAGAATCCTTATGTCTCACCCGAACAAGCCAAAAAGATCGTCCGTCAGCCTGCTCATCGTGAGCTCGCTCGAGAGGCTGCTCGTGAGAGTGTGGTCTTATTGAAGAATGACGGTACATTACCGTTGAGTAAAACCCTTGGAAGTCTTGCCGTGATTGGACCGAATGCCGATATGATGTATAATCAGTTGGGCGATTACACCGCGCCTCAAGAACGTCGTGAGATTGTGACGGTGCTCGATGGTATCCGTCAGGCGGTATCGAAATCGACTATCGTACGATATGTCAAAGGTTGTGCCATTCGTGACACGACAACAAGCCGTATTTCGGAAGCCGTGGAAGCTGCCCGCCTATCGGATGCAGTGGTTTTAGTGGTTGGAGGGTCGAGTGCTCGCGATTTTAAGACCAAATATATCAATACGGGAGCAGCGACTGTCTCTACCGAGGCTAATCAAGTCTTGTCGGATATGGATTGTGGCGAAGGATACGATCGAAAAACGCTTCACTTGCTTGGTGATCAAGAAAAATTGATGCAAGCCCTAGTGGCAACCGGTAAGCCGTTGGTGGTGGTCTATATTCAAGGGCGTCCGTTGAACATGAACTTAGCTTCCGAAAAGGCGAGTGCCTTGTTGAATGCCTGGTATCCCGGCGAACAAGGTGGTGCTGCCATTGCCGATGTTCTATTTGGCGATTATAATCCCGCCGGTCGTCTACCGGTTTCTGTACCCCGTAGTGTCGGACAATTGCCGCTTTACTATTCGCAAGGTCAGCAACGTGCTTATGTCGAAGGAGAAGGAACGCCATTATACGCCTTTGGCTACGGACTGAGTTATACCTCATTTGCTTATAGCGATTTGACCATCAGTCGCCCGACTCGAGGCGCAGGCTTGCAAATCGTCTCTTGCACGGTGACCAATACCGGTCAGCGGGATGGAGATGAAGTGGTGCAGTTATACCTTCGTGATGTCGTCGCTTCAGTCTCTACACCCCCTATTCAATTGAAAGCGTTCCGTCGTCTTTCGCTAAAGAAAGGAGAGAGCCGAACGGTCACTTTCACACTTGGTCGTGAGGAATTAGGTTTATACGATGCATCGTTGAATTGGGTGGTCGAGCCCGGAGAGTTTAAGGTGATGATCGGTTCAGCCTCGAACGATATTCGATTGGAAGGTCGTTTTCGTTTATAGGCCATCTTATTCTAAAAAGCGCCATGTAGCCCACTGCTATAGTCTAATACAATTATAGCCTAACACAATAGATCTAAAGGAAAAAAGACCTCTTAAAGGCCTTTAAAAAGAATGAACCCTAAAAGTCAGACCAAGAACTTTTAGGGTTCACCTTTTCTAGGCGGTTAACTCCGCTTTAAAACCTGATCTCGCGTGATGTGACTTAACCAGTTCTATCGATTCCAAAAGTGATTTTGTATGGCCTCCACAAACCCATCGAACGAGCTAAAATCTTTTCCAACGACATCCACTTTCAATCCTGCAAGTTTGGCGCAGTGAGCGGTATAAGGTCCGAAACAGGCAATAGAAATACTCTTGGGGAGGGTTAGAGGAGGTTGATGAGCGTTCAGTATCCTCAGCAGACTATAAATCTCCGATCCACTACTGAAAGCAATACAGTCAATCAGTTTGCCATGAATCAATGTCGCTAAACTCTTATTTTCTTTTGGAGAGATGGTGTACGCTCGGATGGGATCGACGATGAGTCCGAGATCCGATAAAGCCTTTAGTAACTGTGGAACGATTGGAGGTTCTTCTATCTCCATCACTTCAGGAACAAGCACGGCTATTCGTTTTCCCATACTATCCGGATGAGTGGCTAAGGTCTGCACAATTCCCATAGGACTGGGCTCTTCAGGGATGAATGCCGGGTCTACGTGCAATTGTTGGTGCATATAATCAATATCTTTTCCAACCGCACAATAACCCGTAGTCTCTGAAAGTCTGAGATGTGGATGGGCCGATAACGCCTCTTCCATCGAGTCTATAGCCTTCCGACTAGCAAACAGCATATAATCGTACTGATCGATCTGATTCATCAAGTGGAGCATTGAAGGATGATCGACGGCAGTAGCGCTGATTATTGTCGGAATACTAATGGTCTGAATGACTTCGGTATGACGACTATTCAGATGCTCTAAGGATTCTTTAAATCGTATCGCGTAGTTCTCCGGCGCTGTGATGAGTATGGTAATGTTTTTCATGATTCTACGATTATAACTCCAAGGACAAGTTTACCCCTTGTTTGATTCGATCGGCCATGCCAATACCATCTCGGATATTACCTCCGAGAAGAAGTCCCGGGTAATCCTTCTGAATGTTTTGGATGGCCTCTAATCGCCGACTGGAGTTGGCTTCATATTGCGGAATAGCTCTTTCGTGACGGAAGATTCGAATGAAGTCCGGTCGCTTCTTGGGGTGATATTTAAGTAAGTCGGTCATTCCCTCTTCAATGAGTGACCGGATCTCTTCATCGCTCATTTTTACGATTTCCGGATGGCGTACTCCACCTAAGAAGCAAGCATGAAGGGCACCACCCTCAGGCGCCCGATCGGTAAAGCAAGCCGAAGGGAACAGAATGCCGAGTAGCTTTTTCTGTTCACAAGAGGGGATCAATCCCCCAAAAGCCGGATAATCGATTCCATCGGTCGACCGGAAGCCAACAGCCACTTGTACCACCGGGGCATAGTGTAGATTGCTGATGTGTTGCATCTCTTCTTTCGGGACGAAAGGTAATAGATCGGGTAGGGCATACGCACCGACCGTGGTGATCACCTTTTGACACCGAATCGTGTGCATGACTCCATCCGTAGCGTTATAGCTAACCTTCCAACCCTTTTCGTCGGGAGAAACAATGATTTGCTGAGCATTAAGCGTGATGCGCTCGTCGCCAATCCGGTGAGCTAACGCCTGTACCAACGATTCCAATCCCCCCTTCATCGAAAAGACCTTTTTGGTGGCTCGTTTGTCCCGTTCGCTCTTGGGAGCTTTAGCTTTAGCCAGAGCCCCTTTGATGAAACTACCATGCGCTTGTTCCAGTTGATAAAGTTTGGGTAGGGCATAACGGGTGACTAGCTTTAGTGGGTCACCGGCATAGACTCCCGATAAAAATGGATCGACAGCATAGTTTAAATAAGATTTTCCTAGGCGGCGGCGAGCTAATGCTCCGACACTCTCATTCGGGTCGGTTCCTTTAGCACGAAAAGGTTCGCCTAAGATGCGAAACTTATCATACCAGCTGAACAGTGGAGTTGTGACTGCCCCCATTAAACCGGCAGGTAAAGCATGAAACCGATGGCCTTTCCAGATCAGTCTTTTCTTCGAACTCTCACGAGCGGTCTCCAACAGACAGTCCGGGTTTAAAGCTTCGAACAATTCGGCCACTTCCGGATGGGAAATCACTCCGGTATTAGGGCCGCTCTCGGACGTAAAACCTTGTTCGTGAAAGGAATGTATTTGTCCCCCTGTTCGGTGGCTGCATTCCACAACCTCTACATCTTTATGACGTTCTAGAGCATAGAATGCTGTGGTTAATCCCGTCAGTCCCCCGCCGATCACCACCACTTCACGTTGGCGTACCTCAGGCGTTTGTTGATCATTCCTCTCTATTTTCATTTCTATATCCATTTTCATCTTCATGTCTATTCCCATCCCCGTTTCTCTATCTATCCCCATCTCTCTATTTCTATCTTTATCTCTATCTTTTCTTTTGATTTCTTGACTTCTTTTTCTCTTAACTTCTTAACTTCTTGATCTCTTAATCTCTTATTTGATCTTTTGATTTCTTATTTTATCTCTTGATCTCTTATCTATATTGGTTTTGAAAACGTCTTCGCCGAATTTAGCATTAGCTTATCGAGCGAAGCGGCCACATTCCGGACAAACGGTGATCCGGATTCAGTCATCTGTATCTTTTCATCGCTATAAGTGATCAGTCCGTCGGCGGCAAACTGTTTCAATTTCTGTTGGTCGAATGCGGTGGCTGCCTGCAACGTTGCGCGATCGGTATTCATCCGTTGCGCAATTTCGTCCCAATGAATCACATAATTACACATTAAACTCTCAATGACCTCACGTGTCAGCTGTTCTTCAGAGTTTAGCGTGTAACCTTTTACGACCGGCAAGTGTCCCGATTCTACGGTCTCTATATAACTTTCAATATCTTTTGTGTTCTGGGTATAAGCGGTGTGTAGCTGACTGATTCCTGTGACGCCGAAGGCATAGACCTGAGCAGTGGTTCGTCGCGTACAATACCCTTGGAAGTTGCGATGCAACTGTTTGGTGTCGAGTGCCAGACTCAGTTCGTCGTTTGGTCGTACAAAATGATCCATGCCGATGGAGCGATAACCCGCTTCGTGCAAGAGCCGTGAGGCTTCAGTGAACAAGGCACTTTTGAGCTCGCCGGTCGGCAATCCCGCTTTCTCTAAGATCGACTGACGTTTGTTGACCCAAGGCACATGCGCATAGCTAAAGGTGACCAAACGGTCGGGAGATAAGCGAATGGCCTTCTTAATACTTTCGGCAAAGCTCTCTACCGTTTGCAAAGGTAAGCCATACAGAAAGTCCATGTTGATGCTTGCGCCACTCTCGCGGAGGATAGCAAAGATCGTTTCCAAAGGTAACAACGACGGTCGTCGGTTGACCGTTTTAAGAACGGCTTCATTAAAATCTTGCACCCCGAGACTGTAACGGTTAAAGCCCGACTGAGTCAGCTCTTGCCAATCGTTCTCATTAAGATACCCCGGGTGACACTCAATGGCGATCTCCGGTCGTTCGATCGTGGTGAACCCCTCAAGCAGATGAGCATTCAGTTCTTTCAGCTGACTGATGGGAAGAGCCGTCGGACTCCCTCCGCCATAGTGAATCTGAGCCACCTGACGCTCCCGATTGAGCAATGGAAGGAGAAGATCGATCTCCCGATGCAAGGCTTCCACATAACGGTCCACCACCTCCGACTTCATCATCGGATAAGAGTTGCATCCGCAGTAGTGACAAAGGTGACGACAGAACGGAATGTGAATATAGAACGAGATGCGGTGATCGATAGCATCGTTCGATTCGGTAATGGCTTGACGATAAGCCTCTTCGGTGTAAGGAGCGAAGTAGTTAGCCGGTGGGTAACTGGTGTATCGTGGCACCGGCACATTATATTTTTCTATTAAATTAGCATTCATGAGAAGATATGATTATGGTTTCCTTTTTTCGGAAGAAAACGAGAATATAAACCACTGAAAGGGCAGCTAGCGAAGCTTCAAAGATAAAGAGTCCGTTGTAGCCTAAATGATCGGCTATAGCACCACTGACCACTGCCATGACTAATCCGCTGAGATGCGTTAAAACCGTTTGTATGGTAAAGTCAGTTCCTTCTTTCCCCGGTCGTACGGCATCCATCGCTGTGGTATAGACCACGATGGTAGCCATACCGTAGCTGCTCCACAATAAGACAATACCGAGATAAAGTTCCCAGCGACTAGGGGTCTCATAAGAGAGTACGATAAAGTAGAGGGCGGTGAGTAGGATATAAATTGAGAACCATAACCGAGCCCGTTCGCGACCAATGCGGCGAACGATAAAACCGGCGATGAAAGAGGTGATAAAGGCTGCTGCCGTACCGATCACCCCACTCATGATTCCAATCTCCTTCATCGAATACCCTAAGTCGACCAGATACGGACGAAGCACCGATAGTGTGCCGATGATGCTCGAATAATAAAGCACTAAGAAGCCGATCTGTTTCCAGATGCTCCTTCGAGTAAAGAACCAGATAAAATCACTCCAACGAGCGCGTTGACTTTCTTTTTTCGGGGTAATGATGATCTTTTTATTGAATAGTAGCGGAATCATCGCCATGATGACGAATAAGCTTAATCCCGGAACGACCGTGCTCCATCCATAGTGCTGAAGAGCTAAGAGCAATAAGCCGCTACCGATGAGCGCACCGCCAAAGCTTCCCATCGACTGCATACTGTTGATCAAGCTCTTGTCCTCACGCTTAAAGGAGAGAACGGCTAGCGCATCTGTGGCGATGTCTTGTGTGGCCGATGCACTTAAGGCTAAGATCACCAATCCGAGGATGAGGTAGAAATGATCGCCAATATCGAAAAAGCTGGTCGATAAGACCAATAGGGCATAAGTGATCTCAAAAAAGATGATACACCGCTTATAGCCGTTGTAGGTATTGCAATAGCGGTCGACCATTGGCGACCATAGAAATTTCAGAATCCAAGGCAACTTGATGATTTGCAACAAGGCGATGGCCGATAGCGAGTAATTCTCCTGTCGCATCACCACTTGGATGGAGGTGGAGAAAAAACTCATCGGGATGGCCTGAGCAATATAAAGAAAAAAGAACGTGCCTAAATTAAAAGTTTGGTCTGATTTGAGGACATTAATGTGTTGTGTGATACGATGAATCATGTTTGTTTAAAAATTATAAATCACTGATGTTCCGATAGCGAAGGGTTTACCCTTTTGCGCATAAGCGCTCGAAGTTACGAAATAATAACTTAAGTAATCGGTATTTGTCAAATTTTTACTCCATAGTTCCAAACTGATTCGTCCAATATCGGCTGTCATCTTCATATTCAATAGCGCATAGAACGTTTGTTTAGCTTTGTTATCTTCATTCCAGTAGATCGATCCCGTTCCGGTGAGGTTACTGCTAATCGTCAGACGGTCAATTGCGTGAAACAAGTCGTAAAACGAGTAGTCCACATTGGCCGATAACGTATGACGGGGAACCATAGGCAGCACATTGCCGGAATAGTCCACTTCGTCGTTTTTCTTGTAATCCAAGAATGTAGCATGCGTGTATCCATAGTTCAATGACAGACGCAAATTCTTATTCGGGCGTGCCATCATCGAGAATTCCATTCCCTTGCTCACGGAGTGTCCGGCATTTCGTTGGATATTTCCCACTCCCGGAACAATCTGAGCAATCTGTTGGTCGCGCCAGTCAATATAGAACAGACAAAGATCAACGGTCAGCCGTTCATTCAGTAGAGAGAGTTTTGTGCCGAGTTCGTAATTCCAGTTATATTCAGGTTTAAAGGTCCGCTCGTCCTCTTTCTGGAAGCTCGTATTAAACCCACCGGCTTTATAACCTCTGGCCACTGATCCATAGATGAGATGTTTCTCCGGGAAAAGATACTGCAAGGTGAATTTCGGCGTGAATTGCTTGAACGACAAGCGACTATCGAAAGAGCTTTTCAGTTCGCCATTTCCTTCCGTCTGGAGTGGTTTTTGATAAGCCTCGTAATGATCTTTAGCGTGCTCATAATCGTAACGCAAACCGATGCTGGCTGTCAGCCCCTTCCAGAAATTATAGCTCGATTGATGGTAGAGTGCCAATCCCGTAATGGGGATATCGTAAAATTTCGGAGTACTATACGCTTTGCTGATGTATTGTGTCTCGAGCCGGTTGTTGGTTTCCTGTCGGAATCCAAAGACTCCGGTTACCCATTGGTAGCGACTTTCCGTAGTCGATTTAAAAGTCAGCTCCTGACTGTACATCCGTTGGTTCATGCGTAGGATCACATAATACAAATCTTTTGTTGTAAAATCCTGGTCAATCCCTTGGCGATCGGTGAGCTGTTGAAACGACGTCTGACTGTTTAAGCTAAATCCCTTTCCTTGATATTGAGCGTTGAGTCCGGTGGTGAACAACCCTCTTCGATACGAACTATAACGGTTGTAGTTTACCGATGAGGTGGCGCCTGTCTCCTTGTCGTAGACGCCATAAGGATATCCCCCTTGCGTAGAATAGTTAAACGAGGTGTTCCATTTCCAAGTCCACCGTTCGCTAGGTTTCCAAACCAATCCTAAGCGTCCGACTCCTTCATTCATCCGATCGGCTTTCTCGTCCAAAAAGAGATTATTGAAAAAACCATCATGATGGTGATACCGTCCGCTGACTGCCAATCCGAATTTATCCGATAGCTTGCGGTAATCGGAGAGTTGGACACTGATATCGTTTCGACTGCCATATCCCACCTTCAGTCGTGTGTTCTGGTAATCGAGTGGCGAATGGGTATAAATATTAATGATCCCTCCAATGGCATTACGTCCGTATAAAGTCCCTTGCGGGCCACGTAAGACTTCAATATTGCTGATGTCCGATAAGTCGATGTCGAATGCCGATTTCTCAAAGTGTGGTACACCATCGACATAAAAACCGACCGATGGAGCATTGATCTTCGACCCGATGCCACGAATATAGATGGGCGAATTTTGTTTCGACCCGTAATCGGGCATATAGAAGTTCGGGAGTAAAGCGCTCAGATCTTTAACGCTGACAATCTCATGATTCTTCAAGAAGCGACTGTTGAGGTTCGATACCGAAAGAGCTTCCAGTCGATTATCCCGCTGTTTGAATCCGGTTACGGTGATTTCTTCCAATTTAATCTGTTTAGTCGAGAGGGTATCCGGATTGTGGTCGGGAGTTGCCGGTGAGAAAAATGGGATTAAGCAGAGTAGTTTGATCATAATGGGTCTCTTTAATAAATGTGGCGCAAAATTAGAACAAATTCGGAGCATACCCAATCCTCATTTATTAGGATTTTGCCCGGTGGGTGATTTAAACCCAAGAGACGAGGACCTCTTTGGGCTGAAGCTGGTGGATTTAGATCTGACGATCTCATTTCCTGATTTTCTGAAGACAAAAATCAATAGAAAGATTTTCGTTCGCTTTTTATGAACTCTCTGTTTGCTTTTTGTTAGATTAAATCTTATTTTTGTGTCTCACTATTTCTATTTCCGTGTCTCACTATTATTTTGAATCTTATGCGAACATTACTATACCTTTGTTTAGTCTTTGTCTGTTGTGCTTCTTGCATGAATTCCGAACATCGACGATTGTCCAATCTGATGCGAGAGTGGACCGGGAAGACCGTTTATCTGCCGGCCGATTCCGTGTTTGAATCCTTCGAAGGCGATTCTGTGCGCACGTATAGCATTAAACGTACCGACTATACGGTGGTGACTTATTTGGATCGTCTGTGTTGCTCGACGAACGATTTGCCTTTGCAATCTTGGAAAGCATTCATTGATGAGCTTCGTTCGTTCTCGAATGGAAGAGTGACTTGCCTGTTTTTCTTTCATCCCGAGAGACGGGAAGCCCTTGTGGAGCAGTTGAAGGTGCATCGGTTTAATTTCCCGGTTTGTATTGATGAGGAGGATCTGCTCAATAAACTCAACCATTTTCCCGATGAATCTCCTTTCCGTACCTTTTTATTAGATCGTGATCGAAAGATTGTGGCTTTAGGAAATCCTATTGATGATCCATCGGTTCAGAAGCGTTATCTTCAAATTATTGCCGGGGAGAAATCTGCATTATAGCCTTTGGATAATAAAAATAATTGAGGGTTTACTTGTTTTAAATTTCTAATTTGTATTACTTTTGTGAATTCATTATTCGACAGTATTATTGATGCTGTTGAATAACTATTTGTAGACAGAATTTACTTAAGAATATAACTAATGAAACACACTACTTTCCTAAAAAAAAGCATTATAGATTCTTTTGGGATTAAAAGAGTACTTTTGATGCTCTCGCTTGTGGGAGGATTGCCCGTCTTTTCTTTTCAAGTATCAGCCGATCAGAAAGATACGATTCCGCTAACTAAAAAGAGTTCAATGGTTACTTTACATCCATCGGACTTTTCTACAGTAAAAGATTATCATTTGATGAATACTTTGGCAGGTAAAGTGCCGGGGTTGGATATTTATACGAACTCCAATGGGGTCGGGGCTGCTCCTTATGTACGGATTAGAGGGGCAAATGCTTTGACCTTCAATAGTACACCGCTGTACATCGTCGATGGCATGCCAATGTTTAATTTCGAAAACCGCTCTTATGACGCTCCTTATTCTTTTCAAATTTATGATGGCATGTCCTGCTTCGATTTAGAAGATATCGAATCGGTTTCGGTGGTGAAGGGATTTGACCCTTCGCAGGTCTTCAACAGCCTTTCGGCCAATGGAGCTATCTTGATTCAAACCAAACGCGGTCACGTTGGTAAGTTGAGAGTTAATTATGTTCATTCGACCATGTACAACTCTCCGTATATGCTACCTAAATTTCAACAGTCGTATGGTCCGGTCAGTCCCACTGATGCGGTTAGTTGGGGAGAGAAGCTGACAACGCGCTCGGCTTACGATCCGACCGATTTTTTCCAAACGGGATTTACTGCTATGAATACGTTGAGTGTTTCGGGGGGTAATCGATATAATCAAACGTATGCTTCATTAGGAATGGCTAACGGTCAGAACTTACTGCCGAAGGATGAGATCGATCGTTATAATTTTATGGTAAGAAATACTTCTAATCTTTTTGATGGGCGACTTCAAATTGATTTATCGGGACATTATATGAAGATAAAGGAAAAAGGCTCTTCTCGTAATCTGATTCCTAGTCTTTATCTTTTTCCTCGTGGCGAAAAACTCAATGAAACCAAGATCGGATCACAATATGTCACAGATTATGCAACGACCGATCTTCAAACGGGTTTACCTATGGATGTTTGGTTTCAAAATTATAGAACGATGAATATTCATAATCCTTATTGGTTGATCAATCGCTGTCTTGATGAGAATAATAAAAAACGTTATATGTTGAGTGGATCGTTGATGCTTAAGGTTACAGATTGGATGACGTTAACAGCAAGATCGAGATTTGATCGGGTGGATATGACTGATGAACAAAATGAAAGCGTTAATTATCCATATTATGGATTGCATCATTATCTTGACAATAAATATACTTTGACGTTTCATCAATTGGCTTTAAATTTTGAGAAGAAATTTAAGCGTTTTGCATTATTCGGGCAGTTGGATTTTTCTTCTTTCACGCATCAATATATTTTCGATGATGTAAAATACAATTTCGATAATCCAAGAAAAATGGTTGAAAGTTATTCACAACAAACCAATCGAATAAGAAACATCTCATCAATGCTTAATGTTGAATATGATAATTGGTTTTTGTTATCGATGAAAAAAAGCTGGGATATTCCGGCAGTCGACCATCTTCTTTTTGAATCTGATAGTAAATTATCCTCAACGGGTATTTCAGCGTCATTTATGCTTTCGGACGTTTTTCATTTAAAATCATCGGTCCTCTCTTCTTTGAGTCTAAATGCCGTTTATAGCGAACAGTGTAATTATCCGGAAATGTCTTATTTTGTTCATCCTACAACCTCTTCATTGAATAAAAAAAAGTTGTATGAATTAAGCATTAATGGGAAACTCTTTGATGATAAAGTTGAGTTTGCACTGACCGGATATAAGACAATAACTGATCTTAACGAATGGCTGTCTTCTAAAGACAATTCTTACTTATACTCTTATCAGTTGCAGAATAAAGGCCTTGAGGCTTTCATTAACTATCGTCAAAATATTGGGAAGGATCTTTGGCAATCGAGTCTCAGCTTCTCTTTAAATCGATCGTTGGTTGAAGCTTCTCAAGATCTTGGCGCCGAATATGGCTTTTCTTCGTTGAAGGATGGCGAAGAGTGGGGCACTTTATATGGCTACGATTATGTCAGAGATGAATCGGGGCAAATCAAAGTTTTCCCTGATCACACGTTGCATCGCTCAGAAGAGCCGGTGAAATTGGGTAATATTAATCCTAAATGGCAACTAGGTTGGTCGAATACCTATTCGTGGAAACGTTTTACTTTTGGCTTAATGCTTAGAGCACGTTTTGGAGGGATCTGTTTGTCGAGAACAGAAGCCAATTTAGATTTGTATGGCGTTTCCGAAAGGAGCGGAGAGGCTCGTGATAATGGTGGCGTTTGGGTTAGTGGACAACAAATTGATGCGCAAAACTACTTTACGTTGGGATCCTCCATTGAGACGAACTATGTGTACAGCGCAACGAATGTGCGCTTGGGAGAACTCTCTGTGGCTTACGATCTTCCTATAGAGAACTGGGTGAAGTTTGTTAAAGGTCTTCGTCTCTCTTTTACCGGTAGAAATCTCTTGATGCTTTATTGTAAAGCCCCTTTCGATCCGGAACTGACTGATTCAGCGCAAGGAAATTCCCTTTCGATAGATCGTTATATGCAACCTTCTTTGCGTAGTCTCGGCTTTACGATCAATGCTCGATTCTAATTGAATTTAAACGATAGTGTCAAGGATTATACATTAACAATCAAATTACAAATAACTAATAATGATTATAAGTACCTTGTTGTAATGCTTTTCGGCGTACTTAAACATTTTGATTCCCTGCGCGAGTTGAAGATTGGGATGAAAGCTGAAGCGAGCGGCATGTAAAATTCAAAGGGGTGATGATGTATATCAAACCTTGGCTATTCTTTATTCTGCAGTGCAATTGATGCTGTCAGATATTTATCTGTATTTATAATTTATTTAAGATTATATTTAATGAAACACACTATTTTCTTGAAAAAAGGTTTTATAGACTTTTTCAGGATTAAAAGAACACTTCTGGCACTCTCGTTTGTGGGAGGGTTACCCGTCTTCTCTTTTCAAGTGTCAGCTGACCAGCAAGATACGATTCCGCTAACTAAAAAGAGTTCAATGGTTACTTTACATCCATCGGACTTTTCTACAGTAAAAGATTATCATTTGATGAATACTTTGGCGGGTAAAGTTCCGGGGTTGGATATTTATACGAACTCCAATGGGGTCGGGGCTGCTCCTTATGTACGGATTAGAGGGGCAAATGCTTTGAGCTTCTATAGTACACCACTATATATTGTCGATGGCATGCCAATGTTTAATTTTATCAATAGTGGCTTTTACCTTTATCCTTGTTCTTCCCAAACTTATGATGGCATGTCTTGCTTCGATTTAGAAGATATCGAATCGATCTCGGTGGTTAAGGGTTTCGATCCTTCGCAGGTCTTCAACGGTTTGTCCGCCAATGGTGCTATCTTGATTCAGACGAAACGCGGTCATGTTGGACAGTTGAGGGTTAATTATGTTCATTCAACGATGTACAACTCTCCGTATATGCTACCTAAACTTCAACAGTCGTACGGTCCGCCCAGTTCGGGTTATGCTGCCAGCTGGGGAGAGAAGCTTACAACGCACTCGGAATATGATCCGACTGATTTTTTCCAAACGGGATTTACTGCTATGAATACGTTGAGCGTTTCGGGAGGTAACCGATACAATCAGACATATGCTTCATTGGGAATGACCAACGGTCAGAACTTACTGCCAAAAGATGAGGTCGATCGTTATAATTTTATGGTAAGAAATACCTCTAATCTTTTTGATGGGCGACTTCAAATTGATTTATCGGGCCATTATATGAAGATAGACGAACAACGTTGTTCAGATAATCCATTGCCCAATCTCTACCTCTTTCCTCGTGGTGCAAAACTCAGTGAGGCTAAGAGCGGATCACAATATCTTAAAGATTATGAGATCGGGCGTTTTTATAACCCTTATTGGATCGTTAATCGTAGGCGTGATGACAAGAATAAAAAACGTTATATGTTGAGTGGAGCATTAACGTTTAAAATAACCGATTGGATGATGTTGTCCGCGAAGTCTAGATATGATCATGGTCATGTTGTTCATGAACAAGTATACTGTATGTTCGATCCATCTCCTGAGTTTTATGGATCCTATGATCATCGTTTTAGTTTGATGTTTAATCAAATAGCGTTGGATTTCGAGAGAAAGATTAAGCGTTTTACATTCTCCGGTCAGTTAGATTTTTCTTCTTTCAAAAGAAAATCCGCTTTCGACGATAAAAGTTCTCATTTAAAATCAGGCGAACTTGTCTCCGAAGATTATTTAAAATTCACTTCTCGAATGAAAAGTCTCTCATCAATGATTGGTGTTGGGTATGATAACAAGTTTTTTCTATCAATGAAAAAAAGTTGGGACTTTTCTTCAAGTCATTCTTTTATTCCCAAGTTTGATCGTAGGCTATCTTCAATAGGTGTTGAGGCTTCATTAGTTCTTTCGGAAATATTTTCGTTGAAATCGTCCACTCTCTCTTATTTAAATTTAAATGCAACTTATAGTGATCAATTAAATGCCCCAGAATTGTATTCTACTTCTTGGCTTGATCCTGAGTTAAACAGAAAGAAATTGTACGAACTAAGTGTTAATGGGCGCCTCTTTGAGGATAAAATAGAATTTACACTGACCGGCTATAAAACAGTCGCTGATCTTAACGATTGGGTGCCTGTCAAAGACCCTTTTGTTTTATACCCTTATCGGTTACAGAATAAAGGTTTTGAGGCTTTAATTAATTATCGTCAAGATTTTGGGAAGAATCTTTGGCAATCTAGTCTCAGTTTCTCTTTAAATCGATCGTTAGTTAAAGGACCTCACGATATTGATGGTGAGTATGGCGCTTATTTATTGAAAGATGGCGAAGAGTGGGGCACTTTATACGGTTACGATTATTTCAGAGACGAATCGGGGCAGATTGAGGTTGGCCCTTTTGACCAACTGAGTCGCTCAATAGATCGAGTGAAATTGGGTAATATTAATCCTAAATGGCAACTAGGTTGGTCGAATACCTATTCGTGGAAACGTTTTACTTTTGGCTTAATGCTTAGAGCACGTTTTGGAGGGATCTGTTTGTCGAGAACAGAAGCCAATTTAGATTCGTATGGCGTTTCCGAAAGGAGCGGAGAGGCTCGTGATAATGGTGGCGTTTGGGTTAGTGGACAACAAATTGATGCGCAAAACTACTTTACGTCGGGATCCTCCATTGAGACGAACTATGTGTACAGCGCAACGAATGTGCGCTTGGGAGAACTCTCTGTGGCTTACGATCTTCCTATAGAGAACTGGGTGAAGTTTGTTAAAGGTCTTCGTCTCTCTTTTACCGGTAGAAATCTCTTTATGCTTTATTGTAAAGCCCCTTTCGATCCGGAACTGACTGATTCAACACAAGGAAATTTCCTTTCGATAGATAGTTATATGCAACCTTCTTTGCGTAGTCTCGGCTTTACGATCAATGCTCGATTCTAATTATAAGGCTAATTCTAATTCTAAGTCTAATTCAATGGCGTCATTCTCGTTTGATGACGCCATTCTAGTTTTATGACGTCATTCTAGTTCTATATTATCTTAATTCTGTTTTTTAATCTCATTTTATATCATGTGATAAGAGTCTAATTCTAATTTAATTTTAATCCAAATTTAATCCAAATTAGACTCTGGTTGTTAAAGGGATAATCATTGTACTTCACGAGTAAAAAGACCGTATGTTAGGAAAATAACGACCGTACTTCAGCGCCATAACGACCGCACCTTAGAAACGCAACGACCGCACTTCAGCGGCATAACGACCGTACTTCAGAAACGCAATGACCGTAGGTTGTTTTAGGAATCTATTTGTTGTGTTTTTTTATAATACAAATTTTGTTAAATGAAATGTTATATAATGTTTATTTTTCTCTTCTGTCATCTCCTGTATTCATCGTATCTTCTTCTGAAAAGGATGATTCTTTTTGCGATTGTCTGGATTTATTTAAAACAAAAACAGGGTATTTGCTTTGAATAAAAGTGTTCAAAGGTGATTTTTGTTTTATTGTTGTCTTTTTTCTTTGTATACTCGTCTAGTCTTATTTCTAAAACAACGTAGCCATTTAACGTTTGTTTTACATTGCTCAAAATAGGCAAAAAGAAGGAGTACAATTCCTTAAAATTTACCGTATATTTGTGTAACGATTGCACCGCAAATCATGCGATTACAACCACAACTGAAAGAGCTTTAGATGGAGAGTGAAACGACCTTTGATAGAGGTTGGCCTTGTTTGAATAGAACTTGAGATCATCCTAATAGAGATCGAAAAACTTTAAATAGAGTAGTCGTTTTGAATAGAAATGAAAAGGCTCTTAACCAAAATCTAAAGTCTAAAATTTGAAATCTAAAATCTGAAATGAAAAAACGAGGTTTGACGCTTGCTGAAGACTTGGGGTTGACGAATGAGTCGCTATTAAAATTGATCGACAACGAAGGTGTGATTGGTTATGGAGCCTACTCGATGTTGAAAAAACTCCTCCGACGACAAGAGGATTATCGTTTTCCGTTGGAACTACTTTCTTCCGTGGCACGCCAAGTCGGTGTCCGTGTCAATTTCCTGGTGAATATTATTAAAAATTATGGCTTGTTTGTGGTCGACGGAACAGAGTTTTTTTCGCCGGAAGTGACCGATTTTATGCTTCGGTTGAAGATGGAAAAGCTACCAAATAAAGAAAATATATTACAGATAGACGATAGGAGAAAAAAGTCGCAAAATAAGTCGAATGAGTTAAACAATGTAAAAAATGAAGTTAAAGAAACGCGTAACTCGCTGAATGATAGCGATGAATTTTCTACATACGCGTGCGCAAAGATTAATAATATATCTCTATATAAGATTAGAGAGAGAAAAAAAGAAAAAACAGCAAAGAGTCCTGGCGGAACTCCCCAAATTGAAAGGGCCGCCATTCCGAATTCTCAACAAACTAAAGATGAGCGGAAAAAGACTTTGCCGAGTGATGCTAAAGAGCCTAAGACGTCTATTGCTCGATCTCCTATCGCTCGACCCCCTATCAATTGCCTTTGCGTCGGTCAACCTTCTATTGATGAGTCTTCTGTTGACCAATCTTCTATTGACGACCATTCTGTGGGGCAAACTTGTGCTAGCCAACCCCATGGTAATCATTCTTGTGCTGGTCAATCTCATGGTAATCAGTCTTGTGCGCACAAATCTTGTGATTCACGGCCTCCTACCAATCAGTCTCATGATGGCCATGCTTGTGATTTACGACCCTCTGTAGGTCATTCTTGTGCTTTATTGCATCCTGCCGAGCAACTCTACCGCAGGCCAGTTTTTGATCATCGATTGCTTGTTAATCAATTTTTTGGCGATCAATCTCCGGGTGGTCAATCTCCCGAAGAACGATTTTCTTCTAACTTGGTCTTAAATGAACGATTTTTTGATGAACGATTTTTTGATGATCGGTCTTGTTGTACGATCGTTCATGCGATCGCTCATGCGATCATTCACGAGACCGCTTATGCGACAATGCTAAGCCATTATTGGGGAAATGTTAGCCATTATTCAGATGATACTAGTCGTCATTCGGGTGGTGTTAGTCCTTATTCGGGTTGTGCGACCGTTCGTGGAGCTCCTAATCCTCCTCCGGATCGTTCTTATACTCGTTTCGGCTGTCCCTTTAGTTAGTTCGGTCGGCTCTTTGATCCTTCCACCATTCGGAAGCTGAATCTGTGACACGATTGGATTGACAATTTTGGGGGATGAATTGCACTTGAAGCAGATAGCCATTCAATTGTGGCGTGGCTAGGGTTTGTTTATAGTTATAAATATTCAACCTTAGCATGTGGAATTTATTGGAAAAAGAACTAGTAAATGACAAAATGGAAAGATAAAATTATAAGAGTCAGTTGTATAGGTGTGCTATGTCTTTCATCAATTCTTTGATGAGAATATGTTGAAATCTAGAACTAGTGGAATCTTTAGGCTTTGGCCTTGTTCGTGTATTTTAAGCACATGGCAAGGATTATCCTTGATCTGTGGATTATTTTATCAACGTTGTTTTTTTTCTGTTAGTCTGGATGTGGTAACAGCCATTGCGGATGTGTTATAATTATAGACGTGCTCGTCCTCAATTAGAATAATTGTCTTTTTACAATTATATCTGTCAAATGTTTATGCTTAAATATGAAATGCCACATCCAAGTGGGTGAACATGAATCGGGCTTCTACTGTTTGGTAAGACTTTATTTATTATCTAATATAATGGAAGAAGATTTTTGTTGAAAAATATATAAATATGCTATCTAACATTTGATGCAATTGCTTTTAGATAATAATGTTTTATACTTTTGGCTCAAAGTATAAAATATTAATCTTATAAAAACGATTTAAGATACTTACTAGTTTGTTTTTACTTATTTCTTGCAAATAACGAATTGGCATTTAATTATGAAAATAATATTTACTTTTATTCTTCTAGCATGTTTTGGTGTTACTCACGCACAAACGAATTACTACACCGTGACTAAAACTTTTAATGAGGATGGTTATGCTTATCAGTGTGATGTAAGTACCTCAGACTATGTTAAACTTTATAATAAGACCAGTCGATTTATATCTGTTCGTCAGCAATATAAAGATGGTCGTCCTCTTGATGATAAGTTTTATAATATGCCTCGGTCTTATCATGTAGAGGATGAATCTTGGACAAGGCCAAAATGTTATTCAATCGTAAAGAATGCTTTTGAATCTTTTGATAAGAAACGACTAAAAGGTAAGTCTCTAACGATCTCGTTATATATAGACTCTACTACAGGTAAAGTTGCGGATGTTGAATTTAATTTTGTCACATTTGATCCTTTTGCTACAGTTCCCTTGTCTATCTATCGTAATATTGAGGTTGAAATCAAAAAACATATTTATTTCCGTCCAACATCGGAGGGTAATAAGCTTAATTACATGTTCTTATTCTGGCAGCAAAAAATTGAATAACTAATAGGTTGATTTATAATGAAAATAATATTTACTTTTATTCTTCTAGCATGTTTTGGTGTTACTCACGCACAAACGAATTACTACACCGTGACTAAAACTTTTAATGAGGATGGTTATGCTTATCAGTGTGATGTAAGTACCTCAGACTATGTTAAACTTTATAATAAGACCAGTCGATTTATATCTGTTCGTCAGCAATATAAAGATGGTCGTCCTCTTGATGA
>JBKEDO010000092.1:0-25940 GCA_047975405.1 Bacteroides sp.
AATGAGACGCCCATCCGGACTTCGAGCTGCTCGCCTTCTTCCGTGTCGAACGTGAAATAGGCACCAACATCGTCTCCGGCCAGTTCTTTACCATAACCCGGGTAGAGCTTTAGCTTGCCACTATCTTTGTCCCACTCGGCTTCTACACCGACCATCGGACGTTGACGCTTCCAAAAGCCGGTGGCTTTAGGTGCTTTGCTGACGCGCATCACGAAATAGATCGGGAAGACGGCTTGCGGATTATAGCAAAAGGTGCCGAGCAACTTCATGCCTTCAATCTCACGATCGTTCACCCGGCGAACCATGGCGCCCGTCTCGTTAGTCAGCCCTTCACCCAAGTTGAGGATGATATGGCTTTCTCCCTTGGGGAACGTGAAACGAGACAATCCGGTACGTGGGGTGGCAGTCACCTCGGTACGAATGCCGTATTTGGTGAGGAAGTTGGTATAGTAACCCGGTGAGGCTTTTTCGTCTTTGTATTTACTCCCGTAGTCTTTGTAATCGACATTCAAAGCACCGGTCGTCGGCATCAGTAAAAGTGATCCCAGGTCGGGACACCCTACGCCACTTAAGTTGACATGCGAATAACCGGTAAAATAGGTGTTGTGGTACTCGTAAGGAGCCGACCACCAACGAGCGTCTTTATCGTACTTATTGTCCGACGATCCCATCACATTGAATGGTACCACCGACATTAAGCCGTTCGGACAGACTGCACCCGGATTGGTCGCCCCAAAATTGGTGGTTCCAATGAACGGATCAACATAGTCGACCGGCAATTTCTGATCGGTCTGTTGATCGGTCTGCCGGTCAGCCTGTAAACACGAAAGGCTTTCGCCCTTTACCCCGAAGGGTAAAAGAGAGAAAGCCAAAGTATAAATTAATAAACGATGCTTCATTTCTAAATGATACTGGTACGTTTTGTAAATTCTATAATTTCATCGATATATCCGAATGCTAATCCGGTCACGGTATCGGCACAACCATAATAGATGGCGATACGTCCGGTGTCAGCATCGTGAAGAGCGGCACATGGGAAACAAACATTAGGTACATCACCCATACATTCGTAATCTTTTTGAGGCGAAAGAAGGTATGGACCTGAACGGTATTTCACTTTCCAAGGTTCGTCTAGATCGAGTAAAGCTGAACCGAAGCTATACACAAAACCGTTGCAAGAAGCCAACACGCCGTGATAGATAAGCAACCAACCTTCGGAGGTCTCGATAGGAATAGGACCTGCACCGATCTTAGTACATTGCCATGCGCTCTTCTCGAATGGTGCCGGTGCCATCACATGACGGTGACGTCCCCAGAATTCCATATCGGGTGTTTCGCTATAGAAGATATCTCCAAATGGGGTATGTCCGTTATCACTCGGACGACTCAACATCGCAAAACGACCGTTGATCTTACGAGGGAACATCACACCATTACGATTGAACGGAATGAAAGCGTTCTCCAACTGGTGGAACGTCACAAAATCGTAGGTATAAGCTACACCGATAGTTGGACCGTGGTAACCGTTACACCAAGTCACATAGTAACGATCTTCGATGAAACAAACGCGAGGATCGTAACCGTAAACCCAAGTACCGATCTCTTCGTCATCGCACTCAAAAGTCAACGGTTCTTCGTTGATTGCCCAGTTCACAGCATCTTTGCTGAAACCCACATGAAGACGCATGCGACGGTTGGTATCGTCACAACGGAACACACCGGCATACCCACCTTCAAAAGGAACAACAGCACTATTGAAGATACTGTTCGAGGTTGGAAGCAGATCACGAGGAATAATCGGATTGGCAGAACAACGCCAAACCACATCTTTACAATCAACCGGACGGTCTTCCCAAGGCATTGAAGGCAGGGCCTGACCTGCAATTTTAATTGAACTCATCATTAAAGTGGTAGTTTTAGTTAGTTATTTTTTTTCTTTCTATATTCTGTATGTTATGCTATAGATGCATTATATCTCCCAAATCTTCTACAAAAATAGGAAAAATGTCGATAGGTGCTTCTTATTTTTTCTGATCGTCGTAAGTAAATGGAATAAACCAGGTGATAATGAACGCCGGAATAGCTGCGATCAAGACATAAATAAAGAAATCACGATAGCCTAAAAGGTCGCTCAAGTAACCACTCGCCGCTCCCGGAAGCATCACTCCAAGATTCATGATCCCTGAAGCAAAGGCATAATGCGACATCTGATGTTTGCCCGGAGCAATCTGTTGCATCATAAATAAAGTCAGCCCGACGAATCCGAAGCCATAACCGAAATACTCCAAGGTAATGCAGGCTCCGATCAACGAGAGGCTTTCCGGTTGAACAACAGCCAAGAAGGTGTAAGCCACAAACGGAAGATTGAAGACGCAGCACAAAGAGAACAAGGTTCTCTTCAACCCAAAACGGGAAACATAAAATCCGGCTAATAAAGAACCGAGGACGAAAGCCGCCGATCCGAAGATACCGTTCAGCGTACCAATCTCTGTTAGAGTCAACCCTAACCCACCATGGGCACGCGGTGCACGCAGAAAGAGCGGTGCAATCTTCATAATGAATCCTTCGGCAAAACGATAAAGGATGATGAAGAAGATATAGTAAACGATATGTTTCTTTGAGAAGAAGTTTTTAAGGACCAAAACCAGTTCGTTCAAGATCTCACGAGAGGTCTTATGACCGACAGCCGGCTTTTGAGTGGAAGGCAACATACGCATGTGATAGAATCCGATCAAGATCAAGATGGCGGAGATCACGCCAAAGATCACCATCCAAGCGGTAGAATAAGCTCCCATATTAGCATTCAACGGTGCTCCTTCGATGGCTCCGAAATGCTCGGCCAACTGACCGGCAAGAGCAACGAGTCCACCATTAGCGACCAACTTAGCCACATTATAGAAAGCACCTTGTACGCCGATATATCGAGCTTGATCGGCTTGATCGAGTTCTTGCATATACACCCCATCGCAAGCAATGTCGTGGGTTGAACCGCTTAAAGCGATCACCGCCATGGTAGAGATACTAATGGCGAAGAAATAATCGAAGAACAGCGAGAAAGCGACCACTCCAAAGAGCACGCCGCTCAACAACTGGGTGAGGACAACGAAGTATTTTTTGGTTTTATAAATCTCAAGGAACGGACTCCAAAGGAACTTTAAGGTCCATGGCATCATGATGATGGAGGTCCAGAAAGCAATCTGGGTATCGGAAATACCGAGATCCTTAAACATGAAAACAGAGACGAGGTTAATAGCGATAAAGGGAAGACCCATAGCAAAATAGGCTGTGGGAACCCAAGACAGAGGACTAACCGATCTACGGCTAGGCGTGCTTTCATTTGGTTGTAAATTCATAAGTAATAGATACTGTTTATGTTAGAATGTTTATATAATAATACAATCGAAAGGGGCAAACTACTAACGTCTACCCCTCTTTTTTTTATTTTATTGTGACCTCATCAATAAAGAACCAAGAGTTATGCCCCACTCCATAATGCCACGTCGGACACACTTTTGTTCCGGTGACCTCTACTTTGACATAGCGAGCCTTAAGCGGAGACGGTGAGTCACTCTTCACGCCAATGAACTTCACAGCATTCGACTGATCTTCGGGCAGGTCGTGCGTTCCCCAAGCCTTATAGTTCGTTCCGTCTTCCGAATACGAGTAAACCACCTTCAAAGGAGCCAAGATCCAAGCCCCAATCTGATGAAGGAAATCGGTCTCGACACTGTGGATCGACTGTACCTTTCCTAAGTCCACGACAAACGATGCATCGACACCTTCCCAGCCAATCCAACTCTCTACAAACGTCGACCCGCCGAAGAGACCATCGGTCAGCGCCTTTGCTCCGATCTCGGCATAACGTCCGGACGGCGGAGTGATGAACTGAACAGGAGCTCCAAGTGCCAAACTCTTTTCACGGCCCGGCATGAAACGTTCGCGATACAAGCGACAGTAATCGACCGGAGAGTTAGAGCGTTCGTTTAACGTCGGCACCTTAAATTGTTTCACCCGTTCTTCAAAGAGATTGAGCTTACGGGTGATATCGTCGACATCCATGGTCGGTTCGGTACGTGCAATCTCCAGTTCTGAATACTGAAGAGGCAAACGCGTGCGTTGCAAACGAGCCAAGAATTGAGGATCGTGAGCCACCGCTTTTTCAGCCTCATCGAAGAGCCGGTTGTAACGACGCATCAATGCCGGTTTCAGCATGCCTTGCTTGTGCGATACCGGAGAATCATAGATCCACAACCGTTGCCCGCTACCCATCAACGCGCCTTCCATCATCTTGATGTAGCGGTAAAGGTAAGGACCGGCCTGACCATAATAGCCATTTAAGAAATGATGCGTTAGGGAATCAACATCTGCTTCAGGATTCCACATCAACTTAGAAACGAGGTAGGTACGCAACTCGGCAAAGTCTCCTCCGCGATTGCTGGCAATCTGTGAGAAGTGCATGGTCACGTGATTCTTCTTGAACAGACGAATGTTATCTTGTAAGATATGGAAGTTAGGGAAAGGCGACAAATAATTGTCGAAGTTGATCCCGTAATCCCAAACGAAAATATTATTAGTGAGTTTAGCCCATCCTTCGAGCGCTTTCGTGAATTCTTGTCCGCTAGCATTCTCGGTAAGTGAGACTTCCCGATTACAGTCGATATCGCACAACATAATCACCACGTTAGGCAACGGCTTCACATGTTTCGGCGGATTCATGGTGTAAAGGTAGGCCAAGGTGGCAATCTCTTTATCGGGGAAACGAGCCGCCAGACGGTTGATGAAATGAATCAAACTTCCGGAGAGTGCACCCTCTTCGTCGTCGAGCTTCTTGCAATCGGGACAAGTACAATTGGTATAGTTACCGTCGTTCTGACTCACGCAAATGAGCTTCTGATCGGGATTTGCTTTGAAGATAGAATCCAGACGTTGCACCACAATGTCGAACACCTCAGGATTGGTCAGACACCACTGACTCGCCTTACCCGGGTGACGTTTGCCTTTGAAATAAGAATAGTATTCGGGATGGGACTCGCCATAGACTGCCGAGGGTAATAATTTGTCGAATGTGTGCACCCAATAACCGGCAGCAAAGACCTCCTTAGGCTCTTCAAGGCGGTTCCACCATTTATAGATTGAGTCGTTAACCATGCCGTAGAACTGTGTTTGACGGTAGCGGAAAGCCGGATTATCCACGAGTTGAATCGTTTCGGGTAGGACGATGGTTGGCGTTGCCTTCAAACGATATTCGTTCTCTCCCCAATAATCGACTCCTAAATAGCGTTCCAACAAGGTCACGACGCCATAAACCGTTCCGTTATCTTTTCCTGCAATGGTGAGTATCCCTTTATGGGTCGATAGCGAAAAGCCATCCCCTTTTAAGTCGGGCGTCACTTCTCCCCCGATCACCACATCTCCTCGACGGGGCGTTGTGTGATCGACAATAGGTAGTGTACAGTTTGAGATACGCTGCACAAACGTTTGTAGTAAGGTCGCCGCCGTGCGATCGACCGCATGACCTTCTGTTAATACAATTCTTGATTTTGAGCGACCCTTATCGGTCAGCTTGATCTGTGCATTTGTTTCACCACAAAGAGTTAAAACAAAGCCAATCAGTAGTAGTTTGCTAGTTAAATGTTTAATGTTTTTCATGTTCAGAGTTTTTAAACAGCCTCTATTGGCTTAAAACGTCTGCAAGATAAACAAAAACGAGCAATTGGAGAAGAGTTAGGATAGGTTTTTGAGAACAGCATGATCGTCTTTAAACATGAAGGTGCATGAAAACCAATAGGCTTTTCATACACCTTCATCAAAGAGGGAAATGCTCATGCGATACGGTTAGAAAGCGATGATATGCGATTCTAACGTACGTAGATCGATGGTCCAGAGCTTTCCACTCAACACAGAACCGCAGCCGGTTATTATCTTAATGGCCTCGGACGCTTGAATGCTTCCGGTCACAGCAGGCGTTACACCTAAAACACCTTTGAACGGTGTCGTTTGGATCAAAACCTCCCGATTGGGATAAAGCAGACGATAAGATCTGGGATCTTCGCCATAATGAAACACAGAGACTTGTCCCTCGAATCCGGAGATCGCTCCATAAACATAAGGGATACCGAGTTGCCCACAAGCCTCATCGAGCAAATAGCGGGTTTCGAAATTATCACAAGCATCGATCACGATATCGTACGCCGAAACCACCGAAGCCACATTAGAGGGCTCCAGTCGCATGGGGTAAGTCTTGATCTGTGTCTCGCTATTCAACGCTTGAAGACGAGCCGAAGCACAGTCGACCTTTAAACGATCGATCTCCGACTCGGTATACAAGACCTGTCGTTGCAGATTGGTCAGGCTTACCCGATCATCGTCAACTAAACCGATCGTCCCCACCCCGACGGCCGTCAGATAGAGAGCAATGGGCGACCCTAGTCCCCCGACCCCCACCAACAGTACTTTGGCCTGTTTGAGTTTTTGCTGCCCTTCGATTCCGATCTCCGGGAGCATGACTTGTCTATCATATCTCATACCTTTTCTCTTTTTTACGCGCGATCGAAACAAGCATCCCAATCCTTCCAAACCGGTTCGCGTCCCTGCTTACGCAACGCTTGTTGCACCTCCAGTGCCTTACGTTCGTCGCTGACGTGAAACTGTTCGAGCGTTTGCGGGTAGCTGTAATATCCTCCCGGTTCGGTCTTGCTCTCGGCACTCATGGTGGTCACCCCCAACGTCGCCATGTGATCGCGGAACTCCGCCGATTCACGGGTGGAATAAGAGATATCCACATCGTGATCGAAGATACGCATCGCAAAGGTGAGCTGAGCCAACTGACGGTCGTTCATGATGACATTCGGCTGAAAACCGCCATTCTCCGATGGACGCATCCGTGGGAAGTTGACACTATACTTCGTCTTCCAATAATGCTTTTGCAGATAACGCAAATGATGAGCCAGCATGGTCACGTCGGTGCGCCATTCTTCCAGTCCGATCAAGACCCCCATACCAATTTTATGTACCCCGGCCTGTCCCATACGGTCGAACCCGTCCACTCGCCAGTCGAACTTCGACTTCATCCCACGAGGGTGATAAATATTATAGTTGGCCTTATTGTAGGTTTCTTGGAAGCAGATCACTCCATTCAGTCCATGACCGACCAGCTCGGCATACTCTTCTGCCTTAAGAGGCATCACCTCAATTTGCAGCTGACTGAAATAGGGTTTCGCCAGATCGAGAGCACGGGCGATGTAAGGCACCCCTGCAGCAACAGGATTCTCTCCGGTAACGAGTAATAGGTTATCGAACGGAGCAAGTTTCTTGATGGCTCGATATTCGTTGACCATCTCCTCGTCAGTCAGAATGGTGCGTTTCATCGGGTTACTGATATGGAATCCGCAATACACACAAGAGTTGGTACAAGAGTTCGTCAGATAAAGCGGTACGAACATCGACATCGTACGCCCAAACCGACGAAGCGTATACATTCGGCTCAACTGAGCCATGGTTTCCAAATAAGGTTCTGCAGCCGGAGAGATCAGTGCCATAAAATCATTGACATCCAGCTGTCCGTCTTTAGCCAATGCGCGTTGCACATCGGCTTCAGTCTTAGAATAGATGGCCTCTGTGGTCTCTTTCCAATCTATTTTTTCTAATTCTTCAGAAAACATCTTTATTCTTTTTTTGAGGTTTAAAACTTCTCATCCGAAGACTGCTCATCCGACAAGTTCTCATGCAAAGCTTTCGTCTTTTTCAAATCACGCGAGAGGCGCATCGCACAGAAGTTCGGTCCGCACATGGTGCAATATTCGCCATCGGTATGACGTCCCGCATGGAAATAGGTCTGAGCACGTTCCGGGTCGAGCGACAAATCGAACTGGTCTTTCCATCGGAACTCGTAACGCGCCTTACTTAAGGCATTATCACGCACTTGAGCACCCGGGTGACCTTTGGCTAAGTCGGCAGCATGGGCGGCAATCTTATAGGTCACCACACCTACGCGCACATCCTCTTTATCGGGCAATCCTAAATGTTCTTTCGGGGTGACATAGCACAACATCGCTGTGCCCATCCATCCAATCTGTGCGGCTCCAATAGCCGAGGTGATGTGATCGTAACCCGGAGCAATATCGGTCACCAAAGGGCCGAGGGTGTAAAACGGTGCGTTGTGACATTTCTCGATCTGACGGTCCATATTCTCTTTCAGTTTGTGCATCGGCACATGTCCCGGACCTTCGATAAAGGCTTGCACGTTCTTCGCCCAAGCACGGGTAACCAGTTCGCCCATGGTGTCGAGCTCTGCAAACTGAGCTTCATCGTTCGCATCTTGGATCGATCCCGGACGAAGACCATCGCCCAACGAAACCGCAACATCGTATTGAGCCAAAATATCGCAGATGTCGTCGAAGTGTTCGTACAAGAAGCTTTCTTGATTGTGCACTAAGCACCATTTGCTCATGATACTTCCTCCGCGACTCACAATACCGCACAGTCGTTTCTCAGCCAGATGGACGTTATGGCGGCGGATGCCGGCATGAATCGTAAAGTAATCGACGCCTTGTTCGCATTGCTCGATCAACGTATCACGATAGATCTCCCACGTCAAGTCTTCGACCACGCCATTCACTTTCTCCAGCGCTTGATAGATGGGAACGGTGCCTACCGGAACGGGACAATTCCGTACGATCCATTCTCGTGTTTCATGGATATTATCGCCCGTAGACAGATCCATCAACGTATCCCCTCCCCACTTACAACTCCAAACCGCTTTTTCCACCTCTTCGTCGATGCTTGAGGTCGTCGCTGAATTTCCAATATTTGTATTGATCTTCACCAAGAAGTTTCGTCCGATGATCATCGGTTCGGCTTCGGGATGATTGATATTGGCCGGAAGTACGGCACGTCCTTCGGCAATCTCCTGACGTACAAACTCGGGAGTGATAGGAGTTGGAATGCCCATCTCCTCGCAATTCATATTCTCACGAATCGCCACATACTCCATCTCCGGAGTGATGATACCTTGTTTGGCATAGGCCATCTGCGTAATGGCACAATCGGCTTTCGCCCGATAAGGCAAAGCAATATGTTCGAATCGTAAGTGATCGAGCGTTTGATCGTCCCGACGCATGCGTCCATAGCTCGAAGAGATCTCCGACAATTGCTCCACATCGCCACGCTTAAGAATCCATGACTCCCGCAGGCGGGGCAACCCTTTCTTCAAGTCGACCTCGACGTTCGGATCACTAAAAGCGCCACTGGTATCGTAGATCAAGACATCGGGATTGGGGGTATATGACTTTTCATCACCATCGACGTGTACACTAGGAACTTGCGAAACCTTGCGCATCGCTACACGGATTTCGGGAAACAGCTGACCGGGCAGATAGACTTTTTCTGAGCGAGAGAACTTTATTTTTTGTTCCATAATTGATTCTTCTTTTTGAGGGTTAATCATTAATCTAAAAAGGCTGTCAAAGGCGAACTAGCTACGGCTTGTAGATTCAGCACCTGACTTCCCAAGCCGGCTTCATAAGCACGGCGGCCCGCCATCACTGATTCTTTAAAGGCTTTAGCCATCTCGATCGGATCACCGGCAACGGCAATGGCGGTGTTGACTAAGACGGCTGATGCCCCCATCTCCATCGCTTCTGCGGCATGACTAGGGGCTCCAATACCGGCATCGACCACCACGGGAATGCCCGCTTGCTCAATGATGATTTGTATGAAATCGCGCGTCTGCAATCCTTTATTTGTACCGATAGGTGCTCCAAGTGGCATCACAGTTGCCGCACCGGCTTCTTCCAACTGTTTGCAAAGCACCGGATCGGCCTGACAATAAGGCAATACCACAAAACCTAACTTAACGAGCTGCTCGGTAGCCTTTAAGGTCTCGACAGAATCGGGCAACAGATAACGAGGATCGGGATGAATCTCTAGTTTCAACCAATTGGTACCAAACGCTTCGCGAGCCATTTGTGCGGCAAACACGGCTTCTTCGGCATTTCTAACCCCGGAGGTATTCGGCAAAAGCTGAATATGAGGATGCTTGATGTGTCCTAACATATCGTCGTTGTCATCTTTCAAATCGATGCGTTTCATCGCCACCGTTACCATTTCCGTACCGGAAGCCAAAATGGATTGTTCCATCACACTATTGGAATCGAACTTTCCTGTTCCTAAAAAGAGACGAGAAGTAAACTCACGTCCTGCAATCATTAATTTCTTCATAACTATTAATGGGATTATGTCATTTGTTTTTATATCTATGACCGATCTTAGAACTTGAGTTCTGCAATCGATCTTAAAACCGTCTATTGACGATCGATCTTGATCTCTCGGAAGTCTGAACCTTTAGCGTAAGCCGCTCTTTAAGAAGCGTTCCGTTTCCACCTTCGGATCGGCTGCGTTCAAGATCGATCCGGAAAGTGCAATGCCGGTAATGCCTACCCGCAACAGATCCGGAAGATCAGCCTGTGTAAGGCCTCCGATGGCCACTAAAGGCAAGTCGATACCTTCTGCTTTCATCTGTTGAAGAATAGAAGCGTAGCCCTCTAACCCGAGAATCGGACTTAAGTTTTGTTTGGTAGTGGTATAACGAAAAGGACCTACGCCTAAATAATCGACTCCGGCGTGATACAAACGACGGACATCATCCATCGTATTGGCCGTTCCACCAATGATGAAGGACGGACCGAGCATCCGGCGCGCTTCGTCGACCGGCATATCGTGCCGCCCCAGATGAACCCCATCGAGCTGAAGACGTTGGGCGATCTCGACCTGATCGTCGACGATAAACGTCGCGCCATACGAGCGACAAATCGGTTTTAATTGTTCGGCTGCTTGTTCGATCTCTTCAGGAGAAGCCTCCTTCATACGAAGTTGAATCCATCGGCATCCACCTTCCAGAGCTAAACGCGCTCCTTCGATTTCTGAAAAGCGAGAGGTGCGGTGTGTAATAAATTGTAAGTTAAGCATCCTCTTTATCCTCCGCAAGCCGCTTTAATGATAACGATATTATCGTTTTCCTGAAGGATAAAGGTATCCCAATGGACCCGTTGAACTAAGCGGTTGTTCACAGCGACTGCAATTCCATCGATCGACACATCGAGGCTTTGAATAAATTCTTGAAGGACAGAATAAGAGGTTTCGACTTCTTGATTATTGACCATTACTTTCATTTCCATATAGGTATTAAGGGTGAAAGTAAATCCAAAGAAGTGCTATAATGAAGAGCAAAAATGTGGAGAAACACAATCCCTTCGGCAGTACTAACTGCATCAGGTTCGTAGGGTATAATCTCAGCCCATGCTTGGGCACCCCTTTGTCTTTACTACCGCAAAGTAAATAAAAAAATGAGCAGTAAGGCCCTTATTTTACTTTTTTTAACCCTAATAATTCTTAGGGATCATTTCCATGATGAAATCTCAAGAGCAAGACCATCTAACTGCTCTTGCAACTCGGAAATCAACCGGGAAACATGAAAACCATCGCACACAGCATGATGGACTTGAACGGCAAGTGGAATGAGGCATTCACCCTGGTTATCAACATATTTTCCCCAAGTAAAAATAGGCAATAGATAACTGCCATCGGAAAAGACATTAATATTAAAGCTAGTAAACGTCGTCCAAGGTAAAGAGGAAACATGAAAAATAGACTCTGGCATTTCCGGTTTTATACAAAGCCCGGAGTTATGTCCATAAGTCGCCATATCGGAGGCGTAAGAAACGAGAAACTCCTCTAGCCCTCCTCTACTCTCTGTCCATAAGGTAGAGAACGTTTCATCCGAAGGGTGAAATATGGTATAAGACGGGACTGATTCTTGCCAGAATCCTAAGACCCCATCTTTATTAATTGTCGTCCGAAACTCTTCATGCCGATTGACGACTTGAGTTAGTGCATAAAGCAAAATCGGATATAGTTTTACCCCCTTCAACTTTGCATGTTGCAAGAGAGCAGTAATATTCAAGTTCGTGGTCAGACTATAAGTGCATCGAGTCTGCTCGTAAAAATGGAGATAATATGGAGCACGTTTCCACGTCTCAAGATCAATCGGTTGGAATAAAGCCATGTTCAGTTGATTTAGCGTTGTATTTTGAGTTTTCACTCAAATTAGTTTTTCATTCATTCATTCTTCCATTAATTTGTTCTTTCATTACTTTGCTCTAGCGAAAGAAATGATTCAGCGGACCATGCCCCTCACCAATAGAAAAGTCAGCCCCGCTCTGAATGGCTTGACGGACATACGTATGTGCATCATTGACCGCCTCATTGAGCGAGCGTCCCTGAGCCAAGCCGGCCGCCAAGGCCGATGAAAGGGTGCAACCGGTACCATGAGTATTCACCGTATCGATGCGATCGCTTTCCATCTTAATCAGTTCATCCGTTTCTGCATTGTAAAACCAATCGCATAACTTCGAACCCTTCAGATGTCCTCCCTTTAAATACACCGAGACTTTACGACCGAAAGATAGACGCTTTGCATAATTGCCAAGCGACCGATCATTGGACCTAAACTCATCATTAGGAATAGACTGACCGAGTAAAATTTCAGCTTCAGGAAGATTCGGTGTGATGACTCTCACAGAAGGAATCAAGACCTCCCTTAAAACATCAATGCCCTCATCATCGAGCATCTTGCGGCCTGAAGTTGAAGCCAGCACTGTATCGAGAACGACATTCCGAACCGAATAGGTCGCCAAGAGTTCAGACACCCGTCTCACAATCTCAGCATGACAAAGCATCCCTATTTTTATAGCATCGGCTCCGATATCTTCAAGAACGGCCTTCGCTTGTTGTACAACCACTTCGGCGTCTACCGGATAAACCGCTTGTACGCCCAGAGTGTTCTGCACCGTAATAGCCGTAATGGCAGAGGTCGCGAAACAGCCATGTGCCTCAATCGTTTTAATATCAGCCTGAATACCGGCCCCACCACCCGAATCACTTCCGGCAATGGTAAGCACCTTGCAATAAGTTTTTTTATTCATTAGTCCCATCGATTAGTCGAACAAAGATAGCTGTTTTTTCATTGACATAAAAAAACAAGGAGAAAAACGTCGCCGTTTCTCTCCTTGTCGGAAAAGAGTAATGAACAATAACCAAACCCTACTTATTTGGCATATACATTAAATTCTGTAACACTTACCGTATTGGAATTGATTCTATTCATATCATATTTCAAATAGCGTGTTTCAACAGGTTGTAAGAAACGGATGTTTTGCATGCTGCCATAAGTCTCGACAGAACTTTGTGAAACCCATTCCACACCATTTTTCGACACAAATAGTTCGACATTACGAGCACTATAGTAAGAACTATAGAAACGAGTTTGTACTCCGGTCAACGTTAAGACCTGACCCAAATCGACAGTGATCCAAAATCCTTCTCCACCATCGCGTGCAATGTCAGTATTTGTTTTACCGTCGATAAGATTGGTCACAGCTCCACCACGTGTACCATCTTCAACCTTTAAGTTCCATCCCGAACGATCTGCCACTAATGTACCCTCTGTCGGAACTCCAGATGCAATATTTGTGAAAGCACTCTTCACCACCGAAAGGTTGATCGTTCCAAGATTGCTACTCACACGAACGTTACCATCCTTACTGTTAAGAGCGTTGATAGAAATCGACCACGCATAAGTTGTTTTTGCAAGGTTATCCAATTGGAAGCTCCAATCCGGAACAGATACTGTAACCTCTTCAGAAGAGGTTGCTCCGGCTTTAATGGTGACTTGTTTCTTGCTCATCTGTACCTGATCAGTTTGATCCTGACCAAAGACAGTCGATAAGTCGACCACGATATCCGAAGATATCGGCTTCTGGATTTTAGCCACAAAAGTCGTCGTGACTTCGTCGCCTGAGATTCCAGTAGCATCATGAGAGAGGTTATACACTTTTTGAGTGATCAAGTGGTCAGCTCTCTCGAGATATACATACGTGGCCTTCCATTCATTGAAGTCAGCGTCATTGCTGCAAGACGTGTTTAACCCCATGACGCATAAGCCTAAAATCATGAATAATTGATGATATATTTTTTTCATAATATGATCTTTCATTGAATCAGTTATTTATCAAAACGAATTTTCTCAGTCCAAGTGAATGTTCCTCCGGCAGTCATATCTCTACCGTTAGGTGTGCTGTCTTTGAAGACATTACCTTCAGCCTCATCCATCTTCCAGTATCCCATCAAGTTAGAATCGCTTGATTTCGCCGCATAGAACATATTCGACAGAATCTGCGTCGGTGTCAAAGCGACTTTCCAAAGACGAAGTTGAGCCATCATACAACGGTTACGGAACCAGCTTCCACTAGAAACGATCTGCATTTGTTCGAAGTTTGTCGGCGCTCCCTTCGTTTGAAGAGCCACATCCTTAACCCCATTAATATAAACCGTTACCAATCCGCTAGAGCTACAAGTGATAGCCACATGATACCATTTATTAGCTTCAAACAGAGTCACGGTATTTACCTGAGAACCCTGCGTCTTAATCTGCAACGAGTTGTATGGAATTGAAGCATCCCCGAAACGAATATAAACTTCTGTTCCTTTACCTCCGGAATTAAAGAGTGCTTGGTTGTTGATCGCGAAACCGTCCATTTGTACCCAAGCTTCTAAGGTCCATTCGCTAGTCACCTCATTCCATGGAATATCCGGGTTAGTCACCGCCTTATTGGCCGAACGAAGTTGCGGAACAGACTGTACGAGCGGTTGGTTAAGTAAAAGAATAAAATGACCGGACTGCCCGATAGAAGTCACGTCGCCCTTTGTCACCTTCAACTTTACAGGAAGAGCATATTGCTCACCGTTAGGAGTTTGATAAGGTAAAATTGAGATATCAGTGGAAAGCGCTTCAACCTCACCCGCTTTAATCACCACCTTTTTATCAAAAGAATAGAACTCTTTAGGCAAGACTTCGAAAGAAGCCATATTTGATTGGTTGTACTGATTCAAAAAGTCTTGATCAATCTCGATCTCAGCTTCTAAATCCGATGTTAAAGGAGCAGCCAAGCGAGCTTTAATCGAAGTTGTAATAGGCGATTGAGGATCCACCGTCACTTTGGTTGCCAAAGCAGTAGATGCTTCTTCCCAATAAATCGCATTATCAATGGTTTTATATTCAGCATTATCACAGCCGGTCAACATGCTGAAGCAAATTAACCCCGCTAATGCATAATTTTTTATTTTAAATTGTCTCATAACAGTAATCGGTTTTATTATTTAACAGAGGGATTCATGATGCTGATAGAGCGGCGAATATATCGATACTCCATATAAGTTGCATCTTGATTAGGATAGTCGTACTCCATATGATAAGTACCTGTTCCACCTTTACGTATCAATTTGCCATCAATAATAGGTGACCAACGAGCCATTCCCTCAAGCGATTTCATCTTATTTCCATAACGATCAGTGAAATTAGTACCTCCCGTTTGTGCCAACGACTCAAAGTTCTCAGTCACGATATATCGGCTTGCCACCTCTTCAGGAGTCAACACATCTTTAAAGTTGTCAATTGTACTTTTCAATCGGCTATCAAGATTGCCATCACCAGAACAGCTATAAGCTTGAACGATGAAGTAATCGAAATAAGGTCCTGTTTCCGCAGGCATCGATTGAGGTTCACCATCTACTACCAACAAACGTCCCGTACCCGATTTCGGTCCGATGCGTTTCGATAACGCTTTTACAAACAGATCCATACGATTTGTTCCTCCAGGACCTCCGGCTAGGTTACCCGGAGCGCCATAATGAGGTTCATAGTCGATATCGAATCCATCATAATCGTACTTATCGATGGTGTCACAAATTGCATTGGCATACTTATCGATGGCCGCTTGTATCTTTTCATCATCACCATCGACCCATCCCCAGAAATCTTTCACCGCTTCACTCTCGGAAGCAAATCCATTCTCTGCATATTTCTGACGAACCTCTGAAGGAGTCAGCTGATCACCAACATTAGCCACAATGAAACACACTAAAGCACGAATACCTTTCACCTCTTTAGCCAATCGTTTATCCTCAATTCTAGCTTCATCTAAGTTTCTCCAGTTTCCCCAAATAGAAACAAAATCGACACTATCGGGAAGTCCCATCATAGAGTTCACCATCGAAGAACCTTTTCCGGTCCAGTTACCAAACCAGCCAAAGCACATTTGATGATCGCTCTTCTTGTATTCTCTAAGATTCTTGTAATAATCTTCTGATGGCTTTTCAAAGAAGTCCTTTGCTTCAGAGTCCGTCCAATCGCTACACCCAAACATCACACTAACCATGAGTGTGAATAATGTTATATATATACTAGATCTTTTTTTCATAATAAATTCATTTAGAGTTTAATTTTTCTTAGCCCACCAAAGGTCTGTAGCACCAGTATCAGGACCACCAAGCAATCCGACAGCAGCTTCTACATTGGCACTATTTCCTTTTTTCTCAGAGAATGGGAAAGACAAACGACGTTGTTGACGCTCTGTATTGATCACCCCTTGGCTCAAGTTATCGACCGTTGGGAAAATCTCCGGATAACCGGTTCTTCTATAATCTGCCCAGCCTTCAAAACCCAATGGGAAGTTTGCAATCCATTTTTGAGTAATGATACGCTCCATCTTCTCTTCAAAAGCTGCCGCTTCATCCCAAGCAATCGTGATTTGAGTTTTAGGAACATAACCACATCTCGCATTACCTTTAACATCAGCAAATGTTTCCGGTTTCAAGGTATTGTTAGCTAGATAACCATCGACTCCGCCTGCTTTATGTTGTTCAAAAGATAATCTGATCCCTTGCTCATAAAAGCTCTGTACGGTTCCGGCACCCATGTTCCATCCTCTCAAGGCTCCTTCTGCACGTAAGAAAGCCACTTCAGCAGCACAGAACATCATCATGTTATCTTTCTGCTCATAGTTTGGAATAGAGTATTGCTTATAAGTAGCCGGTTGTACTCCCGCTAAACCTGAACGCATACCTGCATATAGTTTATCACCGGCTAAAGTTGATTCAGTGAAATAATCGGCACGACGAGGGTCTTCATAACCATTCATATAACTCATGATGGTTGCATTGGCACGAATTTCACCCCAACCGAAACCAACTAACCAATGTGGATTAGGTTCAGCTCCAACATTAACCATGGCATTCTGATCGTTTGTTTCAATCAATCCTCCCTGATCAGTAACCGCTTCTTCAGCTTTAGTTTTAGCAAAGTCCGGAGCGATATTGCTGATACGCATCGCCAATCGCAACTTCAAAGAGTTAGCATAGCGAATCCACATCTTATAATCTCCGTTATAAACCGCATCATATCCCGCCAAAGGACGTAGTGACGTTTCAGCTACAAAATCTTTTAAGGTCTTAATCGCATAGTCCAAATCTTCAAACATGTGCTTGTAAACATTTTCCTGTGAGTCGTATGCCACACTAATCTTACCCGCTTGAATCATGCCATAAGGAATTGGTCCGTAACAGTCCGTCACCCGATGCATGGTATTTACACGAAGCAACTTAGCCATGGCCCAGAAATGTCCTTTACTTCCGGTGGCTTGTTCTAACTTAAAGTAGTTTGGATAGAATTTCTCAAAAGGCGTATTAAACGGAATCTGATTCCAGCTATCCGTCTGATTATACGTATTAAAGTTTGATCCTCCCCAAGAGTTTGCCATGGTAAGATAACCACCGAACGGGCCACCAACCATTTGGTCGATCATCTGATTGTCGTTCTGTTGAACATTGATGCCTGTTGTAATCATCTGTGCAAAAAGCATCGGAGGATTTAATTTATGAGGTTCGTAAGGATTAGTATTGTATTCCTCATAGTTACCTGTGCAACAGCATAACAATGGAGAAATCGCAGCAATGGCGACAATATTCCATATTTTATTTTTCATGTTTCGATAATTTTAGAATGAAAGTTTAACGTTAAATCCAATATTTCGCGTACTAGGTTGCATGAAATAGTCCACTCCTTGGTAGTAGTTACTTGTGGTAGACGGAGTCATTTCCGGATCGAAAGGAGCTTTGCAATAAATCATCCAAAGATTCTTACCCACCAAACCGAGAGTCAATCCGACCTTATTCTTAAACCATTTTTTCGGTAAAGTATAATTCAAGTTCAACTCTTGCAAACGAACATTAGTCGCACTATATAAGTAATATTGACCTAAACCTCCTGTTGCACCACCAACTGTTTGATAATACGTCTTCGCATCGACGAAACCATTGTTGATCGAAACGCCACCGTTATCGCGAGCCACTGCCGAGTTTTCAGAAACGCCATAATAATCGAGTACACCTTGAGTATTAGAAACCACGAGTCCACCGACACGAGCCGTTAATACCACGCCTAAACTCAAACCTTTATAAGCAAAGGTGTTATTGAATCCCATATTATATTTAGCATTCATCGTTCCCACTTTTTTAGGAGCATCGTAAGTCTCTACCGCCAATTTACCCGATTGAGAATCCACCCAGATCGCGCCATTACCATCGGTTTTCAAACCTTTATCGACATATAAATCGCCCATTGTACCACCTTCTCTGAGTATGACACGAGGTCCATAACCGGCGAAGCCAAGTGTTCCAAGACGTAATTCATCCATTTCAATGACCTCTCCGGTCAACGGATTCTTAGCTCCTCCGGCTAGACGTTTAACCTTGTTGCGATTCAAGGTATAAGTTAAGTTGGTATTCCAAGAGAAATCACCCCAAGTGTGTCCATATCCAAGAGCCAATTCAAGTCCCTCATTTTGAATATTTCCGGTTTGTAAAGTTGCAGATGAATATCCACTTGAAGATGGAAGAGTTATAGTAAATGTTTGGTTGTATGTGTTCGATTTATAATAAGTGGCATCAAAAGAGAAGTCGTTCCAGAGGCGAAGGTTCAAACCAAATTCCCAAGACTGCGTATCTTCAGGTACTAAATTAAGAGCCGCCATTTTGGTTGCTGAAGCCCATTGATGCGATTGTTCGTTGAATTCATAACCCGGATTCGACAAGTAACGAGAAAAAGAAGATCCCACTTTACTATACGATCCACGCATCTTTGCATAAGAAATCGCTTCCGGCAGGTTAAACATCTCGCTAAGAACGACAGATGTTCCGACAGACGGATAGAAGAATGATTTGTTTTTAGTAAAAGCTAAAGCACTTGGCCAGTCGGTTCTTCCGGTTAAGGTTAAATAAACCATACTCTTCCAACCCATCTCCAAGTTAGCAAACACACTTTGCGTCTGATCGTGATAACCAAATTGTTTAGGCTTATAATTGTTCTCGTAGTTAATATTTCTAGTCGTAAAGAAGTTGGCAATACCGGCTAAGTCTCCGGCTCCACCCATTTCTTCATATTGTAAATCGGTGATTGAAGCTCCAATATTGGCAGAAATAGAGAAGTCTGCAATCCGTTTGTCGATATTCACCATCACATCACCATAGATCTGGCGGTCGGTACGCATTTGATCAGAATAATAACCATTGTCTCCGGCAAAAGTGGTCAGAGTTGAAGCATAACGTTTTTGTGTAAAACGGAAATCCGAATTATCGATTTTAAGACGACCACCCACATTAATCCAATTCGCAATCTTATAAGTCACCGAACCATTAAGTGTGTAGCGTTTCTTCGATGTTTCACGATTCATACGTTTCATGATCCAGTAAGGATTTTGCAAACTCAAACCGTTATCACCATAAGGCCAGAACTGAGTGTAAAGATCACGGCTAGCGCTATAACGTTCGAACAACTGTACCTCCTCGAAGTTCTCATTACGCGGGAAAAGGTAAAGTGCCGGTAGAGGATTAAAATATTGTCCCTGAGCAGTAATATTCTTATCATCCTGTACCACATAAGTCGCACCAACATCTACCGTCATCTTCTCTTTTAAGAAAGTCGCGGTATTTCTGATCGAGAAGTTATAACGGTCATAGCTATTGTTAGGCAAAATACCCATAGCATTGGTTGCCGATATCGAAGCATACGTCTGATTACGACTTGTTCCGGTAGAGAACGAAACCGAGTTGATTACGTTAACTCCTGTATTAAAGAACTTCTCCGGGTCATAACGTTTGTCGGTCAGATTTCCCCAGCTTCCGAAATCGCCACTATGATTACCATAGCGATTCTGCATCTTCGGCATGATATAAGGATTCAAGAACATCGTGCTATTTGTATAGTTCAATGTCGTCTTTTCTTTTGTTCCTTTCTTTGTATTGATAAGTACCACACCGTTTGCCGCCTCACTACCGTATAGAGCAGCAGCGGAAGGGCCAGTCAACATATTGATACTTGCAATATCGTCCGGGTTGATATCAGCCACACCGTCCGATCCGCTCTGAGTGGCATATGCACCATTTGATGCACCAAAGCTAACGTTAAACATTGGGATACCATCGATCACATAAAGAGCATTATTATCTTTTGTGATTGATTTGCTTCCGCGCATCACCACTCTTGAAGCAGAACCGATACCACCGGCAGAATTGTTGATCTGAACACCGGCTACTTTTCCTTGAAGTGAATTGATAAAGTTCGCGTCTTTAACCGCAGTCAGCTCGTCGCCTTTAATCTCTTGCACATTGTAGCTCAATGCTTTCTGAGCACGTTTGATACCCAAAGCTGTAACCACGACTTCGTCCAAAACCTTTGTATCTTCACTCAATACAATCTTTAAGACTTTAGCATCGGCCACTTCAACAACTTTCGACGTATATCCAACGTATGAGAACTCAATGAGATCCCCTTTCGCCGCTTGAATAGTAAAATTACCGTCTATATCTGTGATCCCTCCGGTCTTGTCTCCTTTAACAAAGACACTCACGCCAATAAGCGGCTCTCCTTTAGAGTCGACCACACTTCCCGAAAGTTTCATTTTATTTTTTTGCTGCTTGCTCGCTTCTTTTTTTACGGAAAGAACAATGTGTCCGTCCACTATAGAGTAAGTGATGTTCATTCCTTTCAAAAGTCGGTTCATCACTGAAGTCAACTTTTCATTTGAAGCTTTAATAGACACAATACGGCTAGGATTAATATCACTCGTACTGTAGACTATCGAAAAAGAAGTCTGTTTTCCTATTTCAGATAAGACATTGCCCAATGGCACATCTCTTAGGTTAAAATTCACATACGCTTCCTGAGCCGAAGCATAAATGAATGCCGGAATAATCAACAGAAAAAAGAACAAGTGTCTAAACTTGTGTTTAATGTTTTTTTTCATTTTGATGGTTTTTTGTTTAGTAATAGTTATTGTAATTAAGGTATTAAAATACTTATAAGAGGGATAGGACTATATCCTACGTAATAATGGGGATTTAGCTATAATTCATAATGCACAATATTATATTTTTTAAAGTTGGTTAACAAATAGCAAGCTTGTATTTACTATTAATACAGTTTACATGCAAACCTTACTAAAGTCATCCTACATTTTTTTTCAAAAAGTTTATAAACCGAGAAACGATGCCCCCATCTCTAATCATCTTTTTAAAGAAAAAATCATTTTCTATTTTTTCCACATCCTATAAATTCCGTTATCTTTGCCCTAAGAAAGATAAATATTCGACACACATGAAACAGACAAAACGACTTCTAATCGGCCTATTCCTTCTAATGATCGGCCTAGCCCATACCGCGAATGCCCAAGAGTGGTCCACCCGAAAAGCCCGTAAATGGGCCAAACAAGGTGAATGGGCCAACGGATTCCAACCCATGCCTCATCGAACCACAAACTATAAGGTGTTTGCAGAACAATATCACAAGAACAAATCGGTATGGGATAAGACTTTTAAATGGTTGGCCACTCACGATTTAGCGCAAATGCCTGCGGGACGTTATCCGGTCGACGGTGATCACGTTTATATTAATGTAGAAGATGCCATAACACAAGAGGCTTCAAAACGAAAGATCGAAGGCCATCGCCACACGATCGACCTACAGTATGTGGTGACCGGTACCGAACGATTTGGTCTAACCTCAGCCAAACATGCTAAACCCATCACAGAATATAAGCCGGATGTGACTTTTTACGAATCGACACGAATGAAATATGTCGACTCCACTCCGAACTGTTTCTTTATCTTTTTCCCGGGAGATTATCACCAAGCATTACTAAGAACCGGAAAGACCGGTGAGAAGATACGAGTGATTGTTGCCAAGATAGAATACATCGATTAAACAACACCAGTGATAAAGGAGCCTTGATCAACGACCTTTAATCGATAATTTTTAAACAATCCTTGATGAGCAATCCTTAATGAGCAAATCTTAATCAACAAACGAAACGGATTAAAGAGAAACGGATTAAAGAGAAACCACTTGATTCAAACAAATTCAAATAAATTAAATACAAATTAAATAAATACAATCGCATATTCATGAAGCCAGTCATTAGAAAAACAAGCACTACCCTGCTCCGATTCCGTTATTGGGGAAGGAAGAACTATGCTGCATTTGCCAGTCTGGGCCGTCAGGTTCTGATCGGTCATCTGCATCATAATGTCTTGGCTGATGCTCTGCTTAAACAGAATAATGCTCAAACTTTACCTCATTTTAGTTCTATGACTATTGAAGAAATTAAAAACCAAGTCTTGGCCGGTATCGATATCTCTATCGATCAGGCCATCTGGTTGGCTACCCTAGCCGACCGTGAAGCGGTTTATGCAGCCGCACATGAGATCACCGAAGCTCGCGCTTCCAAAGAGTTCGATACGTGTTCCATCATCAATGCCAAATCGGGCAAGTGTTCAGAAAACTGTAAATGGTGCGCACAATCTTCTCACTATCAAACTGCAGCTAAGACCTACAGTCTACTCCCGGCCGACGAATGTCTACGTCAAGCTCAATATAACGAACGTCAGCAAATCAATCGTTTTTCCCTGGTCACCAGTGGCCGAAAGCCTTCTCCCAAACAAATCTCATCCCTCTGTGACACCGTCCACACCCTTCGTCAACAATCCTCCATCAAGCTCTGTGCCTCACTCGGCCTACTCAATGAAGACGAACTTCGATCGCTTTACTCAGCCGGCATCACACGCTATCATTGTAATCTAGAAACGGCTCCATCGTATTTCCCGAACCTCTGTTCGACACATACCCAAGAAGAAAAGATAGAAACCATCCAAGCCGCCCGCCGCGTGGGGATGGACGTTTGTTGCGGTGGCATCATCGGCATGGGTGAAAGCCTAGAACAACGCATTGAGTTTGCGTTTACCTTAAAACGACTCCAGATCACCTCTATTCCGATCAATATTCTCAGTCCGATACCGGGCACTCCGCTAGAAGACACTCCTCCAATCACCGAAGAAGAGGTCTTGATGACCATCGCCCTCTTCCGTTTCATCAATCCAACGGTCTACCTCCGTTTTGGCGGAGGCCGCATGCGACTCTCGCAAGATAGCGTTCGCAAAGCCCTATACATCGGTATTAACTCTGCACTCGTGGGCGACCTCTTAACCACCATCGGAACAAAGATTGCCGACGATAAAAAGATGATCGTTGAAGAAGGGTATCACTTCCCGGCCTCTCAGTTCGATCGTGAACACTTGTGGCACCCTTACACCTCGACCACCCATCCTTTACCGGTCTATAAAGTCAGATCGGCCGAAGGGGCTACCATTACGCTCGACAACGGGCAAACCCTGATCGAGGGGATGTCTTCTTGGTGGTGTGCGGTACATGGTTACAATCATCCGGTTCTGAACCAAGCGGTTAACGATCAACTCCGGAAGATGTCGCATGTCATGTTTGGAGGCTTGACCCACGACCCCGCCATTCAACTCGGTCAGCTGCTACTGAAGATCGTTCCCCCTTCCCTCCAAAAGATTTTCTACGCCGACTCAGGATCGGTAGCCGTCGAGGTTGCTCTAAAGATGGCCATTCAATATTGGTATGCCGCCGGAAAACCGCAAAAGAACAATTTCGTCACCATTCGCTCAGGCTACCACGGAGACACTTGGAATGCCATGTCGGTTTGTGATCCGGTGACCGGCATGCACAGCCTCTTCGGCTCCTCGTTGCCGATTCGTCATTTCCTTCCGGCACCTCACTCCACGTTTCACGGTGAATGGGATCCCCAAGAGATCGAGCCCCTTCGCGCCCTGCTCGAGAAAGAACAAGACAACCTTGCTGCGTTCATCCTCGAACCTATCGTACAGGGGGCAGGCGGAATGCGCTTTTACCACCCACAATACTTACGCGAAGCCTCAAAGCTTTGTCGCGAACATGGTGTCTTGCTGATCTTCGACGAGATCGCAACAGGCTTTGGACGTACGGGCAAGCTCTTTGCTTGGGAACATGCAGGTGTAGAACCGGACATCATGTGTATCGGCAAAGCCCTCACCGGTGGGTATATGACTTTATCGGCCGTGCTCACCACCAACCGAGTAGCCGACACCATCTCGAACCATGCTCCCGGAGTCTTCATGCACGGACCGACATTTATGGGCAATCCTCTCGCTTGTGCCGTTGCCGCAGCTTCGGTAGAACTTCTGCTCTCCTCCGATTGGCAAGCCAAGGTGAATCAGATCGAGCAACAACTGAAAGAAGAGCTGGCACCGGCCAAAGCGTTTCCACAAGTGGCCGACGTACGAGTATTGGGTGCCATTGGCGTCATAGAAACCCGATCGGAAGTCGACATGGCTTTCATCCAACGCCGTTTCGTGGAGGAAGGGGTTTGGATCCGACCTTTCGGACGATTGGTTTACATCATGCCGCCATTCATCATCAGTCGGGAACAACTCCGTCGGTTAACCTCGAGCTTGTTGAAGGTGGTTCAAGAACTTGAAAGTTAAAATCGTTGACTCCACGTTGACTTGAATTTAAAAACAAATTTAAACTCGAAAACCATTTGAAAACAAACAATGATGATGACTTCACATTTTTCTATGCAACAACAACTGATTTCAATAACGGAGCAATAAAAGTCAACTTCACTTTTACACCAATCTAAATGGAACAACAACTAATCTCAATAGAACAACGACTGAATGAGTTAAGAGCGGTAGACAACTACCGTTCTTTACCACAGATCGATCATCACGGGAAGCAGATCCAAGTGGGGGAACAATCGATGCTCAATCTCTCGTCGAACGATTATCTGGGACTGGCCGAAGATCTTGATCTGCGGCGAGCCTTCCTCGATCGATTGACCCCGGAGATATTCATCCCTACTTCCTCCTCTTCTCGACTGCTCACCGGCAACTTCTCCATCTACCGAACATTGGAGGAACAATTGGCACACCTGTTTGAAACGGAAGCGGCTCTGGTCTTCAATAGCGGATATCATGCCAACATGGGCATCTTACCCGCCATCAGCGATAGCAATACCTTGATCTTGGCCGATAAGCTCGTCCATGCCAGCTTGGTGGACGGTATCCGTCTCTCCACAGCAAAGAGCATTCGCTTCCGACATAACGATTTGGAACAGGTGGCACGCTTACTCGACACGCATCATGCTCAGTTTGAGCGTATCATTCTCGTATCGGAGAGTATTTTCAGCATGGATGGCGATGAGACGGATTTAACCCGATTGGTTGAGCTGAAGCAACGGTATCCAAACGTTTGGCTCTATATTGATGAGGCTCATGCCGTTGGGGTGCGAGGAAAGAGAGGTCTGGGCTGTGCGGAAGAACACGGCTATATTCAAGAGATCGACTTTCTGGTAGGCACTTTTGGAAAAGCCCTCGCTTCAGTCGGCGCCTATCTCGTTTGTCGTCAACCGATCCGCGATTATCTCATCAATAAGATGCGTACCTTGATCTTCACCACCGCGCTTCCACCGATCAACATCGAATGGACCTCCTTTGTCTTGAGTCAGCTCGAGCAATTTAGCGACCGCCGCGAACACCTTCAGCGCATCAGTCGACTGTTGCACGACGCTCTCGCCCGTTTGGGAGGTCCGATCGTCTCATCGAGTCATATCCTGCCGCTATTGGCCGGAGAAAGCCGTGAAGCTGTACGACTAGCC
>JBKEDO010000022.1:0-7581 GCA_047975405.1 Bacteroides sp.
ATATCGGGAATGACCGATGTCTTTGCACTTGATTTATATCGGAAAATTAATGGCAACAGCCTTCCTGCTGTGTAACCACCTTAGGCGTGAAAGCCTCTTGCGATTCGGAAGCCGGATTAAGAGCTTCAGGATGACTTTCGATAAAAGTTTGAATATGACGAATACGTTTCTCCTCAAGTATTTCATCAACAGCGATTAGAATCCCAGTTTCTTCAACCTCTCCAAATTCATGGTTAACAGCCGTACCAAACATTCGCATGGTAGGGCTTAGCCCCATATAGGCATTCACCAATGGGGGAATATTATAGCCCAATTTTCGAATCTCCATATTAAGAATCCGATAATCGCCTTTAAATGACGAATCCTCAAAAATAGAGTTCAGTTCTGATTCACTCGTTTCCAGAATAAGTGGATCAGTTGGAACAATAAGATTCTCCTTATCACAAAAATGCTTCTTAAGAAAATACAAGATCATATCGCGACCTTTACGATGATAACTCGGATACATCGTGACTTTGCCAAAGAAATATTTTACATTTGGCATAACAACCGTCAAAGCACCAAGACCATCCCATAAATTATCCAAAGCGAACAAACCTTTACTTCCGGCACGAGTTGATTGATATTCTAACGTAACAAAAGATCGTCCTAATTCAACCGTCATCGGTAAATATTCAGAAATAAATTTCTCAGAAAAATGAAACATATGAGAGGTTGCCAAAATAGGAGCACCGTTTTCATCGAATTTCACATCAGTCCCCAATAAATAGCGATATCCTCCCAATATTTCTTCTGCCTCAGGATTCCAGACAATGAGTTGTTTATAAGGATTTTCCATCGTATCAAACTCATCTATATCTATTGATAGACCGGTACCTCCACCAGCAGCACGAAATGCGATTTCACGCAAACGTCCAATCTCTCTCATCACGTTCGGAGAGTCTTGATAAGTAATAATATAAATTTGATTATTACTTTTATTCGTCATACGTAATCTTTTATCATCCGTTAGCTCCATCTTAAGTAACTCTTTACTTACAGGGTCTATTATTTTTTCCATCTCTTTTATCATATTCATTCAAGATCTTACAATTTGTAAACAGTTTCTTTCACAAACTCAGCCCACTGACTAGGATTTTTTGATTGATCAAAAGTCTGCCATGAGATCGGTTTGCCAAAAGTTACAGTAAAAGTTTTATGCCGGTTCTTAAACATTTCATCAACAAGATACAACATTGCAATATTTATCTTAATGTTCAGAAATTTACACACATTGGCTAAGTTATAAAAAAAGTCAGAATTTCTTCCCTCAAAATGCACGGGTACAACATCCCGATGACATTGCACACTCTTTACAACAAAAGTCTTTTTCCATTTCAAATCACGAATCACTCCTTTTCGTCTACGAGAACACAAGCCAGCAGGAAACATAATCAACTGACTGTTAGACAAAAAACCCTGTTCGACCATCCGAGGAAAATCTTTCGATTGTCTCCCTGTTTTATTTATTGGTATACAAAGCGGAGCCAGTCCATGCAAATTCATGAGTAGGTCATTCACTAAGTATTTTACATTCCCATTAAAAAATGTCCCTAAGACATACCCTAAGGCGACACCATCTTGCCCGCCTAGCGGATGATTAGAAACAAATGTATATAAACCAGATTCTGATATATTCTCCAATCCCTTAACCTCAACCTTAAGATCAAGGAACTCCATACAAGCTTCTAGAAACTCAACTCCAACCTTATCCCTAGATTCTTCCAAAAACACATTAATTTCATCTTGATGAATAATCTTCTTCAAATACGAAATTAAGAACTTGGGAATATACCTATAATGAGCCGGAACCTTTTCTCGAAGTATTCTATCAATATCTATTAATAACAAAGAATCATCGGCCATCTTTTAAGTTTTAAAAAAAATGATGCCACAAAATTAACGGTTCTTTTTTATTATCTGCAATAATTTGCGAAAAAATACGGGTTTGCTATCCCCATATGTCAAAAACCAAATCCTTTTAAAAAGAACTTTTCTCATAGCCCAACAGTCTCCCCCTCTATTTTTGTCAATACCCCCCCTATAGTAATCAATTTATTATTGCATAATTGTATTGCTAACCATAAAATCAAATATTCACCTAAAAAAGTTACACTATGAAAAACTTAAGTTTTAGAAAAGATTTGATTAGAGTCCAAGACGACTTGTTACGTTTTGCATACAAACTTACTACTAATCCAGAAGAAGCAAACGATTTATTACAAGAAACTTCGTTAAAAGTCTTAGACAATGAAGATAAATATACACCTGACACAAATTTCAAAGGTTGGGTTTATACTATTATGCGTAATATCTTCATCAATAATTATCGGAAAGTGATCAGAAACCAAACATTTATTGATCAGACCGACAATCTTTATCACTTGAACTACCCTCAAGATAAAGGCTTTGAAAATACAGAAAGAGTTTATGATCTAAAAGAAATGCGGAAAATAACAAACTCATTACCAAAAGAATATCGAATCCCTTTTGCTATGCACGTTTCAGGATTTAAATACAGAGAGATAGCTGAAAAGTTAAACCTCCCTTTAGGTACAGTTAAGAGTCGAATTTTTTTCACTCGTCAAAAACTACAAAATGAGTTAAAGGATTTCAGATAAATAAACTTCTACTCCCCAAATATAAGCGATAAAACGACATGCGATTCCTAAAAAGGTTTATTTAACAACCGGGATCGTATGTCGTTTTAGTATTTCAAAATCCCAAGAACGACGGACGCTCCTTACAGAAGGGACTATTTTCATCAAGAAATCTACTAAAATTTACTTTAAAAAAGGCTCGAATCTTTCATAGACAAAGGTGTTAATAACTTGTCGAAAAATATTTGTGTAAAAATGTGGGGAATTGTGGGGAAATTAATACTTTTACAGTCGTTTTATATAATAAGGTAAAAGATGATGCATTTCTGGGGAAACATAGAAGCCAAAACTGATACAAAAGGAAGAGTATTCATTCCATCAGGATTTAGAAAACAACTACAGACCGCTTCTGAAGAAAGGCTTATTATGAAAAAAGACATCTTCCAAGACTGCCTCATATTATACCCCGAAAGTACATGGAATGAAGACCTCAATGAATTTAGAAAGCGTCTTAACAAATGGGATAGTCAACATCAACTTTTATTTAGGCAATATATTAGCGACGTTGAGCAAGTCACCATTGATTCGAACGGCCGAATTCTTATTCCTAAACGCTATCTCGCCATGTGCAAGATCATTTCAGACGTGAAATTCATTGGGCTAGACAACAAAATCGAAATTTGGGCTAAAGAATTAGCAACAGAGCCTTTTATGTCAGTCGAGAACTTTAGACAGACTTTGGAAAAAGTAATGGGCGAAAAAATATAAAAATAAGAATATGATAAACGAGACTAATTATCACATACCAGTTCTGCTTAAAGAGAGTGTAGAGGCTATGAATATAGATCCAAATGGAATCTATGTTGATGTCACATTCGGTGGAGGTGGGCACTCCAAGGAAATATTATCAAGACTTGGAGAGCATGGTCGTTTATTCGGATTTGACCAAGACCTAGATGCAGAAAAGAATATTATTGATAATCCACACTTTACTTTTGTCAGAAGTAACTTTCGCTATTTACAAAATTTTCTAAAGTATCATCATATCGAAGAAGTTGATGCTATTTTAGCGGATTTGGGCGTCTCATCCCACCACTTTGACGACAGCGAAAGAGGATTCTCTTTTCGTTTTGACGGCAATCTAGATATGCGCATGAATAAAAGAGCAGGGATCAATGCCGCAGACATCATAAATTCTTATGATGAAGAAAGGCTCGCAAATATTTTGTATTTATACGGCGAACTAAAAAATAGCCGGAGACTCGCATCACTTTTAGTTAAAGCTAGAGCAAATAAAGAGATCCACACGATTTACGAGTTATTAGAAGTCATAAAACCAATCTTTAATATAGAAAGAGATAAGAAAGATTTAGCGAAAGTTTTTCAAGCGCTAAGAATAGAAGTCAATCAAGAGATGGAAGCCTTAAAAGAGATGCTGTCAAGCGCAATCAACGTTCTAAAACCAGGAGGGCGATTGGTCGTCATAACTTACCACTCATTAGAAGATCGAATGGTAAAAAACATCATGAAGGCAGGAAATATCAACGGGAAAGTCGAGCAAGATTTTTTCGGCAACGTAAATGCTCCATTACGCATAACTAGCAATAAGGTTATCACTCCATCAGAAAAAGAAATTTTAGCCAACCCAAGATCCAGAAGTGCAAAACTTCGAATCGCTGAGAAGAAATAAAACTGGCCTAACCGAATAAATTAAATAAAGATGGAAAAAGAGGATATAAAAAAGAATCTTAACAAGAACAAAAAACGCACATCTTTAAAAAGTATTCTTGGAGGGGATATTTTAGCTACGGATTTTTTCCGTCGACAAACAAAGCTAATTATCCTCATCATGGTATTGGTTATATTTTATATCCATAACCGATATGCCAGCCAGCAGCAGCAAATTGAAATAGATAGACTAAAAAAGATACTCATTGACATAAAATATGATGCTCTAACACGTAATTCTGAATTAATGGAAAAGAGCCGTCAATCACGTATAGAAGACTATATATCCGACAAAGAGAGCGATTTACAAACATCCACGAACCCTCCTTATCTGATAAAGTAGTCCTAAAGATACGTTTTACACTATAAAAACAATCAACCTGTGGCAGTTAATAAAAAAAATATAATGACCCGATACTTCTTTGTCATATTACTTATGGCACTTATTGGTATCGCAATCATTGTGAAAGCAGGCATTACGATGTTTGCCGAACGTCAATATTGGCAGGATGTAGCTGACCGATTTGTAAAAGAGAACGTCACAATCAAGCCCAACCGAGGTAATATTATTTCCTCTGACGGTAAACTAATGGCTAGTTCTCTGCCTGAATACAAAATCTATATGGATTTCATGTCAGGTGAAAGGGATGAAAAAAGGCGCATAAAAGATCAACAACACAAAGATTCTTTGTTGAGGACTTACTTGGATTCCATTTGTATTGGACTTAATAAAATTTTCCCAGATAAAAGCATTAGTGAATTTAAAACTCACTTGAAAAAAGGGCGCAAGCAACGAAGCCGTAACTATTTAATTTACCCTAAGCGTATTTCTTACATCCAATACAAAGAAGCGAAACAGCTACCAATTTTCCGACTAAGCAAGTACAAAGGTGGATTTCATGAATTGATATACAATCAGAGGAAAAAACCTTTTGGATCATTGGCTGCGCGTACCCTCGGAGATGTATATGCCGATACGACAAAAGGTGCTAAAAATGGTATAGAGCTCGCTTTCGACACCTTACTTAAGGGGAAAAATGGTATTACCCATCGACAAAAGGTCATGAACAAATACCTAAATATTGTTGACATCCCCCCTATCGATGGCTGTGACATCATAACGACACTAGATGTCGATATGCAGGATATTTGCGAAAAAGCATTAGTTGACAAGATGAAAGAGATTAATGCAAACGTAGGAGTCGTAGTTTTAATGGAGGTCGCTACAGGTGAAGTAAAAGCCATCGTAAACATGACTCTTTGTTCTGATGAGAAATATCATGAAATACGCAATAATGCAATAAGTGATATGCTCGAACCAGGATCTACATTCAAGACAGCATCCATAATGGTCGCTTTAGAAGACGGGAAGATCACTCCAACTTATGAAGTAGAAACAGGAAATGGACTCAAGATGATGTATGGGCGTACAATGAGAGACCACAACTGGCATAGAGGAGGATATGGTAGAATTAATGTCACAAAGATTCTAGAAGTTTCATCTAACGTCGGGGTATCAAGCATTATTGATCATTTCTACAGCAACAATCCACAACGGTTCGTAGACGGTTTAAAAAGAATGAGCATAAATGAACCACTTCACTTACAAATATCCGGTGAAGGTAGACCTAATATTCGTGGTCCTAAAGAACGATATTTCTCAAAAACCACGCTACCCTGGATGAGCATAGGCTACGAAACACAAGTTCCTCCTCTCAACATCCTTACCTTTTATAATGCCATCGCAAATAATGGCATAATGGTGCGTCCCAAATTTGTTAAAGCAGCCGTAAAAAATGGAGAAATAATAAAAGAGTATCCAACAGAAATAATTAATGAAAAAATATGTTCAGACCGGACATTAGCAGATATTAGAATGATTCTGCATAAGGTTGTTAGTGAAGGATTAGCTAAGCCTGCAGGCAGCAAACAGTTTAGCGTTTCAGGTAAAACGGGAACTGCTCAAATTTCCAAAGGAAGTGCAGGATATAAAGCTGGGCGAATGAACTACCTAGTTAGCTTCTGTGGATTTTTCCCATCAGAGGCTCCTAAGTATAGTATGATTGTATCCATACAAAAGCCAGGCTTACCAGCATCCGGTGGACTAATGGCAGGTAGCGTTTTCGGGAAGATCGCAGAACGAATTTATGCAAAAAATTTAAGATTATCCATCGAAAATGCGGTGGACTCAAATGCCGTCTTTATTCCACCAATCAAAATTGGTGAGAAAGCAGAAACAGAACGTGTCCTAAAGGAATTTGGGATACAACATATAGGGTATTCTTCTCCATCTACAAATAAAAATTGGATCAATCCACAGATCGGTAACCAATCGGTCGTTTTTGAAAAAAAAGATCTAAATCAAAAGAAACTCCCTAATGTTATCGGCATGGGAGCCAAAGATGCCGTTTATTTATTAGAAAGTCGTGGATTAAAGGTCAAAATAATGGGCGTTGGAAAAGTAAAGAAACAATCTATAAATGATGGGGCTTTAATTAAAAAAGGAGAAACAATTACTCTCATCCTAGAAGATTAAAAAAATAATTTTATAAAAAGTAAGATATGAAATTAAATCAGTTACTGACATCAATTGAGTTCCTACAAATAGTAGGAGCTTCTGATATAGAAATCACCGGAGTAAATATAGACTCAAGGTCAATTACACAAGGGCATTTATTTATAGCCATGTGCGGCACGCAAGCAGATGGACACATGTACATCGAAGCCTCTATAGAAAGTGGAGCTGCCGCCATTTTATGTGAGAAAATGCCACAAAACCTACATCCTCAAATCACCTATGTACAAGTAAAGAATAGCGAGGATGTTGTCGGGAAAATTGCCACAACATTCTATGGTGATCCGACTTCTAAACTAAAGCTAGTAGGCGTTACGGGTACAAATGGGAAAACGACAATCGCAACACTATTATACAACACCTTTCGACACTTAGGGTATAAAACCGGATTACTATCAACGGTATGCAACTATATTGATGACAAACCTATTCCAACAGAACATACCACCCCAGATGCAATTACATTAAACCAACTCTTATCAGAAATGGTTAAGGCTGGATGTAAGTACGCCTTCATGGAAGTTAGTTCACATGCCATTGCCCAAAAGCGGATTGGTGGTTTACAATTTGCGGGAGGAATCTTTACCAATTTAACTAGAGATCACTTAGATTATCATAAGACCGTCGACAATTATTTAA
>JBKEDO010000059.1:0-14839 GCA_047975405.1 Bacteroides sp.
GCACCATCCATCTGAGCAGCACCAGTAACCATGTTTTTTACGTAGTCAGCGTGACCCGGACAGTCAACATGAGCATAGTGACGATTAGCTGTTTGATACTCTACGTGAGAAGTATTAATTGTCATACCTCTTTCTTTTTCTTCAGGAGCATTATCGATAGAATCGAATGAACGCAATTCCGAAAGACCTCTCTTAGCCAACACTGTTGTGATAGCAGCAGTCAACGTAGTCTTACCGTGGTCTACGTGACCAATTGTACCAATGTTCACATGCGGTTTGGTACGTTCAAATTTCTCTTTAGCCATAGCTTTACTTGTTATTTATTTGATTAATAATCAGCATTTACATTCTTTTGAGCTGTTACCGGGACTTGAACCCGGGACCTCTTCCTTACCAAGGAAGTGCTCTACCGCTGAGCTATAACAGCAAGAAAAAAAAGAGCGGAAGACGGGACTCAAACCCGCGACCCTCAGCTTGGAAGGCTAATGCTCTATCAACTGAGCTACTTCCGCATTCTTACTAAAGCGCAAGATTTGTGGGCAAAGATGGATTCGAACCACCGAAGGCGTAAGCCAGCAGATTTACAGTCTGCCCCATTTGGCCACTCTGGTATTTGCCCATAATTTTCAACGCTAAACAGCTCTTTCAAAAAATAAATGCGAACGAACTGAGCCTCTTGTCGGATTCGAACCAACGACCCCGAGATTACAAATCACGTGCTCTGGCCAACTGAGCTAAAGAGGCTTTTTTGTCAAAATGCAACCGCTACGTTCTAACGCGAGCGAAACGGCTGCAAATTTAGTCATTTATTTCTTTTCCGCAAAAAAAATGCGTTTTTTTTATTTATTACGTTGTTTTTCCTTGTATTTAGCCAACTGTTTCTCGAGCGCTTCGACATTCAAATCAATAGCTTCTTCGAATGTATCACACACTTTACTTGCAAAAAGCTCACCATTAGGCACCAAGACCTTTATAGAAGCTTCTTTATTTTCAGCAGTTTCTGGCTTAATAACTTTAAACGACACCTCTACTTTCTGTATTTCCTCGTAATATTTTTCCAATTTTGAAACCTTTCTCTGAGTAAATGCCTGCAATTGCTCAGAAGCGTCAAAATGAATCGATTGAATTCTAACATCCATAATTACCTCCTTTGTTAAATTAAGCTCTTGGATGAGCTCGTTTATATTCCTTTTTAAGCTCCTCAAAAGTCGTATGCGTATAGATTTGAGTCGTTGCGAGACTTTCATGCCCCAGCAAATCCTTAACAGCTTCCAATTCCGCTTGATGATTAAGCATCACTGTCGCAAAAGTATGCCTCAAAACATGAGGACTTTTCTTTTTTAACGTCGACACTTTTGAAAGATTGCGTTTAACTAAACCGTATACAAGATTCGCATAAAGCCTCTCGCCATTTCTTTCAATTACAAAAAAAGCATCCGAACATCTCGACACCATAGAGTCTCTAAGCTCAACATACTTCAACATCTCATCGCGTAATCTTTCACCAAAGGGAATTAGCCGTTCTTTATCGCGCTTGCCAGTTACTTTTATCAAATTCAAACAAAAGTCAACATCACAATCATCAAGACCTATCAATTCAGAAAGCCTCATACCCGTAGCATAAAACATTTCTATAATTAAATGGTCACGGCATCCTCCAAAATCGGACCCAAACTCCACTTCATTAAGCAAATTATTCATCTCCTTCTCCTTCAGAAAAGCAGGAAGCGGTCTTTTCATTTTCGGACCAACAATTCGACGAAGAGGATCAACCTCCACACGACCTTGTTTAATCAGATACTTATAAAAAGAACGCAATGCGCTCAATTTGCGATTAACAGAAGTAGCAGTATACCCTTTATCCATCAGCTCAACCATCCACATCCTAACAACATCGGAAGAAAGCTCAAAAAAATCAGCCTCAAACCCCAAGTCATCAAGAAACTCACGAAACTGAATCAAGTCTACCTCATAAGCAGAAACTGTCTTATCAGAAGAGTTCCGTTCGTATCGTAGATAATCAAGAAAAGAAAGTATCAGCATATACGTTACACACTAAAATCATGCAACGAATATAAAAAAAGAATTCTAGAATTCAAAAAAATTACGAATTATTATTCTTCTATTTGCTGAAGTTTTTGAACGTAAACTGCACGTTCTTTCTTAAGTCTCTTAGTTACAGATGGCTTATCAAATTGCTGTCTGCCTCTTAGTTCCTTAACGATGCCAGTTTTTTCAAATTTTCTTTTAAATTTTTTCAGCGCTTTTTCAATGTTTTCGCCTTCTTTTACAGGTACTACAATCATTTTATTACTATTATATGTTATAATTAAAAAATATTCGCCTAAAATTGCGCCGCAAAATTACACATACTTTCTATATTCACAAAACTTTCAGCAACTATTTATAAAAAAACCACTTAGAATGATTTTGCAACTCCGAAAAACAACAAAGAAATAAGCAATTCTTTCAGTCACCCTATAATAAAAGAGCAAATACTCTAGATACTACAGCCATTTATAAAAATGCCAATTTATATCGAAAGAGAGCATCTCTGAACAAAAAAAACACACGATTCAGCAGTTGGAATTCAGTCAAAAACACTATCTTTGGTATTTGGAGTAAAAACAACTAAAACCATGGAAAAGATCATCAAAGAAAGAATAAACAGTCTAAGACTTACATTAAAAGCAGCAGATCTCAATGCTCTAATAATACCGAGCACCGACCCGCATTTAAGTGAATATATTGCCCCGCATTGGAAAGCACGAGAATTTATATCAGGATTTAATGGATCAGCAGGAACTGTGGTTATCACACTAGAAGAAGCTGGACTATGGACTGACTCTAGATATTTCCTTCAGGCAGCAGAACAATTGAAGAACACGGGGATTAAACTTTTCAAGGAAACGCTCCCGGAAACGCCAAGCATTTCGGATTATTTAGGACAACAACTTCCAATAGGTGGAAAGGTGGGAATAGATGGAGCTTTATTCTCCATAAACCAAGTCAATCAATTAAAAGAGAGTCTTGCCGATTTTTCATTAGAAACTATCGTTATAAACGACCCAATATCAAGCATTTGGGAAAACCGTCCCCCCAAACCCCAAAGCAAGGCCTATAGTTATGACGACGTTTATGCCGGAGAGAGATGCCAAGACAAGATAGAGTCAATGAAATCGACTCTAGAAGGGAAAAAGGCAGAAGCCATTTTAATATCAGCTCTAGACGAAATAGCATGGACTCTAAATATAAGAGGGAACGATATTCATTGCAGCCCAGTCATAGTAAGCTACTTACTCATCACAACATCGCACACCATTTGGTTCGTTTCCCCTGATAAAATCACAAATGAACTAAAAGGATATCTTAAACGAGAAAATATTGAGGTCATTGATTACGAGAAAACGCTGACGTATCTAAAATCATTGTCGTTCAGCCGCATCATCCTAGATCCTCAAAAAACAAATTATGCGATTTATTCGGCCATTGGAATTGATAAAAATATATTATTTGAATCCTCTCCTATTGCTTTATTAAAAGCCCAAAGAAACGATACAGAAATACAAAACTTACACATTGCCATGCAAAAAGATGGCATTGCACTCACAAGATTTCTAATCTGGCTTGAGAAAGCAATCCACAATGGATCTGAGTCTGAGTTAAGCATTAGTGATCAACTACAGAAATTCCGTTCAGAACAAGAATTATACAAGGGGGACAGCTTTGACACCATTGCAGGGTATGGTGAACATGCTGCAATTGTTCACTACTCAGCAACCCAAGAAACGAATTCGACATTAATGCCAAAAGGATTTCTTCTTCTAGACTCTGGAGGACAATACCTAAATGGTACAACAGACATAACGCGTACCATAGCCTTAGGTCCGCTGACTCAGGAAGAAAAAGAAGACTATACTTCAGTTCTAAAAGGACACATCGCACTTGCTTCCGCTAAATTTCCATACGGAACTAGAGGCACCCAACTCGACATCTTAGCTCACTTACCCCTCTGGAAAAAAGGATTAAACTATCTTCATGGTACAGGGCATGGCGTTGGCCATTTCTTAAATGTGCATGAAGGACCACAAAGTATAAGAATGAATGAAAATCCTGTCATTTTAAAACCTGGAATGGTGATCTCAAATGAGCCTGGAGTTTATAAAGCAGGTAGCCATGGCATACGTATTGAAAACCTAGTATTAGTAACCAAGGACGAAACAACCCCATTTGGTGACTTCTTAAGATTTGAGACACTAACCCTATGTCCTATTTGCAAAAAAGGCATTGTAAAAGCAATGCTCTCTAGCGAAGAAATAGAATGGATAAATAATTACCATCAAAAAGTTTACTCGTCTCTATCTCCATCATTAAATGAAAATGAGAGAGAATGGTTAAAAGAGGCTACTTCAACACTTTAAAGAAAAGAAAAAATGGCATTAATAAAATCAGTCAGAGGATTTACACCTCAAATTGGCAAGAATTGTTTTTTAGCAGATAATGCAACAGTCATTGGCGATACTGTTATTGGAGACAATTGCAGCATATGGTTTAATACCGTATTACGCGGAGATGTCAACTCGATTTACATTGGCAACAATGTTAACATACAAGATGGAAGCGTATTACACACACTTTATCAAAAATCGACGATTAAAATTGGAAATTACGTCTCTGTTGGGCATAATGTTACGATCCATGGAGCAGAGGTCAATGATTATGCACTTATCGGCATGGGATCGACTATCCTAGACCATGCCGTTATCGGTGAAGGTTCGATTATTGCTGCCGGATCTTTAGTTTTAAGCAATACCGTTATTGAAGCAGGCACCATATGGGGAGGAGTTCCTGCAAAATTTATAAAAAAGGTAGACCCTGATCAAGCAAAAGAATTAAACCAAAAAATTGCGCACAACTATTCAATGTACGCACAATGGTATCAAGAGTAAAAGCATCAAAATCATAAAAAAAGGATCAAGAGCTTGGCTCGATGAATTCTTGATTAAAAGCGGACGACCTTTACCCGCAATAAAAAAAGCCATATCATTCCTCAAAACAGAGTCTGATATGGCTTTTACAATTTTATTTAGAACTTACATTCTTTAGAATGGTCATCTTTACTTTAGCCCACCCTCTAGAAATTGATCATATTCATTATTCGATCGGTAGCACCTGAATTTCCCAGGACATAATTTCCGGCATTTGTTCCAATCTCATGCAAGAAGTCCTTCTCATGATAAAAACGATCCAACAATAGTTGAAGATCCTCAAAGTCCTTTACCGAAAAAGCGCCCTGAGATTCCAACAATTGAATCGCCTCCAAAAACTTCTGATATTTAGGGCCAAACAACACAGGGATTCCATAAACAGCAGCTTCCAATGTATTATGTATACCTACACCAAAGCCGCCACCGATGTAAGCGACATCACCATATCTATAAATAGATGAGAGCAAACCAAAGCAGTCAATGATTAAGCAATCAGCCTTACAGACATTCTGATCATCTGCTTTCGTATAACGCACATAAGGGCGACGAAGCTTAGCTATGATTTCAACCAAGTGATTCTCATCAATCACATGAGGAGCAATGATGAGTTTCATCTCGGGATGATTATTAAAATATTCTAAGAACAGATCCTCATCGGGTCCCCAAGAGCTACCTGCCACTAAAGTAAAAGTCCCATTTTTGAACTTTTCAACCAGAGGCAACTCTTTCGCATCTTCACGAATTTGCAAGACTCTGTCAAAACGAGTATCACCAACCATTGTAGCACGAGAAATACCTATTTTAGAAAGATAACGCTTAGAGGCCTCATTTTGAACAAATAAATGATCAAAATTCTTAAGCACATTCCGATAAGTCCCACCGTACCATTTAAAAAATATCTGATCGCGTCGAAAAATTGAAGAGACACTATAAACCGGTATACGACGTTTATGAAGCTCATCTAAATAATTCTTCCAGAACTCATATTTAATAAAGAAGGCCATGCGAGGATTCACGATATTCAGAAACTTCTTCACATTCCGTATCTTGTCAAAAGGCAAATAACATACGATATCAGCCCCACGATAATGTTTACGCACTTCGTAACCCGACGGAGAGAAGAATGTCAACAAGATCTTATATTGTGGATACTTAGCTCGAATTTTCTCTATTAATGGACGCCCTTGTTCAAATTCTCCTAATGAAGCCGCATGAAACCAGATGTATTCAGAACCGGGCTCTACCTGTTGGCGAAGCAGTTCATAAACCACCCAATGCCCTTTCATCATCTTACGCGGCTTCCGGCTAAATGGCGCAACAAGATGCACCAATAGATCATAAAGTCCTATTGCTATATTATAAAGCATACACACGATTACTTCAAAACTTCTATTGCACGTTTCATGCGAGATAATGTTTCTTCCTTACCTAGCACCCAACTAATATCAAACATATGAGGCCCCTTTCCTTCACCAACCAACGTTAGTCGGAAAGCATTCATGATATTTCCAGTATGATATTCCTTTGCAGCGATCCAGTCCATTACAACTTTTTCCTGATTCTCAATGCTAAAATCGTCAATAGCTTCAATCACTTCCGACAATTCAGTCATGCATCGCGCAGAGTCCTCTTTCCAACGTTTCTTCGTTGTTTTTTCGTCATAAGAAGTCGGTGCGACAAAGAAGAAGCCGGCAGCATCCCACAATTCAGAAACAAAACTAACACGATCTTTCATCATGCCTACAACAGTCACGACTTTATCAAAATCAGCCTCAACCCCGCGTTCGGTCAAAACAGGCAAAAACAGTGTTGCTATTTCTTCGTTTGATTTTTTCTGAATGTATTGATGATTAAACCACATTCCTTTCTTATAATCAAACTTAGCTCCCGATTTACTGCAACGTTGCAAGTCGAAGAGTTGAATCATCTCTTCCATCGACATGATTTCTTGATCATTTCCAGGGTTCCATCCCAATAAAGCCAAGAAATTAATGACAGCCTCAGGCAAATAGCCCGATTCACGGTAACCGGAAGAGACTTCATTCGTTTTGGGATCATGCCATTCTAAAGGAAAAACAGGAAAACCAAGACGGTCACCATCACGTTTACTCAATTTTCCATTACCTTCCGGTTTCAACAACAAAGGTAAATGAGCAAACTTAGGCATCGTCTCTTCCCATCCAAAAGCACGATATAATAAGACATGTAATGGCGCCGACGGCAACCACTCTTCACCACGAATGACATGAGATATTTCCATTAAATGGTCATCCACAATATTGGCTAAATGATAAGTCGGCAATTCATCAGCCGATTTGTAAAGAACTTTATCATCTAAGATGGAAGAATTTATTTTGACCTCGCCACGAATAATATCTTCGACGCAAATATCTTCATTCGGTTCTATTTTAAAACGAACCACATATTGTTTACCTTCCGCAATCCAAGCTTCAACTTCACCTTTCGACAAGGTTAAAGAATTACTCATTAAGCCACGAGTAGACGCATCATATTGGAAATTAGAGATTTCTTCACGCTTAGCATTTAACTCCTCAGGAGTATCAAAAGCAATATAAGCCTTATTGTTTTCCAACAATTGTTGGACATATTTCTTATAAATATCACGCCGTTCCGATTGACGGTATGGTCCAAAATCACCACCGAAACTAACTCCTTCATCGAAATGAATGCCTAGCCATTTAAAAGATTCTAAAATATAGTCTTCGGCTCCTTCCACAAAGCGATTAGAATCCGTATCTTCAATACGAAATATTAACTCTCCGTTATGCTGACGTGCAAACAAATAATTATATAAAGCAGTGCGTACACCACCAATATGTAATGCTCCTGTTGGACTTGGAGCAAAACGTACTCTTACTTTTCTTTCTGCCATAATTGCTTTTACTATAGGTAAATCGCAGCAAAATTAAGCCTTTTTTTTCACACTATTGTTTTTTTTTGTACTTTTCGAAAAAAAATCAAAGTTAATGAAACTTTCTAAAAACAAAAGAGGGATTATATCCAATGAAGCGTTATACAGAATCCTCTTATTCGTCATAACAGTTACTGCAATTGTCTATTTTCTACCACGTGAAGGAAAGTTCAACTATCAGTTTGCGATCAACAAGCCTTGGAAATATGGGCAGCTAATGGCAACCTTCGACTTCCCTATATATAAAGAAGACCATGTCATCAAAAAAGAACGCGATAGTCTAATCGCGAGTTTCCAGCCCTATTTTGAGATTGATACCTCAATGACAAAACAGATGCTAGCCGCATTCAAGAAGGATTATCAGTTAAAGAAGATACATTTCCCATCCGAACATTACTATCGCTACATTGAAGATAATCTAAAACGGATCTATAACGCAGGAATTATATCCTCCGAAAGCAGGAATGAGATTGGCGATAGTACATTATCAGTCATGATTGTCAATGAGAAACTGGCAAACAGCAAACCGATTAAAGACATATTCACCACTAAACAAGCGTACGAAGCCCTACTGTATTCAGATACCACACATTTTAATCTCAACATCATAAAACAAAGTTCGCTACACAACTACATTACGGCCAATCTTAAATATGATCGTCCTCGAACAGAAACAGCCAAAGAGGAATTATTAAAGACATACTCATGGGCAACGGGAATGATCATTAGCGGACAGAAGATTATTGACCGAGGAGACATTATAGATAAAGAGACTTATAACATTCTGGAATCTTTACGCAAAGAATCGATAAAACGGAGTGAATCCTCTATACAAAAGCGTTTAATATTGGGAGGACAAACTCTTTTCGTGGGGATACTTGTCTTGGGATTTATGTTATACCTAGACTTGTTTAGGAAAGACTACTATTCGCATAAAGGAAGTGTCTCACTCCTATTCACCTTGATCATCTTCTACTCCATCGTCACAGCGTTAATGATCACACATAACTTTTTCAGCATATATATTATTCCTTATGCTATGTTACCGGTTATTGTCAGAATATTCTTTGATTCCAGGACGGCTTTTATCACCCATGTGTTAACAATATTGCTTTGCTCTATCGTCTTACGTTATCCTTATGAGTTCATTCTGGTACAACTCACAGCCGGACTAGCCTCAATATTTAGTTTACGAGAGCTCTCGCAACGTTCACAACTTTTCAGAACAGCGCTATTGGTTATCATCACTTATGCCATCGTTTATTTTGCCTTTGAGCTGATTACAGAAAACGATTTCTCAAAGATAAATGGCAGAATGTACACCTATTTTGTTATCAATGGAATCTTGTTACTGTTTACTTATCCTCTGCTCTTTTTACTAGAGAAAACATTTGGATTTACATCGAATGTAACTCTTGTTGAGCTCTCAAACATCAACAATAACCTGCTCAGGAGATTATCAGAAACAGCTCCCGGAACCTTCCAACACTCCATGCAAGTGGCTAACCTGGCCGCAGAAGCAGCCATCAGAGTTAAAGCCAAAAGTCAGCTGGTCCGCACAGGAGCTTTATACCATGATATCGGTAAAATGGAGAATCCGGCTTTCTTCACTGAAAACCAATTAGGGACTCTAAACCCTCATAAACGACTCAGCTACGAACAGAGTGCAGAAGTCGTTATTAATCATGTCATTGACGGCCTAAAATTGGCTGAAAAGCACAATCTCCCGCAAGCTGTCAAAGATTTCATCGTCACCCATCATGGTAAAGGAACAACTAAATACTTCTATATCTCTTGGAAGAACGAGCACCCCAATGAAGAACCTAAAGAAGAGCTGTTCCACTATCCCGGTCCCAATCCATTTTCAAAAGAAACAGCCATCCTAATGATGGCTGATGCTGTTGAAGCGTCGTCACGTAGCCTTCCTGAATATACAGAAGAAAGCATCGGCTCGCTAGTGGAACGGATTGTTGATTCTCAAGTTGCCGAAGGGTATTTCAAAAACTGCCCCATCACCTTTAAAGACATTGAGACGATAAAATCCGTCTTTAAAGAAAAGCTAAAAACGACCTATCACACTAGGATTAGTTATCCTGAGTTAAAGAAAGGATAAGTCCTTCACAAGCGTCCTCGAGAATATCAAGTACATACTCGAAGCCTTCCGATCCTCCATAATAAGGATCGGGCACATGATCGGCGACCATTCTTTGACAGAAATCGGTCATTCTCACGATTTTACTCCACTCTTCTGTTGACGGAGATTTCTCTTTAAGATCGTCTATGTTACGATCATCCATACCTATGATATAATCGAATTCATAGAAATCATCCACAGTCACCGGACGTGATCGATGAGTCAGCAAATAACCACGTCTAGCCGCGTGCGCTCTCATACGCGAATCGGGCAACTCACCTTGATGATAAGACAAGATCCCTGCAGAATCAATCACAAAAAGGTCCTTCAATCCTTTCTCCTCCAACAAATGAAGCATCACTCCCTCTGCCGAAGGACTACGGCAAATATTTCCCAAACAAACAAATAAGATCTTCTTCACGGTCTTAAAATTGATTTAATTTTTTCAAGGCCTCATCGATTGTCTTTGAAGGCGCTTTAATGTCATAATCGAACAAGTCAAATGGTGAAAGCAATCGCTCTAGGCGCTTCTGCCGAGAGGCATCTCCCTTCTTCTCAAACTCCTTTCTTAAAAGACTGATCTTCTCATGAGCCTGAATTCCCTCCAATAATTTCTCAAAGCGAATAGAGGTACGAGCACCCGGGTATACCAAATAAGTATCACCACCAGCCCAAGCGCTAAAACGAGAGTCGAGCAACGGTTCAAGAGGCCAACTATTATAAGCCCAACGCAAATAACCATCTAATTCTTTCTTCGCACAATAGTAGCCAATCCACGCTGCTTCAGCAGGATCAGAGAAAGTAAAGGTGTTGGGGAAAGACTCCGTACAACACGTATAAAAGGTGGTCGGTTTTCCTTCTTCTAACCTACGCTGACGGACATCCAATGGAAAATCCTGACCAATGGTAATACAATAATCATAAATCTCTTTTTCTATGGCTTGATGATAGTTGCCGGCTAAAGAGATCTTAAATTCCGGATCAGCTTTACGAATAACCGCCAGAGTTTTCTGCATCACGTCCATCGGCCGTTCGTCCATCGCAATTGTGCATCGATCAAACCATCCCTTCTCCTTCAAATGAGCAGCAAACGATTTCAACATTGGTATCCAAAGCTCTTCATAAGCTTTTTCTCCGGGAGCAGCCTTAATCACTTGCATCTGATCTGAGGCTTGATCATAATATCTGAACGATAATTTCCATGGAACCATAGAATAACAATTAATCTGCCGGTCGATCCCCTGTTCCATCATAAACTCCACCCAACGATCAAAAATGGTATAATCAAACGCCCAAGTCCCATCCGCTCTCTTCATCCAAGTCACCATCGTTTCATAATAGTCCTCCGTTTGAGCATTCCAAGGCTTATGCATAATACTCGCTGTGATCACTTTCTGTCCCGCTTCCGCAAGCATCTTCATCAAAGGACGCATCGCTTCAAAATGCGCATCGCTCCACAAAGGCACCTGATGATAACGAGCAACGGCAAAAGGATTCTGCCATAAGTCCAAGTGAAAAGCCCAATCCTTAGGTTGTGGTAATACTCTAGGAAGCACCTTTATTTTCAAATCAAGACTACGAACCACACGATGCCCCTCTTTGATGATCACTTTCCCTTTGTACAAACCAGCAAGAGTCTCCATCGGTATCCGGCATTTCACCCAAATAGGCCGCGTAGAATAAGGCTCTAGAGCCATGCTTTTTAAAGAGAAATCAATTGGATCAGCAACTAAAAGAGAATCAAATTTTGAGTGATCCGGTCGATAGCCGCACCCACCTTTACCACCTTTATTTAATTCGTCGGTCATGACATACCGTACAAAACCAATCTCAAACGCTTCCGCAGGAATCACCTCCCCTTTAGCGTTAGAAAAAGTCGTTAACTCAGCCGTCAAGGCCTCAATGCCCTCTCGCGTCCAGACCACAGCTTGCGCATTCAAGCACTCGCCACGCCATCCGGTGATGGTCGTAACCTCTTGTTTACTTTTCAACGGAAGTGCATGTTTCGCATAACGTCTGTTTGTAGTCCCCCAAGAAACATTGATCTTTCCCGTCGTCGCCCAATCTGTCTTATTAGGAGAAGCATGGTCAGGTAACTCTTGATAATCTGATAGAGGGAATTTCACTTGATGGGTCGGTGTACCACATTGCGTGATCCCTTGTTGTGTTTGTGCTTGTGTGAAAAAAACATTAATCACAATCAATAAGCCTGTGAAAAGAAGTCGTGACATCATTGCATTAAAAAATTAAAGTTTATAAAATTAAACCGGATCTACATCATAATAGATCATCAATCCCTTAGCTCGTTCGTTTGTGTTCATTTCTGCCTGAACGCCTATCAGCAAATCTCTGACGTGACCAATAGCCGCCTGGCACTCTACCTTGATAATCATCTTTTTAATAAAAAGCGATTGGATGCGAGCAACCGGAGGTTTGTCCGGACCAAGCACCCGATTTCCAAAAACAGCGCGCAGCTTTCCGCCCATCACATTCGCCATTTCATCTAACGTTCGCTCATCTTTATGTTTCAGATAAACATAAATGAGGCGATAAAAAGGAGGATAATGAAACATCTGACGTTCAGAGAGCTGACAGCCCACCATCCCTTCAAAGTTGTTCGTCATCACTTGCTGAATAATCGGATGATCGATACTTTTAGTTTGCAGAATAACCTTTCCCCGATTATGTTTGCGCCCGGCACGTCCGGCCACCTGAGCCATCAACTGAAAGGCTCGTTCATAAGCTCTAAAATCGGGATAATTCAGCATCGTATCAGCATTCAAAATACCCACCAAACTGACATGTTCAAAGTCCAATCCTTTCGACACCATTTGTGTCCCAATAAGAATATCCGTCTTTTGCTGTTCAAAATCGGCTATAATCTTCTCATAAGAGGTACGCGTCCGTGTGGTATCTAAATCCATACGTGCCACATGAACCTCCGGAAATAACGTTTTAATATCATCCTCTATCTTTTCGGTACCAAATCCCCGGTACAATAGTTCCGTTCCTTCACAAGCCGGGCACTTCTTAGGTAGCTGATACGTATAGCCACAATAATGGCAAGTCAGCTGATTCAACCCCTTATGATAAGTTAGGCTAACATCACAATTTTGACATTTAGGCACCCATCCACACGTATGGCATTCCATCATTGGAGCAAACCCTCGTCGATTCTGGAACAAAATAACCTGTTCCTTCTTCTCCAACGCCCGCTTTATCGACTCGATCAACATCGGAGAGAACTGCCCCACCATACGCTTCTTACGATAAAGTTCCTTAATATCGACAGGAATAATCTCGGGCAACATAATATCCTTATATCGTTCTTTAAGTCCCACGAGCCCATATTTCCCTTGAACGGCATTCTGCCAAGTCTCAATAGACGGAGTTGCGGTTCCAAGCAATGTTTTAGCTCCAGACATTGCCCCCAAAACAATAGCCGCATTTCGGGCATGATAACGTGGGGCCGGATCTTGCTGCTTATAAGTCGCTTCATGTTCTTCATCCACAATGATCAAGCCCAACCGTTTAAAAGGAAGAAAAACAGATGAGCGTACTCCTAATATAATATCATAATCACCGTCTTGTAATTGCTTTTTCCAGATCTCCACCCGTTCTGCATCAGCAAATTTAGAATGATAAATACCCAATCGGTCGCCAAAGACCCGACGCAAGCGTTCTGTGATCTGTGTGGTTAAAGCAATCTCAGGCAGCAAATAAAGCACTTGCTTCCCTTTTTGAATGGCTTCATGAATCAGATGAATATACACCTCGGTCTTACCACTAGAGGTCACTCCATGCAACAGGCAGACACTTTTATCTAAAAAACAAGCTTGAATCTCTTCGAACGCTTTTTCTTGAGCAGGATTAAGGGAGTTAAGGTGAGCAATCTCACCGATCTCATGACTTAATCGGCTTTTCTCATGCGTATAAACTTCTACTATATTTTTGCTGATCAGCTCATTGAGAACCGAAGAAGAAACAGAAGCCTTAGTTAGAAGTTCTTGTTTTGAGACTTCCCGACGTTCTCCCCCCAATATCCCGGTCAGCTCGACGAGCCTCATCAAAAGTTCTAATTGTTTTTTCGCGCGAGATAAGCGATCGAACACTAAATTCAGATGTCGCTCCTCGGCAGAGCCGGCCAGTCGAACAAAGTATTCAACCTTAGGCTTGTATGTTCGCCGAAGTTCTTCTTTAATAAAAACCGCTTCTTTTTCCAAGAGCGACTTAATCACATGCAAAGCAGATTTCAGTCCCACCTCCTTCTCGAGTTTGGTGACCGACAGTTCTTTCACCCTTGAAAGAACGTCCAGTATTTTCTGTTCATTAACAGGAAGCACACCATCAGCCACAAAATCCGGATTACCTTCCACGATCGTCTCACTCTCAAGTTTCAACCCGGAAGGCAAAGCTGCTTTATAAACATCTCCCAAAGGACATAAATAGTAAGAAGAAATCCAATTCCAAAACTGAAGTTGTTGATCCAATAAGATTGGGGTTTGATCTAACACGCTAACAATGGACTTCAACGCGTATCCTACAGGGGCAGAATGATGTACACGAAGCACAATTCCCGTATAGAATTTCTTAGAGCCGAAAGGGACAACAACCCGGCATCCCACCTCAACCTTCTCTAATTCTAGAGGAAGACTGTAAGTGAAACATTGAGATAACGGCAACGGCAATACGACATCAACATATTTATTCATACCGAGACAAAGATACAAAAAACATTCTGACTCAAAGTACTACCTAGAATGCAAATCTTCATCACAACTTTCA
>JBKEDO010000108.1:0-13075 GCA_047975405.1 Bacteroides sp.
CATCGGCAGTCGTTTTTGGCCGATGAGTACGCCGGAATGTCCCAAGCAATTTATTGATGTGATGGGATGTGGACGTACATTATTGCAAATGACGGTGGATCGTTTTGCGGGTATTTGTCCTCAAGAAAATATGTGGATTGTGACTTCGGAGAAATATGTGGATACGGTTTGCGAACAATTGCCTGAAGTCCCTCGAGATAATATATTGGCCGAACCTTGTGCTCGAAATACGGCACCATGCATTGCCTATGCTTGTTGGAAGATCAAGAAATATCATCCTAATGCTAATATTGTGGTGACGCCTTCGGATGCTTTAGTGGTCGATGTCACTGAGTTTCGACGGTTGATCGATAAGGCGTTGCGGTTTACTTGGCAGAGTAGTGCTATTGCCACCTTAGGGATTAAACCGACACGTCCGGAGACCGGATATGGGTATATTGCTGCCGGTGGACAACTGAATACCGATAAAGAGATCTTTCAAGTTGAAGCGTTTAAGGAGAAGCCCGATCGGAAAACGGCCGAAGACTATGTGTCGAGTGGCCATTTCTTTTGGAATGCGGGCATCTTTATTTGGAATGTGCGGACCATTACGTCTGTGATGCGTGTCTATGCTCCGGGCATTGCTCGGATCTTCGATCATGTGTTCCCTGATCTGTTTACCGAACGGGAAGAGGAGGTGATTCGTAAGATGTTCCCGACTTGCGAGAAGATCTCGATTGACTATGCTGTGATGGAGAAGGCTCAGGAGATTTATGTCTTGCCGGCTTCTTTTGGCTGGTCCGATTTAGGGACTTGGGGGTCTTTACATTCGTTGTTGCCTCAAGATAACTTGGGTAATGCTACCGTGGGACAAAACATCAAACTCTACGATAGTCGGAACTGTATTGTGCATACTTCGGAAGAAAAGCGTGTGGTGGTTCATGGACTCGACGGATATATCATTGCCGAAAAAGAGGATACGTTGTTGATTTGTCGCTTGGAGGACGAACAACGGATTAAAGAGTTTTCGGAATAAAGAACCCTTGGAATACGGAATCCTTAAAATAAAGGGTCTTTGGAATAAAGAACCCTTGGAATAAAACTTTACCGATCGTTTATTGATGATTTCATGCCTGAGTATTCATCCTTGATGGTTTATGAATAATCATGAATAAGCGTTATGATTTAATCGTTTCAGCCTGCTTGTTCAACTAAACAAGCAGGCTGAACTGTTTTTATAAAGGATTGTTCCGTCTGCTTTTCATCTTCTTTCGTCTGTTTTTTGTCCTCTTCTGTCTGTTCTAGGACTATTGGAAAGTGTTATTCGAACCGTTTGTTGGCGGAGTAGTAAAAGATTGGAGCATCGCTTGTCTATTGAAGATTCTGATAGCACCGTGGTATATTTGATTTGAGTATTATAATTAGGTGATTTCTTCAGTGATTTTAATTCGTTTGAAAGCAGTATTAAGTGTTCGGTCAGTTGCATTTTTTGAGCCCTCGTTCGAAGGCTCTTCGGCCCTCGTTCGAGGGCTCATGGGTTTTCGTTCGAGGGCTGAAGAGCCCACCTTCGAGGGCTCAAAAAACGAAAGCTAAATCGCAACAAATCAACACTGAATAATAATAAATTCGACTTAAGTAACAACTGCTGAAACTTAGATAAAAATAAATGAGATAGGGCTTCTGGAGTATAGAATAGGTCGAACGATTAACGGCATTGGAGGATTGGATTGAGTTATTGGACAATTGGATTGAATTGTTGGCACTCAATTAACGGCATTGGTCTTTACTCTTTCTGATAGGTTTTAGGGGTCATGCCCACCTTCTTTTTGAAGAATTTACAGAAAAAGGAGGGATTAGGGAAGTTGAGTTTGTCGGAGATCTCGAAGATTAGGGCATTGCTATGTTTAAGCATAACTTTTGCTTCTAACACAATTGCTTGATCGATCCAGTCCATCACCGTTTGCCCGCTGATTTGCCGGATGACGGTATTCAGATAGCGTGGGGTGAGACAGAGCTTATTGGCATAATAATCAACTCGACGTTCGGTCTTGCAATGTTCGTTGACTAGACCGATGAAGCGTTGGAAGATTTCTTCTTGATGGGTATTCTTCGATTCTTTGTTTTCTTGACGCGTCTGATAACTGGATTCGACTTGATGGAGTAAAGCTTTGATCAGATTGCCAATGGCCTTTTCTCGGAAAGAAGGCTCTTGTAAGATGTCCCAAATTAAGGTAAAGAAGAGGTCGACTTGCCGGACTTCATCAGGCGATAGGTGGAAAGAGAGAGTGGGGCGACTGTTTAGAAAGTAACCGAAAAACTCTTCATTACCGTGAGGGAGGATCAAATCATCGCCGATGGCCATCATTTGTAGATTGAAGTCGACCGTGTAGTCGCGGAGTTCGATAATGGAACGACCGGGAACTAAGATCAGCATATTCGGAACAAGTTCATATTCGATCAGATTGACCAATACTTTTCCTGATCCTTGGCGGATAAACACAATGCGTTTTTCTTCTATCTGATAGGGCTGATTCTTACGAAAAAGCGAAGAGCCGACCTCTCGGAAACTATTCACGTAACCAAAATTGGAAGCAATAAACCGATATTCTTTATGTTTGACAATGCCTTGTCCGCTCAATAAGGCTAGATCGAGCTTTTGAGGTTTTTGCAATGGTTTTGTGGTCATAGCTGTGGGTTTTGTCCGGTAAAGATAATATAAAAGTGTTTTTGGAACTTTGTTTGAACATCCGTTTTTGATTTTTTGTTCTTTTTTTATGAAGGAAAGGGTGATGAGTGGGTAAACCGACCTTCTAAATCGATATGTTCGAACAAATAGAGCATTTCAGCCAACCAATGGGAAATTATAGTTTGGGTTTTACCTTTATCTTTGTAATCAGAAATTAAAGCATGAAGCAATGATGAGACGAAGAAATATTTGGAAAGTGTTGTTTTGTTTTTCACCACTGTGTGGGTATGGACAAATCACTTTAGATCACTGTCGGAAGTTAGCTCAGGAAAACTATCCGCTTGTCCGTCAGTATGAATGGATCGAGAAGTCGGAGGAGTATACGGTGGCTAATGCTTCGAAGGGGTATTTGCCTCAGCTCACTTTATCGGGCAAGGCGACGTATCAGAGTGAGGTGACTGAACTTCCGGTGAAGATTCCTTCGGTTGATGTTCAGTCGATACCCAAAGATCAGTATCAGGTGATGGCTGAGCTCAAACAGACCATTTGGGATGGTGGGGATATCCGGATGCGAAAACAATTGGCGAAAGCAACATCGGAAACTGAGCGTCGGCAGCTTCAGGTCGATCTTTATGCGCTGAACGACCGGGTCGATCAACTGTTTTTCGGGATTCTTTTATTAGAGGTGCAACTCGAGCAGAACCGCTTGTTGCAAACGGAGTTGACCGAGACGGAGCGAAAGGTCTCGGCTTATTTGACTCATGGCATAGTGGGGACGGCCGATTTGGATGCGGTGAAGGTGGAGCGGCTGACTGTTCGACAGAAGGAGGTTGATCTGTTGGCTTCGAAGCAGGCTTATGTCGCGATGTTGGAACGGTTCACCGGGGAGGTTTTTCCTAAGGGGGAGATCTTCGAACGGCCGGTGGCAAGTTGGGATCGTGAGGAGGCGGTGATTCGCCGTCCGGAACTTCTGGCATTCGATAGCCGCCTGTCGCAACTTGACGTGCAAGAGAGGGCTTTGAACGTGCGGCATCGTCCACAGATCGGACTCTTTATACAAGGGGCTTATGGGAATCCGGGGCTGAATATGCTAAAGGATAAGTTTACGCCGTTCTATATCGGTGGGTTGCGACTCTCTTGGAATTTTGGGAGTTTGTATACATTGAAGAATGATAAACGACTGATTGAGAACCGTCGCCTTCAGATTGGAACTCAGCGGGAAACCTTCTTATTGAATACACGGTTGCAGATGACCGAACAGGAAAGTCGCATTGCTGCTCTGCGGCAACAGATGGTCGATGATGATGAGATGATTCGTTTGCGACAGAATATTCGTCGCGCGGCAGAGGCGAAAGTGGCTAACGGGACGATGACGGTGACGGACTTGCTGCATGAGATGACGGCCGAACGATTGGCGTGTCAGACGAAGGCGGCTCATGAAGTACAGTTGCTCATGAAGATTTATCAATGGAAACAGACTACAAATAATTAAGGAGACAAGGGTATGAAAAAAAGTATAGGATGGCTGTCATTAGCCTTATTAATGGGTTGCGCCGGAGGTAAAGAAAACTATGATGCAACCGGAACGTTCGAGACGACTGAAGTGGTGGTTTCTTCTGAAGCCTCGGGGCGTTTGCTTCGTTTGTCCCTTGAGGAGGGAGATTCGTTGGAGGCTAATCGAACAGTCGGACTGGTCGACACGGTGCAACTTTCTTTGAAGCGTGATCAGTTGCTGGCTAACCTGAAATCGGTCGAGAGTCAACGTCCCGATTTGCAAAAGCAGATTGCCGGATTGAAACAGCGACTGTCAACGGCTTTAAAGGAGAAACAACGGGTAGAGAACTTGCTGAAAGCAGGAGCGGCTAATGGGAAACAGTTGGATGATTGGGAAGCACAAGTGGCTTTGCTGGAGAAAGAGGTTGCTGCTCAGCAATCGTCTTTGCAGAATACGGTGAATAGTCTGTCGCAACAAGGATTGTCGGTCGCTATTCAGATCGCCCAAGTAGAGGATCAATTGAATAAATGTCGTTTAGAATCGCCTATTAATGGGGTGGTGTTGAGTAAATATGTGGAAGAGGGTGAGCTTGTATCGTTTGGAAAGCCGTTGTTTAAAGTGGGAGATATGAGGCAAATGATCTTAAGGGCCTATCTGACTTCGACGCAGTTGGCTTCGGTGAAGACCGGCGATTGGGTGACGGCTTATTTAGATTATGGCACAGATACACCGATCTCTTATTCCGGTAAGATCACTTGGATTTCTGATCGGGCGGAGTTTACGCCGAAAACGATCTTGACGAAAGATGAACGTGCCGATCAGGTGTATGCGGTGAAGATTGCCGTTCGGAATGACGGGCGAATTAAGATTGGTATGTATGGTGGAGTCGTTTTTAAACCGTCTAAAGATGAGTAAACTGATTGTTGTTGAGGGGGTCAGTAAGTCGTATGGTACGGTGAAAGCGTTGAATGGCGTCTCTTTCTCTGTCGACCGTGGGGAGATCTTTGGTCTTATTGGTCCCGACGGAGCCGGGAAAAGTACCCTTTTTCGGGTGCTGACCACCTTATTATTGGCCGATGAGGGAAAGGCAACGGTCGACGGCTGTGATGTGGTGCGCGACTATAAGTTGATTCGCCGTCGAATTGGCTATATGCCCGGAAGATTCTCGCTTTATCAGGATTTGTCGGTTGAAGAGAATCTGGAGTTTTTTGCTACTCTTTTTCAGACGACGGTTCAGGAGAATTATCATTTGGTCAAAGAGATCTATCAGCAGCTTGAACCTTTTAAGAAACGACGGGCAGGGGCACTTTCCGGTGGAATGAAACAGAAACTAGCCTTGTGTTGTGCACTGATTCATCAACCTTTGGTGCTCTTTCTGGATGAGCCGACTACGGGGGTCGACCCTGTCTCTCGTAAAGAGTTTTGGGACATGTTGAAGGCCCTTAAAGAAAGAGGGATAACCATTGTCGTTTCTACTCCTATTATGGATGAGGCCCGATTGTGCGATCGGATTGCTTTCATACACCATGGCGTGATTCAAGGGATCGATACGCCTGAGCATATCCTCCGACAGTTTGCCTCTATTCTTTGTCCCGATGGTTTGCAACGTGCAGAATCGGAACATCGGCATGAGGCGGTGATTGAAGTTGATCGTCTAACCAAGGAGTTCGGCTCTTTTAGAGCAGTCGATCAAATCTCGTTTACGGTTGGCCGTGGCGAGATCTTCGGATTTCTTGGAGCGAATGGCGCCGGTAAGACCACCGCCATGCGTATGCTTTGCGGATTGAGTCGGCCGACTTCGGGCCGAGGGCGTGTGGCCGGCTACGATATTGATCGGGAATCGGAAGAGGTCAAGCGGAATATCGGTTATATGAGTCAGAAGTTCTCGTTGTATGAGGATCTAAAGGTGTGGGAGAATATTCGTTTGTTTGGTGGAATCTATGGAATGGATGATCTGGAAATCGCTGAGAAGACCGATCGTTTATTAACAAAATTGGGATTCATCCATGAGAAAGAGACTCTTGTTAAGAACTTACCGGTAGGATGGAAACAGAAACTTGCTTTTTCGGTGGCTATCTTTCACGAGCCTAAGATTGTCTTTTTGGATGAGCCGACCGGCGGAGTCGATCCTGCAACCCGTCGTCAGTTCTGGGAATTGATTTATGAAGCGGCCGATCGCGGAATTACGGTGTTTGTGACCACCCATTATATGGATGAGGCGGAGTATTGTAACCGGATTTCGATCATGGTCGATGGAGTGATAAAGGCGCTCGATACGCCCGATAATCTCAAACGGTCGTTTGGTGTAGAGAGTATGGATGAGGTTTTTCAACAGTTGGCACGTGGTGCCATACGTCAAGCGGATAAATAGTATGAGACAGTTTTTGGCTTTTATACGAAAAGAGTTTTTCCATATCTTTCGTGATCGGCGGACGATGCTGATCTTGTTGGGTATGCCTGTGGTGCAGATCATTCTGTTTGGCTTTGCCATCACGACAGAAGTTAAGAATGTACGGATCGGGGTGCTCGATCCTTCATCGGATGTGGTCACTCGTCGGATTGTCGATCGTCTCGATGCGGGAGAGAATTTTACGGTGGTTCGTCATTTCCGTTCACCGAAAGAGATGGAACAAGCTTTTCTTCGAAATGAGATTGATATGAGTGTTGTTTTTAATGCAGATTTTTCGTCCGGTTTATATACGGGGGAATCTGCCGTGCATTTGATGGCCGATGCCACTGACCCCAATATGGCGACGTTGCGAACGAATTATGCTTCCGGGGTGATCGCAGCTGTGCAGAGTGAATGGTTGGCATCCGACCAGCAGCTGCAACCTATTGTTCCTCAGATCAAGTTGCTCTATAATCCTCAGATGAAAAGTGCCTATAATTTTGTACCCGGTGTGATGGGGCTCATTCTCATGTTGATTTGCGCGATGATGACGTCCATTTCTATTGTTCGGGAAAAAGAAACGGGTACGATGGAAGTCTTACTGGCCTCTCCGGTTCGTCCTTGGTCGATCATCTTAGCCAAAGCAGTGCCTTATTTCGTGCTGTCGTTTGTCAACTTGGCAACCATTTTGCTCTTATCTATTTATGTCTTAGATGTACCGGTAGCCGGTAGCTTGATCGGTCTGATTGGAGTCTCACTGTTGTTTATCTTTGTTTCGCTTGCATTGGGATTGCTCATTTCGTCGGTCACTCGCACGCAAGTGACAGCAATGTTGGTTTCCGGTTTGATGTTGATGATGCCGACTATGATTCTTTCAGGTATGATTTACCCGATAGAGAGTATGCCGATTGTTTTGCGGGTGATCGCCGATTTTATTCCGGCACGCTGGTATATTGATGCCGTGCGCAAAATCATGATCGAAGGGGTGCCGTTATGGTTCGCTGCGAAGGAGATTGCTATTTTATTCTTGATGGCAACTGTTCTTCTTGTGATTAGTTTTAAAAAGTTTAATTATCGGTTGGAGTAGGGTTATGAAGCTGAAATTTTTAATAGAGAAAGAGTTTAAACAGATGTTTCGAAACTCGTTTTTGCCTCGACTGATCTTGGTCTTCCCTTGCATCACCATGATCTTGCTGCCTTGGGCGGCTAATCTGGAGATTACCAATATTCGTTTGCATGTGGTCGACCGTGACCACAGTGTCCTCTCTCACCGTCTGACGAACAAAATAGCCGCTTCGACCTATTTTAAGATGGTTGGAGTAGATGGGAGTTATTTGTCGGGTTTGGAAGCTGTAGAGAGTGGTGATGTGGATATGGTGTGTGAGATTCCTCTCGATTTCGAAAAGTCGGTCAGGATTGGTGAGCCGGTCGAACTTTTGGTAGCGGTGAATGCGGTGAATGGAACAAAAGGAGGATTAGGTGGAAAGTATCTTTCATCGATCATCAATGAATTTGGACTCGATCTTCGACAAGATGGTTGGGGGACTGGATCTGAGGTGCTTCAATCTCATCGAACGCTTCCGACCATACAACTCTCTCATCAGTATCTGTTCAATCCGCACTTAAACTATAAACTGTATATGGTGCCTGCTCTGATGGTGATGTTGTTAACCTTGCTCTGTGGGTTTTTACCGGCATTGAATGTGGTGAGTGAGAAAGAGATTGGTACGATTGAGCAGATCAATGTGACTCCGGTATCGAAGTTTTTGTTTATACTAGCTAAACTGCTACCGTATTGGATTGTTGGATTTGTGGTTCTCACCATCTGTTTCTTTTTGGCTTGGGGATTCTATGGTATTGTTCCGGTTGGACATTTTTCTATTATTTATGTCTTTTCCCTGCTCTTTGTGTTGGTGATGTCTGGCTTTGGCTTGGTGATTTCCAACTATTCCTCGACGATGCAGCAAGCTATGTTTGTCATGTGGTTTTTTATGCTGATCCTAATCTTGATGAGCGGACTGTTTACGCCAATACGGAGTATGCCTTATTGGGCACAACTGATGACTTATCTCAATCCTTTGATGTATTTCATGGAGGTGATGCGTCTTGTCTATCTGAAAGGGAGCGGATGGCTCGATTTATGGCCTCAGTTTATGATCTTATTAGGTTTTGTTTTAGCCTTCAATATTTGGGCGGTTCGGAGTTATCGAAAAAACTGATCCAAGACTAATCGCTGTTGTTGGGTGAACATAAAAAATCCTCTTATCGTATTGAACCGTTGGAGGTTCATTAGGATAAGAGGATCGGTTAGGGGGGCTCCGTTAGAAGGGAGTCTACGATTTATTTAATCTCAATTTCTTTCTGTTTTTTCTCGATAGCTTCTTTTGAAACTTTGGGGAGAACAATCTTTAAAACGCCGTTATCCACCGCGGCGGAGATTTTCTCTTTATCGACATTGTCCGGTAAAATCATGGTTTGCTGACATTTAGAATAAGAAAACTCTCGGCGCAAGTAACGTCCTTCTTCGCTTTCTTCTTTTTTTTCAGTCTTCTTTTCCATGGCAACGACTAAGTGATTCTCTTCGTCAATGCGCACATTGAAATCGTCTTTCGTCATGCCCGGAGCGGCTAATTCTAATTTGTACTCTTTTTCGGTCTCAAATACATTGATGGCAGGGGTGTTTACACTTGGCCTAACCATCCAGTCGTTATCAAAGAAATCATTAAAGATACTTGGTAACCAACTTTGATTTTTTCTTACAGGCATCATAATTTAGTCTCCTATCTTTAGTTAAACATTCCATTAAACGCGAACTCCGTTTCTGATATGATCAGATCGTTGTTCGTTTATAATGAATCAAATAGTGTGCCGTTAGTCTTGTTTGCTACAAAAAGACGATTTGTCTCGAAAAATATGATTTTATGTCATTATATCGGACAAAATGTCGGTTGCTTATAAACGTCGTGTTTATATAACAACTGTTCCTATAAGATGGTTTGGTGAGACTTATTTTTCTATGAGTTTAAACCGCAATCGAAGGACATGAGATTCATCATTATAATCGTGACTGATGATTTTGAACTGACCAATTTCTGAGGTGTTATTGACGTGTACGCCAATGCAGGCACAATGGTCGTAATCGCCGATATGCACAATTCGCAACGTGTCACTCACTTCATTGGGAAGTTTGCTCAAGTCGACCAATCCTTGTGCTTCTTCTTGAGTCATAAAGTCGATGGTTACCGGAAGGTGGGTTTCGATGACCGCATTAACTTGCTGCTCGATGCTTTCAAGTTCGGCACTGCTAGGGCAAGTTGACAGGATATAATCGCATTTACTTTTTTTGCGTTCGATATGGGCATTTTTTGAGCGTTCGCAGCCAAATCGTTTAACCATTGTTCCGTTTAGGATATGTTCGGCTGTATGCATTGGAGGATATTCTTGCTTGTGATGTGCGTTGAGTGTGGGTTGTTGTTCCATGTGAGTTGATTGATTTAGAAATGTAATGTATGGATAAAAAAAAAGGAGTACCGCTGTACTCCAACCTTTGTTAACCTTAAATCTAATACTATGAAAAACACAGTGCAAAGGTACGGAGTTTTTGGAAATGTGCAAATAACTCGGCTTTAAAAGTGTGTTTTATAACACAAATTAATATTTGTTTTTTATATGAAACAGTTTAAGAGCGTTTGCTTTCTTTTTTTGTGATTTAAGGTTGCTTTTTTAAGAAATGAAAACCTATCTTTGCCGGTGAACGCGTTTAAAAAAGATTATGATGAGAAAATTATTATGTCCGCAATGTAAAATCTCGGCATTGTTTGTTAAGAATGAACAAGGAGAACGGTTATTGGTGAGTGTGATGGAGAATGGTGACATTATTCCCAAAGATCCCGATGCGTCTACCGAAGGATTCGATTTGACCGATATTTATTGTTTAGGATGCTCATGGCATGGCTCTCCGAAACGATTGGTGAAGCGTTAATCGGGTTGGCCACTTTCTTGGAATCGACTTGTCAGCTCTGGAAAGAGGCTGCTTTATCATTTTATTTCAATCATTCCTTATAGGCTCTAATATTTTTATTTATTTTTGTACATCATATAAATCGCTTTGATTTAAAACACATTAAAAACACATTAAGCATGAAAAACATGATGATCCCCGGTGGTCGGCATAAGGTGACTTTGCTGGCTCTGGCTTTTCCTCTCCTTGGGACGTATGTGCCGTCGCAAGCCTCAACTATTCTTTCTAAGCCGACTGAGATGGCTCAACAACAGGCATCTGTTTTGGGTATCCGGAAAATCAATCCTACAACGGTTGAAGTACGATTAACCCAAGATCAACGGGTAACGTTCGATTTTTACGGTGAGACTATTTTTCGCCTTTTCCGCGATCAGAAGGGAGGAATCTTACGTGATCCGATAGCTGACCCTGCTGCTCAAATTCTAGTGAATCAGCCTCGTAAACCCCTGTCGAAATTAGTCGTTCAAGATGAAACGAATCAGGTGACGATCTCTACGTCGAAGATTAAATTGAGCATTGGACGCACAACCGGATTGTTGCAAGTGGTCGATTTGCGTACCGGTCGGACCGTGATAGAGGAAAGTATGCCAATTCTTTTTGAGAAGAACAATGTGGTTGTATCTCTGAAAGAACAAACCGGAGAATATTTTTATGGTGGTGGCGTTCAAAATGGACGTTTTTCGCATAAAGGGAAAACGATTGCTATTGTCAATCAAAACAGTTGGACGGATGGAGGTGTAGCCTCTCCAAATCCTTTTTATTGGTCGACCGCCGGTTATGGTATGATGTGGTATACCTTCAAACCGGGCAAATACGATTTCGGCTCAAGTGAGAAAGGGATGGTGAAGTTATCTCATGAAACGTCATATCTGGATCTGTTTTTTATGATTGATGAAGGTCCTGTTGCTCTTTTGAACGATTTCTATCAGCTGACCGGGCACCCGGTTCTGTTGCCGAAGTTCGGTTTCTATGAGGGGCATCTGAATGCTTATAATCGTGACTATTGGAAAGAAGATCCTAAGGGCGTTTTGTTTGAAGATGGCAAAAGATACAAAGAGAGTCAGAAGGATAACGGTGGAACCAAAGAATCACTGAATGGGGAAAAGAATAACTATCAGTTCTCTGCTCGTGCGGTGATTGATCGTTACCGTGATCATGACATGCCTTTGGGTTGGTTATTGCCTAATGATGGTTATGGAGCCGGTTATGGACAGACGGAAACACTCGACGGAAATATCCAAAATCTGAAAAGTTTAGGCGATTATGCTCGTAAGAATGGGGTGGAGATCGGACTTTGGACTCAATCGGATTTGCATCCTAAGGCTGGAATCAGTGCTTTGTTACAACGCGACATTGTTAAAGAGGTGAGAGATGCCGGGGTACGGGTTCTCAAAACAGATGTGGCTTGGGTTGGTTCGGGCTATTCGTTTGGATTAAACGGGGTGGCTGATGTGGGCCATATCATGCCTTATTATGGAAATGATGCGCGTCCGTTTATCATTTCACTCGACGGTTGGGCAGGCACTCAACGTTATGCCGGTATCTGGTCGGGCGATCAAACCGGTGGGGTATGGGAATATATTCGTTTCCATATTCCGACTTATATTGGTTCGGGATTATCCGGGCAACCTAACATCTGTTCCGATATGGATGGTATCTTTGGCGGAAAGAATGCTGCGGTGAATATACGCGATTTTCAGTGGAAAACGTTTAGTCCCATGCAACTGAATATGGATGGTTGGGGAGCGAATGAGAAATATCCTCATGCTTTGGGTGAACCCGCAAGTTCTATTAACCGAACTTATCTTAAGTTGAAATCGGAACTGTTGCCATACGCTTATAGCTATGCGAAACAAGCGGTCGATGGTCTACCGCTGATTCGTGCGATGTTCCTTGATGATCCTAATGCTTATACGTATGGTACAGCTACTCAGTATCAGTTTATGTATGGTCAGGATTTTCTTGTTGCTCCAATCTATCAAGAGACGAAAGCCGATCAAGAAGGGAATGATATTCGTAATGGCATCTACCTTCCTAAAGGTCGTTGGGTGGACTATTTCAGCGGTGAGTTGTACGACGGTGGAGTGGTGATCAATAGCTTTGAAGCGCCGATCTGGAAATTACCGGTTTTTGTGAAAGCCGGAGCGATTATTCCGATGGTGAATCCTAATAATAATGTGAAAGAGATTGATCCGACGGTGAGGATCTATGAGTGCTATCCGTATGGACATTCGCAAATGATGGAATACGATGACGACGGACGTACCGAGGCTTATCGTTATGGTCAGGGATGTAGCACATGGATTGAATCGGATGTCGATCAAAAGCAACGGGCAACGTTAACGATTCATCCGAGTCAAGGCTCATTCGACGAATTTGTAACAGAGAAGGCGACGGTGTTTCGAGTGAATGTGACTCAGCAACCTAAACGTATTGCGGTGAAGATGAATGGTAAAACAGTTAAATTGACGGCTGTATCTTCTCTGCAGGAGTGGAATGACGGTA
>JBKEDO010000005.1:0-26667 GCA_047975405.1 Bacteroides sp.
GGAAGCAGCCATAAAGGTCGAGATCACAGCATAATCCTCCGAGTGTTCACTCTCCCAAGATGCATCAAAAGGAGAATGAGCATTCATGTCTCCCATCAATAAACAGTTCGTGAGCTGATTCTCGTGTATGTAGTTCACGATATTATCGGCTTCTTGCTTACGCTTCAAACGATCGGAAGGATTCAGATGCGTCACCAGAAAATCCATATCTAGCACTTTACAATGTAATAGCCCGTGACCGTAGCCTTCTAGTTTCCTATCGATGACTTTGAGCGGAGTTTTTGAGGTTAGGCCAACCGGATAGCCTTTCTCTTTCACAATAGCGACATAAGGATGGCCATAACTAGCGGCTAATGCTTTCAGCTTGGCTTCGGTAAAACCACAAAGCTCGTTCAAGGCTAAGACATCAGGAGATTGTTCTTTTACCCAAGCCGTAAAGCGGGCCATGCGATCTTTATCTTCACCACGACCGAAACCCTCCATAATGTTGTAAGAGATAATCTTGACTTTCACTCGATCTGTACGCCAGTCGCGCTCGTAGGTCTTTGTGCTTTGCGCATTTACGCCTAAACTCGAACTGCTCATTAATAACAGTAGTAATAAACTGCACCAACTGTTGAGTAAGTTTCTCATTTTATAATGTTTTATCTGTTTTTGATTGTTACTCTCTCGATTTGTTTAGCTTCTTCCCATAATTTATCCATGTCTTGAAGCGACATTTCTTTAAGACTATGTCCTTGTTTGATGGTACGTTCTTCAAGATAGTTAAAGCGATGAATAAATTTCTGATTGGTACGCTCTAAGGCATTCTCCGGGTTGATGCCGTATAGACGGGCCGCATTGATGATGCTGAAGAATAGATCACCAAACTCAGCTTCGGCTTTATCTTGATCTAAATGAGCAATCTCGGCTTGAAGTTCGCCAAACTCCTCTTTAACCTTGTCCCAGACGTCTTCCTTTTCTTCCCAATCGAATCCCACATTGCGCGCTTTATCTTGAATGCGATAAGCCTTGATCAGTGCCGGCAAGGCCGCCGGAACGCCACTCAGCACACTCGTGTTTCCGCCTTTCTCTTTTAGCTTCAACTGTTCCCAGTTCTCCGAAACCTGTCCCGCCGTTTCGACCTTCACCTCTCCAAAGACATGCGGATGGCGAAAGATGAGCTTATCGCACAAACGGTCGCATACATCTTTCATATCGAAGTCGCCCGTTTCGGAAGCGATCTTCGCATAGAAGGCCACATGAAGCAAGACATCGCCCAACTCTTTACAGATCTCTTTCTTATCGTCACGCATTAAAGCGTCGCATAGTTCATAAGTTTCTTCTATCGTGTTGGGGCGTAAGCTCGTATTAGTCTGTTTCTTGTCCCACGGACATTTCTCGCGTAGTTCATCGAGGATATCTAAAAAACGGCCAAAGGCTTTCATCTGTTCTTCTCTGGTATGTTGCATCATATTTGAATATAAGTTAGTTAGTAATCAATGAATCAATAAATGAATGAATGAATAAATCAATGAATTTGTTAATCGTTTTATCGTTTTTATGGGTTATTATGAGGCTGGCTGTTAGGGTTGGTTTAACTGTTGTTATCAGTTGCCTAATCTGATCTACTGCTAGTCTGATCTATCGTTGGCTTGACCGATTGTTGGCCTGTTCGGTTTGTCGTTATCGACTATCTCGTTCAGATGCTGTTGATAAGCGATGAGAAGGCTGACCACTTCTGAATAGTTCTTCCTTCCGCTTTCTATTTGGTTCCTTTTGAGGTAGAGGTCATAGATCCACCCTTGGAGTCGTCCGATGGTGGGACTGTATTTGCTCATCCAATAACGGTGGCTCTCTTCAGCTAGAGTGATGATCTCCGGACGGATGCGGTTCACGGCTCGTTCATAATCACTTTCCGGGAGTAAGCGTGCCGCATTGCCTAGCACATGATGCAGGATGGAGTAATAACCGCTGAATCGGATGCCGCCGACGGTCGATCGGGTGCAAACCTGATAGGCATAGAAGTTCGCTTCTGCCTCACTCGTGATACCCAGTAAATGAGAGAGTTCGTGGGCATAAGTGGCCGGATATTCCGAAGGTAAAAGATCGCCGTTGACGGTAAACTCGCAGAAGAATGGAGCCATGCTGCCGGTAACCCCTACTTTTGAGATGAATGGAGTAAACAACATCGTTTTAACGTTGAGGCTTTGATGAGGCGGACGATGCACGCCTAGCGAGTCGCTCAACTGATCATATAATCGGATACATTCCGCTTCGATGAGCGGTTGATCGATAGACGTCACCTTGGTGTAGCTTCGATTCAGACGAATGATATAATCGTCGAGGAAAGCTCGGAAGATCGTTTCGTCGTACGCCATGTAGGCGATCCGGTTTCGGTGGTAGAAATCTTTCTGCCAATAGTTCAGTCCCCATGCGATGTAAAACCAGACATAGATCCACAGCAATCCCTCGACTTCGCGGCGAACGATCGTTTTCCAAGATCTCTTTTTGAAGGCGGCGTAGATGGGGTAAACAATCACCAAAACGATGGCTATAAAGACAAACAACTCGCCGATAGAGAAGGGGATAGGTCCTGAAAGTTCCGATAGGACGAACGACAGAACCGGATAAAAGTGACGGGCATAGCCTTCACCTAAGGTCGGAACGGTTTGAACCATCCACACGGTGAATAATAAGATCACGAGGCTCAGATATCGGATGAGTCGTCTTTTTTTTCTGCGATCGCGAGAGCTCTTCTCCCAAAAATGGATGATTTGTTTCTTTAGGTTCATACTTCTAGCTTTCTTTCGAACAACAAAAGTACATAATCTTATGACTATATTCTACTTAATTTATTAATTTTGCAGCTGAATTTCTTAAATGATTTTCTCAAACTTAGAAATAATAATTAATTATCATACATATTACAAGTAAAATGGAATTAGCTAGTAAGTACAATCCCGTTGACGTGGAGGGAAAGTGGTATCAGTATTGGCTGCACCACAAATTATTCAGTTCGAAACCCGATGGCCGTGAACCTTACACTGTCGTCATCCCGCCTCCTAACGTCACTGGTGTGCTACACATGGGACACATGCTTAACAATACCATTCAGGATATTCTTGTTCGCCGTGCTCGCATGGAGGGCAAAAATGCGTGTTGGGTTCCGGGTACCGACCATGCTTCTATTGCTACGGAAGCGAAGGTGGTGAACCGCTTGGCTTCTCAAGGCATTAAGAAAACTGATTTGTCGCGTGATGAGTTCTTGAAGCATGCCTGGGAATGGACTGATGAGCATGGTGGCATTATCTTAAAGCAGCTTCGCCGCTTGGGCGCTTCTTGCGATTGGGAACGTACGGCGTTTACCATGGACGAGACGCGTAGCGAAAGTGTGTTGAAAGTGTTTGTCGATCTATATAACAAAGGACTGATCTATCGTGGTGTTCGTATGGTCAACTGGGACCCGAAAGCGTTGACTGCTTTATCGGATGAAGAGGTGATCTACAAAGAAGAGCACGGTAAGCTCTATTACTTGAGATACCGGATTGAAGGCGAAGAAGGGTATGCGATTGTAGCTACCACTCGTCCTGAAACCATCATGGGTGATACGGCCATGTGTATCAATCCGAACGACCCGAAGAACCAACACTTGAAGGGTAAGAAGGTGATCGTGCCTTTGGTGAACCGTGTGATTCCGGTGATTGAAGATGATTATGTGGACATCGAGTTTGGTACCGGCTGTTTGAAAGTGACTCCGGCTCACGACGTGAACGACTATATGTTGGGTGAGAAGTATAACTTGCCAAGTATCGATATTTTCAACGACAATGGTACGTTGAGCGATGCCGCAGGCATGTATGTCGGTATGGATCGTTTTGATGTGCGTAAACAGATTGAAAAAGATTTAGAAGCTGCCGGTCTGCTCGAAAAGACAGAGGCTTATACCAATAAAGTGGGATATTCGGAACGTACCAACGTGGTGATCGAACCGAAGTTGTCGATGCAGTGGTTCTTGAAGATGGAACATCTCGCAGAGATCGCTTTAGGTCCGGTGATGAACGATGATATCAAGTTCTATCCTCCTAAATATAAAAACACTTACCGTCACTGGATGGAGAACATCAAAGACTGGTGTATCAGTCGCCAGTTGTGGTGGGGACATCGTATCCCGGCTTATTTCTTGCCGGAAGGTGGCTATGTGGTGGCGTTGACTCCCGAAGAAGCTTTGACCAAAGCGATCGAGAAGACCGGAAATGCGGCCTTGAAGATTGAAGACTTGCGTCAAGACGAAGATTGCTTGGACACTTGGTTTTCTTCTTGGTTGTGGCCGATCTCGTTGTTCGACGGTATTAACGATCCGAACAATGAAGAATTGAATTACTATTACCCAACTAGCGACTTGGTGACCGGACCGGATATTATCTTCTTCTGGGTGGCTCGTATGATCATGGCGGGTTACGAATACAAAGGTCAGATGCCGTTTAAGAATGTCTATTTCACCGGTATCGTTCGCGATAGCTTAGGACGTAAGATGTCTAAATCGTTGGGTAACTCTCCTGATCCTCTCGACTTGATCGATAAATATGGGGCTGACGGGGTACGTATGGGAATGATGTTGGCGGCTCCGGCCGGTAACGACATCCTGTTCGATGAGTCACTTTGCGAACAAGGACGTAACTTTAATAATAAGATTTGGAATGCCTTCAGACTGATCAAGGGCTGGAGAGTAGACGATACGATCCAACCATCGGCAGCGGCCTCTTTGGCCACACAATGGTTCGAATCGAAACAAAACGCAGTGGCCAATGAAGTAGCCGACTTGTTTAGCAAGTATCGTTTGAGCGAAGCGTTGATGGCGGTTTACAAACTATTCTGGGATGAGTTCTCGTCTTGGTACTTGGAAATGATTAAGCCGGCTTATGGAGAAGCGATCGACTCGATGACCTACAATGCAACACGTTGTTTCTTGGATAATCTCTTGCATCTGTTACATCCGTTTATGCCGTTTATCACGGAAGAGATCTGGCAGAACATGTTCGAACGCGAAGAGGGTGAGAGCTTGATGATTCATCCGTTGACGATGGACAGTCAGGTTGATCAAGAACTTGTTGCTCAGTTCGAAGTGGTTAAGGAGGTGATTAGTGCGATCCGTACCATCCGTCTTCAGAAGAATATCGCTCAGAAAGAGGCTTTGGAATTGCACGTTTTAAATGCTAATCCTGTGGCTGAGTTTGTGGCTGTAATCGAGAAGTTGTGTCATCTTTCTTCGGTAACCGTTGTGGACTCGAAGCCGGAAGGTGCAGCGACGTTCATGGTTGGAACAACTGAATATGCCGTACCATTGGGTAACATGATCGACGTTGAGGCTGAGATCACTCGTATGGAAGCTGAGCTGAAACATAAGCAAGGGTTCTTGATGGGTGTGATGAAGAAGTTGAGCAACGAGAAGTTCGTGAACAATGCTCCTGCTACTGTCTTGGACTTGGAACGCAAGAAACAAGCGGATGCTGAAAGTATCATTAAGTCGCTCGAAGAAAGTATTGCTGCTTTAAAGAAAAGCAAATAAGAGTGTGTCAACAACGAATGATCGGTTAGCCGATTAATGTTGTCGAAATAGAATGTTTTAGAATGTCCTCTATGGATCGATGTGAAGTCGAGCCCTAGAGGACTTCTTTTTTTGAGGAGGATGAGCTTGCAGAATCTCAAGAAAACTTTCTATCTTCTGTATAGTGAATTAGGAAGTCTAATGAATAAAGTGTAGCCTTTTCGACCCAAAATTTAGATGCGGTCGTTGTGGCCCTGAGATGCGGTGCTTGCGCTGACGAGGTACGGTTGTTGTGGCGCTGGAGTACGGTCGTTATGACGCTGGAGTACGGTCGTTGTAGTACTGGTGTGCGGTGCTCTTTTTATGTTTATGATGAAAGCGGCGTATTCCCCATGTATTCGATAAATAGTTTGCTTTTTGATCGCCTTTCCGATCTTCTTATTCATGATCTATTGTCTTGGATATCATGTGGATCGCTAAAATGGCGCACTTTCATAGATAAATAAAACAATGTGATAAATAAATGGCGTGATGTCGTAGTGGACTAGTGTAGTGTGCTAAGAAAAGACTTCTAACAATATGGTATATCGGAGTTCTATATATTTATGCTTGAATAGGTTGCAGATACTTAACCTGCCACCGATCTGCAACGGGATCTGCAACATATCCTAGTGCTTGATAATCAGTTTTTTTACATGTATTCAGTGGCAGGTGTAAGATAAATACAATAAAAATTCCAGGTGTGAGAGTGTAATTAGGTAGATTTTTGAAGAGAAAGATCTCATAAAAAACTGTTGCTATAAGATACTAAAAGAGGCTGTCTTACCGATCGTAAAACAGCCTCTTATATTTTTTTGAGACCTTAGTTGCCTTCTTAAATGAAGGATTTATAAGTCTTATTTTTCGAGCAAATCTTTTAGGAAATCATCCAGTTCTTGATCTAATCCTTTCAACAGTTCATCACTGAGAAGTAAGGTATCATCATCGATCAACATTAAGTCGCAAATGGTTTCTCGCTCTTCATCGATTAGAACAAAAGAATAAGGTTTAAGGATGCTTAGCTTGTCTAACTCACCACTCTCTTTAATCTTGTTGATGGCAGAACGTAGACTGTTCTCAGCTTCTTCCGTCAGATTATCTCCTTCGTAGTCGGCCCATTCTTCTATCATCACATTCGCTAACTCCTGATCTTCATCGTTGTAGATGATGAATTGTCCACTTGAGTTTGGCTGTAAGTGGAAATCGGTAATAATGGTTTGTTCACATCCGCAAGTGTACTTACCAATAGCCTTTTGGATCGCCGTTTCGATGATGGACTGTGATTGCTGACTTAATTTCATCTTATTCTTTCTTTAATTAGTCAAAGGTATAAAAAAATAATAACCTTTATGCTTTTTTACCAAAAAAACTATTCAAACCGATTCATTTGTAACTGTAATTTCGGCAGATTGTTTTTTCTGATCTTTAATTCTTCGATATAAAGTGAGATCATCAAGTAGTTACGAATGGATTGTACCTTTTGTGGATTGATGTTCAACTCCCCGACGTGTTCTACTTGACGAGCAAATCCTTGTGCTTTAGTGGCCCATTCTTCTGCTTGGTCTAGATTGTCGCTCATCTCGTAATAGAGGGCAATGTTATGGGCTAATCTCATTTTCTTCTTATCGTTTTTTGTAGCTTGGAATAACTTGTTCCAAATGTTGAAGGCTCCGTTCCAATTCTCTTCTTTGATGTAGATCTCGGCATCTCTCATGATGGTTGAACCACCGCTATAGAATCGTCTTATATCGCTTTTCCAATGAGGAACGATACGTTTCACCGGAATGGTCCCGGCATATTCCGAACTGATCCGAAGGGCTGCTGTATCCGGAATGGTATATAACCTGGCTTCGGTTTCACTTGCTCCGAAAGCTTCCCATTGTAGGCTGTCGCAACTGATGAAGCTAGTCATCGCTCCTTGCCGATTTGGGATATAGATCGAGATTTTGGGATAAATGGTCGACTGTACGATGGTTTGGAAAGCCGCGAATTCGGGCACATATTGCAGCGTCCTTTTTAGCTTCAGAGGGACAGATTCTAATGCGATGATGAAATCGGCATTGAGGTTCTCGGCAAGTTGGTTGACCTCGTTAGTGCTGAGTTGTTGCTCTCTGTTATATTTATCGTATACGCGTAAAGCGGAGTCACAGATAATGACTTCGTCAAAATAGTTTTGCGAGGTGATCTCTTTGGCTAATGACTCTGTAGCAACTTCTGAGATTCCCAAGGGATAGGCTGTGGCTTCGCTTACAATAAGATGGTTTGGCTCGCTTTTTTTGCCGTCAGGACGACGATCGAGGAGGGTATTCGTGTTGTCGACAATTGCCACTCGTCGGAGGTTGTTTGGAAAGCTCACTTCACCGGGCACCATGTATTCAATGGTGGTCTCTTTTAGACTCTGGCAGGCAGTGAGTCCTAAAAATGTCGCCAGAAATAGAAGGTAGACAGACGATTTAGTCATAGTGGTATTGGTTTTTTGAGATGTTATAAACAAATGTACAACTTTGTCTGAAAAAAGAAAAGCCTCAGACCGTTTTTAACCGTCTGAGGCTTTTTATTTTAGTCATGAAGCTTCTTTTTATTGATTGCTTCCGTGACAATTCTTGTATTTTTTACCACTTCCACAAGGACAAGGATCGTTGCGACCTACTGTCTTTTCTGCACGAATAGGCTCACGACGTTGTTGCTCTCTAGTGTCTTGTTGCGCAGCAGCTTCTTGATGCGGATCGCTCAAATCGTGTTTTTGTTCGCGATATTTACTCATATCTTGGCGTTGCTCAGGAGCTGCCTGGCGTACTTCTACACGTTTTTCGGTTTGATCGGGTGCTTCCTGAACAGGAATCTGACCACGCATTAAGATCGATACGGTTTGGTTATTGATCTTGCTGACCATCGTGTCGAACAAGTTGACTGATTCTAGCTTGTAGATCAATAGTGGGTCTTTTTGTTCGTAGCTAGCATTCTGAACCGAATGTTTCAGTTCGTCTAGTTCGCGTAAGTTCTCTTTCCAAGATTCGTCGATCACATGGAGCAAGATAGATTTCTCGAACGATTTAACGACTTCTTTCGACTCGTTTTCGTAGGCAGCTTTTAGGTTACATGAGATGTTGTACATGCGTTTGCCATCTGTAATTGGTATTAAGATGTTTTCGTACATGTGACCTTGGTTCTCATAAACTTGTTTGATGACCGGATTGGCAACTTGCGACATACGTTCGGTCTTACGTTTAAATTCGCTCATGGCTTTTTCAAACGCTCTTTCTGCCAAAATGTCTTTCTTCTCACTGCGGAACTCGTTTTCATCGAAAGGAATTTCCATCGCTAATGTTTGAATGAATTCCATTTTGCAACCTTCGTAATCGTTGTTTTCAATGGCACTAGCACAGCGATCCCAGATCATGTTGACAATATCCATGCCGATACGTTCGCCCATCAAAGCGTGGCGACGTTTCTCGTAGACAACGGTACGTTGTTTGTTCATCACGTCATCATATTCAAGAAGACGTTTACGAATACCGAAGTTGTTTTCTTCGACTTTCTTTTGAGCACGTTCGATAGAATTAGAGATCATCTTATGTTCGATCATTTCACCTTCTTGGAATCCTAAGCGGTCCATTACGCTGGCGATACGGTCGGAAGAGAATAAGCGCATCAAATCGTCTTCTAATGAGATGAAGAAAACAGATGATCCCGGGTCTCCTTGACGACCGGCACGACCACGTAGCTGACGGTCTACACGACGAGACTCGTGACGTTCTGTACCGATAATGGCCAAACCACCGGCAGCTTTGACTTCTGCACTCAGCTTAATGTCGGTACCACGACCGGCCATATTGGTGGCGATGGTCACGTTACTGCGTTGTCCGGCTTGTGCCACAATGTCAGCCTCTTTCTGGTGTAATTTAGCATTCAAGACGTTGTGCTCAATCTTGCGCATCATCAACATCTTACTCAACATTTCCGAGATCTCGACCGAGGTTGTACCGACAAGTACCGGGCGACCGGCTTCTACCATCTTTTCGATTTCTTCGATGACGGCTTTATATTTCTCGCGTTTTGTCTTATAAACGCGATCGTTCATATCTTTACGAGCAATCGAACGATTGGTTGGGATGACCACAACATCCAATTTATAGATGTCCCAGAATTCTCCGGCTTCTGTCTCTGCTGTACCGGTCATACCCGAAAGTTTGTGGTACATACGGAAGTAATTCTGTAGGGTGATGGTCGCGAACGTTTGTGTGGCAGCCTCTACCTTTACTCTTTCTTTAGCTTCGATCGCTTGGTGTAGACCGTCTGAATAACGACGTCCTTCCATGATACGACCGGTCTGCTCATCGACAATCTTTACTTGTCCGTCGATAACCACGTATTCATCATCTTTCTCAAACATGGTGTAAGCTTTGAGAAGTTGGTTGATGGTGTGTACGCGTTCCGATTTGATAGCGTAGTTGGTCAATAGCTCATCTTTCTTTTGCAACTTATCTTCTTCCGATAGATTCGGTACATTTTCCAGTTCAGAAAGTTGTCCGGCGATATCGGGTAAGACGAAGAGTGCAGAGTCTTCAGAATTACCGGTGATCAAGTCCACCCCCTTGTCGGTAAGGTCTACACTATTTAGTTTTTCATCAATGACAAAGAACAACGGATCGGTCACTTCGTGCATCCGCTTGTTGTTTTGCTCCATGTAAATCTCTTCTGTCTTGAGCATACCGGCTTTGATACCCGATTCACTTAAGTATTTGATCAGAGCTTTATTCTTAGGCAAACATTTGTGGCTACGGTATAACGCTAAGAAGCCTTCTTCCACTTCTTTTTTATTGTCCGAAGCAATCAGACGTTTGGCATCTGACAGATATTTGGTGGCGATCACCTTTTGTGCTTCAACCAAGCGTTCTACTAATGGGCGAAATTGCTCAAACAATTGATCGTCGCCTTTAGGGATCGGACCAGATATAATCAATGGGGTACGAGCATCGTCAATCAAGACAGAGTCAACCTCATCGACAATAGCGTAGTTATGTTGGCGTTGAACCAAGTCTTTAGGACTGATGGCCATGTTGTCGCGTAGATAATCGAAACCGAATTCATTATTTGTTCCGAAAGTAATATCTGCTAAATAAGCTTTACGACGTTCGTCTGAGTTCGGTTGGTGACGGTCGATACAGTCGACGCTGAGTCCGTGGAACATATAAAGTGGTCCCATCCACTCTGAGTCACGTTTTGCTAAGTAATCGTTGACGGTTACGACGTGAACACCATTTCCGGTTAGGGCGTTAAGGAATACCGGTAGGGTAGCCACTAAGGTCTTACCTTCACCTGTTGCCATTTCGGCAATCTTTCCTTTATGTAAGACGACACCACCAAATAGCTGTACGTCGTAGTGCACCATATTCCAAATCATTTCATTACCACCGGCAGTCCAATGGTTTTGATAAATCGCTTTGTCGCCTTCGATGCGTACAAAGTCTTTTGTCGCAGCAAGGTTACGGTCGAAATCGTTGGCTGTAACCACAATTTCCTCGTTTTCCGAGAAACGTTTTGCAGTGGCTTTTACAATGGAGAAAGCAGCAGGAAGCACTTCATCGAGTGCTTTTTCATATTTTTCTAGGATTTCCTTTTCTAGTTTGTCGATCTGTTCAAAAACAGTCTCACGTTCTTCTAGTTCTAACGTTTCAACTTTGGCTTTTAACTCCTCTATCTTAGAGCGTTCTTCGTTTGCTGAGTCGTAGATCTGTTTCTTGAGCTCCTCTGTCTTTGCGCGGAGAGCATCATTATCTAGTTGATCAATTTCCGGGTAGATGGCTTTGATCTTCTCCACCCATGGCTTGATTTCTTTCATGTCTCGCGTGGATTTGTTTCCGAAAATCGAGCTTAAAAATTCATTAAATCCCATTATGTATAATGTTAGTTTATTATTATTCGTTTTAGATGACGCAAAGTTAAACTAAAATGCTGATTTTTCAGTGTTTTAACTTTGCTTTTTCTCGTGAAAATGTTATTTGAGGTTGGTCAAAGCAGACGCTTTGGATGCGTTTGGAGCACGTATGCGCATGTAATGTGCTACGGTTGGTGCAATCTGCTCAATGGTTACAGGGGTATTTATGATTGCCGGTTTAACCGAATATCCCATGAAGATGATTGGAGTGGGTACATTGAATTGGCGAACGACTTTCTCGGTACGATTGTCTTCGCTGACGATGCTCCATCCGGGGAGTATATCGATTAATAGATCTCCAGATCGTTTACGGTGATAAGCATTTCTTTTTTTGTCAATGTCGGGCGACCAACTTCCAAGAAGTAGTCTGTAGCCTGAATAGGTTTCATTGACTCCGCTGAATTGCATTAAGAATTCTGCCGATTTATCTTGGATCTCACGGAGATCGAGTTGCTTTTTCTCTATGAGCTTATGGTTCAAGTAGATTTGTTGGTCATAATAACCTTCCACGTATTTCCCTTCACCATAGGTAGCCATTAAATACATGTTCAACAAAGCGGCACAGCGGTTCAGGTGAAATTCTCCTCCGGGTATTTTATAGGAGGCTGCATCGGCCGATTCCGTATCGGTATAACCGGTTGACGTAATGAAGAATAAAACGTTGGATAGCCCGATTTTACGGTCGACGATGTCTAGTAAATCGGCTAGGCTACGGTCGAGACGTACATAGGTGTCTTGGATCTCCATGGCACATTCTTGTACCGACTTGTGGTTGTAATTTCCTCCGTAATAGGTTAAAGAGAGTAGGTCGGTGATGTCGTCGGCTCCAATAAAGGTCTTATCGAGCAACGTTTTGGTCAAGTTATTGATTTCGTCGTTAACAAACGGACTGGTGATGAATCGGCGGAACTTGTTTTGTTTCTCGTCGTCAAACTTGTATTTAAATAGGATATCTCTCCAGTCTGGAAGAAACGTATACATACCACGTGGATATACCGGTTCCCAAACGAGATCTTTTATTCGTAGATCGACTGCTTTCTGATCATTATATTGGTTGGCGAATAAGGGAAACTCTCCGTAATAAGTCGTGCCGCACCATTTGCCGGAGTTAGGATTTAGCCATAAGGCGCCGTTAGCTGTGTGTCCCGCACCAAAGATCGAACTGTCGTTGAATGGGGAAATGGAATAGACTAAACTTTGTTTTTGAGTCGCTATCCTTAATTCATCACTAAGAGTTGAGGTCAATAGATTGGTCGGTGCACAAGTCTCATCGGTATAATATCCCATAAAGCTTGCATTGTCTGCACTATTGATGACTCGCAAGGTAGAGATATCCATCCATCGATTTGAGATGATCCCGTTAACGGACGGGGTTGTCCCGGTGTATATAGCGGCAATGGCCGAAGAACGGTCAATGTTATCGAACGTATATTGACCATTGGTGAATACTCGTCCCTCTTTCCATAAACGTTTGAATCCTCTTTCGCCATAAAGTGACGAAAAAGCTTCCAAGTAATCTGTACGTAGTTGGTCGATAGTCAAACCGATCACTAGCCTTGGGGCTGACTGAGGCGTTTGCGCTTGTAGCCCGGTAAATGTAAGTACAGTTATTAATGAAGTGAGTAATCCTTTCATTGCTCTTTTTTATAGGTCCGTATCAAATGGTTTGCTGAACGAATCAACAAACATAGTGCCAAAGGTACGATTGCTAAATCAAATCTTTGTGGTATTATTGGGAAAAGCATAATAAAAAGTGTTAAAACGATGAGGTTTATCTGATGATACCTGCATTTTCTCTTTTTTATGCTACAATATACAAGGTAAGGGGCCCATAATAAATGTAAGGGATGGAACACAAATAGGAGGTAATTTTCGCCCACGGCCGGATGTTGGGAAAAGCAGGCGAGAAAGCATAAAATAGATCCTGTGATCCCTGCAGCAACAAATAGAAATAGGTCTATTGCCCAGAATGCTTTTTTCTTCTTGATTTCATAGATCGTTATACCGCAAACGACCATGAATAACAACAGGGCGCTTCTCAATGGAGAAAACCAATCGGCCGACCGGATGGGTGGGGATGGATTTTCTATGAGGGCTTGGGTTTCTGTAACCAACGGTTTGTTTTGATGATCGTGGTTTTTTATTTGTGCTTGCTTGAAGAAATCCATGAGGTAGATCGGAGCAAACATCATTTGCTCACGAGTAATGGGGTAGTCGGCTTCTCTGCCTAAGCAAAGATCGAATCCGAAACGGGCCCATAAATGGTTAGTAGTGTATTCATGAAGTAGGTCACGAAAAGAAACGGAATAATCTTTTGGGTTTTCCGGATAAATAATCTGTCCGTCGACGCTTTGTTCGATTTTGATTCTTGGTCGGGTAGCACAGTTATCATAAAAGAAATTGTATCGATAGATTCTATTTTCCGGGAGATAATTGGTTTCAAGTTGCTTTCTAAGTTCATCTTTCTCAGATATGCTTAAATTGAGCGGCTGTTGCCAAATTTGTCGCCCTTCATCTTCGTATTCGGCTGCAAATCGTTCATAATTGGTTGCACCTAGTTGGTAATCCGTATGCCCTAAGGAAAATCTCCAAATGAAATGAGGGGTATTGAAGCTGAATAGACCATAGTTGAATACGACATCAATGTTTTGTGTGTAATTCTCATAACGAATAGCAGTGTGTCCAAACAAGGTGTATATTTCTTCTCCCGGCGCACAAGTTAATAAACTGAATCTAATGGAATCCTGTGTGTTGGCACGACTTTTATCTATGCCGACAAGGGTGAATATTAAGTATAAGCTAATTAAAATTGTTAACTTCTTTTTCATGTACATCTGAGCTTTAATGTTGCGGCAAAGGTATAATAAAATCATGTGATTTGGAAACAAGAGGGTTTGGGATTTTAGATGCGATATCCAAAAGATGAAGTCTTCTTGTCTTTTTATGATGTGATAAGTCGACTGATATCATATATCTTTTAAATGAGGGTGAGTTTTTTTCTTGATTCTACTCCTATTTTCTTTTTTTACTTTACATTTGCAGAACTAAAAAGTGAATGGATTGAATTTAATTGTTGACATAGGTAATACAGTTGCTAAAATAGCTGTGTTTGAAAGAGATGAAATGTTGGAATTTGTTTCTGATTCAAACTCGATATTTGATAAATTACACGATATTATGGCAAAATACCCGATTGAAAGAGGGATTGTGTCTTCTGTAATTGATTTAAATGAACTGATGCTGGGACAGTTAAATAGCTTAGGAATTCCTTTGATATGGCTGGATTATCAAACACCTATTCCTTTGACGAATCTCTATGAGACGCCCCAAACATTAGGGGCCGATCGAATTGCGGCAGTCGTCGGAGCAACAAATGTATTTCCGAATAGGGATCTTTTGGTTATTGATGCCGGAACGTGTATCACTTATGAGTTCGTAGATTCAGAAGGATGTTATCACGGTGGCAATATTTCCCCGGGATTACAAATGAGATTAAAAGCTTTGCATCAGTTTTCCGGACGATTACCTTTAATTCAATCGGATGGCCGCACTTTATCTTTAGGTAAGGATACCGAAACGGCTATACGATCGGGAGTGATTAAAGGGATCGAATATGAAATTATGGGATATATTCGAGAATTGAAGGAAAAATATCCTCAACTTTTGGTTTTTTTAACGGGCGGAGATGGATTTTCTTTTGAAACGAGCGTAAAAAATGTCATCTTTGCAGACAGATTTTTGGTGTTGAAAGGATTAAATAGAATTTTAAACTACAATAATGATAGGATTTAAACAGATAATTTGTGCATGCTCACTGATGGTATTCAGTGGTATGGGCGTTGCTCAAAACAACACAAACTCTCCTTATACCAGATATGGATTAGGTGATTTGTCTGATCAATACTTTGGGAATAGTAAGGCGATGGGAGGAGTTGCTTATGGATTACGCGATAATCTTCACATTAATCCTTTAAATCCTGCATCTTATACGGCAGTTGATTCTTTGACTTATCTCTTTGAAGGTGGGGTTAGTCTGCAAAGTGCTAATGTTCAAGAACAAGGAGTAAAGATTAACGCTAAAAACTCTAGTTTTGATTATTTGGCGATGCAGTTTAGAATACGTAGAGGAATTGGTATGAGCTTAGGCGTTTTACCTTATTCTAATGTTGGCTATAACTTAACCCAAACCTATCAAGCAACTGAAACAGCTCCTGCTTATGCTAAGTTGTTGTCTGGAGACGGTGGATTACACCAATTATATGCCGGGTTAGGTGCTGAAGTCTTTAAGGGTTTTTCTTTGGGACTTAATGTATCCTATTTCTGGGGAGATATAAACCGTCGATTGAATATGGTATATCCTGAGCCTGCATATTCTTATAATGAGAATATGGCCATATCTATATCTGACTATAAAGTGGATTTAGGTTTTCAATATACTCATGCTTTTGATAAAAAACACTCTATTGTAGTAGGAGGTGTTTTTTCTCCTAAACATAATTTGAGTAATTCTGTTAATAAAGTATTGACTGTGAATTCTATTACTACAGAGAATGTAGATGCGACCTTTGAATTACCAAACTCTTTTGGTCTAGGATTAACCTATAATTATAATAAACAATTAACTGTAGGTGCTGATTATAGCCTTCAACAATGGAGTAAGGTGAAATACATGAACGAGGAGAATGCGCTTCTAGATCGGCATCGTCTTTCTGTTGGCGCCGAATTTATCCCTAATCCGGTAGGGCGATCTTATCTTTCATTTGTTAAATATCGAGTAGGTGCGTTCTATTCAACGCCTTATTATAAGATCAATGGAAAAAGAGCAACTCATGAATATGGTGTGACAGCCGGATTTGGTTTACCTGTACCTCGCTCTCGTTCTATTTTAAGTATTAGTGGTCAATTTGTGAAAACCAAAGGACTTGAAACGAATTTTGTGAGTCAGAATTTATTTAGAGTAAGTATTGGGTTGACATTTAATGAACGTTGGTTCTTTAAACGTAAGGTGAACTAAGTATCGCTGATTTGAAAATTAAACACACATTTTTATTATAACTAAAATTTTATATACGATGAAAATTAAAACCCTTGTAGCTATACTGTTCTTTTCGGCAGGCGCAACAACTGTAATGGCACAGGATGATAACTGTAACTCTAACAGTAGTATATCGCATGAAGCTGTTCGTGCTGGAAATTTTAAAGACGCTTATTCGCCTTGGAAAGCTGTGTTGGAAAAATGTCCTACATTGCGTTTTTATACTTTTACCGATGGCTATAAAATCTTAAAAGGATTAATGGGCCAAGTAAAAGATAGAAATTCTGCAGATTATAAGAAGTACTTCGATGAGTTAATGAATACTCACGATTTGCGTATGAAATATACTGAAGAGTTTATCTCAAACGGAATTAAAGTATCATCTGCTGATGAAGCTTTAGGTGTTAAGGCAGTAGATTATATTGCTTATGCTCCTAAGATAGATGTTAACTTAGTTTATGGATGGTTGAGCCAATCGGTGAATGCTGTTAAAGGCGAATCGGCTGCAGCAACATTATTCTATTTTCTTCAGACTTCATTGGATAAGTTGAAAATTGATCCATCTCATAAGGAACAATTTATTCAAGATTATTTAAGTGCTTCTGAATATACTGATGCTGCTATTGCTGCAGAAGAGAAAGAGAGCAAAAAGAAAACACTTCAAAGCATTAAAGATAACTTGGTTGCTTTGTTTATTAATAGTGGAACAGCTGATTGTGAATCACTACAAGGCATATATGCTCCTAAAATTGAAGCGAATAAGAAAGATTTAGCTTATTTGAAAAAGGTTATTGACATCATGAGAATGATGAGATGTACAGATAGCGATGCTTATTTGCAAGCAGCATATTATGCATATAAAATAGAACCAACTGCAGAAGCTGCTGCGGGTTGTGCTTATATGGCTTATAAGAAAGGCGACATTGACGGTGCGGTTAGATTCTTTGATGAAGGAATCGGCATGGAAACTGATAATGTGAAGAAAGCTGAAAAAGCCTATGGTGCTGCTGTTATTCTTTATAATGCGAAAAGATTATCTCAATCAAGATCTTATTGCCAAAAAGCAATTAACTATAATGGTAACTATGGAGCTCCATATATTTTAATTGCAAATCTATATGCTACTAGTCCTAACTGGAGCGACGAACCTGCATTGAATAAGTGTACTTATTTTGCAGTGATTGATAAACTTCAACGTGCTAAAGCGGTAGATCCAAGCGTTGCTGAAGAGGCTAATAAAATGATTTCACGTTATGCTGCTCACACACCTGAGGCTAAAGACCTATTTATGTTGGGATATAAAGCCGGTGACCGTATTACTATCGGAGGATGGATCGGTGAGACGACTACGATTAGATAATATGTATGTTGCAAAAGCGAATAGATAGTTTTTTGTCTAACTTTGTAAGCATACCAACTGCTCTTCTGGCAGTTGGTATGCTTATTTTCTTTCCTTCATGCGAAGGTCGGAAAACGGCTTTAGGTAAAGCAATAACCGAACGCGATTCTTTACCTATCATGAATACAGTTGGAGTGTCTACCCTTATTTCGGATTCGGGGGTGACGCGTTATCGAATTAATACTGAAGAATGGCTCATTTTCGATCGAAAGAAACCCTCATATTGGGCTTTTGAGAAGGGGGTTTATTTGGAACAATTTGATTCAATATTTAATATTGAGGCAAGTATAAAAGCTGATACGGCCTATTTCTATGATCGTGAGAAATTGTGGAAGCTGATTGGACATGTTAATATCCAAAACCGAAAAGGTGAACGTTTTAAGACCGATTTGTTGTATTGGAATCAAAGTACCCAGAAGGTGTATTCGGATAAAAAGATTAGCATTGAACAACTTGATAAAACGATTTATGCTCATGGATTTGAATCTAATCAAGAAATGACCAACTATACTTTGCACAATGTGGATGGCATATTTTATGTCGATGAACAGCAAGATTCTCTTGGAACTAGTACTATAAAAAAATGAAATAACTGAAGTTATGGGGATTGTATTTTACCTACTTATAACGATGGCTTTATCAGCCTTTTTCTCTGGCATGGAAATTGCGTTTGTGTCGGTAGATAAACTTCGTTTTGAGATGGAACGTAAAAATCGGTTTACTTCCTCAATATTATCCTTTTTCTTTAAAAACTCAAACAATTTTATTTCAACCATGTTGGTTGGCAATAATATTGCTCTGGTTATTTATGGTATTCTGATGGCCCAGATCATTGGTGAGCATTTTTTAGCAGGATTTGAGATGAACCATTTTTTTATGGTTTTTACTCAAACGATTATTTCCACCATGATTATTTTAGTTACAGGTGAGTTCTTGCCTAAAACATTATTTAAGATTAATCCCAATAAAGTCTTAAATGTGTTTGCTCTTCCCTTAATGATCTTTTATGTTATACTTTATCCGATATCAAAATTTGCTTCTGGAGTTTCGTATCTCTTCTTGCGTTTTTTAGGTATACGGGTCAATAAAGAGGATTCGGATAAGGCATTTACTAAAGTTGATTTAGATTATTTTGTTCAGTCTAGTATTGATAATGCTGAAAATGAAGAAGAATTAGATACCGAAGTTAAAATTTTTCAGAACGCACTCGATTTCTCAAATATTCGCATTCGCGATTGTATGGTTCCACGTACGGAGATCGTTGCTGTTGACGTTTCGACTTCGTTGGAGGATTTGAAAGTGCGATTCGTAGAATCTGGTATTTCTAAGATTATTGTTTTTGATGGGAGTATTGATAATATTATTGGATATATTCATTCGTCTGAAATGTTTAGAAAACCAGAAAATTGGAGAGATAGCTTAAAAGATATTCCTATTGTTCCGGAGACCATGGGAGCTCATAAATTGATGACTCTTTTTATGCAAAGGAAGAAGTCCTTAGCTGTTGTGGTCGATGAGTTCGGGGGAACAGCAGGTATTGTTTCTTTAGAGGATCTGGTTGAGGAAATCTTTGGAGATATAGAGGACGAACATGATAATACTTCTTATGTTTGTAAGAAAATAGGAGCGGATGAGTATATCCTTTCTGCTCGTTTGGAAATTGAAAAAGTTAACGAAGTTTTTAATTTAAATTTACCTGAATCTGATGAGTATTTAACCATTGGCGGTCTGATTTTAAATCAATATCAAAATTTCCCAAAACTCCATGAGGTGATTGTTATTGGAAGTTTTCATTTTAAGATTATAAAAATGACAACAACAAAAATAGAACTTGTTCGACTTAAAGTGATTGAAGAGTAGTTGATGCTATAAATTTTTATCCAATAAATAGACGTATATTAGCATTTTTTGTATCTTCGTGCGCTCAATGGTTTTAGAAAGAAATAAATAATAAACAAATAAAACGTATTAATTAAAATGGCAACATTACAAAACATTAGGTCAAAAGGGCCTTTATTGGTGATTGTTATCGGCTTGGCATTATTTGCTTTTATAGCCGGTGATGCGTGGAAGATTCTACAGCCGCACCAGTCACATGACGTTGGAGAAGTAAATGGAGATGCGGTTTCGGCTCAAGATTATCAAAACTTGGTTGAAGAGTATACTGAGGTTTTGAAACTTTCTCGCGGAGTTACATCGCTTACAGATGAAGAAACAAGTCAATTGCGTGACGAAGTTTGGCGTTCATATGTCAATAATAAGCTTGTTGAGAAAGAAGCGAGTGCTCTAGGTCTGACTGTGACTGTTGCTGAAATCCAATCTATATTAAAAGAAGGAGTTCACCCTTTGTTACAACAAACTCCCTTCCGTAATCCTCAGACTGGTCGTTTTGACAAGGATATGTTAAACAAGTTCTTGGTTGAATATTCAAAAATGGATGCTTCGAAAATGCCGGCTCAATATGCTGAACAATATACAAACATGTATAAGTTCTGGTCGTTTATTGAAAAAACATTGATCCAGAGCCGTCTTGCGGAAAAATATCAGGCTTTAGTTTCTAAAGCTCTTTTCTCTAATCCTGTTGAAGCTAAAGATGCTTTTGAGGCTAGAGCAAATCAATACGACTTGTTGTTGACAGGTGTCCCTTATTCGGCTATTTCTGATTCACTCGTTTCTGTGAAAGAATCTGATTTGAAAGATTTATATAACAAAAAGAAAGAACAGTTTAAGCAATATGTTGAAACGCGCGATGTTAAATACATTGATGTTCAAGTGACAGCTAGCGAACAAGACCGTGCTGAAATTCAGAAAGAAGTCAATGAATATACTGCTCAGTTGGCGAATACAACAAATGACTATACTTCTTTTATTCGTTCTACTGGTTCTCAAAAGCCATATACGGATTTATTCTATAATAAAGCAGCTTATCCAACAGATGTTGTTGCGCGTATTGACTCTGCAAGTGTAGGTCAAGTGTATGGTCCTTACTACAATGTTAGTGACAATACAATTAATTCATTTAAGCTGTTAGCTAAGACTGCAGAAGCTGATTCAATTCAATATCGTCAGATTCAAGTTATGGCTGCTGATGCTGCTAAAACAAAAACTTTGGCAGATAGTATCATGACTGCACTTAAAGGTGGTTCTGACTTCGTGGCCATTGCTAAGAAATATGGCCAACCGGGTGAAGCAACATGGTTGTCTTCTGCTCAATATGAAGGTACTAACCTTGATGGAGACAATTTGAAGTACATCTCTGCAGTAGTTAACTCTTCTGTTAATGAATTGACTAACCTGCAATTGGGACAAGCTAATATCATTCTTCAAGTTTTAAACAAAAAGGCTGTTAAAGATAAATATAAAGTGGCCGTTATTAAACGTGAAGTTGAATTTAGTAAAGAAACTTATAATCGTGCTTATAATGATTTTAGTCAGTTTATTGCTGCTAATCCTTCATTAGACAAGATGACTGCCAATGCTGAAAGCGCAGGTTATAAATTGTTAGACCGAAAAGATCTATATAGTTCTGAACACGGAATTGCTGGACTTAGAGGAACTAAAGAAGCTTTAAGATGGGCTTTTGCTGCTAGCAAAAACGAAGTTTCTGGACTTTATGAATGTGGCGAAAGCGATCACCTATTGGTTGTTGCTTTGTCTAATGTAAATCCTGAAGGTTATCGTTCTTTAGATCAAGTTAAAGATCAGTTGAAAGCTGAGATCCTTAGAGATAAGAAGGCCGAAAAGATTATTGCAGATATGAAAGCTTTAAATGCAAGTTCTTTTGATCAATACGCATCTATGGCTCATGCAGTGAGTGATTCTGTAAAACATGTTACCTTTGCTGCTCCTGCTTATGTTGCTGCATTGCGTAGCAGTGAACCGTTGGTTGGTGCATATGCTTCTGTTGCAGAAACAAATAAAGTAAGTGCTCCTATCAAAGGTAATGCTGGCGTATTCGTTATCAATTTATATGCTAAGGATAAATTGAATGAAACGTTCAATGCTAAAGAAGAACAATCAGCTTTGGTAAATATGCACATGCGTTTTGCTAGCCGCTTGATGAATGATTTGTATTTGAAAGCTAATGTAAAAGACAAACGTTACCTCTTTTTTTAAAAAAGTTTGATGTTACTTATTTTGTAATATAATAAAAAGGCTGTCTCATTGAGGCGGCCTTTTTTGTTAACTTTTGCATAGTTCTTATTAGAAAATCGACTTAATTCATTACATTTGCATGAATAAACCGTTTATAAATAGAATATGTCGAAATCCCCTCTTTTAGGAATGACACTCGCCGAGCTACGTTTAGTTGTCAAGCATTTAGGAATGCCTGACTTTTCTGCTAAGCAAATTGCTTCTTGGATCTATGATAAAAAAGTCTCTACAATCGATGAGATGACTAATTTGTCATTAAAATATCGGAATTTGTTAAATCAGGAATATACTGTTGGACAGTTACCACCTGTTGAAGCGATGCGTTCGGAAGATGGAACGATTAAGTATTTGTATCAGGTTTCGGAAAACCATTTTGTGGAAGCGGTTTATATTCCAGATGATGAGCGCGCAACGCTTTGTGTTTCTTCACAAGTGGGTTGTAAGATGAACTGTAAGTTTTGTATGACCGGTAAGCAAGGTTTTACACAAAGCTTAACAGCTAACCAAATCTTAAATCAAATTCATGCTTTACCTGAGAGGGATAAACTGACCAATATCGTTTTTATGGGTATGGGAGAGCCTTTAGATAACTTAGATGAAGTTCTGAAGGTCTTGGAAATCTTAACTCAATCCTATGGATATGCTTGGAGCCCTAAACGAATTACGGTGTCGACCGTTGGATTAAAGAAGGGGTTACGTCGCTTTATTGAAGAAAGTGATTGCCATTTAGCCATTAGTTTACATTCTCCTTTGACTTCACAACGAGCAGACTTAATGCCGGCAGAACGTGCTTTCTCTTTAACGGAGATTGTCGATATTTTAAAGGATTATGATTTCAGTAAACAAAGGCGGTTGTCGTTTGAATATATATTGTTTAAGGGAGTCAATGATTCGATGATCTATGCTAAAGAACTTGTAAAGTTACTTCGAGGTGTGGATTGTAGAATGAATCTTATTCGTTTTCATGCTATTCCCGGAGTTGATTTGGAAGGATCTGACATGGAAACCATGGTCGCTTTTAGAGACTATTTAACATCTCACGGTCTTTTTGCAACCATACGCGCTTCAAGAGGAGAAGATATTTTTGCGGCTTGTGGAATGTTGTCTACAGCAAAGAATGAAGAACTAAATAATCATTAATTAAAAAATGATCATCATGAAAAAGTCACTGTATGTTTTGTCTATGGCATTTATTGCTTTGATCTTAACTTCTTGCAATGGTAAAAAAGGAATGTTTACGCCTACATCTAGTGGACGTCCATATGAGATCTTAGTTGTTGTTGACCATGATCTGTGGGAAAGACCTGCGGGACGTGCCCTTCACGATGCTCTTGATGCCGATATGTTAGGTTTACCTCAATCTGAACCTTCTTTCCGCATTATGTATAGCTCCCCTCAGAACTATGATTCGACTTTAAAGTTAATTAGAAATATCGTAATTGTTGATATACAGAATATTTATACTAAGGGCTCTTTTAAGTATACTAAGGACCTTTATGCTTCTCCCCAAATTATTCTAAATATTCAAGCTCCTAACGAGGAAGAGTTCCAGAAATTTGTCGAAGAGAATAAACAAACTATTGCAGATTTCTTTACTCGTGCAGAGATGAACCGCCAGATTTCTTTATTAAAAGAAAAGCATAATGATTTCGTTGCTCACAAAGCAGATAGCCTATTTGGATGTGATATCTGGGTTTCTCCGGAATTGACCAGTTATAAAATTGGGCCTGACTTTATTTGGGCATCAACAAACTCGGCCACTGCCGATCGGAATTTTGTGATGTATTCTTATCCTTATAAAGATAAAGAGACATTTACCAAAGCTTATTTTATTCACAAACGAGATTCTGTGATGAAAGCTAATATTCCGGGTGCGGAAGAAGGAATGTATATGGCTACAGATTCTCTTTTGACAGATGTTCGACCAATTAATATTCAAGACGATTATACATTAGAGGCTCGTGGATTATGGCGTATGAAGGGTGATTTTATGGGCGGTCCTTTTGTCTCACATACACGCTTAGATAAGAAAAATCAAAGAATAATTACTGTTGAAATTTTTGTTTACTCGCCAGATAAGATGAAACGCAATTTGGTGCGTCAAACAGAAGCTTCTTTATATACGCTTAGATTGCCTGATGCCTTACCACAAGATCAAATCGCACTAGGACTGACTAAGCAAGAACAGACTAAAAAATAATAGTATGGAAAGTAATAGAATTAGAATAGGCATTACTCAAGGAGATATTAATGGGGTTGGCTATGAAGTGATTTTGAAAACATTTGCCGATCCTATGATGCTAGAACTTTGTACCCCTATCATCTATGGGTCACCCAAAGTTGCGGCTTATCATCGTAAATCTCTTGACTTGTCGACGACCTTTAGTATCATTAATTCTGCTGAAGAGGCTTGTGACGATCGAGTGAATATCCTGAATTGCAGTAATGATGAGGTGAAAGTTGAGTTTGCTAAATCTGATTCAGAGGCGGGTAAAGCTGCTCTGGAATCATTAGAATGTGTGATTGAAGATTACCGTAAGGGTTTGATCGACGTTATCGTTACAGCGCCTATCAATAAACACACCATTCAGTCGAAGGAGTTTAGTTTCCCCGGACACACCGAATATATTGAAGAGCGTCTAGGCGATGGCAATAAATCGTTAATGATTTTAATGAAGAACGATTTTAGGGTAGCACTGGTTACCACTCATGTTCCGATTAAAGATATTGCTTCTTCTATTACTAAAGAATTAATCATAGAGAAGGCGACTATTCTAAATCAAAGCTTAAAACGTGATTTTGGAATTAGTGCTCCTCGCATAGCTGTCTTTGCATTAAACCCTCATGCCGGTGATGACGGATTGTTGGGCTCTGAAGAGGCTGAGATTATAAAACCGGCCATCGAAGAATTAGTTACTGACGGGGTCTTTTGTTATGGTCCTTATCCGGCGGATGGATTCATGGGTTCCGGCAACTATACTCATTTTGATGGTATACTGGCCATGTATCATGATCAGGGCTTGGCGCCATTTAAAGCGTTGGCCATGGAAGATGGGGTGAACTATACTGCCGGACTTCCGGTTGTACGTACTTCGCCTGCGCATGGTACGGCATATGATATCGCAGGAAAAGGGTTGGCAAATGAAGACTCTTTCCGTCAAGCAGTCTATGTGGCTATTGACGTCTTCCGTAATCGCGAACGTGACAAACAAGCACGTGTAAATCCTTTGCGTAAACAGTATTATGAGAAGAGAGATGATAGCGATAAACTGAAGTTGGATACGGTTGATGATGAATAGATTCTAAACAAAATAACTGAGAGATGACAAAGGCGGAAATACAACAAGTGAAATTAAGATTTGGTATTATTGGTAATACTGAAGGCTTGTCACGTGCTATAGATGTTGCCATTCAAGTGGCACCTACCGACTTGTCTGTGCTCATTACGGGAGAAAGTGGCGTCGGTAAGGAGAGTTTTCCACAAATTATACATCAATATAGTCGTCGTAAGCATGGACAATATATTGCTGTCAACTGTGGAGCGATTCCCGAAGGTACGATTGATTCAGAATTATTTGGGCATGAGAAAGGAGCTTTTACGGGTGCCATTGGTGAACGTAAAGGGTATTTTGGAGAGGCCGATGGCGGAACGATTTTCTTGGATGAGGTCGGCGAACTTCCTTTATCTACTCAAGCCCGTTTATTGCGCGTTTTAGAGACTGGTGAGTTTATAAAGGTGGGTTCTTCAAAGGTTCAGAAGACAGATGTTCGTATTGTTGCGGCAACGAATGTGAAACTGATTCAAGCCATTTCAGAAGGACGATTTCGAGAGGATTTATTTTATCGATTAAATACTGTACCGATCCAGATTCCTCCGTTGCGTGAGCGTGGTGATGATGTTGTTCTTCTGTTTAGAAAGTTTGCAGCCGATTTTGCTGAGAAGTATCGCATGCCGTCTATACAACTGACGGATGATGCCAAGCGTTTGTTAGTCGCTTATTCTTGGCCGGGAAATGTGCGCCAACTCAAAAATATTACTGAACAGATCTCGATTATTGAGACGAATCGTGATATCAATGCTTCTATACTGCAGACCTATTTACCCAATATGGAAACTCAACGATTGCCTGCTTTATTAGGCCATCGGGATAATAAAAGTTTTGAGAGTGAACGTGAGATTCTTTATTCGGTTCTGTTCGATATGCGTAAAGAGGTTTCTGAATTAAAAAAAATGGTGCATAATTTGATGGATGAACGACACGGTGAAGTAGTGAACACTTCTATTCCCAATGCGATTCATCAGTCGTCGGTTCCCGCTATTATTCATCCGGTGTCTTCTTCTTCTTCTTCTCCTACTACTGTCATACATCCACAGGAAGATGATGATATTCAAGATACAGAAGAATATGTTGAAGAGTCGCTTTCTTTAGATGAGGTTGAAAAAGAGATGATCAAGAAGGCTCTTGATAAACATCATGGGAAGAGAAAGAATGCGGCAAAAGATTTGAATATATCCGAACGCACTCTATATAGAAAAATTAAAGAATATGGATTGGATTAAAAAACACTCACAC
>JBKEDO010000083.1:0-23851 GCA_047975405.1 Bacteroides sp.
AGAGGACCGTGTTGGACTGACCTCTGGTTTACCAGTTGTGCCGCCAGGTGCATCGCTGGGTATCTAAGTCGGGATCGGATAAGTGCTGAAAGCATCTAAGTACGAAGCCGGCCACAAGATTAGATTTCTTAGGGTCGTTATAGACGATGACGTTGATAGGACGCAGGTGTAAAGGTGGCAACATCAAAGCCGAGCGTTACTAATTGCCCGTGCACTTTCTTACCAACGCGCGTTGTTTGTTATATCCATTTAGCTATCCTTTTTAGGAGTCTAAATTTTTACTGTACACATGTCATAACCTTCTTTAGGTGGTTATAGCACGAGGGTTCCACCTCTTCCCATTCCGAACAGAGAAGTTAAGCCTCGTCACGCCGATGGTACTGCGTAACAGTGGGAGAGTAGGTAGCCGCCATTTTGATTGACCCTTCGATTCAGTAATGTTTCGAAGGGTCTTTTTTTTTGTGCCCTGCCGGTTGTCCGTCTTGTGGCGTCCATCTGTCTTGTGCCGAGTACCTTTTGGCAACGTCTTGCTTTGTGGCAATACCATGGCATCTTGTCTTGTGCTGCCCACGTTGTTTTGTACCATGTCATGTGTTTTAAATCCATTCATGAATCTGATGCAGTTTTTCTTTTTCGAACCTCGGTTGATACGACCCTATTGAAAAATGCAGAAGGGACGTCGACTGAAACTAAACAACTTTTATTCTATCTCTTCTTTGTTTAAAACTCTTTTTCAGGCTGATCTCTCCTTTTAAACTTCTTTTAACTCCACCGAGAATCTTCGAATGGATTAATCTTATCCATTTAATTTATTGGTATAATCTTTTCTATTTAAGGCATGGATGCAATCAATGTGTTTATTGTTTATATGTAATAAATATGATATTTTTATATAGATACAATTGATTTTGTTATAAAATGATTGATAATTCATCGAAAATACTACATATTATTTGGATCTTTTAAAATATTCTATACCTTTGTGAAATCAAACAAAAATGATTAAAAAATGAACTCTATTTTTGTACATATTCTGCTTTCTGGTATTATTATTCTGCTATCGAGGTTTAGTGGAAGTGAGTGCCGTGTGTAGATATGTAGATTAAAATATTCGAAAGCCTTTCTCACTTCCAAGTGAGAAAGGCTTTTTTTTTGATTACTATTTATATAAAAGATATAACCATGGATAATAGATTATTTATTTTTGATACGACTCTTCGTGATGGTGAACAAGTTCCCGGTTGTCAATTGAATACTGTTGAAAAGATACAAGTAGCCAAGGCTCTTGAAAGCTTGGGGGTGGACGTCATTGAGGCTGGTTTCCCTGTTTCAAGTCCTGGCGATTTTAATTCAGTCATTGAAATATCGAAGGCAGTAACGTGGCCCACAATCTGTGCATTGACACGAGCTGTAGAGAAAGACATTGATATTGCAGCTGAAGCCCTAAAGTTTGCAAAACACAAGCGCATTCATACTGGGATAGGTACGTCTGATTCTCATATTAAATATAAATTTAATTCTAACCGTGATGAAATCATCGAAAGAGCTGTTGCAGCAGTGAAGTATGCTCGACGTTTTGTTGATGACGTAGAATTTTATGCAGAGGATGCCGGGCGTACAGATAATGAATATTTAGCTAGAGTTGTTGAAGCTGTTATTAAAGCTGGTGCAACGGTAGTCAATATTCCTGATACTACAGGTTATTGTTTACCCAATGAATATGGGGAAAAAATTAAATTTCTATTAGAAAATGTGAATGGTATACACAATGCTATTATATCTACTCATTGTCATAATGATTTAGGAATGGCCACAGCTAATACAATGGCTGGTATCTTGAATGGAGCACGTCAAGTAGAAGTAACAATCAATGGTATTGGCGAACGTGCTGGTAATACTGCTTTGGAAGAGGTTGTGATGATCTTGAAGAGCCATCATGATATAAATATTGAAACCAATATAAATACGCAAAAGATTTATCCGACCAGTAGAATGGTTTCTAGTTTAATGAATATGCCGGTACAAGCTAATAAGGCGATTGTTGGTCGAAACGCTTTTGCTCACTCATCTGGCATTCATCAAGATGGAGTTCTTAAGAATGTTCAGACTTACGAAATTATTAATCCGAATGATGTGGGTATTGATGATAACTCTATTGTATTGACAGCTCGTAGCGGTCGTGCTGCTTTAAAAAGTCGTTTGTCGGCTTTAGGAGTGAAATTAAATCAAGAGCAGTTGAATTTGGTATATGCTGATTTCTTAAAATTAGCAGACAAAAAGAAGGATATCAATGATGATGATGTTTTATTGCTTGCGGGTGCCGATAGAAATAGTAATCATCGAATTAAATTGGAGTATTTACAAGTGACGAGTGGTGTTGGAGTACGTTCGGTTGCTAGTATCGGATTGAATATTTCCGGTGAAAAATTTGAAGGATGTGCAAATGGAAATGGTCCTGTTGATGCCGCGATTAAAGCTTTGAAGAAGGTTATAGATCGACATATGATTTTGAAGGAATTTACTATTCAAGCAATAAGCAAGGGCAGCGATGATATGGGTAAAGTACATATGCAAGTGGAATATGATAATCAAATCTATTATGGCTTTGGGGCGAATACAGATATTATAGCAGCATCAGTTGAAGCTTATATTGATTGTATCAATAAATTTAGAGTTTAAGGGTTTAGTTTTTTACATATAAAATAATTAATGAATGAATACGTTATTTGATAAGATCTGGGATAAGCATGTCGTGATGCAGGTGAATGATGGTCCTGCACAATTGTATATTGATCGTTTGTATTGCCATGAGGTTACTAGTCCTCAGGCTTTTGAGGGGCTTCGTAAACGGGGATTAAAATGTTTTCGTCCGGAGAAAGTCTTTTGCATGCCTGATCATAACACACCAACACATGATCAAGATCAGCCGATTGAAGATTTAATTTCTAGGGATCAAGTTGAAACATTAGCTAGAAATGCCAAAGAGTTTGATCTCATGCATTTTGGTATGATGGATCAACGTAATGGTATTATTCATGTCGTTGGTCCTGAACGCGGCTTGACTTTGCCGGGCATGACGGTTGTTTGTGGAGATTCTCATACTTCAACCCATGGAGCTATGGGAACTGTAGCTTTTGGTATAGGTACGAGTGAAGTGGAAATGGTATTAGCTTCACAATGTATTCTTCAATCCAAACCTCTAACTATGCGTATTAATATTGAGGGTAAATTAGGTAAAGGGGTAACTCCTAAAGATGTGGCTTTATATATGATGGCGAAACTAACGACTGCAGGAGCTACGGGGTATTTCATTGAGTATGCCGGGAATGTCGTTCGTGAAATGAGTATGGAAGGCCGATTAACGCTTTGTAATTTATCGATTGAGATGGGGGCTCGTGGAGGAATGATCGCTCCAGACCAGATTACTTTTGACTATATTAAAGGAAGAGAATATGCTCCTAAGGGAAAAGATTGGGATGAAGCTTTATCTTATTGGCAAACTTTAAAGAGTGATGCGGATGCTGTATTTGATAAAGAAATTTATTTTGATGCTAATGATATTTCTCCAATGATTACTTATGGTACTAATCCCGGAATGGGAATGGGAATAACTGGTGAAATTCCGACAACAGAACACATGAGTTCAGTGGAGAAAGTTTCGTTTGAGAAGTCGATGGCCTATATGGGATTTACTCCGGGTGAGAAAGTGTTAGGAAAGAAAGTTGATTATGTCTTTTTAGGAGCTTGTACCAATGGACGAATAGAAGACTTTAGAGCATTTTCAACTCTTGTAAAAGGTCGGAAGAAAGCTGAAAATGTAGTCGCTTGGTTAGTTCCGGGATCTTGGATTGTTGATCGTCAAATTCGTGAAGAGGGGCTGGACAAAATTTTGTCTGAGGCAGGTTTCGAAATTCGTCAACCAGGTTGTTCAGCTTGTTTAGCGATGAATGATGATAAAGTTCCAGCAGGGAAATACGCGGTATCGACTAGTAATCGAAATTTTGAAGGTCGTCAAGGCCCTGGTTCACGTACACTGTTAGCTAGTCCGTTGGTTGCTGCTGCAGCTGCTGTGACAGGAGTGATTACCGATCCTAGGGAATTGATTTAAGTTCAATGGTGTTAGCGTTACTGATAAATGTGATAATTATAGAAGAATATGAAAAGAAAATTTAATATATTAAGAAGTACTTGTGTTCCCTTGCCGTTAGAAAATGTAGATACCGATCAGATCATTCCTGCCCGCTTTTTGCGTGCAACCGATCGTGAAGGATTTGGAGAAAAACTTTTTTATGATTGGCGTTATGATAAAGAAGGAAATGTTATTGATGATTTCGTATTGAATAATCCGAATTATGGTGGAGAAGTTTTAGTTGCCGGCAAAAATTTCGGATCAGGATCTAGCCGCGAACATGCAGCGTGGGCTATTGCTGACTATGGGTTTAAGGTTGTCGTTTCAAGTTTCTTTGCTGATATTCATAAAAATAATGAATTAAACAATTTTGTTTTGCCTGTTGTTGTGAGTGAATCTTTTTTGGCAAATCTATTTGCTTCAATAAGTGGAAATCCTGAAATGCAAGTGGAAGTTGATCTTCCAACGCAAACGATTACCAATCTTTTGACAGGTGAAAAAGAATCTTTTGAGATTAATACTTATAAAAAACATTGTTTAATGAATGGGTTAGATGACATTGATTTCTTATTAAGTAATAAAGAACGAATTGAAACATGGGAAAAGGGGTCAAAATAGAGATCATGGACACCACTTTGCGAGATGGTGAACAAACAAGTGGAGTCTCTTTCGTCCCGCATGAAAAATTAATGATTGCTCGTCTACTTCTGGATGATTTGAAAGTTGACCGAGTAGAGGTTGCTTCTGCCCGAGTGTCTGATGGTGAGTTTGAGGCGGTTCGGATAATCTGTGATTGGGCCGGCAAACGGGGCTTATTACATCAAGTTGAAGTGCTTGGATTTGTTGATGGGGGAGCATCAGTAGATTGGATTTATAACGCTGGTTGTCGGGTGGTCAATTTACTATGTAAAGGTTCATATAAACATTGTACTCAGCAATTAAAGAAAACTCCGGAGGAACATTTAGAAGATATTCTTGAAGTTGTTGACTATGCTGATAAAAAAGGCATTGCTGTTAATATCTATTTAGAGGATTGGAGTAATGGGATGAAAGATAGTCCGGATTATGTATTTAAGTTAATGGATACGCTTCGGAAAAGTTCGATAAAGCGCTACATGCTTCCTGACACTTTAGGTATACTCAATCCACTTCAAGTGATTGAATTTATGCGAAAAATGAAGAAACGCTATCCAAATACGCATTTTGACTTTCATGCGCATAATGATTATGATTTGGCTGTTAGCAATGTTTTGGCTGCCGTTTTAAGCGGAGTTAAAGGACTTCATACCACGATCAATGGATTAGGTGAACGAGCTGGAAATTCTCCATTATCAAGTGTACAAGCTATTTTGAAAGATCATTTTAATGCGGTTACCAATATTGATGAGAGCCGTTTAAACGATGTGAGTCGAGTAGTGGAATCTTATTCCGGTATTACTATTCCTGCTAATAAACCGATTGTAGGAGAAAATGTATTTACTCAAGTGGCCGGTGTACATGCTGATGGAGACAATAAAAACAATCTTTATTGTAATGATCTATTGCCTGAGCGTTTTGGTAGAAAACGTGAATACGCACTTGGGAAAACAAGTGGTAAAGCTAATATCAGAAAGAACCTTAAGGACCTTGGATTGGAGCTAGATGAAGAGTCTATGCGTAAAGTTACCGAGCGAATTATTGAATTGGGCGATAAGAAAGAACTGGTTACTCAAGATGATTTGCCATATATCGTGGCTGATGTCTTGAAGCATGGCGTTTCTAACGAACGTGTTCGCTTAAAAAGTTATTTGGTGACGTTAGGCTACGGACTTAAGCCCGTAGCTACATTAAAGATTGAGATTAATGGATGTGAATATGAAGAGAATTCCAGCGGAGATGGTCAGTATGATGCTTTTGTACGTGCTTTACGTAAAATCTATAAAGTCACTTTAGGACGAAAGTTTCCACGACTAACGAATTATGCTGTGACGATTCCTCCCGGTGGACGGACAGATGCTTTTGTGCAAACAGTGATCACTTGGGAGTATGAGGACAAGGTCTTTAGAACACGAGGCTTAGATGCAGACCAGACAGAAGCAGCGATTAAAGCGACTCTGAAAATGTTGAATATGATAGAAAATGAATACTAAAAAAGGTGTTCTCTGTTCGAATAAATTGTATATTTATAAAATAAAGAATTAACGTATAGAACGTTTTAAAAAAGATAAGATATGAATTTTAATATTGCAGTATTGCCAGGAGATGGTATTGGACCTGAGATTGCAGAACAAGGAGTTAATGTAATGAGTGCTATTTGCCGTAAATTTGGTCATCAGGTTGATTTTACCTATGCTATTTGTGGAGCACATGCTATTGATCAAATCGGAGATCCTTTTCCTGAAGAAACTTACCGTGTGTGTAAAGAAGCTGATGCTGTTTTATTTGCAGCAGTGGGGGATTTGAAGTTTGACAATGATCCTACAGCTAAGGTTCGTCCGGAACAAGGCTTATTAGCCATGCGTAAGAAATTGGGCTTATTTGCTAATATTCGCCCCATACAAACGTTTAAATGTTTACTTCACAAATCACCATTGCGCGCTGAATTAGTTGAAAATGCCGATTTCCTCTGTATTCGCGAATTGACGGGTGGTATGTATTTCGGCGAGAAGTATCAAGATGACGAGAAAGCTTATGATACGAATTTATATACTCGTTCTGAAATAGAACGTATCTTAAAGGTCGCATTTGAATACGCGATGAAGCGCAGAAAGCATTTAACTGTAGTTGATAAGGCTAATGTGTTGGCTTCATCACGTTTATGGCGTCAAGTCGCTCAAAAGATGGCTTTAGAATACCCGGAAGTCTATACCGATTATATGTTTGTTGACAATGCAGCTATGCGCATGATTCAAGAACCTACCTTCTTTGATGTATTGGTTACAGAAAACACTTTTGGCGACATTCTTACAGATGAAGCATCGTGCATAACTGGATCTATGGGGCTTTTGCCTTCAGCTTCCACTGGAGAAGGGACACCCGTTTTTGAGCCTATTCATGGATCTTGGCCACAAGCTAAGGGGAAAAATATAGCTAATCCGATTGCCCAAATCCTTTCTGTAGCTATGCTATTCGATTATTTTGATTGTAAAGAAGAGAGTGAACTTATTCGAAAAGCGGTTGATGAATCTTTAGAATGTAATGTTCGTACACCGGAAATACAAATTGATGGTGCAGGCGTTTTTGGCACAAAAGAAGTTGGGCAGTGGATAGTCGATTATATTGATCGGGTTTAATTTTGCTTTGGACTTAACTGAGAAGAAATAAGATCTCTCTTCTATTAAAAAAGACTAATGTTTTTAATAAATATTAGTCTTTTTTTTCTGTTTAATAAGATCTTGTTGTTACTTTGTAGGCTTGTTAGATTTGAATAATTAAAAAAGATTGATTATGATTATTTGAATCTGATTGTTTATATACAATGAATAAATGCTGTTGATCATGAATAAAACTGTTAATTACGATTTTACGATAGTTGTACCTATCTACAATGAAGAAGATAATATTTTGACGTTGGAGTCTAAGTTAAGCTCTTTCTTGCCAGAATCCAAGTATTCTACTTGCGTCCTTTTTGTTAATGATGGGTCAAAAGATCAGAGTTTACCTTTAATTAAAGAGATCTGTGAACGAAATGAAAGTTTCTATTATATCTCTTTAACTCGGAATTCTGGTTTAAGTGCTGCAATGAAAGCAGGTATTGATGCAACAGATTCGCGTTATGTTGGTTATATGGATGCCGATTTGCAAACAACTCCGGAAGATTTTAATCTGTTATTGAATGAAGTCGATCATGCCGAACTTGTGATGGGTATTCGTGCTAATCGGAAAGATTCATTTTTTAAGAAGATACAATCGAAAATAGCCAATGGATTTAGGCGAATGATGACACATGATAATGTACAAGATACTGGTTGTCCATTGAAAGTTATTCATACAGACTATGCCAAACGTATTCCTTTTTTCACAGGGATGCACCGTTTTCTTCCAGCTTTGATTCTATTGCAAGAAGGACGAATTGAGCAAATCCCAGTACGTCATTTCCCCCGTTTAGCCGGTGAATCAAAATATCATTTATGGAATAGACTCGTATCGCCATTTTTAGATTGTTTTGCTTATCGTTGGATGAAGAAGAGATATATCAATTACAGCATTAGTGAGAATAATATAACTAAATAGTGGATGAAATACGGTCTTGTTGTTTATATCATTGGCTTTTTAGCGCAAGCCTTTTTCTCTGCTCGTATTCTTTTTCAGTGGATATTATCGGAACGAGCTAAAACAGTTCTTTCCCCATCTATCTTTTGGATATTAAGCCTCGCCGGCTCTTATTTGCTTTGTCTTTATGGATGGCTACGTGATGATTTCTCTATTGTTTTGGGGCAATTTATCTCGTATTATATTTACTTGTGGAATTTAAATGAGAAGGGAGTCTGGAGAAAAATGCACGTTGTAGCTAGATGGGTATTAGGAATTACCCCTATTTTGGCTGTTGCTTTTGTCTTACACGATTTTGATCGATTCATCGAAACTTTCTTTAAAAATGAAAATATTCCATTGTGGTTGATCGTTTTTGGATCAATGGGGCAAATCATTTTTACTTTTAGGTTTGTTTATCAGATGTTTTATTCCTATCGAAATAAGGAATCTTTATTGCCATCCGGATTTTGGATTTTGAGTTTGATCGGATCGTCTGTGATTGTATCTTATGGAATTGTCCGATCTGATCCTGTGTTAATATTAGGGCAATCAATCGGGTTTATTGCTTATAGTCGGAATTTGTTTTTGAGTCATCACCATTCTAATATTGCGAAAGATGAAAAATAAATATTTTTACTTCTTTTTGATTTTGGCTGTATTGCCTATTCTAATCTTTAGAGATTATACTCCTGATAACGAATTACGTTATCTCAGTATTGTTGACGAAGCTTTACGGAACGGGAACTTCTTTACTTTCACTAATCATGGGTTACCATACGCTGATAAACCTCCTTTGTACTTTTGGATAATCATGTTTGGAAAGGCTTTGTTTGGACAGCATCAGATGTGGTTCTTATCTCTATTTTCTTTCTTGCCCGCATTAGTTGTTGTTTATGTCATGGATCTCTGGGTCTCAAAAGAAGTCTCGGTAGAGAATCGGTGGTTGGGAAAGATTTGGTTGATGAGTTGTGGATTGTTCTTGGGATCGGCCATTGTACTACGTATGGATATGTTGATGTGCATGTTCATTGTCTTAGCGTTATATGCTTTTTACAAGATGTATAAAGGTCAATCCGGTTTGATAACGTGGCTTTTTCCTTTCTTCATATTTATGGCTGTTTTCTCAAAGGGGCCAGTTGGCTTTTTAATTCCTTTTGTCTCTACAACTGTTTATTTGTTGCTGACTAATCGCTTGTCGACGTTTATAAAATATTGGGGTTGGAAAACATGGAGCGTTTTATTGCTTGGCTTTTCGATTTGGTTTTTAGGTGTTTATTGGGAGGGAGGAATGCCTTATTTGAATAACTTAGTGTTTCACCAGACTTTGGATAGAGCGGTAAAGTCTTTTCATCACGAAGAGCCGTTTTATTATTATTTTATTTCTATTTGGTATTCATTGGCTCCTTGGGCCATTTTGGTGATTTCTGTCATTGTTTTAGGTTTATCCAGAAGATTGATGCGCACTGATCTTCAGAAGTTCTTTTCAGTGATCATTCTGACAACACTGTTGACGATGTCTTTAGTCAGTGCAAAATTATCTATTTATTTATTGCCAACCTTTCCTTTCTTTGTCTATCTTGCGGTGACCTTGATGCATCATTTTAAGTGGAACCGTTGGCTAGCTTTATCTCTTGCCATTCCCTATTTTGTTTTTGTAACCATATTACCGGCTTTCCTTTGGTTGATACAGCAAGAAGATGGAGCATATTTGAATCAAAGCTATTTGTATATCTCGGCTTCTTTGTTAACAGTAAGTGGTCTATATGCTCTTTATGCTTTATATAGAAAAGAAATTTCCCGTTCGGTATATTCATTGGGCATAGGTCTATTTGTTGCTTTATTTATTGGAGGGCTAGCCTTACCTTCTATTAATCATGAAATAGGCTATGGCGAACTATGCCGTAAGGCAGTCAGCCTTTCCGAGGGAAAACAGTTATCCGGATATCATGTCTTTAAAATCAGACGGCCGGAGAACATGGATGTGTATTTGCATGAGAGTGTAAAGGAGATAACACAGGAAGATTTGAAAAGTTTGAAACTTCAAAATACATTGCTTTTGTTGAAGAGTGGTGACCTACTTTCTAATAAGGAATTATCTGAGATCGTTCTCAATAAAGAAAAGTATGAGGTGGGTCGATACATGATTGTTGTTTTTTGAATCCGATCGATGACTTGTTTTAATGAAGTAAGCTATTGATAGTTTGCGTTTTACGCTCTTTTTAAAAGATATAAATTTGATTAAATGAAAGTATTAGTTACCGGCGCAGCTGGTTTTATAGGATTACACACTGTTAAAGCATTAATAGAGAAGGGGTATGATGTCGTTGGGTTAGATTGTCTTAATTCATATTACGACGTCTCTTTAAAATTCGATCGCTTAAATGAGCTTGGAATTGATCATAACAGAATTAGCGATGGAGTGAAAATCTCTAGTCTTTTACATGCCAAATTCCATTTTGTAAAGTTAGACCTGATTGATAGAGAGGGGTTAGCGTCTTTGTTTGTAAATGAGTGTTTTGATGCTGTTATCAACTTGGCAGCTCAAGCCGGGGTTCGATACTCTATAGAAAATCCCTATGCCTATATTGATTCTAATGTTGTTGGTTTTCTGAATATTTTGGAGAACTGTCGCCATCACTCCATCTCTCATCTTGTTTATGCAAGTTCAAGTAGCATTTATGGCTTAGATGAGCATGTCCCTTATTCGGAATCCGATCAGACTGATACGCCGGTTAGTTTGTATGCTGCGACTAAGAAATCGAATGAACTTATGGCACATGTATATAGCCATTTGTACGGATTACCCACAACCGGTGTTCGCTTTTTTACGGTATACGGACCATGGGGACGGCCAGATATGGCGCCTTTCTTGTTTCTAAAAGCGATACTTAATGATGAACCGATTAAGGTTTTTAACCATGGTAACTTGAGTCGGGACTTTACTTATATAGATGATATCATTAAAGGTGTCGTTGCTATTTTAGAAAAGCCATCAGAAAAGTCAAATCCCTATCAGATTTATAATATTGGTCATTCTTCGCCTGTCTCTTTAATGGATTTTATTTCAATTATTGAGCGTATATCAGGTAAGAGTGCACAAAAAGAAATGGTGGATATGCAACCAGGTGATGTTCTTTGTACCTATGCAGATACGCATCTCTTGCAACAAGATTTTGGATACACTCCTTCTGTTTCTATTGAAGATGGTATTCAGCACTTCCATAATTGGTTTATAGAATACTATAAAAAGTCGTCCTCTAACTTATAGACTTTGAACTGTAGAATAAATAATTATTCCTAAAACTGTTATTAATCCGATATAGATGGTGTATACGTAATGGTTCTTAGTGTCTATTGGTTGATAAATTTTGAATTGACGTAATAGATAGTATATAAGAAAGGCTCCTGTGCTTCCGACAATGCCACCGACTACTAAATCTCCGGGATAGTGTAAACCTAGGTATAAGCGAGTATAAGAGTTTAGAAAAGCCCAGCATAAAATAAACAGGCTAAGTTTACGTTTCTTTATTAAAAGTATGAGTATGGTGGCTAATCCAAACGAGTTTGCAGCATGACAAGAGGGAAAGCCGTATGCACCCCCACGACGACCATTAACAATATAGACAAGATCTGCAATCGGACTGTCGGGATTGGATGGGCGTAAGCGTTCAACAAATGGACGAATCGCCGAACTACAAACTTGGTCTGCAAAAGTTATGGTGAGCCCGATCGCTAAAACATAAGCTAAAGCCACTTTCCAATTTGTGCTTTTTAGTAATACATATAAAATGCTGGCATACATTGGAACCCAAATAATCTTACCGGTGAAAGCAGTCATAAAATAATCCCAAAAAGGTGAGTGGATCCCATTGAAAAAGAGGAATACACTGGTGTCAAAGTCGGCTATTGTTTTGATTAAATCTGTCATTTCTGGTAAAATATTAGTTATCGTTTAGCTAAATCATCATACAATTTCTGCAAGAAGGCTTGTCCTTTCTCTAAATTAGCACCTTTGTTAGGACCTTCGTCTGTTTGTATACGATTAGACTCACAATTAAATACAAGTTTGTTCTCGGGAGTAATCATTCCAAATGCATTTGGAACGGTGAAATATCCGAAATGTGGAGAATTAGGGTTAAATATGTTTTTGCTAAATTTAAACTCCTGATGAGATATCCCCAATTGTTGCAATAAGGTTGCTGCAATGTCTATTTGTGATCCATAAGTATCTATTTGATGAGGGGCTTTAATTGCTCCTCCCATAAAGATCAAAGGTATCGTATGATTTTCAATTTTTTGATTGTCTGCAGAACAGGGGTAAGCCCCTTGATGATCGGGTACAAGCACAATTAATGTATGATCCCAACTTGGGCTTTTTTTGAGTTGATTAATGAAATCGCCTAGGCATTTATCTGTATATGAAAAAGCATTTAAAATATTGTCGTTAAGCTTATGATACGGAACGTCAAACGGCTCATGGCTACTTGACGTTTGAATCATACTAAGGAAAGGCTCTTTCAATTTCTTGTTTTTGGAATCCTTTAAGACATAATTGAAGAGATGTTCATCGTGTACTCCCCACTTGCTTGTACGTTGTGACAATGGAAAATCTTTATCAGAAATGATCTTCTCAAACCCTGATGATACGAGATACGATCTCATATTTGTGAAATCAGCATCTCCCCCATAATAATATTGAAGATCATATCCGGCATTCTTTAAACTAGATGGAATGGATGGTAAATTTTCGGTCTTCTCAGGATACTTCATGATGCTAGTGGTCGGTTGTGCGGGGTAACCACTAATGATAGAGACTAAACCTCTATCTGTGCGAAAACTGTTTGCATAGAAATTTGTAAAGAGGATGCTTTCTTTGCCAAATTTATCCATATTGATAGCAACGTCGGGTACCCCACCCATAGAAGCCATGATATGTGTTGAAAAACTTTCTAATATGATGAAATAAATATTAGGCCTTTGGGTCTTGATTAACTGTGGAATACTATCTGTCGTTGGCTGCTCTACCAATTCATTAAATAAACGATCGGCCTTTTGAGCTTCCATAAAACGGTATTGTTTATCGAAATTCCCCTGATGAGTCATAGAATACATGAGGCTGAATATCGGATTTATAGCAGCATGATTCATGCGCTGATCTTGACTGAAGTAGACTTTACTCAAGTTCATGGTTGAGACCGAGAATCCCCCACGTATAGGAATAAAAAGTAAGCCGATACAGAGTAGAATCCCTCCGGAAATACTTAATCTCTTATAAGGTATTTTGAGGGTGATCTTTGATTTGATGATGAGTTTCTTAAAAAAGAGACTGAGTAAAATTCCATAAGCTATTATGGCTAATACACCTTTGATGATAAACCAATAGCTGACGCTTGCCAAAGCATCTTTAGGAGAAGAAAAGAAATAGAAGAGTGGGGTCGAGTCTAATCGAAATCCCCAGAATCCGTATAACCCGAGATCTATAATAAAGATGAAGGCGATTAAGAGTGAGGCTATATTAAAATAAAAGTACGCCCCTTTTGCCAGATTATTCGATTGACTCCATGCCGAAGCTAGGATAAATAAACCGGGGATAATTGTAAAATAGCCGGCTAGTGATAAATCGAGCGGGAGGCCATGATACATGACCTTTATAAAATCGAATGCTGATGTCTTTTCATATAGTTCATGATAGTAAAGCATGAACAACGGTTTTTGGAATATGAAAATAACAAGAAATAGCAGATATGTCGTTACAAATAATATTAATCTTTTCTTCATGTTGTTTGTGTAGTTAAAAGATTGAATGGTACAAAGATACAATTCTTTTCTTTATCTTTGTCTATTCATATTGCAAAAGGTAGACTATTATGACTAAAATAAAGAAGAATTTGATTGATTTAATCGGCAAAACTCCGCTGGTTGAACTCTCGAAATACAGTGATAAATATCAGTTGTCTAGACCGATTATTGCTAAAATAGAATCCGTTAATCCAGGGGGAAGCGTGAAGGATCGTGTTGCATTAGCAATGATTGAAGATGCTGAATCTAAAAAAATATTAAGCCCGGGTGCTACTATCATTGAACCTACAAGTGGAAATACGGGGGTAGGCTTGGCCATGGTTGCGGCTATTAAAGGTTATCATTTAATACTGACTATGCCTGAAACGATGAGTGTGGAACGTAGAAATTTATTAAAAGCTTTGGGAGCCGAAGTCGTACTTACAAGTGGCATTGGAGGGATGGCTGCTTCTATTACGAAGGCGGAAGAATTGAAAAAAAACATTCCCGGGTCAGTCATCCTTCAGCAGTTTGAGAATCCCTCGAACGTACACGTTCATGAGAAAACAACCGGAGAAGAAATTTGGGAAGACACCGATGGTCTTGTTGATGCTTTTATTGCAGGTGTTGGCACAGGAGGTACGGTGTCCGGTGTCGGAATCGCATTGAAAAATCATTCTTCGGATATTCACGTGATAGCAGTTCAACCGGCATCTTCTCCTGTACTTACGGGCGGAAAGCCCGGGTTGCATGCCATTCAAGGCATTGGAGCTAATTTTATACCTAAGATTTATGATGAGTCTGTGGTTGATGAGGTCGTAAGCGTTTCTGATGAAGAGGCTCTTTTGACCACTCGGGAGTTGGCTCTTAATGAAGGCTTACTTGTTGGAATATCTTCCGGAGCAGCAGTTTATGCGGCGCGAATGCTTGCTCAGAAAGACGGCTATAAGGACAAAAAGATTGTTGTTTTACTTCCGGATACTGGTGAACGTTATCTCTCTACGTCACTTTTTTCTTTCGATGATTGATTCTTAATTTATAGGTGTATAATAAGATTTAAAAGGTATATGTTATTAAAGAAAATAGGATTAGTTTTTGCATGCTGTTGTTCCTTGACGGTATCTGCCCAGTCTTATGTTGAGTTATCGAACAAGGCTGTGGATTACATTCAGAAAGATAGTTTTGCTCAAGCGGAACGTCTTTTGATTGAAGCGTTAAAATTGGAACCACAAAATGTTCATAATGTTTTATTATTCTCCAATTTAGGACTTGTTCAACGTGAGATGGGCAGTTATGATAAGGCTATCGAGTCCTATTCATATGCTCTTAATTTATCTCCATTTGCCATTCCGATCTTGCTTGATCGTGCTTCTTTGTATATGACGATAGGAAAAAGCGATCACGCCTATCTTGATTATTGTCAGGTATTGGATAAGGATAAAAAAAATGAAGAGGCGCTGTTAATGCGAGCTTATATCTATGTTACTCGCCGGGATTACTTAGCTGCTCGTATCGATTATAGTACACTTCTAACTACAAATCCGTTGCATTATAATGGTAGACTAGGGTTGGTTACTCTTCTACAAAAAGAAGGAAAATTCAAAGAAGCTATTGATGGAATAAATTTGATGATTAATTCTAATTTGAATGATGCTCCTCTTTATGTTGTGCGTGCGGATATTGAAAAAGATATGGGGCATGCTGATTTGGCTTTGATTGATTTGGATGAGGCTATTAAGTTAGATAAAGATCTTGTGGATGCATATCTATTACGTGGAACTGTATATTTAAACCAAAATAAAAAAGTTTTAGCAAAATCAGACTTCGAAAAAGCCCTTAAATTAGGCGTTTCGGCGACAGAATTGTATCAACAACTTGAAAAATGTAAGTAGTTTATTAAAGATCCGATTTAGTTACTTTTTCCTTCTATTCCTGATAAATATTACCCCGAAATGTTAGTCTCTTTTTGGGGCTGTATTGTTTTATTTAATCGACTTTTATAGGTTATTGCTTACAATTTTCTATGAAGCCTAGTCGAATTGTTAAAGTTTCTTATTGATTTGATTCTTAACGCACTTTTTTGTTTCTTCATTTGTTTTTTTATTAAAATACACAGAAAAAAGTTGCGTATTTGAAAAAAATATAAGAAATTTGTAACATGTAACGTTGTATTGATACAATTTAAATTAATAAACAAACCCTAACCAGTTAATCCAGATGAGTGATTTAGAAAACAAAAAAACAGAAGAAGCTCCACAAAAGCGCCCTTATAATTTGAGGGAAAAGAAGGAGAAAAAAGCAGCGTACAGATCTTTGATTAGACCTGAATTGGCAGATGAATTGTATGACAAAATTCTAAACATCGTTGTCGTTCAGAAGAAATACAAAGATCCTGATTATTCTGCTAAGGATTTAGCAAAAGAGCTAAAGACTAATACTCGTTACTTATCAGCAGTAGTTAATTCTCGTTTTGGCATGAATTATTCTTGTTTGTTAAACGAATACAGAGTGAAAGAAGCTTTGCATTTATTGACTGATAAGAGATATGCTGACAAGAATGTAGAAGAAATTAGCGCAATGGTCGGATTTGCAAATCGTCAATCTTTTTATGCCGCATTCTACAAGAATGTAGGTGAAACTCCTAATGGTTATCGTAAGAAACATTCTGAGAATAAGTAAGATTTGCATTTTTGTATTGAACAGTAAAGGAATTACCTCTAAATGGTTAAAATTTGGGGATAATTCCTTTTAAATTTTATAAACTCTAAATCTTTTTTTATGAAATTGCATTTTTATTCAATGGCTTTGGCTGCAACACTTCTGACTTCTTGCGGCGGAGCTAAAAAAACAACTGTGGAAACAGAAAAATTTGATTACAAAGTGGAACGATTTGCTGATTTACAGATTTTGCGATACAAGGTGCCCGGATTCGAGGAGTTATCGCTTAAACAAAAAGAATTGATTTATTATTTAACGCAGGCTGCACTTGAGGGACGCGACATCCTATTCGATCAAAATGGCAAGTATAATTTGCGCATTAGACGTTTGCTGGAAACTGTGTATACGAGTTATAACGGAAATAAGGAATCATCCGATTTTAAGAATATGGAGATTTACCTTAAACGAGTATGGTTCTCTAATGGCATTCACCATCATTATGGTGCGGAGAAGTTTATTCCTGAATTTTCAGAAAGTTTCTTGAAAGAGGCTGTTGCTTCGGTTGACTCTTCAAAATTGCCTTTAGCAGAAGGACAAACGGTTGAGCAGTTATGTGATGAGCTTTTCCCAATCATCTTTGACGCAAAGATTATGCCTAAACGCGTTAATCAGGCTGATGGAGAAGATCTTATTTTAACTTCAGCTTCTAATTATTATGATGGAGTCACTCAAGACGAAGCCGAACGTTATTATGCATCGATGAAAGATCCGAAAGATGAGACGCCAATCTCTTATGGATTAAATAGCCGTTTAGTGAAAAAGGATGGTAAACTTCAGGAATTAGCTTGGAAGGTTGGCGGACTTTATTCACCTGCTATTGAAAAGATCGTTTATTGGTTAAAGAAAGCGCAAGATGTTGCTGAGAATGAAGCTCAAAAAGCGGTGATTGCTCAGCTTATTAAGTTTTACGAAACGGGCGATTTAAAGGATTTTGATGAGTATGCTATTCTTTGGGTTAAAGATTTAGATTCACGAATTGACTTCGTTAATGGATTTACGGAAACATATGGCGATCCATTAGGAATGAAAGCAAGCTGGGAGTCATTGGTTAACTTCAAGGACATTGAAGCAACTCGTCGGACCGAACTCATTAGTCGTAATGCACAATGGTTTGAAGACCATTCTCCGGTTGATAAATCGTTCAAGAAGGAGACCGTAAAAGGGGTTTCGGCTAAAGTGATTACAACCGCTATTTTGGCAGGAGATCTTTATCCGGCAACAGCGATAGGAATCAACTTACCAAATGCAAACTGGATTCGCGCTCATCATGGCTCGAAATCGGTGACCATTGGCAATATTACCGATGCTTATAATAAAGCGTCTCATGGCAATGGTTTCTCTGAAGAGTTTGTCTATAGCGATACCGAGAAAAAACTGATAGAGACATACGGAGATTTGACCGGTGATTTACATACCGACTTGCACGAATGTCTAGGACATGGTTCTGGAAAACTTTTACCTGGAGTTGATCCGGATGCCTTGAAAGCCTATGGATCCACTATCGAAGAAGCACGTGCCGATTTGTTTGGCTTATATTATATGGCGGACCCTAAATTGGTTGAGTTGAAACTCTTACCGAGTGAAGAGGCTTATAAGGCTGAGTATTACACCTTCCTTATGAATGGCTTAATGACTCAATTAGTACGTATTCAGCCGGGAAGCAATGTCGAAGAAGCGCACATGCGTAATCGTCAACTTATTGCTCGTTGGGTCTTCGAGAAAGGTGCTGACGATCGTGTTGTTGAGTTGGTGAAGAAGGAAAACAAAACGTATGTGGTGATTAACGATTATCAAAAACTACGGGACTTGTTTGGACAATTACTTGCTGAGATTCAACGTATCAAATCGACTGGCGATTTTAAAGCTGCCCGCGAATTGGTTGAGGCATATGCGGTTAAGGTTGATCCGGTACTTCATACTGAGATTCTTGACCGGTATAAAAAACTAAACTTAGCTCCATATAAAGGTTTTGTTAATCCGAAGTATGAGCTGGTAACAGACGAACAAGGTCATGTTACCGATGTTAAAGTCACTTATGAAGAAGGTTATGCAGAACAGATGTTGCGTTACAGCAAAGATTATTCTCCACTACCTTCTGTCAATAATTAAGATCTTTTGATGGATATTAATGAAGTATTAAAAGAAATAAAGACACAACTCCGTTTATCAATGAACGGAGTTGTGTCTCAAAGTATGCGTGAGCGTGGACTGAAGTATAAATTAAACTTTGGTGTCGAATTGCCACGCATAAAAAGCATTGCTGCAAAATATGAGAAGAATCATGATTTGGCACAGGCTTTATGGAAAGAAAATATTAGAGAGTGTAAGATCTTAGCCGGGATGCTTCAGCCTATCGATACGTTTTATCCTGAAATCGCAGATATCTGGGTGGAAAGTATTGATAATATAGAGATCGCCGAGCTGACTTGTATGTCTTTGTTTCAACACCTGCCTTATGCACCGGCTAAATCGTTTCATTGGATTGCCGATGAGCGTGAGTTTGTGCAAACTTGCGGGTTCTTAACTGCAGCTCGCCTGTTAGCACAGAAGGGCGATATGACCGAACGTGCTTCCGGAGAATTGATCGATCAAGCGCTTTGCGCAGCTTGCTCCGAGGGGTATAATGTCCGTCATGCGGCTTTGCTCGTTATAAAGAAGTATATGCAACATAGCCAAGAACATGCTTTTCAAGTGTGCCGTTTAGTTGAGCATTTGTCTGAATCGACGAAAGAAGCAGAAGCCATCTTATACAATGTCGTTAAAGAGGAATCTGACGCTTATGCGTTATGATTCAAAAAATAACTATTTATGGCTTACTTTCCGCAAAAAACAGTTAACTTTGTTCACGCAAATTTTGTGTGATAATGAAAGCTGAAAATGTGAAAGATACGGTACGGCAGATATTCACAGAATATCTCAACGCGAACGGACATCGTAAGACTCCCGAGCGTTTTGCGATACTAGATACGATTTATTCTATCGACGGTCATTTTGATATCGATTCACTTTATTCACGGATGATGGAATGTGAAAAATTCAGAGTGAGTCGTGCTACACTTTATAATACGATTGTGTTGCTTATCAATGCTCATCTGGTGATTAAACATCAATTTTCCAGTTCTTCGCAATATGAAAAATCGTATAATCGTGAGACCCACCATCATCAGATTTGTACTCAATGTGGTGCAGTGACCGAATTTCAGGATTTAGAGCTGCAGCAAGTGATTGAAGATTCTAAATTAAGCCGTTTCCAGCTTTCTCATTACTCTCTCTATTTATATGGCATTTGTAGCAAGTGTCAGAGGGTAAATAAGCGGAAGAAAAAAAACAATATCAATAAGAAAGAAAAATGAAAGTAGATGTTCTATTAGGATTACAATGGGGCGACGAAGGTAAAGGTAAAGTTGTCGATGTATTAACCCCTCAATATGATGTGATCGCTCGTTTTCAGGGTGGTCCAAATGCAGGTCACACTTTAGAGTTTGAAGGGCAAAAATATGTGCTTCGTTCTATACCTTCGGGAATTTTCCAAGGAGATAAAGTCAATATTATTGGTAATGGCGTGGTGCTTGATCCAGCTTTATTCAAGGCTGAAGCAGAATCTTTGGAAGCATCCGGACATCCATTGAAAGATAGACTTCATATTTCAAAGAAAGCTCATTTGATCCTTCCGACTCACCGCTTGCTCGATGCCGCTTATGAAGCCGCTAAGGGAGATGCAAAAGTGGGTACAACAGGAAAAGGTATTGGCCCGACTTATACCGATAAGGTGAGCCGTAACGGACTTCGTGTTGGAGATCTCTTACATCAATTCGATCAGAAATATGCAGCAGCTAAGGCACGTCACGAACAAATCCTTAAAAGTTTGAACTTCGAATATGACTTGACTGAGTTGGAACAAGCTTGGATGGAAGGTGTAGAATATCTGAAGCAATTCCGGTTTGTGGACAGCGAGCATGAAATCAATGGACTTTTGAATAACGATAAGAGTGTTCTATGCGAAGGTGCTCAAGGAACAATGCTTGATGTGGACTTTGGTTCATATCCATTTGTAACCTCATCAAACACCGTTTGTGCCGGTGCATGTACCGGTTTGGGCGTAGCTCCTAATCGCATTGGCGATGTTTATGGAATCTTCAAAGCTTATTGTACACGCGTGGGATCCGGTCCGTTCCCAACAGAACTATTCGATGAGACTGGCGATAAGATTTGCACATTAGGTCACGAGTTTGGTTCAGTAACCGGTCGTAAACGTCGTTGTGGATGGATTGACTTGGTTGCCTTGAAATATTCAGTGATGATTAATGGCGTAACTAAGTTGATTATGATGAAGAGCGATGTGCTCGATTCATTCGAAACGATTAAAGCGTGTGTGGCTTATCAGGTGAATGGTGAAGAAATTGAAAACTTCCCTTATGATATTGAAGACACGTTGGAGCCAATCTATGTGGAACTACCGGGATGGCAAACGGATATGACAAAAATGCAAAATGAGGATGAATTCCCAGAAGAATTTAATGCCTATTTGTCATTCCTTGAAGAACAACTTGGCGTACAGATTAAGATTGTATCTGTAGGTCCCGATAGAGCACAGACTATCGAACGTTATACTGAAGAATAATAAGATCTTTTACGTATAATCATAAAGGCGGGTTTTTTATCGAATCCGCCTTTTTTTAAAAACACCTATCTATTATGAACAAACGCTTTATTATTGCTTTACTCGCACTGGGTTCTCTTCTTCCTTTGAGTGCCCAAACTACTTATCAACCTTCGCCTGAGAATATTAAATCACGTGAAGCCTTTCAAGACAATAAGTTTGGTATCTTTCTGCATTGGGGCTTATACAGCATGTTGGCCAATGGTGAATGGGCGATGACCAATCATAATCTGAATTATAAGGAGTATGCCAAGCTTGCCAGTGGATTTTATCCTTCAAAGTTCGATGCTGCCAAATGGGTGGCCGATATCAAAGCCTCGGGTGCAAAATATATTTGTATTACGACCCGTCATCACGAGGGCTTTTCGATGTTCGATACTCAATATTCTGATTACAATATTGTAAAAGCAACGCCATTTAAGCGTGATATCTTGAAAGAGTTGGCTCATGAGTGCGATAAACAAGGCATTAAATTGCATTTGTATTATTCTCATTTAGATTGGTATAGAGAGGATTATCCTTGGGGACGTACGGGACGGGGAACCGGAAGACCGGATGCCAAGGGAAATTGGAAAAGCTATTATCAGTTTATGAATAACCAGTTGACCGAACTCCTGACCAACTATGGAAAGATTGGTGCCATCTGGTTTGATGGCTGGTGGGATCAAGATCAGAATCCGAACTTCGATTGGGAGTTGCCCGAACAATATGCTCTGATTCATAAACTTCAACCGGGATGTCTAGTCGCCAATAATCACCATCATCTGCCTTATCCGGGTGAAGATCTTCAACTGTTTGAACGGGATCTGCCCGGTGAGAATACCTCCGGCTTTTCAGGACAAGACATTAGTCATTTGCCTTTGGAAACTTGCGAGACGATGAATGGAATGTGGGGATATAAGATCACCGACCAGAACTATAAGACGTCTAAAGAACTGATTCATTATTTAGTAAAAGCTGCCGGAAAGAATGCCAATCTATTGATGAATATCGGTCCGCAACCGAATGGCGAATTGCCGGCAACTGCGGTAGAACGTTTAAAGGAGATGGGGCAATGGATGGCTATTTATGGTGAAACCATTTATGGAACGCGCGGCGGATGGGTCGCTCCGCACGATTGGGGAGTAACGACCATGAAAGGGAATAAGCTATACGTGCATATCCTCAATTTGAAAGACCGCTCTTTATTCTTGCCATTAACGGGTAAAAAAGTTAAGAAAGCCGTAACCTTCAAAGATCAGACTCCGGTACGGGTGGTTAAGACGAAATCGGGCATTTTGTTAGAAATGAATGATGTACCGACTGATATCGATCACGTCATAGAATTAACAATTGAATAAAATTTAGATAATTCTTCCTAAAATAAAAGGAAACAATCGTTTTATTGGTTGTTTCCTTTTATTTTTGGCAAACTATTTGTATCATTGATTATAAATTTAAAAACAAAAGAATATGGTTTCATATTGGGTATTATTTATTGGGATTGCATTAGTCAGCTTTCTAGTGCAAGCCAATCTACAAAGCAAGTTCAAGAAATATTCTAAAATTGCAACCGGAAATGGAATGACCGGACGCGACGTTGCTTTGAAGATGCTTCATGATAACGGCATTCACGATGTTCAGGTCACACATACTCCGGGACAACTGACCGACCACTACAACCCATTGACTCGTACGGTCAATTTGAGTGAAGGGGTTTATGAAAGTAACAGTATTATGGCAGCTGCTGTAGCCGCTCATGAATGTGGACATGCGGTGCAACATGCACGTGCTTATGCGCCTCTAAAGATGCGTAGTGCTTTAGTGCCTGTGGTTAATTTCTCCTCTTCTATTATGAGTTGGATTTTATTGGGAGGTATCTTGATGGTGAATAGTTTTCCACAGTTGTTGCTTATTGGTATTATTCTTTTTGCAACTACCACCTTATTTAGCTTTATCACTCTTCCGGTTGAGATCGATGCGAGTAAGCGTGCATTGGTTTGGTTGAGTGCTTCGGGAATAACCAATTCTTATAATCATAATCAGGCAGAAGATGCCCTGCGTTCGGCTGCTTATACTTATGTGGTAGCGGCGTTAGGCTCATTGGCTACTTTGGTTTATTACATTATGATTTTCATGGGTAGACGCGACTAATTTATTATAGCAAACCATATTGAAAGCCATTTACGAGTATTCGATTACCGTAAAATGGCTTTTTTTTATGCGGCAAGCAGGGGAGTTTCATACGTAGACAAAGAAGTTTCATGTGGTGGAGCCTCTAGTTGTGTACTGATAAAGTGAGAGTGCCAACGTTTGAAAATAAATTTCCAAAAGAGGAAACTGAAGTGGCAAGC
>JBKEDO010000073.1:0-8915 GCA_047975405.1 Bacteroides sp.
ACCCCAAGGTAAACTCAACATGGTTTGCAGATAATTCAACTGTACACTGAAATCGGGCGATTGTGGATGAGTACGCTCTAGCTTGGCTAGTTCTTTCAAGAACACGGCATGAACATCGGCATTCCAATTCATCTTTTCAGCTTTTCGGCGCATCTCCTCAATCTCTTGCTCTTGTCCGCCACCACCCAACTCATCTTGAATGGTTTTGATTTGTTGTTGCAAGAAATATTCGCGTTGCTGCTGATCGATATCCTCACGAGCACGCATCTGGATAGAAGCTTTAATCTCGGCCAACTGTACTTCGCGATTTAGAATCTCAAGGAGGTGATAAGCGCGTTCGCGAACTGAGCTGATACGCAATAGTTCGACCTTCTCATCTTTCTTCAATGGTAGATTAGAGCAGATGAAGTTCACCATGAACATGTGGCTGTTGATGTTCTTAATGGCAAAGGCCGAATCTTGATGCATCGCATCGGACGATTTGATAAATCTAATCGTCAGATCTTTGCAAGCTTCGACCAAAGCGATGAATTCTTTATCATCTTTTGCCGGAGATTCTTCTTCAATGAGCTCTACTTCCCCTTTCAGATAAGGCGAAGTTTCAGTAATATTTTTCAATGTCAACCGTTTCATTCCTTGAAGAATGACAGTTGTCGTCTGATCGGGCATCTCCAAAATACGGACAATGCGGGCAACCGTTCCGACTTCATGTAAGTCCTCGAACGATGGCTCTTCAACCTGAGCCAACTTCTGACAAACGATGGCAACATTCGAATTCTTTTTATCAGCTTCACGAACTAACTTTAGAGAAGATTTACGTCCAACGGATACAGGCATGAACACGCCCGGAAAAAGGACCATGTTTCGAAGTGGTAATACCGGTAAGATTTCGCCGGAATCAATTTTCACGTCGAACATCTGTTCGTCATTCCCTTCAAAATCGGCAATTAGTGAAAATGAATTATTATCAGAATCTTCTAAAAAATATTTTTCTTTCATCATTTCATTTTAATTAGTTTATGTCATGCAAACAGGCATAAATTGCCTGCAAAGGTAATGCATTCTTATTAATAATTTAGTAGAGTTAATTATAAAAACACAAAAACAATGCCAAAATAAGAATACAATCGGCTATTTTCAAGTTTATTGGTTAATTTTGCCGATTAAAAAGACAGTTACGACAATATGGCAAATCCTTATTTTCAGTTTAAACAGTTTACCGTATGGCACGACAGATGCGCCATGAAAGTGGGAACCGACGGTGTTCTCCTTGGCGCATGGGCATCGATAGATCACAGTCAACAGATTTTAGATGTTGGAACCGGCAGCGGCCTTGTAGCCTTGATGCTTGCACAGCGTTCGTCGGAGGAGGTTTCGATCACAGGGATTGAAATTGATCAGGAAGCAGCACAACAAGCTCGAGAGAACGTGCACAAATCGCCTTGGAAGGAGAAAATCAATATCGTTTGTGATGATTTTACAACTCACACATTCGACCGGAAGTTCGATTTAATCGTGTCCAACCCACCGTACTTTAAGAATTCATTAAAATGCCCGGATAATCAACGAGCAGCAGCACGACATGATGATTCACTAAGCTACGAAACCCTTTTTGCACGAGTTAAAGACCTATTGGACGATAAAGGCACCTTTACCCTCATTATCCCGATAGAGGTCGAGAATCTCATCAAAGAGATCGCACACCATAACGAATTGACCGAAGTCGCTCAACTCTACGTCACAACTAAGCCGGATGGCGCGCCTAGACGAACGCTCATCTCTTTTTCGACCGAAAAGAGAGAATACAGCCCGGAAACCTTATTAACGGAGAAAGCACGTCATCAATACAGTGACGAATATATCCGCCTCACTCGGGCGTTTTATTTAAACATGGAGTAGGGGAACAGACCGATTCGGCTAGATTTAGAAGGATCGGTCCAAACTTAAATAAATAAAAAAGCCGTTTCACTTAAAAGTAAAACGGCTTCTTTATTTTGTCGGGGTAGCGGGATTCGAACCCACGACCCCCTGCTCCCAAAGCAGGTGCGCTAACCGGACTGCGCTACACCCCGAATAAACTTTTGAATTCAACTTTCTTTCTTTTTCTGTCGGGGTAGCGGGATTCGAACCCACGACCCCCTGCTCCCAAAGCAGGTGCGCTAACCGGACTGCGCTACACCCCGAAAGAAACTTTGAATAGAACTCCCTTTTTTCCTAGTCGGGGTAGCGGGATTCGAACCCACGACCCCCTGCTCCCAAAGCAGGTGCGCTAACCGGACTGCGCTACACCCCGCTATTCATAAGGGTTATTTTTCAAAAGCGATGCAAAGATAGATACTCTTTTTGAATTACGCAACACTCTCCCGAAAGTTTTTTTGCATTATTTTACAAAGAGACTGAATATCACGCTTTTGTATTTTGAATATTTTTTATCTTTTTTTTGCGCGAAAGCTGAAAGACCCAAAAAGAGAGAAATATTCTTTGTACTTCGAACGAAGATCAGACAGTGATCACAAGAAAGAAAAACAGAAAATCCCGTAGAATTCGACGTTTGAAAGACTAGTCTCTACCTAAAAATACATAAAAAAAAACCATCTATGGAATTTATTAACTACCCATAGATGGCTCTTTTTTTTATCTTATTGATCTCTTTACAGAATCTCCAATGCTTTGAAACATTTTACTAATTTCTCTATAGCAAAATCAATTTGTTCCTTAGTATGCGTAGCCATTAATGAGAAACGAATCAAAGTATCGTTAGGCGAACAAGCCGGCGGAACAACAGGGTTAACGAAAATGCCTTCATCGAACAACATCTTAGTCACCATGAATGTTTTTTCCATATCACGCACGTAAAGCGGAATAATAGGAGTAGAGGTATGTCCAATTTCAAAACCTAAGTCTCTGAAACATTTCAAAGAGTAGTTGGTCATATCCCATAGGTGCTGTATACGTTCAGGTTCGGTTTTCATGATTTCCAAAGCAGCACGTGCAGCCGCTGTTGCAGCAGGCGTATTACTTGCACTGAAAATATATGAACGAGAGTTGTGACGCAAATAATTAATCACCGACGCATCAGCAGCAATAAATCCACCAATAGCAGCCAACGATTTACTAAACGTACCCATAATCAAGTCGACATCTTTAGTCACTCCAAAATGATCACAAGCTCCACGTCCGTGGTTACCCAATACGCCTAATCCATGAGCCTCATCAACCATGATATTAGCGTTGTATTGCTTAGCTAAACGAACAATCTCAGGTAGGTTGGCAACATCGCCTTCCATACTAAACACACCGTCAACGACAATCAATTTCACCGCTTCCGGACGACATTTCTTCAATTCTTTTTCAAGATCAGCCATGTCGTTATGTTTAAACTTCAAGGCTGTAGAGAAAGACAACCGACGACCTTCCACAATGGAGGCATGGTCTAATTCATCACAGATCACATAATCTTCGCGGCCGGTAACACACGACACAACGCCTAAGTTGACTTGAAATCCGGTAGAGTAGATAATAGCATCTTCTTTTCCTACAAATTCAGCCAATTCTTTTTCCAGCTGCAAGTGTAGATCAAGCGTTCCGTTTAGAAAGCGCGAACCTGCGCATCCTGTTCCATACTTGCGTGTAGCTTCAACAGCTGCCTCAATTACTTTCGGGTGGTTGGTCAAGCCTAAGTAAGAGTTCGAACCGAACATCAATACCTTCTGTCCACTCATTATGACTTCTGTGTTTTGCTCACTTTCGATACAACGAAAGTACGGATATACGCCTTTTTCCTTTATACGCTGGGGGAGGTCGTATTTAGCTAACTTCTCTTGTAATAATCCCATGAATTGTAATTTATATAATCTCTTTTTAAACTATCGCATAGATCGTTTGATCTGTTTTTTGCTGTTTTAATGTTTCAAAACAGGGGGCAAAGATAACAAAATTTGTTTTTTACTGTTCTTTTTACAAGAAAAAACTTAAGCAAATCTGTTTCAATGCTGATATTTGGATTTATAATTAATATATTTGCATTACTTTTGTAATTTCTAGTGAATAAATTGACCAGACCAACGCATATGAAAAAGATTGTCTTTATTGTTAATCCAAATTCAGGAACTCAAAACAAGAATCTTATTTTGAGTTTATTAGACAAAAAGATAAACCGGGATATATACACTTGGAAAGTAGTTTATACCGAAAGAGCCGGACATGCTGTAGAAATAGCCCAAAAGGCCGCATCAGAAGGCGTAGAAATGGTAGTCGCTATAGGAGGAGACGGCACGATCAATGAGGTAGCCCGCTCACTGGTACACACCAATACGGTTTTAGGTATTATTCCGTGTGGATCCGGAAACGGATTGGCCAGACATCTGGAGATTCCAATGGATGCCCGAAGAGCCATTGATATTATTAATGTAGGCAAAGAGGCTTTAATCGATTATGGCAAAATAAACGACGTCAGCTTTTTTTGTACTTGCGGAGTGGGTTTCGATGCCTTTGTCAGCTTTAAGTTTGCCAATGCGGGCAAACGTGGCCTAGCCACCTATTTGGAAAAAACTTTGCAAGAATGGCTAAAGTATCAGCCGGAAACATATGAATTGATAACCGAAGACGGGGTTTCGCACTATAAAGCCTTTTTGATTGCTTGCGGAAATGCTTCCCAATACGGCAACAATGCTTATATTACTCCACATGCCACCTTGAACGACGGTCTACTTGACGTAACCATCTTGGAACCTTTTACCGTTCTCGATGTTCCCACACTTGCCTTTCAATTATTCAACCGCACCATCGACCAGAACAGCCGCATCAAAACCTTCCAATGCCAGCAGCTCTCTATCCGCAGAGCGAATGCCGGGGTCGTTCATTTCGACGGTGATCCGATGGAGACCAATGCAGACGTAAACATCAAGTTGATCAAAGACGGACTTCGGGTCATCATACCCGATGATGCGCATAAGGAGAACCCGAATGTCTTGACAAAAGCTCAAGAATACGTCAACGGCATCAAACTGATTAATGAATCGATCCTCAATAATATCGCCGACAGAAATAAAAAGATTGTCGACCGTCTGACCAAGAAAAAGGAAAATTAATAGAAATCTGTGAGTATAAATTCTAATAGAATATGTATTTTTGCAGGATATTACTCTGAAAACAAAGAAAAAAAAGACAAAATAATAATTATATGTTTAGAACACACACTTGCGGGGAATTAAGAATTTCCGATGTAAATAAACAAGTTACACTTTCTGGATGGGTACAACGTAGCCGTAAAATGGGAGGGATGACCTTCATTGACCTTCGTGACCGTTTTGGACTTACCCAATTGGTTTTTAACGAAGAAGTGAATGCCGAATTATGCGAACAAGCTAATAAGCTCGGACGCGAATTTGTGATTCAAGTCGTAGGTACGGTTAACGAACGTTTCAGCAAGAACGCTAACATGCCGACCGGAGACGTTGAGATTATTGTATCCGAACTCCATGTTTTGAATGCTGCAACAACTCCTCCGTTCACTATCGAAGACAACACAGACGGTGGAGATGACATCCGCATGAAATATCGCTACTTAGATTTGCGTAGAAATTGTGTACGCTCTAACTTAGAGCTTCGCCACAAGATGACAATCGAGGTGCGTAAATATCTCGATCAATTAAACTTCATCGAAGTGGAAACTCCAGTTTTGATCGGTTCAACTCCTGAAGGCGCACGCGACTTTGTGGTTCCTTCACGCATGAATCCGGGTCAGTTCTACGCTCTTCCACAATCGCCTCAAACCTTGAAACAGTTGCTTATGGTATCGGGATTCGACCGTTACTTCCAGATTGCAAAATGTTTCCGTGATGAAGACTTACGTGCCGACCGTCAACCGGAATTTACGCAGATCGACTGTGAAATGAGCTTCGTTGAGCAAGAAGATATCTTGAATACGTTCGAAGGCTTGGCTAAGCATCTTTTCAAAACCATTCGTGGCATAGAAATCAACGAACCTTTCCAACGGATGTCATGGGCCGATGCCATGAAATATTATGGTAGCGATAAACCGGACTTACGTTTTGGTATGCCTTTCGTTGAATTGATGGAAGTCTTGAAAGGTCATGGTTTCTCTGTATTCGATAACGCTGCATACATCGGCGGTATCTGTGCCGAAGGAGCTGCAAGCTATACCCGTAAACAACTTGACGCATTAACCGACTTTGTGAAACGTCCGCAAATTGGCGCTAAAGGCATGGTTTATGCTCGCGTAGAAGCTGATGGTACTGTAAAATCGAGCGTCGATAAGTTCTATTCTCAAGAAGTTCTACAACAGATGAAGGCGGCTTTCAATGCTCAACCGGGCGATTTGATCCTAATCTTATCGGGCGACGATGCCATGAAAACCAGAAAACAACTGAACGAGCTTCGTTTGGAGATGGGATCACAGTTGGGCTTGCGCGACAAGAACAAGTTTGTGTGCTTGTGGGTCATCGACTTCCCTCTATTCGAGTGGGACGAGGAGCAACAACGCTTCATGGCTATGCACCATCCGTTCACCTCTCCGAAACCGGAAGATATTCACTTACTCGACAGCGACACAGGTGCCGTTCGCGCCAATGCTTACGACATGATCATCAATGGTGTTGAAGTGGGTGGTGGTTCTATCCGTATCCACGACAGTGAATTACAAAACAAAATGTTTAAGTTGTTAGGCTTCACTCCTGAACGTGCTGAAGAGCAATTCGGTTTCTTGATGAATGCCTTTAAGTTTGGTGCACCTCCTCACGGTGGTTTGGCTTATGGACTAGACCGTTGGGTTTCTCTATTTGCAGGATTGGATTCCATCCGCGACTGTATCGCTTTCCCAAAAAACAATTCAGGAAGAGACGTTATGCTCGACGCACCTTCTCGCATCGAACAATCACAACTTGAAGAGTTAAACTTAATCATTGATTTAAAAGATGAACAGTAAACGATGAAGAATTATCGTTCACTCTACAATACAACCCTATCACTTCTAAAAAACCTTTTATTAGTGATGGGGTGTTTTGTTCTCTGTCGCATCGTCTTTCTGGCAGAGAACTACAGCATGTTTACCGATCTTTCGTTCGGGCGACTGCTAACGATGTTTCGGGGAGGATTATTATTCGATACCTCAGGGATCTTATATACCAATATATTATATATTGTCATGATGCTCCTTCCGTTGCATTATAAAATGGAGAAAGGTTATCAGAAAGCAGCAAAGATCCTCTTTGTGGTCACGAACCTGATCGTCATTCTCACGAACCTCATGGATACCGTCTATTTTCAATATACCAGTCGCCGGACCACCGCCTCAGTCTTTACTGAATTTAAGAATGAGAATAATCTCGGAGGAATCATCGGCACGGAACTATTGAACCACTGGTATCTGACTCTCTTGGCTATTCTATTTGGTATTGCCTTGGTAAAATTCTATTCTACACCGAAAAAGGAAAAGATCGTCAATCTTCCGGTTTACTATCTGGTTCATCTATTGACGTTAGGCTTAGGAGCCTATCTTTGTATCGGTGGCCTAAGAGGAGGATTCACCGGCATGGTGCGTCCCATCACGATCAGTAATGCCAATCAATACGTCGATCGTCCGATAGAGACCGGCATTGTGCTCAACACACCATTCTCGATCTACCGCACCTTTGGGAAGAAAGCCTTTGCGATTCCCGATTACTACGATCGCAAGGAGATGGAAGCGTTCTATAGCCCCGTACACCAACCGGCCGATAGTGTGAAGTTCCGCCCGCTCAATGTGGTTGTTCTACTGATCGAAAGCTTTGGACGAGAGAATAGCGGACTACTAAACGAAGAATTGGATAATGGACATTACAAAGGATTTACGCCTTTCCTCGATTCACTGATGACCGAAGGACTAGCATTCAAATATGCCTTTGCCAATGGTAAGAAAAGCATCGACGGCATGCCATCGGTACTTTCGGGCATTCCCATGTTCATCGAACCTTTCTTCTTGACTAAAGCCTCTCTAAACAATGTATCGAGCATCGGTGGCGAGTTAGGTAAAAAGGGATACTATACAGCCTTCTTTCATGGCGCCGACAATGGATCGATGGGATTCGAAGCTTTTTCACGCACGGCCGGATACAAAAACTATTTCGGACGAACAGAATATAATGCGGCCTACCCGAACAATAATGATTTCGACGGGAATTGGGGAATCTGGGACGAACCCTTCTTAAAATATTTCGCCCATACGCTGTCTACCTTCAAACAACCGTTTGCAACAGCCCTTTTCAGTCTGTCGTCGCACCATCCGTTTGCTGTGCCAGAGGCTTATCGGAACGTCTTTCCAAAAGGCAATCGACCCATACGGGAGTGTGTAGGCTACACCGATCATGCGCTGAAGAAATTCTTCGAAACGGCATCAAAAGAGCCTTGGTTCGACAATACCTTGTTTGTGATCACAGCCGACCATACCAACTCCAATGAGCGTCCGGAATATGAAACAGAGTGTGGCACGTTTGCCATTCCAATCGTATTCTACCATCATGGCAGTACGCTAAAAGGACTTCGTCGTGACGTTGTGGCCCAACAAATCGACATCATGCCAACCGTACTTAGCTATCTAGGGTACGACAAGCCTTATGTCTCGTTTGGTTGCGACCTGTTAACGACCCCGCCGGCGGAGACTTTTGCAGTAAACTACATCAACGGGATCTATCAATATTTCCAAGGTGATTATCTGCTACAGTTCGACGGCAAGAAGAGCATCGGTGTGTATGCCTTTAAGACAGACCGTCTGCTAAAGAAGAATCTCGTCAATACGGTTAAAGAACAGAAAGAGATGGAGGATAAGCTAAAAGCCATCATCCAACAATATATGATTCGAATGAATGAAAACGGACTTACCGTGAACTAAGACCGACCCATAAATTGATCATAAGCTA
>JBKEDO010000069.1:0-6050 GCA_047975405.1 Bacteroides sp.
ACAAGAAAGGCTGAACATGTCTAAGCATCTGCTCCATGTTCAGCCTTTTTCAATTAATAAGACTAAAACTCTAACCGTTTCTTTCTATATCTAAATTCTAAAGTTATTTTTCTACAGCCTCAGGGTCTATAACCTTAATCGAATAGAATTTCAATTCAGACATCGTCCAGTAGACCGATCCCGTATTTGTAGCATTCACACTATACCGCACATACTTAAAAGGTTTAGTCGTCGGTAAAATCGGAGAGGTATATGCATCTTTAGACGTTACCGGTAAGTTGTCGGCATCTTTCTTGAAATTCTTAATTAAGAACCAATCCGCACCGTCCATACTACCTAACAAATCGAAATCGACCGGTTTATTCGATGAATTGCTTCTCGGAGCATAGTAAAATTTATAATACCCTTCTATAGTCACAGGCAGGTTGACCTGTATCCAATGCGGTCCGGGAATGCTAACCGACCATGAAGAGTGGAAGAATGTACCGGTATTTCCATCCAGTAGGTTCGAGATGGCTCCCTCCGAAGCTTCTTGCGCATTCGTACTCAAATCATCAGCCTTCAAAGTCAGTTGTGTCGGGATATAAGAAGCCGTTGCTTTACCCGATTGCGTGGTAATCTGCAAAGGCGATCCTTCCGTATCAGTCGTACTACATGGCACTAAAGTCACCACATAATCACCATATTTCTGCCTAGTCTCCGGAAGCAATATCGTATCGCAACTCGATAAACGAACCACCTCTTTGTCAATCAGTGGATCATGATATTTCACTTTAACATACTCTACACTCTGATCGGTCGGCAACTCCCATTTAATAAAAATAGCTCCGGTACGCGATTCGAATGTCGGATTCGCCAAATCAGAAGGTAAGATCCCTTTATCTTCCTTGGTACACCCTATAAGTCCCAATAAACCTATAGTTGCAATGATTAATTTCAATTTCATATTAGTAACCTGGATTTTGAGTTATATTTTCGTTTCTATTCACGTCGTCAAGAGGAATGGGCATCAAATACTGAGTCGGCGTTTCAAATTTACGTTCAAAGATGACCTCCTTAAGCGTTACAAATTCATCCAAAGTCGTTGCAGTAATATTCAAACCTTTAGCCTTCTGATTAAAGAATTCACCGGCAATCTTCCAACGTCTGAGATCCCAGAAATTCTGATTCTCAAGATAAAACTCCACTTGACGTTCCTGACGGACAATCTTTCTCAATAAATCTTGAGTTAACGTCTGATGAGCAATGGTCTCCCAAGACTCCTTTACCCCCGGAATGCCGGCGCGTGAACGTACCTTATCGATATAAGTGATGGCCGTATTAAGATCATTCGTCTCCACGCAAGCCTCAGCATAGCCTAAATAAAGCTCAGCCATTCGAATAATCGGCCATGGATAGAAGAGCGGAGACTGAAGATTTTTAGAAACCCCATATCCCGTATGAACCCCTTTCTTATTCAAGAAACCGGTAGGTGAATAATTGTTCTGACGCATATTGCCAGCAGAACCTCTCGAACAATTACCACCTAAAACAAAATCACAAACCAACTTACCTTGTCCGTCTTTAGAATACTTTTTATAACTCGCATCGTTCGTATACGCCCCGTTCGACCCGGCACTCATGATTTCATAAAAGCCACCTTGAAAAGCCACCCAAGCATAATAGCGTGGTTCCCGATCGAGATTGAACATGAATGTCCGTTCGCCCACAGCAGCCTGATTTTTATGAGCGTCATCAACCGTTACAATCGTAAAATTATCAGCCACATTATAATTAGGATCCTGATCGATAGGCAAGCCGTTTTTCGTATAGAACCGATTCAGCATATTCCAAGTTGGAGCGATCCCATTCCAAGCAGAAGCAGCACAATACGGCAAAGATTTATTCTGCAAGCCATAAGCTCCCTCATTCCTAGAATCAGCCCAGATTATTTCCGAATTTCCGGCATCGATAATATTATTGCGCAAGCAATTTTGAGTCGGATCTTGAGGTTCGACATTCCCTTCATTAAAATCAGTCTTCGTATACAATGCATAACCGTTCGTTTCGGCCAATTGTATCGCCTCCTTATAAACCTCTCTAGCCTTCACCCATTTCTGAGGATCGTAAGTCAAAGGCATTAAAGCAGTGCCTTGTTTATCTTTAAAGTCGGCATAAAACTCACTATTCCCATTAAACAATGGTGAAGCTGAATAAAGCAACATTTTAGCCTTCAACGCTTTAGCCGCCACACTTGTTGCCAGTCCATAATAACGCACCGGTCTCGTAACGGGTAAGTCTCTAGCCGCCTCATCAAACTTGTCACAAATAAACTGCACACAATCGTCATAAGACGTTCTACCCAAATAATCTTTTGGGGAAGTCAAAATGTCCGGTTCTTCCTTGATCAAGATAATCGGTCCATAACAGCGAGCCAATAAGAAATGATAATAAGCAATCAAGAAATTAGTCTGAGCGATATAATCCTTTTTCACTTCCTCATCCACACTCGTTGCCAAGCCAATATTATTGAGCATGATATAACATTGTCGCAATCCTTGGAATAACGAATTCCAATACGAGATCACCGGTTTTGAAGCCGTGTAATTCCCCTTTGGAAAAGCTGCAAAGGTCTCATGTTCGAACGCCGTAATCACTTCATCACCCGTCATAAAATCGAGCGATTCCGATCCACTTCTCGACTGAGGAAGATAAGCATAACAAGAATACATAAAGCGCTCTACCGCATTCACATCTTCAAAGGCATCCTCCGCCTTTTCTTTTTCATCGGGCACGATATCGAGGAAATCGCAAGCAGCAAATCCGACCAATAAAAAAATCGCTATAATATATTTATTTAGTGTTTTCATATGTCTTTAGAATATTATTTAAACTTCATCTGAATACCAATATTAAATACTCTCTGAGTCGGGTATTTTAAACCGGCTCCTCCTCCCATTTCAGGGTCCCAAAGTTTGAATGAAGAGAAAGTCAGCAAGTTTATTCCACTCAAATAGATACGGGCATTCTTTATCGAATAGCCAATCTCAGCATTTTTAAGTTTCAAGAACGAACCATCGCGCAACCAGAAGTCAGAATACTTCGTATTGTGGTTATTTTCATATTTAGTCAGTCGCGGATAAGCCGCATTCTTATCTTGATTGATCGGACTCCAACGATCGTTGGCCACAAACTCCAAGACATTTCGATTATACTGCGCACCAAAAGGATGGAAACCATTCATCATGATCGAAGTACGCCCCACCCCTTGGAAAAAGAAAGAGAAGTCAAACTTCTTATACGTAATAGACGGTCCAAACCCATACACGATTTCGGGCACGGTCGGATAACCCATAGCCACCTGATCATCATCCGTGATCTTACCATCGTAATGACCCTGTTTATCCGGCTGATCCAGATACTTGATATCCCCGGGAGCAATGGCAATATTACCCAGCATCGATGTCGCATTTCTGTCGATATCCGCTTGATCGATATACAATCCATCGGACACAAACCCATAAATGGTATTGATTGAATGACCAATCTTCGAGTTAGCCGGACGTTTACCCGGTGCCTCATCATACTCCAACACCTTATTACGTGCATACGTAAACGTTCCCTTAAACTGCACGGTCAAATCCTTGCTCAGACGCTTTCCATAATCCAATGAAAGATCGAATCCCCAATTCTTAACCTTGGCCAAGTTACCGAAGATCTTTGTTTTCGCCGTTCCCAAATAGTTCGGTATCGAATACTTCTGTTGGAAGATATCACTTCTGACCTCGTTGAAAACATCCAAGCTCAAGTCGAATGCATTAAACAACTGAATATCGGCACCCACATTCAACTTACGTCCCACCTCCCAGGTGATATTATTATTCTGGAAACGGTTGTAGATCGGACCTTTCATCGACTGTGTATTGTTTCCATATCCCGTTTGAAACGCCGGATCACCTTGCAAAGAAACATCCGCCATATAGATAAAACGTTCCCCACCAATCTGATCATTACCCACAAGACCATACGATCCTCTCAACTTAAAACGAGAAACCACACTCTTCAAAGGCGACCAGAACGGCTCCTCACTCACATTCCATCCCAAAGCGACAGAAGGGAAAAAGCCAAAACGATTACCTTTCGCAAAATTTTCCGAACCATTGTATCCGGCATTCAGCTCCAACAAATAACGATGCAGATAATCGTAAGAAGCACGGAAAGCATAACCCATCTTCCGCCTAGCCAACGAGCTCATCAAGTCATCCCCGGTGTTTTGTGAATACTCATTCATATTAAATAGCACCATACCACTCAACGTATGATCACCAAAGGTGCGATTATAATCCACATAAGCCTGAAAATAGAAACGACGGTCGCCATTCACCAGACGCTTAGTCGCCAGAACAGGCTTAGTCGGCGTAGACAACGGTTTTAAGGTATACTCATATTCTCCTTGGTCGTTTTTGCTAAAACTCTCCACAGCATAACGGTTCATGCCTTGCGTTCTATTCGTCACCGTCTGACTCCAGTTCTTGAACGAAAACATCGTTTTAAACCGCAATCCCTTAGTGATAAAATCGAGTTTCTGATCAAAATCAATGTTAGCAATCACCACACTTTGGAAACTATTGCTATACCCTTTGGTTGCTTCCGCCAACGGATTACTTGCACCTTGATCATTACCTCCGGCAAAAGCTCCCCATTTCACCCATTTCTCGCCCGTGTTAGGGAAGAAAGCCGGGAAATCGACCGGATTGGTCGACATGATCGAGTTATAAATACCTCCAATCTGTTCTGAAGGATCGGACTTATCACTCTTTGTTGCCGGTGAAGTCATATCCGACAACTGAGCGTTCAAATGCAACGATATCGTCGAGCTTTTACTCAAATGGAAATCGATATTATTCTGAAACGCATACTTCATCAGATTAATATTATTATCATACGAAAAGAAGTCCTTACTTCTATTCTTCAACATACCCGTTTCATGATTGGCCGTAATACTCATAAAGTAAGTGATCTTGCTCGTTCCCCCACGGATATTAAAGTTAGCCTTCTGGTTGACCGAAGCCTTCTTAAAGATCTCGTCATACCAATTCACATTAGGAAAGATATAAGGATTCAGATGCATTCGCGTCGCATCAATCTGCTCCTGCGTGTACAAGACATCCCCTGTACCCTGATTACTGACCGCCTCATTATAAAGCTCCATATACTTATAGCCATCGACAAACTTCGGCGTTTTGGTCGGCATGCTCAAATAAGACTCCACCCGAACCCCAATGATCGGACGTTCAAGGTTAGCTCCCGATTTTGTAGTCACAATCATGACTCCATTTGCTCCACGGGTACCATACATTGCAGTAGCCGTTGCATCCTTCAAGATCGAGAACCCCTCGATGATTTCCGGATCAATCGCATTCAAGTCGGCCGGAGCCACCTCAACCCCATCCAAGATAATCAAAGGAGAAGTGATACCGCTGATCGTCGAGATTCCACGAATATAAAAGTCAGCATCATTCTGTCCGGGAAGACCGCTACGCTGATAAGCCACAACACCCGCCATACGACCCGCAAAAGAAGTCGACAAATTAGCCGAAGGTACCTTCAAGTCGGTTGGGCGAATCGTCTGAATCGATCCCACCACACTCTCCTTTTTCTGTCCGGTTCCGAAAGCCGTCACCACAACCTCATCCAACTGTTTAGAGTCCTCATCGAGATAAACCAAAAGATCAGCTTGCGAACCAATTCGTATTTTCTGCGAAAGATAGCCGATATACGACACGACCAAATTATCTTTCTCACTCACCTTTAAGTTAAAGACCCCATTCACATCGGTAGTAGCTCCGAGATTCTTCCCGGCCACCTTAACCGTAGCACCGATGATCGGCTCGTGTGTCTTTTTATCGAGCACCTTTCCTTTAATCGTCTTCGTGGTCTGCTGCTTCACCTTTACCTGCTGGCTCACCTTCAAAATAATCTCATTATCCTGAATCACATAGTTCACATCACTATTATCGAAAACCTTTTTCAGCACCTCTTCGATAGGGCCGTAAAAATCTAACGTCTGA
>JBKEDO010000053.1:0-16488 GCA_047975405.1 Bacteroides sp.
AGCAATTATGATCCGGCTGACTTCTTCCAAACCGGTTATAATGTGACGAATAATGTGAGCTTGTCTACCGGATCGGAACAGAATCAAACGTATTTCTCTGCCGGATCGGTCTCTGCCAGAGGCATCATCCACAACAACGATCTCGATCGGTATAATATCTCATTTCGCAATTCAACATCGTTGTTGAACAATAAGCTACATCTCGATCTGGGCTTTATGTATATGAACGTGAAAGAACAGAACATGTTGGCTCAGGGACAGTACTTCAATCCGTTGGTGCCGGTTTATTTATTCCCTAGAGGGGACGATTTCAGCAAATATGAAACGTTCGAACGGTATAACCCGACTCGTAACTTCAAGACTCAATATTGGCCGTATGGTGATCAAGGTATGCAGATGCAAAACCCGTATTGGGTGACTGAACGTAATAAGTTCAATAATGACAAGAACCGTTTCTTGATCAATGCGGGATTGAAATATGATATTACAGACTGGATGAATATCTCGACTCGTGTGAAATATGACGGCAATTTCGAATTGCGTTCACAGAAGTTCAGTGCATCGACTCTGGGACTGTTTGCCGGTCCGCAAGGTGAGTATCGTCGGGATAACCTGAAAGCGGTACAGATGTATGGTGACGCCATGTTGAGTATCAATAAGTATATTGGTGATTTCTCTATCACTTCTACCATCGGAGCAAGCATACGTGACGTTCAGTACGATCTTTCTCAAATAGGCGGATCACTACAGAGCGTGCCTAACTTGTTTACGTTTGGTAACTTAGGCAATTTGCGTACGCTGCAACAAGAGGGATATCACGATCAAACCCAATCGCTCTTTGCAACGGCTCAAGTGGGGTATAAGAGTATGATCTATCTTGATCTAACCGGACGTGCCGATTGGGCTAGTCAGCTGGCCGGTTCTAAGGTAAAGGTTATTCCTTATCCTTCGGTCGGATTGTCGACCATCTGGACGGAGATCTTTCCGATCCGGTCGAATGTGCTTTCATTCTTGAAAACGCGTCTTTCATATAGCGAAGTCGGTAATGCTCCGATTCGTTTCATCTGTAACCCGGGATACGACTTGAAAGGTGGCTATCCACAGACAACGACTTATTTGGCCGATGATGATATTCGTCCGGAGTTGACGAAGTCGTATGAAGCCGGTTTGAGTGCTAAACTCTTCAACAATAAGCTGAACGTTGAGCTTTCGGTTTACAAATCGTCGACTTACAATCAGTTGTTTAACCCCTCGCTATCGTCTAGTACCGGTTATACGAGCTATTATGTCAATGCCGGACGCGTTGATAACAAAGGATTGGAGTTGACCTTGGGATTGAATCAAAATCTTGGTCCTGTGAAATGGAACTCTAACCTGACTTATTCGATCAACAGAAACAAGATTGTACAGTTATTGCCCGAAACGATGACTCCGTTGGGGACGACTGTTTCGATGTCTGAGATGTACGTAGCCGGAACAGATGGTTATCGGATGATCTTGAAAGAAGGCGGCTCGATGGGTGATATTTATGTCAATACTTTGAAAACCGACGAGCATGGGTATTACATTGTTGATATTGTGTCGCAAAAGGTTACGGCCGATCCGAACCATTTTGTGAAAGCCGGAAATTCAAGTCCGAACTATACGCTCGGCTGGAGAAACAACTTTGAGTTCAAGGGACTGAATGTCGGCTTCTTGATCAACGGTCGCTTTGGTGGTGTCGGCGTTTCGGCTACTCAAGCTAAGATGGATGCCTATGGCGTATCTAAGGCTTCGGCGGATGCTCGCGATAACGGAGGGGCTTTGGTGAACGGTGAGCGTATTCCTGCAAAAGATTTCTATACGACTACCGGAGGCGGTATCTCGGGTATCGGATCGATGTATGTGTATGATGCCACAAACATTCGCTTGGCCGAAGTTTCCTTGTCGTACAACCTTCCAATTCAGAAATGGTGCCCGTTTATCAAAAACGCGGAGGTTTCACTCATCGGACGTAACTTGCTGATGTTCTATTCTAAAGCTCCTTATGATCCGGAAGCTACAGCTAGTACGGGTACTTATTTCCAAGGGATCGACTACTTTATGCAACCGAGCTTAAAGAACCTTGGATTCTCTGTTAAATTGAACTTCTAAATCTAATACACATGATAATGAATAAACTACATAAAACAGCTTTTAAAGGGCTTTCAGGATTCGGTGTGGCAGCATTGATCATGCTCTCACAGACGAGTTGTACGGATCGTTTTTTAGATTACAATACGAACGAGCATCAGGCGACTGATGAGATGATGCAATGGGACAATCTATCTACCGGATCGTACTTCGTACAGATGCAGAAGAATGTCTTTGTCGTTGAACAATTACCTTCTATCGGAGCGGATGCGTATCAGACGAGCCAGAACTTGGCAGGCGATGTCTACTCGGGATATATGGGAGCATGCGGCACTTGGAATGGTGGCAATAACAGTACAACTTACAATTTGGGCTTGGACTGGAATGGCACAGCTTTCGAACGCGCATTTGCCGGTGTGATGCCCGCTTGGAATGCCATCACTAAAAAGGCCAAAGAGAATCAACAACCCCAAGTCGAAGCTTTAGCTACCATCGTAAAGGTGGAAGCAATGCATCGTACAACAGACCTATATGGTCCGCTTCCTTATTTATCTTTTGGCAATGGTAATGTGAAGAATAACTACGATGGTCAGAAGGAGATCTACAATGCATTCTTCCAAGAGTTAACTCAAGCGATCAATACTCTGACCGATTTCAATCAGAAGGATCCTGCAGCTAAGGTTTTAGAAAACTACGATTTCATTTTTGCCGGGAATGTGGCGAACTGGATCAAATTTGCCAACACGCTTAAACTTCGCTTGGCGATGCGTATCGTCTATGCCGATCCGGCTAAAGCTCAAGCTATGGCTGAAGAGGCTGTCAACCATTCGGTTGGAGTCATCACAGCGGCTTCTGAGGCGGTGAAACTGAATCATACGGAGAAGCTGACCTATCGTCACCCGTTGTATGTGATTGGTCAGGGAGAGTTTAACGATGTACGTATGGGGGCTACCATCGACTCCTATATGAACGGGTATAGCGATCCTCGATTGGGATCTTATTTCAAACTGTCGACCGGCGGAAAATACACCGGTATTCGTAATGGTATCAACATCATTCGTGAGAAGTATGCCGAAAAAGCACCATTTTCTGATTTGAATATCAATGCTTCTAGCGATTTGGTCTGGATGAATCCGGCCGAGAGTTATTTCCTACGAGCTGAAGGAGCCTTACGTGGTTGGAACATGGGGGCTACGGCACAGGCGCTTTATGAGCAGGGCGTGAGAACTTCCTTTGCTTTCTCAGGAGCGAGTGGGGTAGATGCTTATTTACAAAACGATACAGCTGTTCCGATGGCTTATACCGATCCGTCGACTTCAGGTAATAGCATTGCTGCCGGTGATCCATTATTGGGCACGATAACCATCAAATGGGCCGATGCGGATAACTTCGAGCGTAAACTTGAACGCATCATCACTCAGAAATGGTTGGCTATTTTCCCGGATGGACAGGAGGCTTGGTCGGAGTTCCGCCGTACAGGTTATCCTAAGGTGCTCCCGGTGAAAGTAAACAATAGTGGTGGTAAGATCAACACTCAACGACAGATCCGTCGCATGCAGTTCCCAAACACAGAATATCGCGACAATCGTGAGGCTGTGGAACAAGCAGCCACGCTACTCGGTGGTGAGGATAACGGTGGAACGCCATTATGGTGGGATAAAAAGAATTAACCTTGATCTATTAAACGATTTATTGATATGAAACTAATAAACAAAATAACAATATTCTTTTCTGTAATCGGGTTATCATGGGGAATGGCTTCTTGTGATACAGAGGTTGAGAATCTACCGGTACAGAAACCATATACTTATAGTGATCGATATTACGAGAACTTACGTGATTATAAGAAGTCGGATCATGCCGTCTCGTTCATGTGGTTTGCCGATTATTCAGCGACGCATAGCATGGGACTTCATTTTCTGGGCTTGCCCGATAGTTTGGATATCTGTAGCTTATGGGGTGGCATTCCGTCGAATGTGAAAGACAAACCCAACACGTTCTATAATCCCAAGGTACACGAAGAGATGCGCTTTTGCCAGCAGGTCAAAGGTATGAGGCTGACGTATGTGACTATTCCCAATACCAATGGCGATTGGGCTAAAGAGTTCATGGCATTGCCCGAAGAAGAGCGTATTCCTGCGTTAGGTGATCATTTTCTGAAGATTATTTACGATAACGATCTGAATGGCATTGACTTAGACTATGAGATTGACGGTTGTTGGTTACATGGCGATCCGTTTGTTCGTCTCATCGAATATCTTGGACAACAAATCGGACCGAAGGGTAAAGACAGCTCTAAACTTCTGATTGTCGATGGTTGGCCCATCAATGGCGGATACGAGTATTTGAGTTATTTCGTGTCTCAGGCTTATGCCAGTTCGGGAGCAAGTGATTTACAAAACCGATTCAATCAAGTCTATTCGCATGGTTTAAATCCCGAACGTTTCATTGTGACGGAGAATATCGGGGACTATTATGCTACCGGAGGTACAGCTTTCACCGAAGCCGATGGAAATACTCTCAGTGGCTGGGGTTTGGGAGATCAACGGTTGTATTCCTTAGAAGGGATGGCTCGTTGGAATCCGACTCAAGGACGTAAAGGAGGTTTTGGTGCATTCTACGGTCAGCGTGATTATGGAAGTAATCCTCCGTATAAATGGTTCCGTTATGGCATTCAATGTGCGAATCCTTCAGTTAAGTAATCTATTAAATCAGATGTCATGAATAAAAATATCTTTGCTAAATATCTTCCGGTCATCTTGTTCTCTTTATCGGCAGGCTTAAGCTCTTGCGATGAGAAACATTATGATTTCGATGGAGGTCCGGGAACCATCTATGTCAGTACCCCGACCTCAACTCAAGTGAACAGTACGCCCAACACTTTTGTCGGTCATGTTTTGAAAACGCCTGTAGGGGTCGTTGGACAGGTCAAGGCTGAATTTCCGATTCGGTCGACGGTTCCGGTTAAAGAGAACACCACCGTTAGCGTTGGAGTCGATAATGGATTAGTCGATGCATACAATCAGAAATACGGTACCACTTATTCTACTTTACCGGCCGATATGGTCGAGATGACCAATCAAAACCTGGTGATTGCAGCCGGCCAATACCTATCGGCGGATTCTGTGAAACTCACTATTAACATCGAAAAGGTGGCGACTATTGAATCGAAAATCTATCTAGTACCGGTGAAGATCACTGAAGTTAAAGGTTCGCTTCAAATCAGTGAGAATTACCATACGGTGTATCTGTTAGTGAACATTGCTGAGGATACCGATAACATTTGGGATGTGACTCCGGAAGAGAAGGGTAACTTGTTGGGTACCGAACGACAAGCTTGGACGGTGACCATCGCTAATTCCTCGTTCGGTGGTTCTATCGGTAACTTGTTCGATGGGAACTCCAATAACTATCTTAATTATCGCATTCAGAGTTACGATGAGAATACCGGTTTTACGGTCGATATGCAACAAAGCTATCAGACGCTAAGCGGACTGAAAGTTGAGTATTATTCGTCGTCTTATGGAATTAGAGAAGCCGAAATCTACACCAGTGAAGATGGCAATGAATGGAACCTGCAAGGTCATGTGAATAATACAAACGGAACCTGGGATCTTGCTTTCTACAGTCCGGTATCGGCACGTTATCTAAAGTTTGTGGTTCGTCAGGCTGCCTCTTACGGTGTGTATTTTAGAGAATTTAATGTGTATACAAAATAAAAAGACAGATGAAAAAATTATTGATATATTTTTCTTTTCTTGGAGCACTTCTCTCAGGATGTCAAGAAGCTGCTCAGCATAAAGATGTTCTATTATTTACGGGAACCGAATCTTCACCAGCCGTTAAGTTTGTGGTGGAAGAACCAAGAAGTATGGGGGTTACTGTAAGTGCAACCGATAAAGTGAAAAGAGACACCAAGGTTAGCTTGGCTGTCGCAAAGGATTTGTTAGAAGCGTACAACCGGAAGACCGGACGTCAATATGTGTTGCCTCCCGACGGAACGTATGAGTTGGAAAGCAAAGAAACCGTGATTAAATCGGGGCAAACTGTCTCTGAAGCTGTTCGATTCAACTTGAAATCGTTCGACGGTTTTGAAGAAGGTAAGATCTATTGTGTGCCGCTCTCTATTCTTTCCACCGATGGCGATATGCCCGTATTAGAGGCTTCACGTACGATGTTTGTCGTGATCAATCGCACCATTGTGAGCCGTGCCGTCGATTTGAAAGGACAGTATGCCTTCAACGTCCCATTGTTTAAGACCGATCCCCGTGTGTCGGCAATAGGAGCCGTTACGATGGAGATTCGTGTACGTGCCAATAGCTTCCCTTCGGCCAATGCGAATCCGGGAATTTCTTCACTGATGGGTATTGAAGAAAACTTCTTATTCCGTTTCGGAGACATCAGCATTGAGAAGAATCAGCTTCAGTTGGCACCGGCGATGATTGGTGGCAAGAAATATTTCACCACCGGAAATACCCGCTATCAGCCGAACCATTGGCATCAAGTTGTTTGTGTATACGATGGTGCATCGGTTGCCATCTACGTCGACGGAAACTTGGATGTGAAGTTCGGTGCAGGTCCCGGAACCATCAACTTTAATGTTGATTATTTCGATGGCTTCTGGTTTGGACAGTCCTGCGGAGGTCGTCGTCTGAATGGAGCAATCAGTGAGGCGCGTTTCTGGACGAGAGCATTAACCATGCAAGAGATTCAAGACAACGCTTGTTATGTCGATCCGAAAACTCCGGGCTTACTGGCTTACTGGCGTTTTAATGCGGTACAAGAAGATGGAAAAACAGTCCGTGATGAAACAGGTAATGGTTTCGATGCAATCGCAACCACAACCAATATTCAGTGGATTGATAACGTAAAATGTCCTTTCTGATTTTGAGGGCATCTTAATAAAAGTAAAGTTAACAGCTGAACTGTGCAGCTATCGGTTAGTTGCACAGTTCTTTTCTTTATACACAGAAGATTAAAAACCAATGATTGACAAGGTCCTTTTGAACTTTAAAATTTGAACTTCTGAATCCGGAAAGTTCACCAGAACCTAGTGATGCATTTACTTATACTTATGAAAAGATCAATTTCTTTCTCTTTCTTAATTCCCTTCACGCCCTCTTTCTCGATTTGTCTGGGTTTGCTCTTGACTTGTGGCGTCTTTACCGTCCAAGCGGCTAATCGTCCGAAATACCGGAATCCGGCTTTGTCGGTCGAGCAGCGAACGAACGACCTTCTACGACGTATGACCCTTGAAGAGAAAGTCGGTCAATTGCTTTGTTTCTTAGGGTGGGACATGTATCAAACCGATCGGCAGTCGGTTGGCGTTTCCGATAAGTTTCGTGACATGATCGAGCGCTATCACGCCGGCATGCTCTGGGCAACCTTTCGTGCCGATCCATGGACGCGGAAAACATTAGAGAATGGTCTGACGCCCTCGAAAGCAGCCGAAGCAGCCAATGCTCTGCAACGCTTTGCCATCGAACATTCCCGTCTGGGTATCCCGGTTTTTCTGGCTGAAGAAGCGGCTCACGGCCATATGGCTATTGGCACGACCGTCTTCCCAACTAGCTTGGGACAGGCAGCTACCTTCAACACCGAACTGATTAAAGAGATGGGACAGGTCATCGGAAAAGAGTTGCGTGCTCAAGGAGCGCATATTGCTTACGGGCCAATACTCGATCTATCCAGAGACCCACGTTGGTCGCGTGTCGAGGAGACCTATGGTGAAGATCCCGAGCTCGTCTCTGCCATGGGCGAAGCCTTAGTCAGAGGATTGGGTGGGGGAGATCTGACCTCTCCGCATGGGGTGATCTCGACCTTAAAGCATTTTGTGGCCTATGGTTCTCCTGAGGGGGGACAGAATGGCAACCCGTCGGTTGTCGGGACTCGCGACTTGCACGAGAATTTCCTTTATCCGTTTAAGACCGCGATCGACGCCGGTGCTTTGTCGGTCATGACCTCCTATAACTCCATCGATGGAATCCCATCGACCATGAATAAGCATCTGCTGACCGATGTTCTGCGTCGCGCATGGCACTTTAAAGGCTATGTCGTGTCCGACTTATACAGCATAGAAGGTATCCGATCGAGTCATTACATTGCCGAGAGCGATCAGGATGCTGCGATCAAAGCGATAGAAGCCGGCACCAATGTTGATTTGGGAGGTGAAGCTTTTGCGCATCTGGTCGATGCTGTTCGTTGTAAGAAGCTCGACGAGAAAGTTGTGGATCGCGCCGTTCGTTACGTTCTCGAACTTAAGTTTCGTATGGGACTGTTCGACTCTCCTTACGTTGATCCGGAGACTGCTCGGAATGACGTTGCACAGCCTGCACACCTTGATTTGGCACGACGCATCGCCCAACAGTCGGTCGTCTTGCTCGAGAACAACCATCAAATTCTACCGTTAAGGCGCACCCATCTTCGTGTAGCCGTTGTCGGTCCGAATGCCGATAATCAGTACAATCAACTCGGTGATTATACCGCTCCGCAACCCGAAGCCGCCATCACCACAGTCCTCGAAGGCATTGCTCAGAAGGTTGGGAGCGACCATGTGATTTATGCCAAAGGCTGTGCCATCAGAGATACGGCGAACAGTGCGATTCCTGAAGCGGTTAAAGCCGTTCTTCAAGCCGATGTAGCTGTGGTGGTAGTCGGTGGTTCGAGTGCCCGCGATTTCAAAACCACCTATAAAGAAACCGGAGCGGCAGAAGTGGCAACCACATCCGTTAGCGACATGGAATGTGGTGAAGGATACGACCGTGCCAGCCTCGATCTACTGGGGCGACAGATGGAACTTCTTGCTGCTATTAAGCGTACCGGTAAGCCGATGATTGTGGTCTACCTTCAAGGACGTCCGCTCAATATGAATTGGGCTTCAGAACATGCCGATGCCCTGCTGACCGCTTGGTATCCGGGTCAGGAAGGTGGGACGGCCATTGCCGATGTCCTCTTTGGCGATTATAACCCAAGCGGACGTTTACCGATTTCCGTTCCACGACAAGTGGGACAAATACCTTGCTACTATAATCGTAAGCACCCTAAGTCCCACAACTATGTCGAGATCGCTTCCGATCCGCTTTATTCGTTTGGATATGGAAAGAGCTACACCACCTTTGCTTACGACGATCTACAGATCGACTCGATTGGTGAATGCCGCTACGCCGTTCGTTTTAAGCTCACCAATACCGGAGCATACGACGGAACAGAGATTCCTCAGCTCTATCTTCGGGATGAGTATGCTTCTACCGTTCGTCCGCAAAAACAGTTGAAAGCTTTTCGCCCGATCTTTCTCAGACGTGGCGAAAGTCGATCGGTTGTCATGACCTTATCCAAAGAAGCCTTCAGTCTGATAGATCCCGATTTGAAGCGCGTTGTAGAGCCCGGCGATTTTAAAATCATGATCGGCCCTTCTTCAGCACAGGTCGCTCTAGAAAAGACATTACGGATTCATCGAGGCTATGTCTGCACCGATGAACCCGTAACAAGATCCTTTAAACTAAAAAAATAAGATTCTTTTTTCGATAACTGGTTAGTTGGATTGGTCCCTTCTCTAAACTCTTTTATGGGTTTTGAGGAGGGAACTTTCTTTCTCCAAGGTCTCTTCTTCAAGAACAGTCCCTAAAGAACAGTCCCAAAATGACGTTTCCAAAATGACGTTTTATCAAGAATCTTTTCTGTAAAAAGCCTTGAAAGGAAAATCTTTAAATGGAGTCCCTCTAACGTCCTAAGTAACCCTTTAAGGCACGATAAATGAGACCGCCTCTACCGTCTGGGCATTGAGGTTCGGGAAGATCATCTTGTCTCCTTTTACATCGTGATACTTATTGCTAAAGAAAGAATCGCCGTATGCCCTAGCAAATACCGTTTCGCCTTTCTTGAACCCCATCGCATACAGATCGCTTGCTTTCACTGTCCATTCAAACGGATTGATCTGCGCTGTTTGAGTCTCAGAATAAGCCCTATAATTCTGGTGGCTCACGTCCTTATTCGTTGAGTAGAAGAAACGAAGGTATCGTCTATTACTGCCATACGCCTCCGGATCTGTCTCAGTTAGAATCTTCACCTGATCCACCTCAGCGATCGACGATAGCTTAGTGATTCCGGTCGTACTCTTAGCCCCTAACGACGGTAATCCGCTGACAAAGGTCAGTAGCTCACCACGAACATGCTCAACGCTCTCTTTGATAAAAGTACCGTATCCGCTTTTTTCAAAACGCAAACAATAAGTTCCCGGTGGGACATGCGTCAATCTAAAGCGTCCGCTCAATTCGGTTTGTGTAGAGATCTCCGGTGAAGTCCCTTCCACGGTCACTTTCATGCCACCGGCTTCAACACTATGTGTTAAGTCGTCGTATAAATGCACTGTACCCGCAATATCTCCATACTCTTCAGGTATATCCCCATGACGTTCTCCACTACTACAAGCCGTCATCACAACGGTCATCAACAATAACTTAAAAAAAACTTTCATACACTATTTTTTGTTTCGGGGCGCAAAAGTAAAGAATTATTCGCAACTACCAAGCACACCTCATCGATCAAGATCTTATAAATAATGAACGTTAACAGAATCACGTCATTTTTTAACGTCATCCGATTGGGGCCAGACCGATAAGTCACAAAGAAACTCGACCGATCCACCAGACCTGAGAATAAAAACGTTATAGCTTAGAACACCCCATAAAAAAGGCCATCTCTTGGCTCCATGTTGAGCTTAGAGATGGCCCTGTTTATCGACTATGCAGCCTTCTGCTTTTAGCGGCTGCCGACTAGACGTTCTTCAATGTCATTTTGATCCCTCTTTGTCGCCCCCTTTTAGATTCAGTGGCTTCCATTCATCAAGACCAGATCAAACGTGACCGCTATTTACGATGCCCGGGTGCAAATTTCTTTGCCGATTTCTCACCGTACACCTTTTTAGCTTGTCCCGGAGGCATGGTCTTTTCGGTTTTGCCCTTCTGCTTTCTTTTCATGTGATGTCGTGGGGTATAACAAGCCGATAAGCCGAAACACAACAACATTAACAAAATAACTTTATTTCTCATGAGTGTTTATTTTTAGTGGTGACCCTCGATTGCCTATTCTCTGTTTCTTTATGGCGCAACGAGTTTATTTTTTTAAATAAAATGCCGAATTGATATAGTTGATATGATATACAGAATCCTGTTTGAGTCCCATGCTTTCGAAAACGAGCAATGCCGAATCCAATTCAACTTGCATCATTGGGGAGTAATCGCGTTTCATGTCGATCGTATCCGAGAACGTCAGTCCCACTTTTCTCATCTGCTGTTCGGCTAGTGATCGAACATCAGCTTGATAGATAAGTTTGCTTTGTCTATCGTATACCAATAATGAATCGTTTCTCAAATCAAACCTCATCATACCTTTAACCTCATGCCCAAAAACAGGTTCAACCGATTTAAACCCTTCGGTCAAGACCGGTTCCTGCAATTCGAAATCATGATACTTAGTGACCACTTCCTTCTTTTGATCCGTTCCCCGTTTTGCTTGTGAGATCCGTTCAATATCCGCTGCCGAGAATCCCGGGATATAAGTCACCGCTCCAAACAACGGAATAGCCATGAGCAGGACATAGAGGTAACGTCCCGTCTTTCGAGTGAAGAATAGAAATGCACTTAACGTCAGCACTACGGCTGTCACGACCAGATAGACCCGTTCGACTGTAAAGCCATACTCGTTGATCCGGTACAGTGTGCCGACCCATAGCATAGCCAAGGGTGGGAGAGCAATCCAAGAGGCCCGGTTATAAAACCAAGCATAAGCCCGTTGCCCCATCATCGGGCGACACCCTTTCAGCATAAACAAGGCGATAGAGAAACAGATCGTAATTATCGCCAAATGTCCCTTAGGTAATACACCGGTCAGCGTAATTTTAGCAACATAGACATACAAGATGGCACAATAGATCAGTAATGCCGGCGACAAGACATAATTCAGCAATGCTCTCGTCACCTTATCGGGAATGAAGTTCTCGGTCTTCTCACGATGGAACATCATGAACAATAACGGAAGCTCGACCATAAACACCAATGGGATGATATAAGCCAAGAATCGTGTCATCTGAGTTTGCCAAATCTCGAAAATGCTTTGTATCGAGAAGAAGATGGAGATCAGCAGTAGTTGAGTGATCAAGCTCAAGGCCCCGGCAAATACGAGCGAACGCAAAAAGCGCAGCACCGTGTTGACGAAACGATCATTATCCGCCTGCCACTTGCTGATGAAGTAGAGGGCAAAGAAGACTCCAAAGTTGACCATGTAGAACGAAAACTCCCGAGGCTCTTCCGTCCAAGCAAACGGGATGATCAATAACCATGAAGCATAATAAAACCATCTCAGCGGCTTCTTATCCAACGAGCATTGGTTGAGGGTATAAGAAAAGATAAAGAGTATCGGGAAATAGTAAGGCAAGCTCTGCCAGCCGGTGATCACCTTTTCAAAGACCAGATATTGAATGATGCAACTTGCTAAAGCAATCAAAATTTCCACGGGATTCGATCGGATAGCCTCTTGAGTCTGTTGTCGAATTTCAGTCAGGTACTTTCTCATATTTTTTTGTTTTAGACATTTGTTTTAGACATCTGATATCAAAAATAGAAAAAATAATCATAAAACAATTCGCTCCTGCTATAAATGATTATAACAAGAGCGAATAAACTATAGAGAGTAAGAGAATAGAGCGAGTTTAGTGGTTGCTATTGTTCTTATTTTTTGCGATCCAACCGGTCGTCGATACGCAAACCAAACAACGGGTTATTAGAAACCATTTTAGTATCATATTTAGGCAAAGTAACAACGCTACGTGTGCGTGTCAATCCCGGTTTACCGGCTCTCGCCAATGCCACGCTCAACATAGCCTCCCGTTCATCACCCAACTGATAACTTTCCATTGGATTATCGGAAGCTTCCACAGTAGGGGTCAAGCCATCAGGCATGCAAGGATTGTTACCATTCTTATCCGCATAACGATTGATCATCACATAAATACCCCAGTTCTTTATTTCCTGTGGGGTATGATCCACGCCATTATCCTCTTTGTAGAGCTGTGAAGGCGATAAGACCATTCCGGTACAATACTTTCCATGAGAGTTTTCATTACCGATCAACTCAACATCCATGAAAGGCATTAAACCAATCAGTAGCGATTCCGAAGCAGACGCCGAGTGCGCGCTAATCAGACCATAAATCTTAGTCAGTCCAATATTTGCCCCCTGTGTGCTTACCGTTTTTACAACCTCATTTTCATCTTCAATCTCAAAGCTTGTTGAGAAATACGTATTCGTGTTCCGTCCTTGCTGCTTAAAATAGTCCGTATACTTCTTGTTCCAGATTTCTGTTTGGTAAAGACCTTTAGCATTGACCTCACTCGCCGGTGCAAACATTGAAGCCAGGGCATTCTCTGTCGTTACCGAACCACCGCCATTATAGCGTAAGTCGAGGATCAACTCCGTTACCCCTTGAGCTTTAAAGTCTTTACAGATCTCGATTAGTCGAGGAACCGAAGGCATGTTAAAGCTACTATAAGCCAAATATCCCACCTTTTTCCCATTACAATCGAACACGTTATTGGCAAGAATCGGATCTTCGTACATTTTGATTGCAGTGAGCGATACATTGCCTCCGGGCTGAATGTTATTGCCCGATAAAACGCCCATGCCTAATGTGATTTTCGAACTATTGAACACATCCATGTAGTTGTTTTCGGTAATATCCTTACCATTCAACTCCATGATAATATTTCCTCGCTTCAGCCCGGCTTTTTGTGCCGGAGAATCACGATAGACGTGGCTGATAATAAAGAAGTACGTTCCGGAATTAGAAAATTTACCAAGCAATAGATTATAACCATAGGTGGTTTCAATACCCATCATACTACTTGTAAAGCTTGCATAATCGTTGGTAAGGGTGGTCCATTTATCAACCTCTTTCCCGTTATTGTGATATCGTATATTTTTTACCGTAGCAATAGGATCGGCACTTACTGACAATTGACCTAAGTTGCCTCCAATTTCATTACTCCATAGATAGACATCCGACAAGACGTCACGAGCAAATTGGCCGGCATACGCAATCTCTTTATTAGCGTCAGGTTCCGGTGGAACGATAGGTTTATCGCTATCCTTTGAACAACTCGACAGAGCCCCTGTTAAGCATAACGCAGATAAAAACACATGAATTGATTTCATAAAAAAATATTTAAAGGTTTTATGAACACAAAGTAAATAAAACAAGAAATACAATCAAATGAAATCGTCAATAAAAAATAAACTATTTTCAAGATAGATAAAAAAGCATTTAAGTTGGGTTATTTCAAATAGCATTATTTTAAATTGGTCTATTTTAGGCTTGGAGCTTGATCGGCAAGTCGAACCAGAACATCGTACCTTCCCCCAATTCCGATTTGACCCCGATGGTACCACCCATTTTCTGAACCAACTCTTTGCAAATGGCCAGTCCCAGACCCGCTCCCTGAGTATATTCGTCCACCTTGAAGAAACGGTTGAACACCTGACTTAGCTTCTCTTTGGCTATTCCGCATCCGGTATCCGCTACATAAAAGCGCACCATGGACTGATTCCCAATCGTCCGATAGCCATAAGTGATTGTTCCCCCCTCCGGCGTAAACTTCATGGCATTCGACAGGAAATTATGAATAACCTGCAATAATTTTCCACGATCGACCGACAAGAGAATGTCAGGGGAGTTTGACTCAAAAACAATATTGAGTGGTTTTGAAAGTTTTACAGAAAACATCTCTTTCACCTCGTTCATGATTGGCATCAGGCGAACCTCCTCAATATTCAAGTGGTTGTTCTCGCTTTCCATCACAGAAAGATCGAGCACATCATTGATCAGCTGCAGCAGTAGACTATTATTTGTTTTAACAATATGCCGATATTCATCCATATCCTCTTCGGGACAGTCGCCCGAAGCGATGATATCCGAGAAGCCTACAATCGCATTCAACGGCGTTCTGATCTCGTGACTGATATTCGCCAAGAAAGCCGACTTCAAACGATTAGCCTCTTCCGCCTTCTCTTTAGCCAATTGGAGCTCCTGCATAATCTGACTCATGCGTTCAATCTCGCCCTTCTGCATGATTCTGATCTTCCGAAGCATTAGGATACGTCCAAAGCTATATCCCAGAAGCAAGATCACGATAAAACCTGCACTCAAGATCAATCCCTTATGCTCCTTCCAAAGCGAATAAGGCTGATTGTAGAAGAGGGGAGTCATCTGTAGATTCTTCAAGTCGAGCTTCCGTCGATCGACCTCCGCATAGTTTAAGATAGGCTGTGCGGGAATGCTCACCACTTGCGATTTATAGTGACGGTTGAATAGATTGTCCTTACAAACCTTTCCGATGGTCTCTACAATATCGGTCCACAGTGGAAAGTAACCTCCCAGTAAACCGGCTTGCGGTATTAAACCGGCCTGATCCAGCAGTCCATCGTAAAGCGTGAACACCGGACTTGGGGAGAGCTGACTGATTAAGCTCGGTAACTTTAAATAATATTTCCGATCCTTATTGGTATCCCGATATATGCTCCATGAGGCGAATATCACAGCCGAGTTCGGTCGGTTATCACTGATCGAGTCGATTAATTGAGTTGTCGTAAGCTCACGACTTGACCAAATCTTCAATTTAATCTCCGGGAAATATTTCGTTAAGTAAGATTGCACCTTTTGCGTATATTCCATGTTATCCCATAGATGATCACACACATAAAGAATCTCCTTCAAGTTGGGCACGATCTGCTTCATCATCACCAGCGAATAGTAGTAATAAGGCGAAGCATAGATGATCGTCATATTTTTGCGGTTCTCGAACTTAGAAAGGTGAGTCCAATCCCTAGGACTTCCGGGAGTCTGCTTGAAATACTCTTCAGGCGTACCGATGTACTGACCTTCAGCAAAAAGAATCGTTTTAGTCTCAGGATATAGTGCGAACAAATCCGCATTCAGCAGTTGAAAAGAAGAATTAAAGAGATATAATACCAGATCGACCTTAACCGATTTCAGTCGACTCAAAGCTTGTTCTTTCACTTTGTTAAACTCTTTGAAGGAATTCAGTGCCCTGACATTTAGGTTGATACTGTTAAACTCAACGTCGACCATAGCAGACCCTATTCGATGCTTAAGATCTTCTACAACCGCTTTATAATGAATATTTTCCTTAGAAAATGAATTAACAATGAGGATTGAATATTTCTTTTTGGGGATGGCGAAAATAGATCCCTCGATGAGAAAGAGGAAGCCGATTACAAGAATAATTTTAGAGAACACGAAAGCATTTTTTTCAAGTATAAGCTTCATTCTTTTTAAGTTTTCGATTTGAGAAAAAACACACCTAAA
>JBKEDO010000102.1:0-4318 GCA_047975405.1 Bacteroides sp.
CAATAATGCTTCCTTTCTTACCTTGGGCTTCCTTATTGATTAGAATTGTGTATAACTCTCCACGGGAAAGACTTGTTTCATCCGGTCCTACATGAGCACCAATATTCTTTTCAAACAAGATCCAATCTTCTGCATGAGGAAGTTGATTCCAAAGTCTGTAATTGCTCAGATGATTCTTATACTGTGATTCGAGTGCTTGGCCTCCAAACCATAGTGATCGGCCAATGAACTGATGCTAAGGGCGCGCGAGTCGATCCATAACTTTTAAAAAAGACGCAAATTCACAGGAGATTTGCATGCCTTGAGCCATTAATAACCAGTTACGGGAGACGTATTTTTCTTTGGTATGATTATACCACCTGCGTTTCTTTATATAAAGGATACAGCTCCGTCCGCGCATGGGATAATCATGCATACGAACTTCCTCATAAAATCCTTTGCTTTCAAGCTTATCCTGCTGATATTCTTCAGGAGGATTATTTCTCTCCTCAAAATAGATTTCAACTTTATCGGAAAGCTCATTAAAACGAACCATGTCGAAGTAATCAAACATGCCATCTGGAAAGACAAAACGCAGGAAGCTATCGTAATTCATAAGCTTTTGGGCAAAGATAAAGATTATCAATCAAAGTCCCTCAGGATTTCGGTATGATCCTAAATGAACAAGATTATATTCTATATCTTTAGCGGTTATATCTGCAAATGGATTCATATTATTATTCTTTAAATTTGGCAATCATCAATACAGGATTATCATCTTCTTTTAGTTTGGAAGCAATTATTTTTAATTTACCTTTCAACTTTCCTTCATTGTTAAATTTTATAAGTTTTTCAGGCTTATATATTTGTATCGCATATTTTGGAGGAACTGAATGTATATTTGCAGACAATCTTTCGTATATCGAAGTTGTCACATCTGCCCAAGTAACTCCATCTCCATTGAAAAATTCGATAAGATAACACTCATTAATCTTTTTGTCAATTAAATAAAATACCGGTTCAGGAACATTTTTTGTTTTAAAATCGAGATTTTTTTCCTGCGTAAACCATAACTGGTATCGGTCTGTAAGAAATTCAATGGTTGATATTATTGGCTTGTTATTATTACTAACACAATTTTTTCTTACAGCTATAGGTTGTAATACATCATTCTGATAAATATAAGCAGTATCCAAAGTAAAATCAGCAATTAGTCCATCTGAACCAAAAGTCGCCAAAGGAGAGACTCCTAATGTACCACCTATCGAGTTTAGTTCATCAATATATTGAACGAACTCATCTCCTATTCTTTTCGTAATTTTCAAAGGGAGAGGTGTAAGTTTTCCTGTTTTTTTTGAAATCTTACAATAAGGAGTTTTATTTGTCTGGTCATCTTTTCCTGTATCAACCATATATTTATCATTACCTAATAAAAAATCGTCATTATAATTAAATATAGAAGATGAAAAATTACTTTTTGCCGGTAATCTCAATGTTCGTCTATATTTACCTTCGTAATCATAAACTTGAATACACTTTTTCCAAAAATCGACAACAAATATCTCTTCATTATCGACTGCTATACTAATTGGGTCACGATATTCTTCTCCGCTTTGCCCTTTATGATTAAAAGAATGGAGATACTTTCCTCTCCTGTCAAAGATTACTATTGTACCAAGTAGATCGGAAGCGATTATTTTATTACTGGTTATATATATAGAAGTCGATTTCAGTAATGCATCTTCGTTTGTTTCGAGTGCAATGTATTCCACATCGGCAATGTCTTGCAGAGTGATCTTTTTTTTAGGGTAGTCTTTACTCAAATCAAGAATCGGCAATCCTACTGATACTTTTTTATTCCTTTCTATTTTCTGATCAGATTTATCTTTACTTATTTTACTCGAATTAGTGGAACAAGCCACTAACAATAAGAGTATGACTATATATAAGTTCTTTATTTTTTTCATTGTCCATTTATTGATAGAAACTGTTTAAAAATGAATTAAAATAATTGCTCTGTAAGAATATGCTATATTGATTATCAGTTGTTTAATTGATATGCTATTCTTGACTTTATGGTTACTAAGACATTAAGTTATGGAACAATATTCAACCAACCTCACTGATAAACAGTAGCAATTTATAGAAAAAATAGTGAATACACAAAAGAGAAGACAAAAATATTCTATTCGTGGGATTTTTAATGCCATTCTCTACTTGCTAAAAACAGGTTGCCAATGGCGTATGCTTCCTTCTAATTTTGCACCTTGGCAAAGCGTATACTACGATTTCAGCAAATGAAAGAATGAAGGTATAATAGAAGAATGGCTAAGCGCCATTCATTCTAATGTACGCAAACAATTAGGAAAAACCAAAAGCCCGAGTTTAGGAATTATCGACTCTAGAAGCGTTAAGACTTCTCATCATGTTGATTCCGATAGAGGCATTGATGGAAACAAAAAGATAAAAGGGAGAAAACAGCATGTAATCGTTGATACTCTTGGGCTACCAATGGCAGTAGTTGTTCATGAAGCAAACATTCATGATAGCAAGGGTGTTCCGCTAGTTATTGACAAACTCGCATTCAAATTTCCTCGTTTGATCAAAATACTCGCCGACGGAGAATACAGAGGGACTCTTTCGGATTGGATATTGGATAAATTTGGATGGGAATTAGAGGTTGTTTTACGACCTGATGAATGTCCATCCAAATTTCAAGTTCTACCCAAACGTTGGATTGTAGAAAGAAGCTTTGCATGGCTTGAGAATTTCAGAAGGCTTACCATTGACTACGAGTATTATGCAGAAACGGCTGTTACCATGGTACAATTGGTCTTCTGCAAAATCATGCTTAATAAATATTTTGATTGATTTTTAAACAGGTTCTTAATGATTACAGAGCTTTTTTTGTTGTATGTATGCCTAAACTTTCGTTTACTCTGTTTTCGTTGATTCTATATGATGAGAAGTCTAAAACGATGTTCGATGTTGTCGTAAAGAGGATGGTATCTCAGCCCAATAAGCACCGCACTACAGCGTCGCAACGACCGCACTCCAGCATCTCAACGACCGCACTCCAGTATCTCAACGACCGCATCTCACGATTGCGAGTACCGTATCTCCCGTGATTGATTAAGCTTCTCCGGTGCGTTGGTCGTGATTTTGGGAAGACTTTGTTGCCCGATCTTGCTTTTTTTCTTTTCCATATTCTGCAATGACTTGAATTATTAATGTGAATGGGATTCCTCGGGTGGCATATATTTTATAGAGTGAGTCATCAAAGTTAAAGTCATTAACCAAAAGAGTATATGTCCAACTGATCATTAGTATGATTAAAGCCTGATAGAGAGTTAAGCTTCTGTGTATTTTCATTGATGCGATCTTTTAAAGTGATTATTTATTGAAGAATAAATGTATAATTATTTCTTGAACTGGACTTGTTTTTTTTAATGAAAATTTCTTTACCTGCTCTTAAACATCTTTGAATCATTATGGTATCATTATTTTTTTTACTTACAGAAGTCTAACACAGTTATATACCATAAATAATAATAAACACTTTCTCGATTTGATACGGCAATGCACGAATAAAATGCCACAATGCTTTATTTTATTACGACAGTGTATTATTTCACTACGGCAATGCGCTGTGTAAATGCGACAATGTGCAAATAGAACAAGATCGTGTGATCGCTCTTACGAGAAGTTGCTTGATGAAAATGGGTTTGATGAAAATGGGCTTTAGAAAATTAATCCTATGAGAACTCAACTGACAATGCGAAAAATCATCTGACGAAAAAAACTGCGAAAGGTGTTAGAGCACAAAAGCTACAAAAACGACGAAAGCTATGAAAGGAAGCCACAAAAGCTATCAGAGGTAGGTATAAAAAAAAAGGAGTACCGCTGTACTCCAACCTTTGTTAACCTTAAATCTAATACTATGAAAAACACAGTACAAAGATAGGGGTTGTTTTGTAATTCGCAATAGTACGCCCTCTTTTTAGTTAAATATATAACGTATATTAACGATGATATCGTGAATTAACGATCTTTTTATCAAAAATGGAAGATATAGGTGCTGTTTTTAATAATCATCCCCATTTCTCCTTTTTAAGATCCTCCAATTTGAGTAATTCGTCTCGATATTGTGCTGCCTCGATAAACTCTAACTTCTTTGCTGCCTCATGCATCTGTTTACGCAGACGTTCGATCGCCTTCTCCATTTGTGAGACATTCATGTATTGAACGATCGGATCGGCCGCTACATTTGGCGTTTCCGGTTCGATATACACATGACGTTGTTTCAGAGCGTTCGCCTCTTCGCTGTCATTCGTTCCAA
>JBKEDO010000008.1:0-78545 GCA_047975405.1 Bacteroides sp.
GCCATGACATACTCGACGATCACGATAGCCATTACTCACATCATCAGTCTGAGAATTATAAATCTTACGCTCTGATTTCATTAATGATTCCATCCCTAAACGGATTAATTCCTGAAATCCTTCTTTACCATTTGTAAGTGAAGAAATAATTTCAGACATTTGTTCTTGTGTAAATTCCATTTCTCTTTCATTTTAGGTTACAATACAAATCTAAGAAATATTGGGATTTACACACTTTTTAAAACGCTATCGCCAAAAGCATCCTCCTCAACCGTTTGACGATTACCTCTTTCGTCTTCAATAGTAATATTACCGAAAATATCCTTCTTGATGGTTTGACGGTTACCCCTTTCATCCTCAATAATAGTATTACCGAAAATATCCTTCTTGATGGTTTGGCGGTTACCCCTTTCGTCTTCAATAATAGTTTGACCGAAAATATCTTTCTTTACTTTCCGACGATTCCCCCTATTATCCTCAACAACCGTATTACCAAAGATATCTGTCTTGATGGTTTTACGATTACCTCTATCATCCTCAATAACCGTATTGCCGAAAATGTCTTTCTTAATGGTTTTACGATTCCCTCTATCATCCTCAACAACCGTATTACCAAAAATATCTGTCTTGATGGTTTGGCGGTTACCTCTTTTGTCCTCAATAACTATATTACCAAAAATATCCTCCTCAACCGTTTGGCAGTTGCCTTTATCATCTTCAATAACTATATCACCAAAAATGTCTTTCTTGATGGTTTTACGATTGCCATTACTATCGTCAATAATAACCTTGGACAAGACATCCACATTCAAAGAGTCTACGTTCTCATCATTCTTTTGAGGAATAGCTCTTTCGAATGTTCCCTCTTCAATACCCCTCTTCTCCCAGTTGGAATTATAAAAGCAGTTATTATCTCCAACAGTAACCATCCCATAACATTTTACAAACTGAGGAGCTATAAGAAATTGTGACGCTAAAAGAATAAATAAAACATTTTTCATGACTTTATATTTTTTGATTTACCTCAAAAGTAAGTCAGAAAAAGCATAATAGACACGTATATTCTATACCATGTAATAGGGGAATCCCTAAACCAATGACAGATTCATTCGCATCTTTTTATAAGATCCAAGCCTTGGGTTTATGTAAAAACAATTAACTTTGTATATATAAATCTAAAACAACATTAAATCATTATTGATATGAATCCATCGACCCACTCCTCTTTTCGCAAATCCCAACACGATTTCTACGAATACGTCTCCTCCTCGCTCAACTTTGTGGAAGCTAAGAATGGTAGCCTCGTCGCATTCGACATCGCTCTACTCATCGGACTTTTACAGCCTCTCCAGTATCCTTGGTTCTCTAGCTACCCTCTCTTACTCGTTGGGCTACTCATCAGTTTCGTACTTCTCATCGCCTCCTTACTCGTTGCGCTATGGTCGTTCTACCCCAAATCAAGTTCGAAAGATCAGCCTAAAAAGCTAACCGACGACGAAAGAAAGAAGTACATACTAAGCCTATACTCCACCGAAAACATCACGACATTAGGTTATGATGAGCTGAAGACCTTTCTTCAATCCAGACACACCGGAGAGCCAATAACAGAAGCCGATGAAGCCTTTATTCGGTGCATCTTTCATAAAGCAGCGGTGAGCAGCCGTAAATATAAGCGATTTCGCATTGCACTCAAATGGGCTTGTGCCAGCGTTATTGCCACCACCATTACCATCATCAGTTACATCATCTTAAATTTCTAGTCTTATGTCTAACAACATTCAAAAGAAGCCCCAAAGCAATACTCAAAACAATACCCAAGGCCGGTCACCCTTCGATACTTTTAGAAAAGCCACCAATCGGAACATGAAAGCAACCCTGGCACTCTACGCCAATATAGCCGTTGCCCATGTAGAGAATCTCTCCGGCATTAATAGTCTCAAGGATCGCCTTGGTAACAACAACTCTACACTCACCATCGAAGAGGCTCGCACCCTCTACGCCAACTTCTACTTCATCGAAAAACTCTTGGAACAGGTGGAGTTTGAAGCCAACAAGAACGCGAAAGAGAAGTTTGTCGAAGCCGAAGCCATCGAACAACAGCAAGCCGACGAGATCACCCGATGGATGAAGCTCCTCAACGCCTTACGCAACAGCGTGAGCCACGGTCATCATGTCGACATATCCATCGACAAAAACAATCGGACGATTTGTGACTTACTCGAGCGACTTTACCTCGAAGCCGTATCGCATTCGAAAAACAACATTCCGGACAAGTACCGCACCGAGCAAGCCCTCTACAGTGCCACCCAAACAAAGGACCAAGCCCAAAAAGTCGCCCCAAACAAGAGAGATCACACAGACCGGACCGTCCACCCCAACCAGACCACTGAACAAGCGAACGTAATCCGGAAAGCAGAGGCAACCGAGCAAGCAGAGGCAACCGGGGCAACCGAGCAGACCCTCCGTTTCTCAACGACCGGCAAAGTCTTTCTCCTCTCACTGTTTCTTCACAAAGACGATGTGAGCGACTTTGTCGAAGCCCTAGAGATCGATCACCTGACCGACAAGGCTCAAAAGGATCGAGAAACACTCAAGCCCTACGCCAAACAAGGCATCCCCTACCCGGAGGAACTTCGCCCACGTTACAAGCTGATGCTCTACGCCCGCGACGTCTATACCTATTGGGCAAACCGCGGTCACCGGAGCTACCTCACCCTAGCCGACACCTTTGTGGAGAAGGAAAAATGCTTTTCGATCTTAGAATACCTCAAACGCATTCCCAGCGAACGCCTAGCCTCTAAAGTGACGGACTACACGCTGATGGAGCGGGAAGGGAGCGAAGGTGACGAGCGTCTGCATCAAAGAGCCGAGCTCATCATCGACCAACAGTCGCATGTCTTCGATGTTCGCGAGAAAAACAAGTTCATGGAGTGGACATTAGACTATTGGGAAAGCGAGTGTGCCACCCTCTTCAAAGCAGAAAGTCCCCAAACAGAAAAAATCTCCATCCGTTGGCAATGGGCACGCCATCGTTCGGCAGAAGAGAAGAAGCAACTCAAAGCCGGAAAGAAGAGAGCTGTCAACCCTCAAGGACGGGTGAGCGAGAAAATCCAACGCCTCTGTCGCCACGAGAAGGTAATCTGGGGAGTACCCGAAGAAGACGATTTCAACGACCGCAACGACGTCGTTAGCTTCCCCTACTACTTCGAAGCCGACCAACAAGGTCAATACAGTCAGGCACTCTTTAAATGCTCCATGAAAAAAGGGACACAAGAAGAGCAAACTTTCATCGGACTGATGGGACGCAAATTACTGAGCAACATTTTAGAGCGTTATTTGGCTAACTTCCCGATCGACAAGCCGGGAGAAGAAAAAGAGAGAAGGGATTTCTTTATCAACCTAACGAAAGGTTGTTTCAACTATGTCGACCGGATCTATCCCGAACGAAGTCAGAAGTCCCCGAGAACGACGGTGACTAAACAACAACTCGAAAAGCGAATTAAATTTTTGAAGGAGAAATACGCCAAAGAGGGAGAAACCACCAACACTCACGAACGTATCTTATTCGTGGCGGACACTTGGAACCAGATGCTGTCGTGCGGCATGCGTAACAACCGTACCCATGCCCTCGACGAAAAGGGATACATCGGTGGCAAGAGCGGTTATCAAGAAATTCTTAAAGCCTTATCGGCTCTAGCGCCGGCTCCAATCCCTTCTTCCTCTGCAACCGAAGATGGGCGTAACGGCAACTCTGACGAGAAGGAAGAGCTGTACCAATTCCTCGAACAGCGTCGGGATGCGAAGCATCAAGATCTGATTAACTTGCTCAAGACCTTAGGCATCGGGGGGAGAGATCATAAAGGGAGGTGTTACTTAGAGGTACTCAACGAGGCGTTGAAATTCGGCAAGCAGAAACAGATCGCCGACCTAACCGTCAAAAAGATACAAGGCCAAAAGACGTTGTTAGATCTTTTTGAGCAATGCAAAGTCTATCGTAAAGAGACTTTGGACTTTTACGACAATATTATAAAGCAAGAGCCTTTCAATCCTGCGACACAATGGAGGCCTCACATCGAGATGCGCTGGTTAGGTCTTAGAGATGGACGTACTCCTGAAGTTGCTAACTACCGACCGAATGCTCCTAAAGAACAGTCGACCGGCATTCTTAATATCGACCGCCATCAACACACGGCAATTGGGATGCCGGCGAAGATGAGTGATCTTTTTATCGGGCTAACTAAAGAAGCAGAAGCAAATAAACGCTTCCGAGAAAGACCTTTTTTAGGCCAACGACCTTCCCCCGGAAGTGAATCGCCTGCCTCCGAAGATAATGGGTTACTCATCACATCGTTCTACAAACCCGAAAATCCGGAGGTTTGGGCAGGACTTACGTGGTCACAGAAATATAGGTTGAACGAGATCTATCGCGAGGATCTCGTCCTTGCTCACTTGGCTTATGCTTACGGGAAGAAAGCACAATGTGAGTTGAGCGGAATGATGTTGTCCGATCAAGCGTTCCAAAATCAACAGCTAAATATTGCGGTGACTTCTTCACCAAAGGAAGAGCCATCGGCTTATGTCTCGTTCTATTATCGCCATTACAAGCAAAACCATTATCGACTGCCCAAGCAGATGACCACAGCTTTGATTGACCTGATGATCGAGAGGGGATTGATTGAGAAAGGAGCGATTCTTCCTTATAACAATCTGGAACCAATCAACAAAAGTGATCTGAGCGACGATGATAAACGACGATTCTTTTGGGAGGAGAGTTATAGGAATCTTCCCATGGATCAGATCCTCCAACGGATTAATGAGAAGATTGCGGTGAGTAAAGACCCGATTTTTGTTCCTAAGGCTGAGGCGACTTACTTTATGAGTGAGTTACTCGACTCTTACAACATCTGTCGAAAAGTCTTTATAAAGGATGTTCTGGAGATGGAATATAGGATCATAAAGAGGTATGATCTGCAACCGGAGGAAGAGAATGGGAAGAAGAAAAATTATATTTCTTTCTCCCAGATCACTCGTGCACTAGTCGAACATGAAGTGCTCGACCCAACAGAGGGTGAAGACTTGAAGGAACTACGGAATAGTGCTTCTCACAATAAAATGCCCAAAAGTAAATGGGTGCCTATGACTAAAGAAGAATTAATTAAAAAAAACAAAGATGGTAAGACTTATTTAGAGATCTTTGGCATGGGATTTGCTCTTATTGGTAAAGTAAACACTCAAATAAAGGGTGATAGGAATTAAAAAAACGCCAATTTATGCTACAAACAGCATCAAATAAACGATTTTTTTTATGGTATTATGCCTCGAAAGTGGCATGAATAAAGGCTTTGATTGGAATTGTGCTGGTAATACCCTATTTTTGCTGGGTAAATACAGCCCATCCAAATGCGACCGATGATTCGAGGGAGCTGGTAATACCCTATTTTTGCTGGGTAAATACAGCACCTGTTTCGTTACATACGATAGAAACAGTTGCTGGTAATACCCTATTTTTGCTGGGTAAATACAGCCGCATATTGCTTTCTTATTTAATTTCTTATGCTGGTAATACCCTATTTTTGCTGGGTAAATACAGCTCTTCGCTTCTGCAGAACTAACTCTGTTTCGCTGGTAATACCCTATTTTTGCTGGGTAAATACAGCATTATGGCGCGGACATTGCTTGGTAATGCGGCTGGTAATACCCTATTTTTGCTGGGTAAATACAGCCAATAACACCTGGCACCCAGTCTACCGTATGCTGGTAATACCCTATTTTTGCTGGGTAAATACAGCGTTAATCGAGGATACTTTTTGTGCTACAAAGCTGGTAATACCCTATTTTTGCTGGGTAAATACAGCTTAAAATCAAATTGTTCCCTTGTAACGCCGGCTGGTAATACCCTATTTTTGCTGGGTAAATACAGCGCACAGCCGTCTAGCAGAACACTACAGCCCCCCTCTCCCTTATTCCGTCTACCTTTTTAGGAATAAGGAGAGAGAAGAGTCTACAAAATCAGGAATAAGAAAAACTATGCCCACAAAAGGTTTATTTTTTTCATCTATGAAAAAGACAAGAGACACGGCATCGGAAGAATGACCTAAACTGCAATAGGCTTTTATCAATCAGAGAAAAAAAGTTATCACAAAGCAAATCTCACAGTTGCACCGTAAGACAATCGAGTGCCACACTGTAAATCTTTTTGTTTCATACGGTGAAGCCGACAGTTTCATGCAATGAAACTAGAAGTTCCCTTGGGCGAAACTTTTGTTTCGTCCTAATAAAACTCCGTCGTCGTCCATGGAAACTAAAAGAAGTGCCGTGGATGGCGAAAATCGCCCATGAGCAGATGAAAAAAACGAGGTGACAGCAACTGGATCTGTCACCGATCTGCAACACCCATCTGCAACACCGTATAACCGCTAACAGTCAGACGGTTAACAGCGATTTGGTGGCAGATGGCAGATCGAATGCAAAAAAAAGTCTAGGGGGAAGTAGAATCAGTGAACAGAGAACAGAACTGAAAAAAGAGAGGTCTCAGCCCGCCCAATTGTCGCGATCGAGATTCCGGTAACTGATGGCCTCGGCCAAGTGAGGCGACCGCACACGCTCGGAATGATCCAAATCGGCAATGGTACGTGCCACCTTCAAGATGCGATCGTAGGCTCTGGCCGATAGGTTGAGACGGTTCATCGCACCTTTAAGCAGGGTGAGTCCCTCGGCATCGGGACGGGCATAGGTTGCCAGCAGGCGACTGGTCATCTGGGCGTTGCAATATACCCCATCGAAAGCGGCATAACGTACCTCTTGGATCTTTCGGGCTTCGATGACTCGCTCGCGAATGGCCGTGCTCGACTCCCCTTCGTGCTGGTTGGAGATCTCATCGAAGGAGACGGGAACGATCTCGATCTGGATGTCGATCCGGTCGAGCAACGGACCGGAGATGCGGTTGAGGTATTTCTGTACTTGCCCCGGGCTACAGACGCAAGCTTTGGTGGGGTGGTTATAGTAGCCGCAGGGACAGGGGTTCATGGAGGCCACGAGCATGAAGCCCGCCGGATAGTTGACGGTGCTCTTCACGCGGGAGATGGTGATGCAACGGTCTTCGAGGGGTTGTCGGAGGACTTCCAGCACGCTTCTGTTGAACTCAGGCAGTTCGTCGAGGAAGAGAACGCCGTTGTGCGCCAGACTGATCTCACCGGGTTGAGGGAAGCTCCCTCCGCCAACCATAGCCACTTGCGAGATGGTGTGGTGAGGGTCGCGAAAGGGACGTTGGGAGATGAGGGAGGTGTCGCCCTCCAGTTGCCCCGCCACGGAGTGGATCTTGGTGGTTTCGAGGCTTTCGCCGAGCGACAGAGGAGGAAGGATGGAGGGCAGACGTTTGGCCATCATCGACTTGCCACTGCCGGGTGCGCCGATCATGATGAGGTTGTGTCCGCCGGCGGCAGCCACTTCAAGGGCGCGTTTCACATTCTCCTGACCTTTGACATCGGCAAAGTCGAAGTCGAACGTGGCTTGTTGGCGATAGAACTCGTCGCGGGTGTTGACGATGGTGGGTTGCAGGGTGATCTCGTCGTTAAAGAATTGGATCACCTCTTTGATGGTGGTCACTCCGTAGACGTCGAGTCGGTCGACAATGGCAGCTTCGCGTGCATTCTTCTTAGGAACGATGAAGCCTTTGAATCCGAGTTCGCGGGCTTTGATGGCAATGGGAAGGGCGCCTTTAATGGGGCGGATGGTACCGTCGAGGCTCAGCTCGCCCATCAACAGATAATGCGACAGCTTGTCGGCACGGATGGTTTCGTTAGCACCTAAAAGTCCGATGGCCAAGGGAAGGTCGTAGGCCGATCCTTCTTTGCGGATATCAGCAGGCGCCATATTGACCACTATATTCGTCGTCGGCATTTTATATCCGCTCACTTGTAAGGCGGAGATGATCCGTTGGTGACTTTCCTTGACGGCGGAATCGGGAAGTCCCACGAGATAGAACATGCAGCCTCGTGTGCTGTTGACCTCTATGGTAATAAGAGTTGCTTCAATGCCTTGAACAGCAGCTCCAAACACTTTTATTAACACGGTTTCTTTATTTTTTTTGATCGCTATGATTCTGTTCGTTCATCTTGATCGGCCAAAGAACCGGTTAGGCAGCGGACTACTTCTTTTTAGTCTTGGAGTCGTCTAGTAGTTGCTTAATCTGTTTCTTCAACGCCTCGCCCCAAAGGTTACGAGCTAAGATCTTGCCCTCGGGTGAAAGGATGACGGTCATCGGCAGACGGTCGACGGCAAAGCGTCGGATCACTTCCGAGTTCAGGCCACCGAAGTCGCACACTTGTTTCCAAGTGAGGGAGTCTCTCTTGATGGCTTGCGTCCATTGGGCTTTATCGGTATCGGCGGAGATGCCCAACAGGGCGATCCCTTTCTGATTCTTATACTGGCGATGAAGGGCTTTCAACTCTCGATTGGCTTTTGCATTGTCGAGGCTATCGCTCCATGACGACCAGAAGTTGATCAGGAGGAGCTTTTGTTTAAAGGCGTCGGACGACCGTGAGAGGCGTTCACCTTTCTGGTCAGGGAGACTGAAATAATAAGCGTAACGGTCGACTAAAGCACTGCTCTGATCGGTTAGCTTGGCATCGATTTGCGACCAATAAGGGGTATCTTGCAGATAACCGGAGAGTTGTTTGAGTAGTGTTCTCAACTGTTCGATATCATCGTATGGCTGCTGTACGAAATAGCGGTCGATGAGGTAAAGAGAGACCAAAGAGGCGGGATGAGCTTTGATGAACGCCTCGGCTTTTTGTTGTCCGATCGAATCGTTGCGATGAGCCGCTTCTAATCCTTGGCAGAAGGCGGTATATTCGTCGTTTAAGCCATTACCGGTAGCCGATAAGCCCGTGGCTAAGTCGCCGGTTCCTGTAACGGTAATCTCGTCTCCTTTATTGAAGAACAACGGATATTCTACTTTTTGGTCGAGCAGCAGAAGACCATAGGTCAACGTGTCGACCTCGATCCGCTGACTGAAGCGTCCATCGGAAGCGATAATGGTATCTACTCGATCGTAAGTGCCATCTCCACTATAGAGCAAAAGAGTGTCGTTGGTCAATCCTTTGATCTCGCCCTGAAGCATAAGCCCTTGAGGCGACTGGTGACAAGAGGTCAGCCCGATAATAACCAACAACCAAAAAGCAAGATTCTTCATTGTTCAATTTCTTTTTTGCGAAATTACATCTTTTAGCTATAAAAAAAAAGAATTGCTTATCATTTTACATGACAAGCAATTCTTGTGCGTTTATTTAGTGAGTCGAATCAAGTCTTACTTGATGATACCCATAAATTCTGCGTTAGTGAAATATTTAGCAAACTCTAGATCAGTAGCTGCTTTCTTAGCCAATGATGCGTCTTTAGCAACAGCGCTCTTCAAGCTGCTGGTTACCATAGAAGAGTTGTTTGTTCTAGCACCTAATACAGCCATCAAATAGTCTGTATAAGCATCTGCTCTTTCAACACCGGCCAAAGTTGTTTTTGCTTTGTTGTAATCTTTAGCCAAAATCTGAGCCAAAGCAGCACTGTTAGTCTTAGCATCGCCAAAAGCAGAAACCGCTTTGTCGTATTGACCTTGAGCCACGTAAAGGTTACCCATTGATTCGTTCAAGTGTTTAGAACCTGCAGCTTTACCAAATGCAGCTTCAGCAGCAGCTTTGTCACCCTTAACCAATGAAACCAAACCTAAGTTCATGTAAACTTCAGGAGTAGCGTTTACGCTAGCAGCTTTCTTCAAATAAGATTCAGCCTTGTTGATCTCACCGGCTTGGTAAGCCAATTTACCTAAGTTATTATAACCACGGTAGTCGTTAGGGAATTGTTTAGTTGCTTGTGCATAGATCGCTTCTTGCTTAGCAGCATCGTTAGTCAATGTTGCAGCGTAAAGCAATTCTTCTACGTTCAATTGAGAAGGATCTGATGCAGCTAACTTAGTGATTTCTTCGTCAGACTTACCGATAACGTTGTAGTTCAAAGTCAAACGTGAACGACGCAATTGTGGTAAAATGTCTTTTGCAAGTGTTCCGTAAACAGAAGAGATGTTTTTGATCTCTTGTTCTCTTTGAGCAGGATCTTGGTACATAGAAAGTACGCGTAAGATCAACTCTTTATCTTGGATGTCTGATTTAGAAACTAATTCTTGGAAACCATCCCAGTCTTGAGCAGTGTATTTAGAATCTACAGTCACGTCAAGTTTAGATTTCTTCAAGTTCTTAGCCAACAATTTAGCAGTGTTACCTTCACGATCTTCTGCCAAACCTGTGTTCAACTTAAGACCACCATCAGGAGATGCGTATGCAGAAACTTCGATGTTAGAGATTTCTTTGTTAGCAGCGTCTTTTACATTTGCAACTTCGTTGTTGAATGCTTTAGCTTTCTTCAACTCGCTTGAACGGATGTTAGCTTGTTGAATCAAGAACATAAGACTTTCGTCATGTTTTTCTTTGATGATACGTTGGAAAGCGTCTTCACCCAATGCAGGGTTAGCGTTACCCAAAGTATTGCCAAGTAATTCAGAAGTAGAGATCACACCATCAGCAACCTTAACGGCTGGGATAGTAACGACTTTCTTACCAACTTTAGCTTTGAATTCTAGATACAATTCAGATTTTGCCATTTCTGGAACATAATCGAAAGAGGTTTTCATCGTGTAGCTACCACCTGCTTTGTAAGAGATGGCTTGATCATTACCTTCAACTTTTTCACCTTGGAATACAGCGCTTTGACCTCTAGATTCACCACCATTCCATTTCAACACCGGAGTCACTTCGACTACAGCTTTCTTGTTGAAATACTTTTCAGGGAACTTACCGTTGATGGTTGCAGGAACTTTACCACCTACTGCCTCCAGAACTTGCGGAGTTACCGTGAAATAATCTGATGATAATTCACCCATTTTTTTGCTGCACGAAGAGAATAGTGCAACGACCATTGCCATGAGTAAAGGCAAATACAACTTCTTAGTCATTTTAGGTATAAATTAAATGTTTGTAATTGAAATATCGTTTGTTTATCAATAAGTTCTAGCCTTAAATTATGTAAAACATAACGCAAAGATATTAAATCTAAATTATCCGCTTTAATTTTTCCCCGATTTTATCATTATTTAATGAAATAACTACCCTCTATGTGGGGTATAATCAATATTTCTGGGGTGATGTTCAATAATTTCACTCCGAAGCATCTCGCGATCGATATGCGTGTAGATCTCAGTGGTGACGATCGACTCGTGCCCCAGCATGCATTGTATAACTCGCAGATTGGCACCGCCTTCAAGGAGATGAGTCGCAAACGAGTGACGAAAGGTGTGGGGACTGATGGTCTTAGTGATGCCGGCCACTTCAGCCAATTCTTTAATCAAATGGAAGATCATGATCCGCGATAAAGCCTTTCCTCGTCGATGGCTCACAAACACAAAATCTTCATAGTCTTTTTTAACTTCAATCTGATTACGGTCGATGAAATAGAGCTTTAGCTCGTTGATGGCGCGACCGGAAATGGGAACGAGCCGTTGCTTGCTCCCCTTACCTTCGACCTTGATGAACCCTTCATCGAAATAAAGGTCGGAGAGTTTCAGGTTAACGAGTTCTGAAACACGTAGTCCACAACTGTATAGGGTTTCGAGAATCGCTCGGTTGCGCTGCCCTTCGACTTTACTCCGATCAACGGCGGCAATCATGGCATCAATTTCTGCCAGACTCAGCACTTCGGGCAACTTAAAACCAATTCGGGGCCCTTCCAGCAGTTCACTCGGATCGGCTTCAATCTTATCGGAGAGAATCAGAAAATAGAAAAACGATTTGATTCCCGAGATGATACGAGCCTGAGAACGGGCCGAAATACCAATATCGTGAAGCCCGGCGACGAAACGCTGAAGGTCGGCATAACACACTTCAAGCACAGAAATACCCTCCAAAAGAAGAAAACTGAGCAATTTATCTAAGTCGGTCAAATAAGCGTCAATTGTGTTTGGTGAAAGGGATTTCTCGAGTTTTAAATAGACCTTGTACCTATTTATTATATCCCCAACCTCTTCCTTCTTTTGTTTTTTTTCATTGATTTCCATTTCTTTTTTCTAACTTTGCAGCTTGAAATAATGTTCTTTTGAAACAAAGGTATTAAAAAAAGCACGAAAAAGGCATGAAAATACAGATTATTAACGGGCCGAACATAAATATGCTGGGGAAACGTGAACCTTCTATTTATGGGAGCGTTTCTTTTGAAGAGTATTTGATTGATTTACGGAAAACTTACCCAAATGTAGAGCTAGCCTATTATCAATCGAACATCGAAGGTGAATTGATTGACTGTATTCAAAACGTAGGATTTGAATACGATGGGATTATCCTCAATGCCGGGGCTTATACGCATACCTCGATTGCGTTGCAAGATGCCATCCGTTCGATCCCCTCACCCGTCATAGAAGTCCATATCTCGAACGTACATAGCAGAGAACCTTTCAGACATCAATCGATGATCGCTTGTGCTTGCAAAGGGGTGATTTGCGGCTTTGGGCTAAATTCTTACAGACTAGCCTTAGAGGCTTTATCGGATATTGTTAACAAGTAAATAAATATATAAATAGGTAAAAGAATATGTTATTGAAACAGACTAAGATTGTCGCTTCCATTTCCGACAGACGTTGTGAGGTGGATTTTATTAAACAGTTGTTTGAGGCCGGAATGAACGTTGTTCGTATGAATACTGCTCATGCGAGTCGTGAAGGCTTTGAAACATTGATAGCCAACGTACGTAGCGTTTCTAACCGTATAGCCATCCTTATGGATACTAAAGGTCCGGAGGTTCGTACTACAGCTTTGGAAGAACCGATCCCTTATAACATCGGAGATCAGGTGAAAATCGTCGGCAATCCCGATGTGACTACAACTCGTGAATGCATCGCTGTTTCATATCCTCTTTTTGTGAATGACCTTAACGTGGGCGGTATCGTCTTGATCGATGATGGCGACTTGGAACTTGAGGTGATCGAGAAACATGAAGATCATCTGCTTTGTGTCGTAAAGAACGAAGCAACTTTAGGCAGTAAGAAAAGTGTCAATGTTCCCGGTGTTCGCATCAACTTGCCTTCATTGACTGAAAAGGATCGTAATAACATTCTTTACGCTATTGAAAAAGATATCGACTTTATCGCTCACTCTTTCGTTCGTAACAGACAAGACGTTTTAGATATTCGCGAGATCTTGGATGCACACCAAAGCGACATCCGAATCATTGCAAAAATTGAGAACCAAGAAGGTGTAGATAATATCGACGAGATTATCGAAGCTGCCGACGGTGTGATGGTTGCACGTGGTGACTTGGGTATCGAAGTGCCTCAAGAACGTATCCCGGGCATCCAACGCATGTTGATTCGCAAATGTATCTTGGCGAAGAAGCCGGTTATCGTAGCGACTCAGATGTTGCATACCATGATCAATAATCCTCGTCCGACTCGTGCTGAGGTGACTGATATTGCTAACGCCATCTATTACCGCACTGACGCGTTGATGTTAAGTGGGGAAACGGCTTATGGTAAATATCCGGTGGAAGCTGTAAAAACAATGGCTAAAATTGCGGCTCAGGCTGAAAAAGATAAATCGGAAGAAAACGATATTCGTATTCCTTTGGACGAAAACAGCAATGACGTGACTGCTTTCTTAGCTAAACAAGCCGTTAAAGCAACGTCTAAATTGAAAATAAGAGCCATCATCACCGATAGCTTCAGCGGACTTACAGCTAGAAACTTAGCGGCTTTCCGTGGAAAATACCCGGTATTGGCCATCTGTTACAAAGAAAAAACCATGCGTCATTTGGCTCTTTCATACGGTGTGGAAGCCATCTATATGCCGGAATTGGCTAACGGACAGGAATATTACTTCGCTGCACTACGCCGCTTAGTTAAGGAGGGTCGTTTACACCCAACAGACATGGTTGGTTATTTGAGTAGTGGTAAGGCGGGTACAAGAACCTCATTCCTCGAAATTAATGTGGTTGACGATGTGTTGAAGCATACCGAAGAAACAGTGCTTCCAAACAACAATCGCTACCTATAAGCATAGAGCAATGAAAGAGGTTGAAACGATAGACGAGTACATTTTAAACCATATCGACCCCGAAAACGACTATCTAAAGGCGCTCTATCGGGATACGCATGTCAAACTACTCCGTCCGAGAATGGCTTCGGGCCATCTGCAAGGCCGGATGTTGAAGATGTTTGTCGAGATGATTCAACCCAAACAGATCCTCGAGATCGGAACCTATAGCGGATATTCCGCCCTTTGTTTGGCCGAAGGCTTAAAAGAGGGGGGAATGCTCCATACGTTCGAGATCAACGACGAGCAGGAAGATTTCACTCGTCCTTGGTTGGAGCAGTCGCCTTATGCCGATAAGATTACGTTTCATATTGGCGACGCCCTCGATCTGGTTCCCTCTTTGGGAGTCGTTTTCGATCTGGCTTTTATCGATGGGGACAAGCGAAAATACATTGAATATTATGAGATGACCTTAGCCCATCTGTCGGATGGGGGGTATATCATCGCCGACAATACCTTATGGGACGGACATGTCATCGAAACGCCCCACGCCAATGATCATCAGACGATCGGCATCCAAGCGTTCAATGACCTCGTGGCGAACGATCAACGTGTAGAAAAAGTCATCCTTCCGTTAAGAGACGGATTAACAATTATCAGAAAGAAATAGTGTGGGAATTGTACTCACACTAGGATTATAAGCATTCATTATGGAAACAACAAGACAGAACAAAATAGCTCGTTTACTACAGAAAGAACTGAGCGAGATTTTTTTGTTACAAACAAAAGGTATGCCGGGTACTCTAGTATCGGTTAGTGCTGCACGTATCAGCCCCGACATGAGTATTGCACGTATCTATTTAAGCGTATTCCCTTCGGAAAAGAGCGAGGAGATCGTGAAGAATATTAACGAAAACATGAAATCGATCCGCTATGAGCTTGGTGGCCGTGTACGTCATCAGTTGCGCATCATCCCTGAACTGAAGTTCTTCGTTGACGACTCTTTGGATTATATCGAAAAGATCGATTCTTTATTAAAGTGAACCTCCCCTTTTACATAGCACGACGTTATCTTTTCTCTAAAAAGAAACACAATGCCATTAATGTGATCTCCGGAATATCGGTCTGCGGGGTGACTTTAGCCACTCTTGCGCTAGTCTGTACGCTATCGGTATTCAACGGTTTTCAGGATATGGTTTCGAACTTCTTTACGGCGTTCGACCCTGAACTGAAGATTACGATTCGTGAAGGTAAGGTGTTCGATGCAAACGCTCCACAGATCAAGCAGATTTGTGGATTACCGGAGATTGCCGTCGCCACACAAACACTCGAAGAGAATGCCATGGTGCAATACAAAGATCGCCAGGCTATGGTCGTGTTAAAAGGAGTGGAAAACAACTTCCAACAACTGACTTCTATCGACAGCATCCTTTATGGTGCCGGAACATTCATCTTACAAGACTCCATTGTACCGTATGGAGTAATGGGAGGCGATTTGGTCTCGACGCTAGGCACAGGTATAGAGTTTGTCGATCCGCTTGAGATCTTTATTCCTAAGCGGAACACTAAGGTCAACATGGGCAACCCGTCTGCCTCTTTTTCAAAAGATTATCTCTTCTCACCGGGCGTTGTCTTTGTGGTGAACCAGCAGCAGTACGACAGCCATTATATCCTCACCTCGCTTCAGTTCATCCGTAGCTTACTGAATTATGAGTCGGAGGTTTCAGCTTTGGAATTGAGGCTAAAACCAACGGCCAATATCGATAAGGTAAAAGACCATATTAAACAAATCTTGGGAGAGGATTTTCTTGTGCAAGATCGTTATGAACAGCAAGCCGACGTCTTTAAAATTATGAAGATCGAGAAGCTGATCTCTTACCTCTTCCTGACGTTTATCCTAATGATTGCCTGCTTCAATGTAATCGGTTCGTTGTCGATGTTGATGCTCGACAAGAAAGAGGATGTGATGACCTTACGGAATCTTGGAGCGAACGATCAAATGATCTCGCGCATCTTTCTCTTTGAAGGGTGGCTGATCTCTTTGTTCGGAGCTATATCGGGTATTGTCTTGGGGCTCATTCTCTGTTTCGCCCAACAAAAGTTTGGCTTTATCTCACTCGGCAATGGAAATAACGCCTTTGTGGTGAATGCCTATCCGGTCAGCGTAGAATTCGGTGATGTCGTCTTGATCTTCCTGACGGTTTTGTTGGTGGGGCTATTATCGGTATGGTATCCTGTACGCTATCTAAGCCGCCGCTTACTCCAATAAACACCCTTCTCATACGATTTATGACTGGCAAGATGTCCTAAAAGATTAGGACAGACTGTGATATCCATCGACTGTACGCCTAAAAACAGATTAATAAAAGGTACCGTCAAGAGACGGATAAAAAAAAACTGTGCCGGCCTCAATGACTAGCACAGTTCTATATTCAAGTTCAATAATCCGGTTTACTTCACTTCCCAGATATCGTTAGTCATCAGCAATTCTTGGAAATTATGATATTTCTTCTTTCCTTTGACTTCTTCAATCTGTGCCTCAACAGATTCATCGTAAGTTGGTGCTTCAACATCGCGAATAACGCCCAATGCGATAGGATAATCAGGACCTTCCATCAAAGCTAATTTCATCTGTAGGGTATTGTCCATACAGTGTGCATCGTGGATAAGAATATCTTTCTCAGTCACTCCGTTTTCACCAAGTTTCACCACTTTCAAACCGAATCCTTCCTGCATCAAACCGAACTCTTTATTCTCTCCGAACAACATCGGTTGACCATGTTCAAGGTAAATCGCGTTCTTAGCACGACCTTCTTTCGTCGCTACCGTTTCGTGAGTACCATCATTGAAGATGACACAGTTTTGCAGAACTTCGACAACAGAAGCGCCCTTATGAGCGGCAGCAGCCTTCAAGACTCCGACAGAAGCAGCACCATCGACCGCAACACAACGGGCAAAGAATCGACCACGTGCACCAAAAGCAAGCTCAGCCGGACGGAACGGATCTTCTACCGTACCATAAGGAGAGGTCTTGCTCACGAACCCTCTAACTGATGTTGGTGAATATTGTCCTTTGGTTAATCCATAAATACGATTGTTCAATAGGATCATATTGAGGTTGATGTTACGACGTACGGCATGAATGAAGTGGTTACCACCAATGGCCAAACCATCGCCATCACCTGAGATTTGCCAGATTGTTAAGTTTGGATTAGCCACCTTAACTCCTGTTGCAATGGCTGCCGCTCTACCATGAATGGTATGGAAGCCGTAGGTGTTAACGTAATAAGGCAAACGAGAAGAACAACCAATACCGGAAATAACAGCCATGTTATGAGGTGCTACTCCTAATTCTCCCATTGCTTTATGAAGTGAGTTAAGAAAGGCGTGATCGCCACATCCCGGACACCAACGTGGTTGTCCGAATTTATAATCTGCTGCAGTATATTTAGTTTCACTCATATCTTATTCCTCCATAAGTTTAGTAAATGCATCTATCAATTCTCTCGTCACAAATGGTTGTCCTTTGACTTGATTGTACTGGCTAATATTCAATCCGGGCACTTTCATACGAAGATAACCGGCAAACTGACCAAGGTTCTGTTCAGCAACCACCACTTTCTTATATTTCTTAAGCAACTCTGCCGTATTTTTAGGAAGAGGATTAATGTATTGGAAATGAGCTAAAGCGACTTTCTTTCCTTGACGACGCATATAGTCCATTGCTAAACGAAGGTGTCCATAAGTACCACCCCAGCCTACGATCAATAAATCTGCATCTTCGTCGCCCAAAATCCCTTGTTCAGGAATAAAGTCGGCGATCTTATCCACTTTCGCTTGGCGAAGCAAGGTCATCTTCTCATGGTTATCCGGATCTGTTGAGATCACACCGGTCTCATTACACTTCTCTAGACCTCCGATACGATGCATAAATCCTTCAGTACCCGGAACAGCCCAATAACGTACACCTGTTGCCGCATTACGCTGGAACGGTGTCCATGTACCGGCCATGCCAGGAGTGACATAAGGAGGTTTAATGGCAGGATATTCTTCTAGGTTAGGCAACTTCCAAGCTGCAGAACCATTCGCAACAAAAGCATCGGTCAGCAGCACCACAGGAGTCATGTGTTCCAAAGCAATCTTAGAAGCCATATAAGCAGCATCGAAACAATCGGTTGGAGAAATTGCAGCGATCACAGGCATCGGACTTTCACCGTTACGACCATACAATGCTTGCAACAAGTCGGTTTGTTCCGATTTGGTTGGAAGACCGGTTGACGGACCACCACGTTGCACATTAACCACCACCAAAGGGAGTTCGGCAATCACAGCCAAGTTCATCGCTTCGCTCTTCAAACAAACACCAGGTCCCGAAGTTGTAGTGACAGCCATCGCCCCTGCGAATGATGCTCCTACAGCCGACGCACAACCAGCGATTTCATCTTCACACTGAACGGTTTTAATGCCAAGCGATTTATGCTTAGCCAACTCATGTAAGATATCTGTTGCCGGAGTAATCGGATAAGAACCTAAGTAAAGTTGTAAGCCAGCTTTCTCTGCTGCAGCAATAAGACCGTAAGCCGTCGCTTTATTACCGTTAATATCGGTATAAAATCCTTTTGATTTTTGATCAATGCTTTCAATCTTATAAGTCGATACACAAGCATGTGTATTGGCACCATAGTTATAACCATCGTTCAAAACCTTAATATTAGCTTCGGCAATGGCAGGCTTCTTTGCAAATTTCTCGCGCAACATTTTTTCTGCTGCACTAAGATTACGATTAAACAGCCAGCAAACCAGACCTAGTGCAAACATATTTTTACAACGAAGGATCGATTTATTGTCTAATCCGGAGTCTTTCAAACTCTCTTTACACATCGAAGAGATGGGTACCTCAAGTACTTCTTGACGAATACCTAATTCTTCAAAAGGAGAATCAGTAGAGTATTTGGCTTTCTCCAAATCTTTTGCCCCAAATGAATCAGAATCAGTGATCACCAAACCTTGTGACTTACAATACTTAATCTGAGTCTTAAGAGCAGCAGGGTTCATCGCTACCAACACATGGCAACGGTCACCCGGAGTGTAAATCTGTTTGGCCCCCACATGAATCTGAAAACCGGAAACCCCTGTTAACGTCCCTTGTGGAGCACGAATATCAGCCGGATAATCAGGGAATGTACAAATATCATTTCCTACAATCGCGGACACGTTTGAGAAGATGTTACCAGCCAATTGCATACCATCGCCGGAATCGCCGGAGAAACGTACAACGACTTCCTCCAATTCTTTAACCATCATTTCGTCTGCCATAATTTCAATTCATATATTAAATTATAAAAACAACTTGCTTATGTTAACGCTACAAAGGTGGGAAGGTTAATCGAATTTTCAAAATGAAAAAAGAGTTATTATTATCTATATATTAAGGTTTTGAACCAACATTACAGAATAGTCAAAAATTACTCTTGTGAAATCCATCGAAACCCTTATCTTTGCAACAGAAAAAGGCCTTGTAGTTCAACGGATAGAATAGAAGTTTCCTAAACTTTAGATAGGGGTTCGATTCCCCTCGAGGCTACCATTCGTAACAAGAGATCATTAGCTGCATCATAGACATGCATGACTTCTTTTCACTACTTCTTAGATTTTTAAGGTTAACGCTTCTCAATCACTTTTAAAAAACAGGCTTCAAACTCTATTTGGATCTTTCTCGGATTCCCTTTCAACCATTTTGTTGAGGTAATTTGGAAGATTCAGCTAGACTATGCCTTTAATCTGTGATCTATATAAATGAGTCAATAATAAAAAACCTCCTCCAAAATTGGAAGAGGTTTTTTTATTTGATCAAGAGTCTACTCTTCTATTTTCTTATTCTTCAACATGTTATATGCTATAGGAGAAGCAATAAACAATGAAGACAATGTACCAATAACCACACCAAGGATCATGGCAAAGGCAAAGCTACGGATAGAATCACCACCAAGAATGAAGATACACAACAATACGATAAGTGTACTCATTGAGGTGTTGATGGTACGAGCTAAAGTCGTATTCAACGAATCATTGAACAATTCACGTGTACCACGTTTCGGATACAATCCGAAGAACTCACGCACACGGTCGAAGATTACCACCTTATCATTAATAGAGTAACCAATAGCGGTCAAGATAGCACCGATAAAGGTTTGATCGATTTCCAACGAGAAAGGAACAATACCCCACAACAATGAATAAGCACCAATGATCATGACAGTATCACTCGTCAAAGCCACTACAGAACCAACACTATAAGCAATGTTACGGAAACGAAGCAAGATGTATAGTCCAATAGCGATAAGAGCCAATACAACCGACCAGAATGCTCCGGTCTTAATATCGTCTGCAATACTTGGTCCTACTTTTTGTGAGCTAATGATACTACCACCGGTATGATTATCACGATCGATAAATGTTGCCAAGGTAATGTTTTGAGTCAACAATGGTTTAACCGATTCATATAAGAAGGCTTCAATTTCAGAGTCAACATTCTCAGCGTCTTCCTCTATACGGTAGTTTGTACTGATACGTACGGTTTTCTTATCTGTACCGATTGCGATCACGTTAACATTGGCATCCTTACCAAATTTATTCGCAATCAAATCACGCACTTGTTCCGGTTCAACAGGTTTCTCAAATTGAACTTTAAAGTTACGTCCACCGGTAAAGTCAATACTTTGACTAAGGCCGCGGATCGCAAACGAACCCACACACACCAAAATAACAAGACTAACAATCATCAACGATGTCTTGTTGCTTCCCATAAAATCAAAACGACTATTAGCCATCATGTTTTTAGAAACTTTTGATGTGAAAGTTAAGTTCAACCACTTATCCTTACTCATAAAGTGTTCATAAACCAAGCGAGTGACGAACACTGCAGTAAAGAACGACGCCAAGATACCGATGATCAAAGTAGTCGCAAATCCACGAATAGGACCTGTACCAAAGTTGAACAAGATAATACCGGTAATGATTGAAGTTAAGTTCGAGTCGAAGATAGCAGAGAATGCATTCGAATAACCATCAGCAAGTGCTTGTTTAACACCCTTTCCGGCACGAAGTTCTTCTTTCGTACGTTCGTAGATCAATACGTTAGCATCCACAGCCATACCCAATGAAAGCACCATACCCGCGATTCCCGACATGGTCAATGCAGCCTGGAACGACGACAAGACACCCAATGTAAAGAAGAAGTTCAAGAACAAAGCACTATTAGCCACCATACCCGGTATAAAGCCGTACATGGCACACATATAAATCATCAATACCACCAAGGCCACGATGAAAGAGAAAATACCGGCGTTGATAGATTCTTGTCCTAATGACGGACCTACGATATCTTCTTGAACGATGTGAGCAGGAGCCGGCATCTTACCAGACTTTAATACGTTGGCCAAGTCTTTTGCTTGTTCCGGTGTAAAGTGTCCGGTGATTTGTGAACGTCCACCTGTAATTTCAGAATTTACATTCGGTGCAGAATACACATAGTTATCCAAAACGATCGCAATAGAACGACCAATATTTTGTTTAGTCAATTGTGCCCAACGACGAGAGCCGTCAGAATTCATACCCATACTAACAGCAGGTTTACTGAATTGGTCGAACTCATCTTTCGCATCAGTTACCACATCCCCTTCAAGAGGTGCTTTACCGTTGCGTTCAGTCGATTTAATTGCATAAAGTTCGAAGATCTGTCCTTTCTTGTCGAATTCGGCAGGAGAAACACCCCACTTTAATCGCAAGTCTTTAGGAAGTTCAGATTGAACCTCAGCCATAGATAAATAACGATTAATATCCGCTGTATCTTTATAGTTTGCATAACCAACAATCGGACCTTGACCGCTAGAGTTTAATTGAAGTATAGCCAATAACGGATATTGCTTCTTCATATCAGCTGTAGCCGTTTCTTCTTTTTCAGCCTTCTTGTCGCCTTTCAATGCAGCAGCAAGACTGTCAGCAGCATTCATGCTCTTCTCAACTTTGACCTCTTGAGCAACAGCTTCTTTCACAATAGAAGAATCAGTTGTTAAGGAGTCAGTTGTTGTTTCATTAGTTAAAACAGCATGCAATTTACGATCGGCAGCTTGAATATAAGGAAGAGCTTCTTTAGCTGTATAAGTTTCCCAGAACTCCAAGTTAGCAGAACCCTGCAACAACTTTCTTACGCGCTCAGGCTCTTTAATACCCGGAAGTTCCACCATGATACGTCCCATTTTATCCTCTAAGCTTTGGATATTAGGTTGAACCACACCGAAACGGTCGATACGTGTACGAAGGACATTATACGAGTTTTCAACAGCAGCTTTCACTTCTTCTCTCAAGACTTTTTCAACCTCAGCATCAGATGATTTTTGGCTGACTTTATCTTTTAACTGTTGTGTCGCAAATAATTCAGAAAGTTTAGCTCCAGGTGCAACCTTGTGGTATTCTTTAACAAATAAAGAGATCACATCCTCTTGGCTGTTCATTGCTTGTTTGGCAGCAGCGCCCAAAGCTTTGTTAAAGTTCTCGTCAGGTTTGTTATCTGCAAGCGACTTAATAACATCAGGAACAGAAACTTCAAGAATAACGTTCATACCACCTTTTAGGTCAAGACCTAAACTAATCTCCATCTCGCGACATTGTTTCAGCGTATAGTTACCCAGCCAGATCTTCTCATTCGAGAGAGAATCTAAGTAGTCTTGCTCCATCTTCAAATCTCCTTTTGCATACTCTTTTGCCTTATTGGTATAATGGCGAGTTACAAAAGAAAAGGATAGATAAAACAAACAGACTAGTGTGAGTAATACCGCAAAAACTTTAATAAATCCTTTGTTTTGCATTTTACTTAGTTTATTTATGATTATTTTTTAATTTAATTCGGTGTATACAAGGCTGCAAATATAGTTTTTTTTTCACATTTGATGTAATAACCGCCCAAATATTTGATAATTAGAACCCGTTTTGAACCTCTTTTTTGAAGTTTTCATCGGTTCTATTTATAAATATTTCAAAAAAAGAGAAAAGCACCCGTGACAGATCATCGTCCCTTTGGGCGATAAGCCTCCAAAAGCAAGTCAATTATTGCTCTCAGCTCACAGTTATCTAACATTAATCCCCGGAAAGCGGTATCGCTTTCCGGGGATTAATTCCACCAAGAGGACTATAGAGAATGACCGATTAATTAATCAATCATTCCTCTATTCTTAAGCATAGGCTCCAATTGAGGTTCAGATCCACGGAAGTTCTTATAAAGAGTCATCGGATCTTCGCTATCTCCTTTTTGAAGCACATTACTTCTAAACAAATGAGCTGTTTGTTGATCGAAAATGCCCTTTTCTTTAAAAGCTTCAAAAGCATCATTATCGAGAACGTTAGCCCAAAGATAGCTATAGTAGCCGGCAGCATATCCGCCAATGATATGATTAAAGTAAGTTGTCCGATAACGAGGAGCAATTTCCGGAATCAGACTCAACTGATCCATCGCTTGTTTCTCAAACTTAATCGCATCAAATCCTTTGACCTCTTTCAACATATGCAAGTCCATATCAAGAATCGCAGCAGCCAACAATTCAGTCGTCATAAATCCTTGATTGAAAGTCTTTTGTTTTAAGATTTTAGCCACAATTTCATCCGGAATAACTTCACCGGTTTTATAGTGCTTAGCATACATCTTCAACACTTCCGGTTCAGTAGCCCAATGTTCGTTGATTTGCGAAGGTAATTCAACGAAATCACGTACCACACTTGTGCCTGAAACCCCACGATATTGACATTTCGTCAACAAGCCGTGTAAAGCATGTCCGAACTCATGGAAAAGCGTCTCCACCTCATCCAAAGTCAGTAATGAAGGTGTATCGCCAACAGGTTTAGTAAAGCTAGCCACATTACAAACCAAAGGACGGATATCGCCTTGTTGGTCGCGATAGTTGCTCATCCAAGCTCCACCTCTTTTACCCGAACGAGGATAATAGTCGACATAGAAAATACCAATCTGCGAACCATCGGCATCTTTCACATTGAAAACCTCAACATCCTTATGATACGTCGGAACATTATTCAACTTTTCGAGGGTAATGCCATAAAGTTTATGAGCTACCATGAAAGCCCCTTCACGAACATTCTCTAATTTGAAGTAAGGTTTCGTTTCTTCTTCACTCAAATTATATTTTTCTTTACGAAGCTTCTCCGTGTAATACCACCAATCCCAAGCTTGTAACTTTTCACCTTTGCCTTCTTTATCCATCATTTTTTGCAATTCTCCGGCTTCAGCTTGAGCTTTCGGCAAAGCATACTTCCATAGTTTATTCAAAAATGCCATCACCGTTACATCATTCTTAGCCATCGTATTGTCTAAGACAAAGTTAGCATAGCAGTCGAATCCAAGCAACTGAGCTTTTTCTAAGCGCAACGCTAAGATGGTTTTAATCACCTCCTTATTATCGTTCTTGTCATTATTGTTGCCTCTATTGATATAAGCTTTATAAATTTTTTCACGAAGGGCTCTGTTATCGGCATATTGCAAAAATGGAAGTCGACTAGAGTTTTGAAGTGTAAACACCCACTTACCTTCTTTTCCATCCGCCTTAGCCTCTTCAGCCGCACTCTGGCAGAACCATTCCGGCAATCCGGCAAGATCTTCTTTCTTATCGACCACCAACTGGAACGCATTATTCTCATTCAAGATGTTATTGCTGAATGTGATACCCAAAGTCGATAATTCCTTATTAATCTCGCGCAAACGAGCTTGTTTTTGAGCATCCAATCCGGCTCCCGAGCGGACAAAATCTTTATAAACCTTATCCAAAAGACGCTTTTGCTCCGTATTCAGTTGCAAGCTATCCTTTTGTTGATAAACCACATTAATCCGTTTAAACAAATCGGCATTTAATAATATATTATCGCCATGTTCCGATAAAACCGGAGCTAACTTGATAGACAACGCCGTCAACGAATCGGTCGTTTCAGCATCGGTCATATTATAAAAAATCAAACTCACACGATTTAAGATCGGAGAACTATTATCAAACGCCACGATCGTATTTTCGAAAGTCGGAGCTTCCTGATTCTCAACAATCGCTTTGATGTTTTGATTCTGTTCTTCGATACCCTTTAAGAAGGCCGGTTCGTAGTGTTCAAGCTTAATTTGATCAAAAGGAGGCACACCATGCTCCGTTTGAAACTCACTCAAGAAAGGATTACTTTCTGTCTTTGTAGCGCAAGAATATAACATACAACTTACAGCTAAAACGGTTAATGTTTGTTTAATCATAAGGTTTTTTTAAGTTTAAGTATTTAGCGTTTTTTTACATAGCACCAAATGGGATAATGATCGGATTCCTTAATAGAACGATCCACAGTACAATTAAAGGCCTCTAAGTTAGTACTAATTAAAATATTATCAATACGAAAGTAGAATTTGTTTTGATTATAAGAGATTCCCAATCCGCGTCCGGATTCAGTAAACGCATCGTCCAATCCTTTCCTCATAATGCGATGAGTATACGATATGGAGGCATCATTAAAATCGCCGCACACAATCACCGAAGGATAGGTCGACTGCTCAACCACCTCGGCCACTGCCTCGGCTTGTTTAGAACGAATCACAGAAGCCTCAGCCAATTTCCTAACCAAATGCTTCAAGCCACTCTTGACTTTCTTGGCTTCCGGTTTATTCAACATCTCTTCATAAATCACCTTATCTTCCTTCGTGAGCTTATTCGATTCTAAGTGATTATTAATCAACATCAATGTATCGTCTCCAATCTTCAACTTATAAACCATCGACCCGTTGTAATCACTCTCATAATCGACCTTGTCGGCGCTCAAAATCGGATACTTCGAGAAGCAAGCCATCTGATTTCCGCCTCCCTTTCCTCCAACAGATTCAATTCGTCGGTATCGATACGCTTTCAAGGCCGAAAGGATCTCCTTCCGAGTGAGATACTTCCGATCTTTAGTCTCAGCATATTCTTGTAAGCAAATCACATCCGCGCCACTCTGAACCAAATAATTCAAAATCTCATTCTGCCCCTTCACCTTTTTCAGTCCATTAAAGCCCATAACGTTGTACGACAACACCTTTAGACTTCCAGCCGGAACATCAGTCACCGAATGAATAGGCACATACGTTCTGATTTGAGGAAAACAGATGAGAAGAGCAATCAAAGAAACCAAGGCATAACGGTAGTTGACGAACAACCAAAAGATAAAAAAGCAAAGCGTAAGTGCGAGAAAAAAAGGGAAAGTAAGTCCCACACAAGAGACTAGCGGGTGTGCAGCCGGGTGAACATACGAGCTATATGCGATTAAAATAAAACAAATCGCCAAACCCATATTGATGGCTAAAATCACACGTCCAACAATCCGACCGACCCTTTTCATACCCCAGAAATTACATTTTTATCGTTTACTCGCATCGAACAAACTCTTCTTCTCTTCGGTCGTCAGGCTATTATAACCCGATTTCTTGAGTTTATCTAAGATGCGATCAATCTCATCCGACTGCTCCTTCTTATGTGCATTATAATCGTAATCTTGCTGCCGTCCCCCTTTATGATAGTGCACCTTCATTTTAGGTTTGCGTTTAAACGACCAACCGGTCGTCAGCCATCCGCCCATCGTATCTATCACCTTGTTTACCCAAGCCGTTAAATCGGTGCCCCTCTTTAGAGCCATAGCAAAACACAAGCCTCCCAAAGCTCCACCTAAGTGAGCAATATGTCCCCCGGCATTCGACGAAGTCATCAAGAGCAAATCCGTTCCAAAAACAATCCATGCTAAATATTTCAGTCGAATGGTTCCAAACAAGAACAAACGTATCGGATAATTAGGTTCACGGTAAGCAATAGCAGAAACGATAGCCAACACCGAGGCCGATGCCCCCACAAGAGTCGCCTCCATGAGATGTTCTTCAAAGAAAGGAAAAACATTATAAGCCAACATATAAAGCAATCCCCCAAAAAGTCCCCCAATCAAATAGAGGCCGCGAAGATGTTTAGAAGAAAAGAAATATAAAAACAGAGTACCAAACCAATAGAGCCACAGCATGTTAAACAAGATGTGGATAAATCCGGCATGCATAAACATATAGGTCAGCAACGACCAAGGCTGCTCCATCCATCGCTCCACAGAAGCCGGAAGCGCTAAGACCTCGAGAAATCCGGCCGCTGTCCGGTTGAATAAATTCAAAAGCACCTCTATCAATGTGGTCACCACAAACAGCCCCACATTAATATAAATCAGTCGTATAGCCACATTGCCTTTACGAAAGGCCTCCCGAAGATCAGTTATAATAGCCCCCATCGTTCTTTTTCTTTTTCCAATACATGATGAAGATAAATCCAAAAATCATACCACCGAGGTGAGCAAAGTGTGCCACGTTATCCCCGGGGTTGTTAGCAATCCCCGAATAGAGTTCAATCAACGCATAACCGATCACAAAGAAACGCGCTTGAATAGGGAAAGGAAGTGGAAACACAAACATCTTCTCGCGAGGGAATAACATACCAAAAGCCAACAGAATGGCATAAATCGCACCGGAAGCCCCAACCGTTGTCATTTCATTCAAGAACGCATCCATCGACATAATGGTTGTTCCCGTATTGACCTGAGTATATTGACTCAACTCTGTGACATATTGGATATATTGTACCAACTCCTGAATCAATCCGGCTCCGATACCACAAGCGATATAAAAAAACAAGAACTTACGAGGTCCCCACACCTTCTCTAGCAATCCGCCAAACATAAAGACGGCAAACATATTAAAAAAGATATGAGAGAATCCACCGTGCATAAACATATACGTGAATAATTGCGCCGGATTAAAATCGCTTGCTAAGAAAAAATGCAATCCGAGATAGTCAGTCAAATCAATACCATAACGTTCGCCAACGATCGTAGCAAAAAAGAGCAAAGCATTGATTATGATTAGGTTTTTAGTGACTTTAGGCATAGTTGATCTTTTATTTTTTAGACATATAGAGGCAAAAGTAAGAATAATTTCTGTTTTAAAGCATCAAAACAAGTGTCTATTCGTTCTTTTTCAATATTTTACTACCTTTTTTTTATGTTTTTATTTGATATATTATTTTGTTCGTCTATATTTGTCAAACAGTAACCCAGAGTTAACCTTTTGGATAACATATATATACATATTATTTAATTAATCATTTTTTGTGTTATGAATAAATCTGAACTTATTAGCGCAATGGCAGCTAAATCTGGCTTAAACAAAGCCGATGCCAAGAAAGCATTAGAAGCTTTCGTTACTTCTGTTACAGAATCTTTGAAAGGTGGCCAAAAAGTTTCACTTGTAGGTTTTGGTACTTTCTCTGTAAATGAAAGAGCAAAAAGAACCGGAGTAAACCCGTCAACTAAAAAAGCAATTGTTATTCCGGCTAAAAAAGTGGCTAAGTTCAAACCGGGAACGGAATTAGCAGAAGCTGTTGAAAAATAAAAAAACAGCGTGATCTGATATTGACTATTTAAATATTCGAAGCCAATCCCTAAGAGAAAAACACGAAATGAGAGAGAGCCGGATACCCGGAAAGATCTTACATCATTTAGGGAAGCCGAAGAATAGATCTAATCGATAAACCTTATTTATAGCTGATAACCCACGACTCAATGTGGTGTTATCAGCTATTTTTTTATTCTCTTCTCTCCTTAGCGGCAAGAGGTTATGAATATGCGAAAAATATAATTTACTCTTGCATCAACCCGTAAACCTGCATTTTTTTCATCTAATAGACCTAACCTTAGCGAATTATAAGTTATCTTTGCACCAAGAAAATAATAGTAAGACATGAATATAGAAGAAAAGCTGACAGGTTCAGTCATTAACGCCCTGAAGTCTCTTTACGGACAAGAAATTGCGTCAGGACAAATACAATTGCAAAAAACAAAAAAAGAATTCGAAGGACATCTCACCCTCGTTGTCTTTCCTTTTTTAAGACTTTCTAAAAAAGGACCGGAACAAACCGCACAAGAAATAGGAGAATACCTACAAGCAAACGAACCGGCTGTAGCCAACTTTAATGTCATCAAAGGATTCTTAAACCTCAGTATAGCTTCCTCTACATGGATTGAGTTGTTGAACACTGTTCACACCAATGAGACCTTCGGGATTACCCCAACCACAGAGCAATCTCCGTTGGTGATGATCGAATACTCCTCGCCCAATACAAACAAGCCTCTTCACCTCGGCCACGTCAGAAACAATTTGTTAGGTAATGCCCTATCGAACATCATGGCAGCCAATGGCAACAAGGTGGTGAAAACCAATATTGTCAACGACCGTGGTATCCATATTTGTAAGTCGATGTTGGCTTGGAAAAAATACGGTAATGGCGAAACTCCTGAGAACAGCGGAAAGAAAGGCGACCACTTGGTAGGCGACTATTACGTGGCATTCGACAAGCACTATAAAGCTGAACTTGCCGAACTGATGGCCAAAGGAATGAGCAAAGAAGAGGCAGAAGCCGCTTCACCGTTAATGGCAGAGGCTCGCGAGATGCTTGTGAAATGGGAAGCCGGCGATGCTGAAGTGCGTGAGCTTTGGAGCATGATGAACACCTGGGTTTACGACGGGTTCGATAAGACTTATCAAAAGATGGGCGTTGGATTCGACAAGATCTATTACGAATCGGACACTTACCTCGAAGGAAAAGATAAAGTCATGGAAGGTCTCCAGAAAGGCTTCTTCTTTAAGAAAGAAGACGGCTCGGTATGGGCTGATCTCACTGCAGAGGGATTAGACCACAAGTTATTGCTCCGTGGTGACGGTACATCGGTCTACATGACTCAAGATATAGGTACAGCAAAATTACGTTTCGCCGATTATCCTATCGATAAGATGATCTACGTTGTAGGAAACGAGCAGAACTATCACTTCCAGGTATTATCGATCTTGTTAGATAAGCTCGGATTCGAATGGGGAAAAGGTCTCGTACACTTCTCTTATGGGATGGTTGAACTTCCGGAAGGAAAGATGAAATCACGTGAGGGTACAGTGGTCGACGCCGATGACTTGATGGAAGAGATGATCACAACCGCTAAAGAAACATCTCAAGAATTAGGCAAATTAGACGGGCTGACTCAAGCAGAAGCCGACAACATTGCCCGTATCGTTGGTTTAGGAGCCTTGAAATATTTCATCTTAAAGGTGGATGCAAGAAAGAATATGACTTTCAACCCGAAAGAATCGATCGACTTTAATGGTAATACCGGTCCTTTCATCCAGTACACTTATGCCCGTATCCAATCGGTATTGCGCAAAGCGGCTGAATCGGGTATCACTATTCCTGAAGAACTTCAATCGACCATCGAGTTGAACGAGAAAGAAAAGGGACTTGTTCAGATGATCGCAGACTTCCAGACTGTTGTAAAACAAGCCGGCGAAGATTATAGCCCTTCAATCATTGCAAACTACATCTACGACCTCGTTAAAGAATACAACCAATTCTATCACGACTATAGCATCTTACGTGAAGAGAATATGGATGTTAAGGTTTTCCGACTCGCTCTGTCTGTCAACCTAGCTAAAGTGGTTCGTCTAGGTATGGAATTATTAGGCATCGAAGTTCCGAACAGAATGTAAGAACGATAAACACACACATACAACTAAACAACTCAAAGAGGTTGCTTCACATCTGGTTGAAGCAGCCTCTTTTTTCGTAGTCCACTCTCCAGAAGAATAAAACAGATCGATTTATCCCACACTCCCACAGTAAATTCCCCGAAAAGTCTTTATTGCTCGACTTTTCAGTCAGGTGTGGGATAGCTTGTTTGAGCAATTATCCCACACTAAAGGCGGGTTATCTCACACCATCCCTCACTCAGCGCCTCGTTTACCTTCAAAGGCAAACAACTCTTAGTCTCCTTTTAATGGATCCTTCAGCACAATTAAACAGTCTCTCTATGTCTCGAACAACTCTACCTATTTAATTAAGCACTATTGAAGTTCGATTTATTGGCATTGAAGCTTCATTAGCCGTTGTTGAGGTTAAATTTGTTGAGTCCTCGAACGTGGGCTCTTCAGCCCTCGAAGGAAAACCCATGAGCCCTCGAACGAGGGCCGAAGAGCCTTCGAACGAGGGCTCAACACATGCAACTTGCTCAGCACTTAAAGGCCGTACAAAAACGGTTAAACTCGCTGTGAGATTAGTTAATAGCAATGTGATTCTGATGTAATTCACTTTATGATTCACCTCATGAAGGGCCGGAAAAAGCGTGTGGCATTTATTCGATCTGACACCCATCTGCCACACCTATCTGCAACGCCTCTTTCTGACTGAAAGACAAACACTTAAACCTAAGGAGTGGCAGCGTTGCAGATCTTTCACAAAAAACAACCGCATGTGGAGCGTATCGCTAAGAGGGATAACACAAGAACAGGCCGCCTCAACATCGATTGAGACAGCCTGTATCGCTTATTCTTAGTCGTTGATGAGCTACCAAAGCTCTGAACAACGTTTTATTTCTTCTTAGTCGTGCGACGCTTACGTGCCGGAGCATTAGCCGCCTTCTCTTCCTGAAGTTTGATCAAGTCCATACAACTCTTCAAACTCAAGTCCTGCGGAACAATATCCTTCGGAATCTTATAGTTGCTCCCTTTATAAGCAATATAAGGTCCGTAACGACCATTCAAGATCTCCAATTCCGGTTCTTCTTCGAACGCTTTAATATGGCGTTCCGCTTCTTTCGCCCGCTTCTGCTGAATCAAGACAATAGCCTCATCCAAAGAAACCGTCATCGGATCTAACTCTTTAGGCAAAGAGACATAAACACCACTATGTTGGATATAAGGTCCAAAACGTCCAATACCCACCTTGGCCACCTTACCTTCATATTCTCCCAATTCACGAGGCAACTTGAAGAGTTCTAAAGCATCTTCCAAGGTAATGGTTTCCATCGATTGTCCTTTCATCATTTGGGCAAAACGAGGTTTCTCTTCATCATCGGCTGTACCAATCTGAACAACGGGACCGTAACGACCGATCTTCACCGAGACTTGTTTACCGGTTCCGGGCTCTTCACCGAGTACGCGTTCACCGACCTTATGTTCGGTTTTAGTGGCTAAGGTTCGTTCCACAGAAGGATGGAAGGCCTCATAGAATTTCTTCATGATCGACGTCCACTCCACACCTCCTTCAGCCACCTCATCAAATTCCTTCTCAACGGTTGCCGTAAAGTTGTAATCCAAGATATCCGGGAAATATTCGGTTAAGAAATCATTCACCACAAAGCCAATATCGGTCGGGAAAAGTTTCGCTTTCTCAGTACCAACCACTTCGCTAAGCGTTTCATCCTTCACGGCGTCATCGCGCAACGTCAAGGTGTTATACAAACGTTCTTCTCCTTCTCTATTTCCTTTTTCAACATACTCACGTTGTTGAATGGTAGAGATGGTCGGTGCATAAGTAGAAGGACGTCCGATGCCTAGTTCTTCCAATTTACGAACTAAGCTGGCTTCCGTATATCGTGGAGGACGTTGTGTAAAACGTTCAACGGCCATCACCGTCTCACATTGCAACGATTGTCCTTTCTTCAATGGCGGCAACAAGTGGCTTTCAACCTCCGGTTCATTATCGTCATCATACGACTCACGATACACGCGAAGGAAACCATCGAACTTGATCACTTCACCAACAGCGACAAAATAATCGGCTCCTGCACTCATATGAATGGTTGCAGTGGTCTTTTCAAGTTCGGCATCCGACATCTGCGAAGCGATCGTACGCTTCCAGATCAGATCATATAATTTTTTCTCCTGAGCACTACCTTCGATGCTTTGATTCTCCATATAAGTTGGGCGAATCGCCTCATGGGCCTCTTGCGCTCCCTTAGTACGGGTTTCAAAATGTCGGTTATGAACATAAGAGTCGCCCATCAAATTTAGAATGGTCTCTTTACATCCTTGAGTCGCGTAATCGGATAAGTTCACCGAGTCGGTACGCATATAGGTGATGTATCCCGATTCATACAACCGTTGAGCGATGATCATCGTTTGAGCCACCGTGTATCCAAGCTTGCGAGCCGCTTCTTGTTGCAAAGTAGACGTCGTGAAAGGAGCTGCCGGTGTTTTCTTTACCGGACGTTTGCTGATATCATCAATCACGAAAGTCGATTGTCGACAATTGGCCAATAGGCTTTCGGCTTCACTCTTCGTTTTTAATCGACGGTTCAGCTCGGCTTTCATCTCTACAAAGCTACCTCCATCTTCAGGTACTAAAAATACCGCGGTTACTTTATAAGAGGCTTCACTCTTAAACGCATGAATATCGCGTTCACGCTCAACAATCAGACGTACAGCAACCGACTGCACGCGACCGGCGGATAAAGCCGGTTTCACTTTCTTCCACAAAACCGGCGACAACTCAAAACCTACGATTCGGTCAAGAATTCGTCGGGCTTGTTGCGCATTCACCAAGTCGATATTAATGTGACGTGGCTGTTCAATGGCTCTAAGTATGGCAGGTTTCGTAATTTCGTGAAAGACAATCCGCTTTGTGTTCTCAGGCTTTAGCTTTAAGACTTCATAAAGGTGCCATGCAATAGCTTCTCCCTCGCGGTCCTCATCGGATGCGAGCCAGACAACTTCTGCCTCTTTAGCTTCCTTCTTTAGTTCGCTAACCAACGCTTGTTTGTCTCCCGGGATCTCATAATGTGGTTGAAAGTTTTTTTCTATATCAATACTGAACTCTTTCTTCTTGAGATCACGTATATGACCGTAACTGGAAAGAACTTTGAAATCCTTTCCAAGAAACTTTTCAATGGTTTTTGCTTTTGCCGGAGACTCGACAATGACAAGGTTTTTCTGCATAATTCTTTTCGTTCTAATGGTATTACCATAACATTCAGCCGCAAAAGTAGAAAAAAAGATTCTCCTTACCTTAATAAAAAACAAGATATTCTCTCTTTTTAATTAAAATAGGAGTTTTAAATTGGCCCTCTAACATTATATAACGCAAAACTCTCCATAAATTAAAAAGATGTTAAGGCTTTATCTTAAAAGGCCTATCGTAAGGGGAATGGGCATTATATGGCGAAATGGCCATTCTAAAAAGGCGTTTTTAAGATCTATTGATCAGAAATAAGGTTCACATCGGCAAATGTTTATATCTTTGCATCAAATTGAACGGTTATTCAACAACGAAGCGGTCTACTCTAACTTAACCGACTGGTCATTGGTTGATTAGACGGATCAATTCTATAATTCTATCGCATATATTCATGAAAATCAGTTCTCCCGACACCCAGCAATTTATAGAACATCATCTTCAAGATAATATTCGTTCTTTAGCTCTTCAAAAAGGGAAGTATCCCGATGTTGATCTCACAGAGGCCATCACTCAGATTGCCGGCTATCAAGTTGCGCAAGAGAAAATACCGACATGGGCAAAGCTCAGAACAATCGTCTACCCACGACACCTCTCGCTCGAACAATGTTCGTCCGAGGCAACGGCATTATATAAAGCCTCACTTGTTGAGGGCAACGAATTGGTCGACCTCACCGGAGGTTTCGGCATTGATTGTAGTTTCATGGCTCAGAAATTCAAAAAGGCCACTTATGTTGAACAGCAAACCGAACTATGCGATCTGGCCACCCACAATTTTAAAGCACTAAACCTGGGGCACATCCGTGTAGTAAACAGCGACAGCGTTGAGTTCTTAAAAGAGATGTCGCCGGTCGACACCCTCTTTATAGATCCGGCAAGACGCAATGAACATGGAGGAAAGACGGTGGCAATCTCCGATTGCGAACCCAACGTGGGCGATCTGGAAGATCTTCTCTTACAAAAAGCGCCACAAGTGATGATTAAGTTGTCTCCCATGCTCGACATGACCTTGGCCACTAGAGCTTTAAAGAGGACAACAGCCATTCACATCCTTTCGGTCAACAATGAGTGCAAAGAGTTGCTTTTCATTCTTCAAGAGACTCCCGAACCAACAGACTTTCGATTATATTGTACCAATATTACTTCTGCAGGAGAACAGCCGTTATTCTCATTCACGCGAAAAGAAGAAGCAGAAAGCGAATGCCTTTATACCGATCAGGTAAAAAACTACCTCTTCGAGCCTAATGCATCGATATTGAAAGCGGGAGCCTACCGGAAAGTCGCCGAAACATTCGAGCTCGAGAAGCTACATCCCAACAGTCATTTATATACCTCGGACGAACCGAACAGTACTTTTCCCGGTCGAAAATTTCAAGTTGAGGAGGTGTGCGGATTCAATAAGAAAGAACTTAAGCAATTGTTAGGACCTTCAAAAAAAGCAAACCTCACGATCCGCAATTTTCCGTCGACTGTAGCCGAACTCCGCAAAAGATTAAAGATCGGAGAAGGCGGTGACGTCTACCTTTTTGCGACAACTTTAGCCAACGAACAAAAAGTGTTGATACGATGTAAGAAAATCTAGTTGAATGATTATCTTTGCAACAAAACTTACGACTTAATTTTATGGATCTACTACTACTCATTGGAGGATTACTACTTATTCTTTTAGGGGCAAACGGGTTAACAGACGGTGCAGCATCTGTAGCTAAACAGTTACGTATTCCACCCATTGTGATTGGTCTTACGATTGTAGCTTTCGGAACTTCAGCCCCCGAACTCACGGTCAGTGTATCATCTGCACTCAAAGGCAGTGCCGATATCTCCATCGGTAATGTGGTCGGAAGCAATATCTTTAATACGCTGATGATCGTGGGATGCACGGCTCTTTTTGCCCCCATCGTCATCACACGTAACACGTTACGGAAAGAGATTCCTCTATGCATTCTAGCCTCCATCGTTTTGTTTATTTGCGCCAATGATGTTTGGTTCGATCATCATTCACAGAACGTCATCAGCATCACCGATGGCTTATTACTCCTCTGCTTTTTCATTATTTTCCTAGGATATACCTTTGCCATCGCCTCGCATTCGAATGGAGACAGCCCGGAAGAGATTCGACAAATGCCGTGGTGGAAATCCACGTTATTCATTTTAGGTGGATTAGGAGGACTGATCTTCGGTGGCGATTTATTTGTAACCGGCGCCACAGGTATTGCCCGCGGATTAGGAATAAGCGAGTCAATCATCGGCTTAACGCTCGTAGCCGGTGGCACTTCACTTCCGGAATTGGCCACTTCGATTGTTGCGGCTTTGAAAAAGAATCCGGAGATAGCGATTGGTAACGTGATCGGCAGTAACTTATTTAACATTTTCTTCGTTCTGGGATGCAGTGCAAGCATCACTCCACTTCGAGTGAATGGCATCACCAACTTCGATCTAATCAGCCTCATCGGGGCAGGAGTTCTGCTCTGGCTGTTCGGTTTATTCTTTGCCAAACGAACCATTACCAGGATAGAAGGAAGCCTGATGATTATAGGCTATATCGTCTATACCGTGATACTGATTTATAACGCTTAATGACGACGACAGGACGTTTATTTCAACGAGACAAGTGTGATTTACACCCGTCATCCAATTGATAATTAAAGATTATCAACTATCTTTGCTTGCTCAATCATAAATATAGATATGGCTATTACAATTAAAAAAGTCTCAACTAAAGGAGAACTTAAGAAGTTTATTCGCTTCAATTACCAATTATACAAAGGTAGCCCTTACTCAGTACCCGACTTGTACGACGACATGTTGAATACCTTCAACAAGAAGAAAAATGCAGCATTTGAGTTTTGCGAGGCCGATTACTTCTTAGCTTATAAAGACAATCAAATCGTGGGACGCATAGCGGCAATTATCAATACTCGCGCCAACGAAACATGGAATAAAAAAGAGGTTCGCTTCGGTTGGATCGATTTCATTGATGACCTCGAGGTTTCTTCTGCCTTGCTTCAAGCCGTTGAGCAATGGGGTAAAGAACGAGGGATGACCGACATCCAAGGGCCTTTGGGCTTCACTGATTTTGATGCCGAAGGAATGCTGATAGAAGGCTACGACCAGCTCAGCACAATGGCAACCATCTACAACCACCCTTACTACCCTCAACACATGGAGCAGTTGGGCTATGCCAAGGATGCCGATTGGGTGGAATATAAGATTTACATTCCTGAGGATATTCCTGAAAAGCATAGACGCATCTCCGAATTGATCCAGAAGAAGTATAATCTGAAGATTAAGAAATATACCTCTTCTAAGAAATTGGCTAAAGATTACGGACAAGCGATCTTCGAATTGATGAACGAAGCCTATAGCCCACTTTATGGTTATTCGGCACTGACGCAGAGGCAAATCGATCAGTATGTACGGATGTATCTGCCGATTGTGGATCTTCGAATGATCACACTGATCACCGATGCTGAAGACCAGCTCATTTGTGTCGGTCTGTCGATGCCTTCTCTTTCGGAAGCTTTACAGAAGTCGCATGGGCGATTACTTCCCTTCGGTTGGTATCACCTCTTTAAAGCCTTGTTCATGAAACGAAGAGCTAAAGTTCTCGACCTCTTACTTGTGGCTGTAAAACCTGAATATCAGAACAAGGGGGTTAATGCCTTGTTGTTTTACGACTTGATTCCGGTTTACAAAAAATTAGGCTTCATTTATGCTGAGAGTAATCCGGAACTTGAGATCAACGGTAAGGTACAAGCTCAATGGGAATATTTTAAAACCGAACAACATAAGCGTCGCCGCGCATTTACCAAACCAATCGATTAATATTTTAAACGAACATGGAAAAGAACGAATTGATCATTAATCCAGACACTAACCCGATAGAGTATACAGACGATAACATCCGCCACCTCAGCGATATGGAACACGTACGTACCCGTCCCGGTATGTACATTGGAAAGCTTGGCGATGGCTCTCATGCCGAAGATGGAATCTATGTTCTTTTGAAAGAAGTGATTGATAATAGTATCGATGAGTTCAAGATGCAGGCCGGAAGGAAGATTGAAATCTCAATAGAGGACAACCTACGCATCTCTGTTCGTGACTACGGTCGAGGTATACCACAAGGTAAACTCGTTGAAGCCGTAAGTGTATTGAACACCGGTGGTAAATATGACAGTAAGGCTTTTAAGAAGAGTGTCGGGCTAAACGGAGTCGGCGTAAAAGCGGTCAACGCCTTAAGTTCGAATTTTGAAGTTCGTAGTTACCGAAACGGTAAGGTTCGTATAGCAACTTTCTCGAAAGGAGAATTAAAAACAGACCAGACGTTGAGTTCGGAAGAAGAGAATGGTACGTATATCTTCTTTGAACCGGACAATTCCTTGTTTTTAAATTATAGTTTCCGAACAGAGTTTATAGAGACGATGTTACGAAACTACACCTATTTAAATACGGGCCTGGCTATCCTCTTCAACGGACAGCGGATCATTTCTCGCAACGGACTAGTCGATCTGTTGAACGACAACATGACCGCCACGGGGCTTTATCCGATCGTCCATCTTAAAGGAGACGACATTGAGATCGCCTTTACCCATACGGGACAGTATGGCGAAGAGTACTACTCGTTTGTCAACGGACAACATACCACACAGGGTGGTACGCACCAGAGTGCCTTTAAGGAGCACATTGCTCGCACCATTAAAGAGTTCTACAATAAGAATCAAGATTATACCGACATCCGTAACGGACTGGTCGCTGCCATCGCCATCAACGTCGAAGAACCAATGTTTGAGAGCCAAACGAAAATTAAGTTGGGTTCGACCAATATGATCCCCGGTGGGATAACGGTCAACAAACATGTGGGCGATTTCATCAAACAAGAAGTGGACAACTTCTTACACAAGAATGGTGAGACGGCAGACCTCATGCTCCAAAAGATACAAGAGTCTGAGAAAGAACGAAAAGCCATTGCAGGAGTCACCAAGTTAGCCCGCGAAAGAGCGAAAAAAGCCAATCTTCACAACCGGAAACTGCGGGACTGCCGCGTGCATCTGAACGATACAAAAGGCAAAGGATTGGAAGAGGAATCTTGCATTTTTATCACCGAGGGAGATTCAGCGAGTGGTTCAATCACCAAAAGCCGCGACGTGAATACTCAAGCCGTATTCAGTCTTCGCGGTAAGCCGCTAAACTCATTCGGACTCACCAAAAAGGTGGTTTATGAAAATGAAGAGTTTAACCTGCTACAAGCTGCACTAAACATAGAAGACGGTATCGAAGGGCTTAGATATAATAAAGTGATCGTTGCTACCGATGCCGATGTCGACGGCATGCACATTCGTCTATTGTTGATCACCTTCTTTTTACAGTTCTTCCCGGACCTGATCAAAAAAGGACATGTTTATATCTTACAGACCCCTCTATTCAGAGTTCGAAACAAAAAGAAAACGAACTATTGTTACAGTGAAGAAGAACGGGTTAATGCCATTGAGGAACTCGGGCCAAACCCTGAGATCACGCGATTTAAAGGATTGGGAGAAATCTCTCCGGATGAGTTCAAACACTTCATCGGCAAAGACATGCGATTGGAGCAGGTTTCATTAAAGAAGACAGACGCCGTCAAAGAGTTGCTTGAGTTCTATATGGGCAAGAACACGATGGAGCGTCAAACCTTTATCATAGAAAATTTGATGATTGAAGAAGATTTAGCATCATGAAAAGAGCTATTTTCCCCGGGACATTCGATCCCTTCACTATTGGGCATGCCTCGATAGTAGAACGTGCATTAACCTTTATGGACGAAATCATTATAGGTATTGGTATCAATGAAAATAAAAATTCTTACTTTCCGACGGAGAAAAGAATCACCATGATCCAAAACCTTTATCAAAATAACCCTCGGATTAAGGTGCTGTCGTACGATAGTCTAACGATCGATTTCGCACGTCAGGTTGAGGCACAGTTTATCCTCAGAGGCATTCGCACGGTGAAGGACTTTGAGTATGAGGAAACCATCGCAGACATCAATCGCAAACTTGCCGGAATTGAGACCATACTGCTCTTCACCGAACCGGAGCTGACTTGTATCAGTTCAACCATCGTACGTGAATTACTTTCTTATAAAAAAGACATTAGTCAGTTCATCCCGAAAGGTATGATCATTGACGACTAACTATTTATACATTATGACGAACATGAAATATCTCAGCCTCTTTTTAATCAGTCTTTGTACACTAAGCTTAAACGCACAAGGTTTCGGATCACCTGCGATGCAAAAGCTACAGATGGCAGAATTCGCGATATCGAACCTTTACGTCGATAAAGTTGACGAGAACAAGCTGGTTGAAGAAGCCATCATCAAAATGCTCGCTCAGCTTGATCCCCATTCAACCTATTCAGATGCCGAAGAGGTGAAAAAGATGAATGAGCCTCTGAAAGGTAACTTCGAAGGTATAGGTGTACAATTCCAAATGATTGAAGATACTTTGTTAGTGGTACAACCGGTCAGCAACGGCCCATCAGAAAAGGTTGGAATTCTTGCCGGTGACCGAATTGTCGCCGTGAACGATTCTGCCATTGCAGGGGTTAAGATGAGCACAGAAGAGATTATGAGCCGGTTGCGCGGACCTAAGAATTCCAAAGTCAACCTAACAATCGTTCGCCGCGGTGTCATTGATCCCCTCCTCTTTACCGTTAAACGTGATAAAATTCCAATCTATAGTTTAGATGCCTCATACCTCATTCAGCCAAAGATCGGATATATTCGAATCAGTCGCTTTGCGGCCACCACAGCCGATGAATTTAATGCGGCTATTAAAAAATTGCAGGCCAACGGTATGGTTGACCTCGTTCTTGACCTCCAAGGCAACGGGGGTGGGTATCTCAATGCCGCGATCGATATTGCAAATGAGTTCCTCGGTCAAAAAGAGCTGATCGTCTACACAGAAGGTCGGAAAGCACAACGTGCTGAGTTTTTTGCAAAAGGCAATGGCAAACTACGCAACGGACGCCTCATTGTCCTCATTGACGAGTACAGTGCTTCGGCAAGCGAAATCGTCACCGGAGCGATTCAAGATTGGGATCGCGGTCTTGTTGTTGGACGCCGTTCCTTTGGAAAAGGTCTCGTTCAACGCCCTATCGACCTCCCCGACGGATCAATGATTCGTCTGACCATCGCTCGATATTATACGCCTTCGGGACGTTGCATCCAAAAACCGTACAATAGCACAGCAGATCTAAAATTATCGACCAATAGTGCTGCAAGTGGAGAAGCAAACATTTCTCAATATCATTCCGATCTATTAGAGCGTTACAATCGCGGTGAAATGACCAATGCCGATAGCATTCATTTCCCAGACTCTCTGAAGGTCTATACCAAAAAGCTCAAACGAACGGTATATGGTGGGGGTGGCATCATGCCGGACATCTTTATTCCTATTGATACCACATTGTATACGGACTATCATCGTGAATTAATAGGTAAAGGGGTGGTTATTAAATATACGATGAAATATATCGAGAAAAACCGCATAGGATTGAAACAACAGTATAAAAAAATCGATTCATTCATCAAAGACTTTACCATTAGCGAAGAGATGCTAAGTGAACTCCGTCAAATGAGCGAACAAGAAAAGATAAAATGGGACGAAACTCAATACCAAAAATCACTCCCAATGATTAAAGTACAATTAAAAGCACTGATCGCAAGAGATCTATGGGACATGAATGAGTATTTTCAGATCATCAACTCGACTAATCCAAGCGTACAAAAAGCATTAGAAATCCTTAATTCTAAAGCGTACGAAAAGAAACTCAAATAATTAAAGCCCTCGTTACAATAACTTGTAACGAGGGCTTTTTATTCCTTATCAATTATCACCCCCTACTCTTGTTCTTGTAGTTTACTATCAAAATACAAATATTCAATCACATGATTTTTCTAGAAATGTGATTGAATATCCATTTTCAAAGCTCTAATCTCAAAAACAGTTCAAAGCTCTCCATGTTGCATTGGAATGCCGTTTCTGGACCTTATTGGATAATATTTAAATCAAAATGCAGGATTAAAGAATAATTTCTTTAATCCTTTGGTTGATCCATTTAATTACCCTATTTTTGCACCTTGTATAGAACACCTAATCAAAGCATTATAGTAATAATTATTAAATAATTTAAATTCAATCATTTATGTGGTTAAGTAATTCATCTGTAGGAAGGAAAGTGGTGATGAGTGTTACCGGACTCGCCCTTGTCCTATTTCTAACCTTTCACATGGCAATGAACCTTGTTGCTATTTTTTCAGCAGAAGGGTACAATTTGGTTTGTGAATTTTTAGGTGCAAACTGGTATGCTTTAGTCGCAACAGCGGGCTTGGCAGCACTTTTTGTAATTCACATTATTTATGCATTTTGGCTAACGATCCAAAATCGCAAAGCGCGTGGTAGCGAACGTTACGCCGTAGCTGAAAAGCCTAAAAACGTAGAGTGGGCTTCACAAAACATGCTGGTATTAGGCATTATTGTGATCCTTGGTTTAGGTTTACACCTTTTCAACTTCTGGGCAAAAATGCAGTTACCGGAGTTGATGCACAAAATGGGTTGTGCAACAGCCGACATCACTTATGCAGCAGATGGCGTATACCACATTCAGAATACTTTCTCTAATCCGATATATGTCGTATTATACCTTGTATGGTTAGGCGCTATCTGGTTCCATTTAACTCACGGTTTCTGGAGTTCAATGCAATCACTTGGTTGGAACAACAAAGTATGGATCAATCGTTGGAAATGTATTTCTAACATCTACTCTACTGTTGTGGTTGCATGTTTCGCCATTGTAGTGATCGTATTCTACATCCAATCACTTGCAGTGTAATAACGCAACTTGCTAATTTATTTTTTATAAATGATTAAATCGGACATAAGATTATGATTAAGATAGATTCAAAAATTCCGGAAGGACCAGTAGCAGAGAAATGGACCAATTATAAAGCTCACCAAAAATTGGTAAACCCTGCAAACAAACGTCGTTTGGATATCATTGTTGTAGGTACAGGATTAGCCGGTGCATCAGCAGCAGCTTCCCTTGGTGAAATGGGATTCAAAGTACTTAACTTCTGTATCCAAGACTCTCCTCGTCGTGCACACTCTATTGCTGCACAAGGTGGTATCAATGCCGCAAAAAACTACCAAAACGACGGTGACTCTGTTTACCGTTTATTCTACGATACAGTAAAAGGTGGCGACTATCGTGCCCGTGAAGCTAACGTTTACCGTTTGGCTGAAGTATCGAACGCTATTATCGACCAATGTGTAGCTCAAGGCGTTCCATTCGCACGTGAATACGGTGGTACACTTGATAACCGTTCATTCGGTGGTGCCCAAGTATCACGTACATTCTACGCAAAAGGTCAAACCGGACAACAGTTATTGCTTGGTGCATATTCAGCATTGAGCCGTCAGGTCAATACCGGAAACGTTAAATTATACACTCGCTACGAAATGCAGGATGTCGTTATCGTTGACGATCGTGCTCGTGGTATTATCGCTAAAAATCTTATCACAGGAGAACTAGAACGTTTCGCTGCTCACGCTGTAGTTATTGCTACAGGTGGATACGGTAATGCTTATTTCTTGTCGACTAACGCTATGGCTTGTAACTGTACAGCAGCTATTGCTTGTTACCGTAAAGGTGCAGTATTCGCTAACCCTGCTTACGTTCAAATTCACCCGACTTGTATCCCGGTTCACGGTGACCAACAGTCGAAATTGACTTTGATGTCTGAGTCATTACGTAACGACGGTCGTATCTGGGTACCAAAAAAACTAGAAGATGCGAAGAAACTTCAAGCAGGAACTTTACAAGGTAGAGATATTCCTGAAGAAGATCGCGACTACTATTTGGAACGTCGTTATCCGGCTTTCGGTAACTTGGTTCCTCGTGACGTTGCGAGCCGTGCAGCTAAAGAACGTTGCGACAAAGGATTCGGCGTAAACAATACCGGTTTAGCTGTATTCCTTGATTTTAGCGAAGCGATCAACCGCTTAGGCAAGGATGTTGTTGGTCAACGTTATGGTAACTTATTCGATATGTATGAGGAGATTACCGACGTAAGCCCTTACGACAATCCAATGATGATCTATCCGGCTATTCACTACACTATGGGAGGAATCTGGGTAGACTACGAACTTCAAACAACAGTGAAGGGTCTATTCGCTATCGGTGAATGTAACTTCTCTGACCATGGAGCTAACCGTTTAGGTGCATCAGCATTGATGCAAGGTTTGGCTGATGGTTATTTCGTATTGCCTTACACCATTCAAAACTACTTGGCTGATCAGATTACTGTTCCTCGTTTTTCTACCGATCTTCCTGAATTCGTAGAAGCAGAGAAAGCTATCGAAGCTAAGATTGATCACTTCATGAATATCAAGGGTACTGAGTCTGTAGATACAATTCATAAAAAACTTGGTCACGTGATGTGGGAATACATGGGTATGGGACGTACTGAAGAAGGGTTGAAAACCGGTTTGACTAAACTGAAAGAAATCCGTAAAGAGTTTGAAACCAAACTATTTATCCCTGGATCAAAAGAAGGTATGAACGTAGAGCTTGACAAAGCTATCCGTTTGTACGACTTTATCATTATGGGTGAACTTGTAGCTTACGATGCATTGAACCGTAACGAAAGTTGTGGTGGTCACTTCCGTGAAGAGTACCAAACTGAAGAAGGTGAAGCAAAACGTGATGACGAGAACTTCTTCTATGTGGCTTGCTGGGAATATCAAAACAATGATGATACTGCACCAGTGTTGCACAAAGAATCGCTTGTATATGAAGCAATCAAAGTTCAAACTCGTAACTACAAGAGCTAATCGTTGACGTATAACATTAAAAAGACTCAAAAAAATGGATAAAAATATAAGTTTCACGCTCAAGGTATGGCGCCAAAAAGGCCCGAAAGAAAAAGGCGCTTTTGAAACATACCCAATGAAAGATATCCCTGGCGATACTTCATTCTTGGAAATGCTCGATATTCTTAACGAAGAATTGATCAGCAAAGGTCAAGAACCAGTTGTTTTCGATCATGACTGTCGCGAAGGTATTTGCGGTATGTGTTCATTGTACATCAACGGACACCCTCACGGACCAGCAACCGGTGCAACGACTTGCCAGATCTACATGCGTCGTTTCAACGACGGTGACACCATCACAGTAGAGCCATGGCGTTCGGCCGGTTTCCCAGTCATCAAAGACTTAATGGTCGATCGTACAGCGTTCGACAAAATCATGCAAGCCGGTGGTTATGTTGGTGTACGTACAGGTGCTCCTCAAGATGCTAACGCCATCCTTATTGCTAAACCTATTGCTGACGAAGCTATGGATGCAGCGTCTTGTATTGGTTGTGGTGCATGTGTAGCAGCTTGTAAAAATGGTTCAGCCATGCTTTTCGTTTCTGCAAAAGTTAGCCAATTGAACCTATTGCCACAAGGTAAACCAGAAGCTTTACGCCGTGCTAAAGCAATGCTTTCTAAAATGGACGAACTTGGTTTTGGTAACTGTACCAACACTCGTGCTTGTGAAGCGGAATGTCCTAAGAATGTATCTATCAGCAACATCGCACGTTTAAATCGTGACTTTATCATCGCTAAGTTGAAAGACTAAATAGCTTGATTTGATTAATAGCATAAAAAATCCCTTTGATTCATTCAAAGGGATTTTTTTTATCTGCTCACCGTCTAACTAATTCTTTAACCGATCCACTGGTATACCCCACCCGCTAAAACACGCAACACCCCTTTCATCTCAAGTCCCAAAAGTAAGGCATTCATCTTCTGTATAGGGATCTCCGTCTCAACCACCAAAGTATTAATATGTAAATGCCCGCGGGAACTCAATAAGTCACCTATTTTTTGCTCTTCAGGCGAAAGATCCAAAAATAAACAACGTTGAATCCCTTCGGAGGATTGGACATTCGAGACACACTCCCAACCCATCGCTTGGATAAAATCGGTCGCTGAACCGATTAAAGCGGCTTTATTGTCACGTATTAAGGCATTACAACCTTTTGAGTATTCAGCAAAAATACCCCCCGGAAAAGCGAAACAATCACGTCCATAGCTTTCGGCAATCTCAGCAGTGATCAAAGCCCCACCCTTCTCGGCCGACTCCACTACAATTGTTGCATCAGCCATACCTGCAACAATGCGATTACGACCAACAAAGTTGTGACGATCAGGAGTAGTCCCGCTCATGAACTCTGTCAACAATCCACCACATTCCAGCATCTCAATAGCCGTTCGACGATGTACAGAAGGGTAAATTCGGTCGAGCCCATGAGCTAAAACCCCGATTGTAGGCAGTTTGTTGAGAAGAGCATTCCGATGTGCATGAATATCGATTCCATAAGCCAATCCGCTCACTACAAGTAGATCGGGACAATACGTCTTTAAATCTTGCAAGAAAGATGAGCAAATCTGGGTACCATAATCGGTTGCATGGCGAGTCCCTACCAGATTGATGACCCGATACGTATTCAGGTTGGCAGTTCCTTTAAAGAAAAGTAAAATGGGAGCGTCTTCACATTCCCGAAGACGGGAGGGGTAGTCCTCACTGTTGAAAGTCAAACAAGCAATATGATTCTTTTGAGCAAAAAGATATTCTTGTTCTGCGCGTTTAAAAGCCTCCTTAGAAGTTAAGGCTTCAATAATCTTAGGATTAACACCTGGAATGCGTTCCGGTAATTCATTCCGAAGCCGGAACACATCAGTGGCATTACCTATTTCTTCGACTAACCGTTTTCCCCAAATATGCCCGATACCGGGAATCAAAGTCAGTGCAATGCTAGAAATTATTTCTTCATCATTCATTATTCCAATAAGGAGCGAAAACCTGATCAAACAACTCACTTGTGCTTAAACGGCCTTTCACCAAACAGACAGACTCAACGACGGCCTTCACCACCACTTTATTGTCCGCTTTGCGGAAAATATCTTGGTAGAAGACATATTTGATTCCTTCTTTCTTCATATAGAGCTTGCAGACAAATTCATCTCCACTTTTTAATGGCGTTTTAAAAGCCATATTAATGCGAGCAACAACCGGATCAATACCCTCTTCATGAAGTTTTGCAAAATCTAGTCCAACAGAAACCAAGAATTCATGACGAGCATGCTCTAAGTAGTGTTGATAATTGGCATTGTTCACAATCCCTTGTAAGTCACATTCGTAATCTCGCACCTTAAGCGCCAATTCGTAGATATATTCCATAAAAACAATTCAATAATTAATACTATTCCAATCCCTTAAACTTCTTCAGTTCCTGAGTAGAAACTAGTTTATAGAGTTTATCACTCGGACGAATCTTATCCAATTTCATCGAGAAATGTTCACCTTTCTTCACCGAATCCACCGATTTCAAGTCCACTCTAGCTTCATCGAGTGTCGCAAATAAAGCCCCAGTGGTTGGTCCTGTAATCAACAGTTTATCCCCAACATTTAGTTCAGCCGCCTCAACTAAGAATTCTGCTACGCCAATATTACTGAAATACTTCACTCCCTTACCAACATAAATCTTACGTTCTGTAGCCTCCGAACCATAGTTTTTGCTCCACTCTCCTAAACGCTGCCCTAAATAATAACCATCCCAAAAGCCACGATTGAAAACGGTTTTCAAACGTTCATCCCATGCTGCAATCTTTTCATCTGTGAAAGTATCCTCAAGATTCGACTGAATAGCCTCTCGATAACATTCAACCACTGTGCGTACATATTCAGGTCCACGTGCACGTCCTTCTATTTTAAAGACTCTCACTCCGGCATCCATCATTTTATTCATGAAATGAATGGTCTTTAAATCTTTAGGCGACATAATATACTCGTTATCCACCTCAAGTTCAATACCAGTTTCTTTATCCTTTACATCATAAGCACGACGGCAGACTTGCATACAAGCTCCTCGGTTAGCTGAGCTATTCATCTCATGCAAAGACAGATAGCATTTACCGGAAACCGCCATACATAATGCTCCATGGCAGAACATCTCTATGCGAATCGGTTCACCTTTAGGCCCACAGATATTCTCTTCACGGATGCAACGATAGATCTCGGCCACTTGATCAAGATTCAATTCCCGAGCCAAAACCACCACATCAGCAAATTGAGCGTAAAATTTCAACGCCTCTGTATTCGAAATATTTAATTGAGTCGACAAATGCACTTCTTGCCCAATTTGACGAGCATAGCTCATCACAGCCACGTCAGCAGCAATTACAGCCGAAATCCCAGCTGCTTTAGCTGCATCAACAATGGTACGCATCAATGCGACATCTTTATCATAAATAATAGTATTCACTGTTAAATAGCTCTTCACACCATGCTCATCACAAGTTTGAGCGATTTCTCGCAAATCGTCAATCGTAAATGTATTGGCCGAACGTGCGCGCATATTTAGATTCTCAATGCCAAAATAGATCGAATTTGCACCAGCTTGCAAGGCAGCCGCTAAAGACTCGCGAGAGCCTACCGGTGCCATGATCTCAAAATCAGTTATCTTTGAATTCATATTCCTTTTTGTATATATTACCTTATCGCTATAAGACTGCCCCCATCGTTATCAAGATCTCTTTCAAACGATTTATAGTACAGTTAACCTTATAAAGCGTACAAAGGTAGACTTTTTTTCCGTATTTTTGCGACCAAAATAGGAAGTTACTTCCAATATATAACTGTTAAACATCAAATAATCAATGAAAATAGATCACATAGATTTGGGCGAATACCCTATTCTACTGGCACCCATGGAAGATGTGACCGACCCGGCTTTTCGTTTAATGTGCAAATCATTTGGGGCCGATATGGTATATACTGAATTTGTCTCGAGCGATGCTTTAATACGCGCTGTCAACAAAACCGAACAGAAACTCAATATTAGTCCGAAGGAACGTCCTGTAGCCATCCAGATTTACGGAAAAGATACCGAAACAATGGTGAAGGCGGCACAAATTGTCGAAGAAGCTCAGCCAGACATTCTAGATATCAACTTTGGCTGCCCGGTAAAACGAGTCGCAGGTAAAGGAGCCGGAGCAGGTATGCTGCAAAATATTCCGTTAATGCTCGAAATTACTCGATCAGTCGTCGACGCTGTAAAGATTCCGGTTACCGTAAAAACGCGTTTAGGCTGGGACGCTAATAATAAAATTATCGTCGATCTAGCTGAGCAACTACAAGATTGTGGAATTGCTGCGTTAACGATTCATGGCCGCACACGTGCGCAAATGTATACCGGCGAAGCCGATTGGACACTGATTGGAGAAGTGAAAAATAATCCACGCATGCATATACCAATCATTGGCAATGGCGACGTCACAACCCCAGAACGCTGCAAGGAGTGTTTCGATCGATATGGAGTTGATGCGGTTATGATCGGACGTGCAAGTTTCGGTCGCCCATGGATTTTCAAGGAAATCAAACATTACCTAACCACTGGCGAATTACTTACTCCACTCGATTTTGATTGGAAGATGAACGTACTCCGCCAACAAGTCGTCGACAGCGTGAATCTATTGGATGAACGCCGTGGCATCCTGCATGTCCGTCGTCATCTAGCGGCAAGTCCATTATTTAAAGGGATTCCGAATTTTAAGAATACACGGATTGCAATGCTACGTGCCGAAACCAAAGAAGAGTTATTCGAAATCTTCAAAACCATAGAAGAAGATTTAAAAGAATCGTCTATTAGCCTTTAAACCCTTTCAAAAGGCTCTCCAAGAAAGGACTTTGATTTAAAAAGAAATAATAAAAATGCTCTTCCAAAAGGAGGTTTTCTCCATAAGAAGAGCACTTTATTTTATCCTAGCTCAAAAATCACTCAGATCAAGCTTTTATGCTTTGAATAAAGGGGTTTTGAACCATCGGTTGAAGACCCTAGAAACAAAGGTATAAATAAGAATGGCTGAGAAAAAACCAGCAATGGCATCGATGACATAATGCGCTTGAATATAAACAGTAGCACCGCAAAGTAGAAAATAAATGGGTGCTAATCCAAAGAATAATCTCTTATCCCCTCTCCAAGCCATAATCATCAAAATAGTGGAAACGCCAACATGCGAACTCGGGAAAGCAGCCGTAGGGCGTTCACCAACTTGTTGTGATCCCTCAACCAAACTATAGAAAAAGCCTTGTTGATCACCAGGACCCGGCAACAATTCATGATGAAAATTGAAATAATCCCCCACTGATGGAAATACCCCCTTAGCCACATTATCCAATCCGATAGCCGGATAATAGAATTGAGGTCCTGCAACCGGCAAAAAGATGTAAACCAGATAATAAATAAAGAAGGAGGTCACCAATACAAAAGAAACCTTCTCGAAATGCTCAAACTTAAAGAAAAAGTAATAAAGCATAACAATTAGAATCATCGGATAATAGAAGAAATACCCCATGTTAAAGGCCTCACTCACAATCAAATGAGGAAATGTACGAGAAAACCAAATAGCAGGCTGACCATTAAATATAAACTCTTCAGCAGAAGCGAAGATATGATCTAAATTGGGAAAAAACCGATTAAACTCAAAAGTATCCGGATACCAATAAGAAAGTAAACTCAGCTGAACAGCAATGCGAATAAATGCCGAGAACTTACAAGGCGCCAATCGATATAAGTACATCAAAAGGAAGGTAACTCCTACAATAACGACCCGATCCAAAAGCATCTTCCAAGGATGATCCATCTGTTGGAACAAAAAGAGAACTAAAATGGAAGTCAACAATGTATAGATCAATGTCGCTTTCTCTACAGCAAACAATCCTTTGCGCGTTTCTACCCGTTTAAACAAATCTAAAGCCATCCTTCTTTCTTATACCATGTAATTGTTTCTTCAACGCCTCTCTCTAATTTATATTCTGGGGAATAACCCAATTCATTTATGGTCGGAGTTATATCACATTGCCAATTACGTTGTTTCATTATTTTGTATTTATCAGAATTTAAAGTACTCCCTTTTCCAGAGCGTTTCGCTATAAATTCAGCGAACAAAGATATAGTTTTTAAAATAAATAACGGACATTTCAGATGAATAACAAACGGATGACCAAGTTCTTTCTGTATAAGATCAGAAAATGCACGACTATCATAAACTTGTCCATCAGACAAAGCATACGCGCGACAACTGACATTCTTATCTATAGCCTTGAAAACAGCCTGAACAACATCTCTCACATAAACAAAAGTCAGATCCTGACGGCTATAGCCAACCGAAAAATCCAAGTGCTGTTTAATCGACTTTGCCATCAAGAAATAATCCATCTCACGGGGTCCATATACCCCAGTTGGACGAAAAATCACGTAAGGAAAACGGGGAATGCTTTGAATATAAAGTTCCGCCTTAAGTTTGCTTAATCCATAAGCCGTATTTGGTAGAGGAGAGTCATCTTCACGAATAGGTTCGAATGTTTGTTCGTGAATAGGGCCGAACACACTTAACGTGCTCACATAGATAAATTGTCTCGGTACCATATTCAACTCTCGCAACGTATCTACAAAATATTTAGTTTGTAGATAGTTAACATGATCAAATGTCTTCTCTTCTGCACATTTAGTTACACCAGCACAATGTACGATATAGTCAAACTTATTATAAGTCCCTTTATGACCTGAAAGCTGAGCACGAAGGGTATTCGGATGAGCAAAATCCAATTCTAAAAAATGAATTTTAGGATCTTGAAGATAAGTCCGACTACTCGTGGAACGTATTCCGGCCCAAACTCCAAAGTCTCGTTTTAAAGCTTCTTCAACAATAAAACTTCCAATAAAGCCACTAGCCCCTGTAATTAAAATACTACCCATTATTTCTTAGGTTCTACGTGAATATTAATCAGCGTACGCTGCCCAAACATCTCTCGGAGTCTTTGCTCAATAGCAACAGTCACAGAATGAGCTTCCTCCAAAACAATCTTTCCATCCATGCGAATATGAACTTCAATCGCACAATAACTACCAATCCTTCGAGTACGTAAATGATGCGGTTCAGAGACCTCAGGAAACGAGAGTAAAATACCTTCAATGTCTTTCTCAACCTCTTGAGGTAATGATTTCTCCAACAATTCTTCCATGCATGGAATAAAAAGTTGCAAAGCAACTTTCACGATGAAAAAGCTTACGACAACAGCAGCGATTGGATCCAAAACGCTCCAATCGGCTCCAAGCAAGACAGCACCGCCAATACCCAAAGCTGTTCCTATCGACGAAAAAGCATCACTGCGATGGTGCCAAGCGTTAGCAACAACCGGGCTCGATTTAAGCCGTTTACCGACTTTTACAGTATATTGATATAATAATTCTTTCGACACAATGGACAATAAAGCGGCAATCAAGGCAATATAGCCTGGCGAGGATAAAGGTTCACCCTTATAAAAAGCATAAATCGCAGAAGCCCCATTCCAGAAAATACCTAAGCCCACACCAATCAATAGCACTCCGATAATTGCTGTCGCCATCGTTTCGTACTTGCCGTGACCATAATCATGCTCCTCATCTTGTGGCTTATTAGAGATGCGCACAAAGAGAATCACAATAACGTCTGTAACAAAGTCGGATAGGGAGTGAACAGCATCGGCAATCATCGCCGCACTATGTCCTAACACTCCTGCCGCAAACTTTAAAACAAGCAATAACAAATTAACAACACTCCCCCAAAGGGTAACTGTATATATTTCTTTCTCTCGAGCCTTCGAGGCTAATTCATTCATTTTCTAAATTTTTAGCATGATTATTTCTGCAAAGATAAAATAAAGTTATATAAAACAAGAAGTTGCGTTGCAGCTTTTTACTTCCATCTGCAAAACGACGATCAGTAACAAAACTTTTATCTGAATCCTCTCTATTTAATTCAAAAAATTGTTTACTTTGTATTTTATCAAAAGAATATAGAACGATTATTAAATTCAAAAATATGGCGAAAAAGAAAGAAAAGAAAGAAAAAAAGGCCGGGAAAAGAATGAATAAAAAGCAACTGGCTAAGCTGTTGATAGACTTTTTCCAAGCCAAATCAGGAGAAACCCTTAGCATGAGGTACATTTTCTCTGAGCTACACCTCACGACTCATCCACAAAAGATGTTGTGCGTAGATATTATTCATGAATTATTGTACGATGACTACATTACGGAAATAGAAAAGGGACAATTTCGTGTCACCAGTCATGGAACCGAGTTGATCGGAACTTTTCAACGCAAAAGCAATGGAAAGAATTCATTTATTCCTGAAGGAGGAGGGGATCCGATTTTCATTGCCGAACGCAACTCTGCACATGCCATGAACAATGATAAAGTTAAAATCATGTTTTATGCCAAGCGCAAACAAAGAGATGCCGAAGGAGAGGTTATCGAAATTATCGAGCGAGCCAATGACACCTTTGTCGGTACATTGGAAGTCGCAAAGTCATATGCCTTCTTAGTCACAGAAAATAGAACATTGGCCAACGACATCTTTATCCCGAGAGATAAACTAAAAGGCGGGAAAAATGGGGATAAAGCCATTGTCAAAGTCATCGAATGGCCCGATAAAGCCAAAAATCCGATCGGGCAAGTCATTGATGTTTTAGGAAAAGCTGGTGATAACACAACTGAGATGCATGCTATTTTGGCGGAATTTGGGTTACCCTATATCTATCCTCAAGCTGTGGAAAAGGCTGCAGACCAGATCCCAGCAGAAATAACCGCCGAAGAAATTGCTCAACGAGAAGACTTCCGAAAGGTCACGACCTTTACGATCGACCCTAAAGATGCCAAAGACTTTGATGATGCTTTATCCATTCGTCCACTCTCGACAGGCGTATGGGAAGTTGGAGTTCACATTGCTGACGTAACGCATTATGTCAAAGAAGGCAGCATCATCGATAAAGAAGCAGAAAAGCGCGCTACATCGGTCTACTTGGTCGACCGTACCATTCCGATGTTACCTGAACGTCTTTGTAACTTTATCTGTTCACTTCGTCCAAACGAAGAGAAATTGGCTTATTCAGTCATCTTCAACATCACAGAAAAGGGAGAAGTTAAAGATGCCCGAGTGGTACACACCGTCATCAATTCCGATCGACGCTTCACCTACGAAGAAGCGCAACAGATCATCGAGACTAAAGAAGGGGACTTTAAAGAGGAAGTTCTCATGCTTGACACGATTGCTAAAGCCCTCCGCGAAAAACGATTTGCTTCGGGAGCTATCAACTTCGATCGTTACGAAGTGAAATTCGAGATTGACGAAAAAGGTAAGCCGCTTAGCGTCTATTTTAAGGAATCGAAAGATGCGAACAAGCTTGTAGAAGAGTTTATGTTATTGGCCAATAAGACGGTTGCTGAAAAAATCGGTAAGGTGCCTCAAAACAAGAAAGCCAAAGTACTCCCTTATCGTATACATGATCTGCCAGATCCTGAAAAGCTCGATAACTTAGCACAATTTATTGCCCGATTTGGTTATAGAATGCGTACCAGTGGTTCAAAGACAGATATCTCCAAATCCATCAATCATCTGCTAGATGATATCCACGGGAAGAAAGAAGAAAATCTGATTGAAACCGTTTCTATTCGGGCCATGCAGAAAGCCAGATATTCCACTCACAACATTGGGCACTACGGTTTGGCATTCGATTATTACACCCATTTCACCTCTCCGATCCGTCGTTTTCCGGATATGATGGTTCATCGTTTAGTCACTAAATATCTGGATGGCGGACGTACAGTCTCAGAGAGCAAGTATGAATCACTGTGCGATCATAGTTCGAATATGGAGCAAATCGCAGCAAATGCAGAACGAGCTTCGATCAAGTATAAACAAGTTGAATACATGACCGAACGCCTAGGACAAATCTACGATGGCGTTATCTCAGGTGTAACAGAATGGGGACTTTACGTTGAACTTAATGAAAACAAATGTGAAGGAATGATCCCTATTCGTGATTTGGATGACGACTATTATGAATTCGACGAAAAGAACTATTGCCTTCGCGGTCGCCGCAAACATCGCGTTTATAGCTTAGGTGACGGCATCACAGTTAGAGTCGCTCGTGCCAATTTAGAAAAGAAACAATTAGATTTTCAGTTGGTAGAGTAATTAGAGAAAAATTAAACAATGAAAACAGTTACAATTGAAGATCCGATACGCATTAAAGAAATCATAAAAAAAAGCGATATTTGTTTTGTTGGAATAACCGATCTAGAGGGGCATCCATACGTATTACCGATGAACTTTGGATATCACGATGATGCCATTTATTTACATTCCGGACCGGAAGGCAGTAAGTTAGAAATGCTTCATCGAGATAATCATGTCTGCCTAACTTTTTGCTCCGGCAACGAGCTTGTTTATCAGAACTCCAAAATTGCTTGTAGCTACAGCATGCGATCAGAAAGTGCGATGTGCCGAGGAAAAGTTTCTTTTATTGAGACCTTTGAAGAAAAGCGCCAAGGGCTAGACATTATTATGCACCATTATACCGACAATGACTTTCGATATTCAGATCCAGCCATAAAGAATGTCAAAGTCTGGAAGGTCGAAATAGAACAATTAAGTGGTAAAATCTTCGGGTTAAGAGGTAACGAGAAGCCATAAACCATCCTAACTTCTTTTACAAAAGCCGATGCAATAAAGGCGGATGAGTCTACTGCGTCGGTTTTTTTACTATCTTTGCCGCACATTAATTGATAATAAACAACATATATATTTTTTATGGCTTTACAATGTGGTATTGTAGGACTTCCAAACGTGGGAAAGTCCACTCTTTTTAACTGTCTGTCGAACGCAAAAGCTCAATCGGCAAACTTTCCTTTTTGTACAATAGAACCTAATGTCGGCGTCATCACCGTACCCGACGAACGCTTAAATAAACTAGCAGAACTCATCAACCCTCAACGCATTGTTCCAACAACTGTCGAAATTGTCGACATTGCCGGATTAGTTAAGGGAGCAAGTAAAGGAGAAGGATTGGGTAATAAGTTCCTAGCCAACATTCGTGAAACTGATGCTATTATCCATGTGCTTCGTTGTTTCGATGACGATAATGTAACACACGTTGATGGCAGTGTGAACCCCATACGAGACAAAGAGATTATTGACTATGAACTTCAACTAAAGGATTTAGAAACAATCGACAACCGCATTCAAAAAGTTCAGAAGCAAGCTCAAACCGGTGGCGATAAAGTAGCCAAACAAACTTACGATGTTCTCGTGCAATATAAAGAAGCATTGGAACAAGGAAAATCGGCACGTACCGTAACATTCGAAACCAAAGACGAGCAAAAAATCGCTCACGAATTATTCCTGCTAACTTCCAAGCCGGTGATGTACGTTTGCAACGTAGATGAAGCTAGTGCCGTGAATGGTAATAAATACGTAGATATGGTTCGGGAAGCCGTAAAAGACGAAGATGCAGAGATTCTAATTTTAGCTGCCAAGACCGAATCGGAGATTGCCGAGCTAGAGACTTACGAAGATCGTCAATTGTTTTTAGGTGAAATCGGATTGGAAGAATCTGGAGTCAATCGCCTCATCAAATCAGCTTATAAACTCTTAAACCTCGAAACTTACTTTACTGCCGGCGTGCAAGAAGTCCGAGCATGGACTTATGAAAAAGGATGGAAAGCCCCACAATGTGCCGGTGTGATCCACACTGATTTTGAAAAAGGTTTTATCCGTGCTGAGGTCATAAAATATGAAGATTTCATTAACTACGGATCGGAAGCCGCAGTAAAAGAAGCCGGCAAGTTAAGTGTAGAAGGAAAAGAATACACTGCACAAGACGGTGATATTATGCACTTCCGATTTAATGTATAAACAATAGGCAACATGAAATACCTTGTTATAGGAATAGGAGGTGTCGGAGGCAGCATAGCGGGTTTTCTATCATTAGGTGGAAAAGATGTGGCTTGCATTGCTCGCGGTGAACATTTAAAAGCCTTACAAACTAACGGATTACATCTGAAGTCCGATTTAAAAGGCGAACACCATCTTCATCTTCCAACTTATGCCACCGAAACCTATAACGAGAAAGCCGATGTCATATTTGTTTGCGTTAAAGCTTACTCATTAAAACCTATCATTCCCTTCATTGAGCGAGTTTCACATTCCAAAACCATTGTTATTCCGATTCTCAATGGTTTCGCCATTGGTTCACACTTGCAACAGATGCTCCCTACAGTAACCATACTGGAAGGCTGCATCTACATCGTCAGTGAACGTATAAGTCTTGGTGAAATTAATCAACAAGGTAACATCTTTCGTTTAGTCTATGGTGTACCTCCGGGAAGCCATTGCCCCATTGAACCTCTAGAAGCCATTAAAGAAGATTTAACCAATTGTGGCATAAAAGTCGATCTTTCGGATCATATCCGCCGCGACACCTTTATCAAGTGGGCGTTCATTTCCGCTGCAGCAGTCACCGGAGCCTATTACGATGTTCCGATGCGTGAGCTACAAAACCAAGGACACCAACGCGACACTTTTATTCGTTTATCCGAAGAGATTCAAGCTCTAGCCGTTCAGATGAACATTATCCTACCTGAGGATCAAGTGAGTTACAATTTAAAAGTTCTGGATAAAATGCTTCCGGAGTCTCGATCATCCATGCAACGAGATCTTATGTGCGGAGGCAACTCCGAACTACAAGCCATTTTATTCGATGTCCTCAGATTCGCTGAAGACTATCAAATAGACCTTCCTACTTACCGTCTGATGGCCAACCATTTTCAAAACGTCGTACAAACTTCAAATCATAATCAGCAATGAACACTTTACTACTCTCCATTCACTGGAATCCAAATCCGGAATTAATCAATCTTTTCGGCATTTCCATCCGTTATTACGGACTCTTATGGGCTGTTGGTATCTTTTTTGCCTACATGATAGTTCACTATCAATATCGTGACAAGAAAATTGATGAAAAGACCTTCGAACCTTTATTTTTCTATTGCTTCTTTGGCATATTAATCGGTGCTCGCTTAGGCCACTGCCTCTTTTATGCACCCGAGTATTACCTGTCTCATTTCTGGGAAATGATTCTTCCCATCAAATTTCTACCCGGTGGTGGATGGAAGTTCACAGGCTATGAAGGTTTGGCTAGCCACGGAGGAACATTAGGATTGATCATTGCCCTTTGGCTCTATTGCAGAAAAACGAAGATGCACTATCTAGATGTTGTCGACATGATTGCAGTTGCCACCCCAGTTACCGCAGGGTTTATCCGATTAGCCAACTTGATGAACTCCGAGATTATCGGTAAACCAACCGATGTACCTTGGGCCTTTGTGTTTGAGCGTGTCGATCTCCAACCTCGTCACCCGGGACAGCTCTATGAAGCAATAGCCTACTTTATCCTTTTCTTTATCATGATCTATCTTTATAAGAAATATAGTTCAAAACTGCACCGTGGATTCTTTTTTGGACTATGCCTGAGTTATATTTTCATCTTCCGATTCTTCATCGAATTTGTAAAAGAGAATCAAGAATCTTTCGAAGATAGTATGATGTTCAATATGGGCCAATGGCTAAGCGTCCCATTCATTATTATCGGAATATACTTCATGTTCTTCTACGGGAAGAAATCTAAAAAGCTCGTTTAGAATAGACTTCATAAAAAACAATAAGAACCGATCATGACGAATACTCAGTCAATATCGGTTCTTATCGTTTTAAAAAACGAGTAAAAGTTCTTTTTACTCGTTTAAATTAATAAAAAGAATTCGGATTCCCCCTAACCAGCGAATCACTTCCTATCAATCTTCTAATTATATCATTCTAATGCTAAGCTGTTTTAGCTCTATTATCTCCTGTCTATCTCGATAGAATAAAAAGGACTAAAAGCAACACACAATAATAAAGTTCCATAGGTATAGCTATTACTTTTCATCACAAAAGTAAGGCATTCGTCATTAATAATAGGTTAATAGAATGTTATCATTCAAATAAAGCATTTAGGCTTTACGAAAAACAAACAGAGTGCTCGCTCGCCCCCATCCTATTCCGCCTCATCCAGTTGTTCATTCCAAAATCGATAATAAGCTCCACCCGATTTATAAAGTTCTTGATGCGTCCCAGACTCCAAAACTTGCCCTTTTCCCAATACAACAATCTTATCGGCACGCTTTACCGTGCTCAATCGATGAGCGATGACAAGAATTGTTTTACCTTGCTTTAGAAGAGTCTGAAACATTTCCTTAACATACCGTTCAGATAGAGAATCTAACGATGAAGTCGCTTCATCAAAAATCAAGATATCCGGGTCTTTATATAAAGCTCGAGCAATCGCAATACGCTGACGTTCACCCCCAGAAAGAGAAACACCATGTTCCCCAATATACGTCATAAACCCTTGAGGCAAATTTTCAATGAACTCCTTCAAGCCTAACTGTCCAACCAGACTAATAACTCGTTTCATATCAGGTTGAAGATCACCCACAGCTATATTTTCTGTGATACTCCCTGCAAACAACTCTATTTGCTGAGGGACTGTACCAATACGGCGACGAAGACTCCTATGGTCAATCTGTGCAAGATTATACTCCCCAATACGAATATGTCCCTTTTCTATGGGATAGATACCCTGCAAAAGGGAGATTAGCGTAGTCTTACCCGATCCACTCTCACCGATTATGCCGGTCATTTTCCCTTTCTCCAATCTCAAATTCAACCCATCGAAGACCTCCTTACGAGAACCGTAACGAAACGACACGTTTTCGAAACAAAGATCACCAATCATATCCGAATCTAGGCACACCTTACCTCGATCATCTTGTTCCCGTTCCAAGTCCATGATTTGAAACAATCGATCGGCTGCGATCAAAGCCTCTTGAATCGTTTTATTCGACGATATTAACGATCCAATAGGAGAAACAATATATCCCACTAACGAATAAAACACCATTAACGTACCAGGCGTCAGTTCTTGATCGATCACCATAAGACTTCCCAACCATACCATTGCGATGGTGATACCCGTTGATACAAACTGAATTCCTCCCTGCGCCATTATTGCTCCATAAACACTTCGATACGTGTTCCTAAGCAAATGCACAAAACGGGTTTCCGTTTTCAGATTAGAAAACTCCTCAAGTCCAAAGCATTTAATGGTTGAAATAGAATGGACCGATTCGACCAATTGAGATTCTAATTCAGCACTACTCTCCATGATTCCACGTTGATATTTACGATTTAACCGATTAAATCCCCAGAAGATCAAGAAAAAGAGCGGTGTCGAAAGCATCGTAACAAAAGCCAGCTTCCAAGAATAAACCAACATTAAACCGGCAGAGAAAACAAGAATCATTGAATTAACGATTAAATCGAGTGACACACCGTTTATAAAGTTTCGTATCTTCACCGCATCATTCACACGAGAGATAATCTCTCCGACCCTCATCGTATCAAAAAACTGCTGTGGCAAAGTCAACAAGTGTTTATAATATCCCAGGATAAGTACCGCATCAATCCGTTGTCCGGTTTTTAAAGCCAGAATACTCTTCATCGCCCCAACGAAGGTACGGAGCAACAAGATAAACAACATCATCACTCCCAACAAATTCAGTAAGTTTACATTCTTATCAACGAGCACATAATCGGTTATTTTCCCAATATAAATAGAAGTCGATAGTCCCAACAAACTATAGACTAACGCTCCGAAAACCGCTTGAACCATATTACTCCTATGAGGCCAGAGCAAAGAGAAAAACCTTTTGGTTAACCCAACCTTCATATCCCCTTTTTTGAACATCTCATTCGGCGTGGCCAGAACCAAAACGCCGGTCCATTCTTCTTGAAAATCATCACATGTTCGTTTGTGCATCTTTCCATCCTCAGGATTCATGTAAAGGATATAGCGATCGGTCACTTTATAGATTACCACAAAGTGCTGACGCTGATCTTCAAGAATGATATGGGCTATAGCTGGTTTAGGAATGATTTTCAAAGCCTCAAACTTGGCTCGAACACCCTTAGCCGAAAATCCAAGTTTCTTAGCCGCTTCTATTAACCCTAAAACATTGATTCCTTTCTGATCAGTAAATGCATATTGACGAATACGCGCAATGGGAAACAACAGTCCATAATAGGCACAAATCGATGCCAAACAAGTGGCTCCGCAATCGGTAACATCCTGCTGTTTAAGCTTTACTCCCTTTTTATATCTATTCATATTTATTCTTTATCCTCTATTATCATCCACTCTAAGTCCGTTTCACATGACCTTCGCCTCATCATTATATTGTTTTGGGTTCACCCAATTGTCCATGGTCTGATAAAGCAGATCGAACAATGAACGTCGAGTAACCATAAAATGCACATTTGCAGTCATCCCCTTTCTAAGTCGACCAATCCTCCCATTTTTCAATTGTAGAAAATAACGTTTAATCTCACATTTCACTTTAAAGACCATACGTCCACGATGATCGATCTGAAAATCCGAAGAGATTTCTTTTACTCTTCCGGGAATAGTCCCCCACTCCGCATAATTAAATGATTCGATCTGTGCGTTTATAGGCATACCAATGCTTATTAGCCCAATATTTCTAGGCTCAACATAAGTTTCAAGATATAGCGTAGAATCAGGGCTGATAACAGCCAATAGCTGTCCGGCTTGAACATTACTTCCGGAATATATACCCGAAAATTGATCCACAGTTCCGTTCACGGGGCTCCGAACCAGATAGAATGCCCGACTCTTGACTTCTTGTTGTAAAGCCATCTTTATCTCATCATATGAACGGCGATATTCGCTTAAATCAGATTGCCACACATTTAACTGACTCTCAATCAAAGTTTGCAGCTCATCTTTTCGATCCTGGTAGTCAAAAAGCGAACGATCATATTCCTCCTCTGAAATCACTTGCTTCTCAAATAAGACTTGATTTCGCTTATAATTCTTTTTCGCTTGTGCCAATGCTATCTCAAGCTTGTGCTTTCTTTGATCATAATAAATAGACTCTTGTTTTCGAAGCATCGAAGAAAAAGTCGAAGGAGATTTACCGATCGACAATAGCTCCAAATCGGCCAATTGTTTCTCACAATCGCTCAAGCGCGACTTCTGATAACCAATTCGATGATCCGATTGTCCCGTACGAAAACGCAAAATCAGCTCCCCCTTATGGATTTGTTGTCCCTCTCGCACATAAACAGAATCAACTTGTTCAGTAAGAACGGCATTAATTTCACTCTTTTCCGCTATTGGTCTTACCATGCCATTACCTTGCACAGAGATATCCACATAAATAAACGGCAAGGCAACCAAGGTCACCATAACAAACAATAGCACAATCCAATAGATGACTTGTGACTTTGTGGTGCGTTGATAGATATACGTTTCAATACTATCTTCTATCCATTCATTCGGTAATAACATCTCTATATACGCTTTCTCTAATCCAATCTGCTACAAAACTAGACCTTCCCCAAAAGAAAGTAGGTTATTTAAAAGTTATCGTTAGGTTAATGGTCACGACACTTTTAAAGCAGAATAAAAATAATCATTTCTCAAAAAGGCTCCTCAAGAAGGAAAAACGATTGCTGACAGTATGATGCACAAAAGGATGCTATAAATAGCATCCTTTTGTCGGTTAACCTGCTTTGTCACAAAAAGAGTAACTGAGGACCTTCCTCTCAAAAGCCCTCTTTGGAGTGTATAAACTACAGTGAAAACCATTATACCTCTTTATAAACAGGAATCCATTCGCCATCAACACAGATATACTCCACGATGATAGCCTCTCCGCCATAAATGTCAATAATCTCGTCAAGAGGTAATTCCTCCACTAATCCATTTTTCAATTCTTCCATATTTCCTTTTTTTGGTTTACACAAACCTACTTTCATGAAAAAGGAAAAAAGGTTATCAAAAGGTTATATAATATTATCACTTTGTTATATCTTTGCTCAAAATTAGAATATGAAAAATGTTCACATAAAAATTATAACAATTGTTGGACTTATAGCCATATTAGGTCTCCAAATCATGTGGCTATACAGCACATATTCTATCATTAATCAAAATCTATCAGACGATTGTTACCGTCTTTTTGAAGAAGCGTCATTTAAAGAAGCCACTTCGCATTTCAGCGAAGTTCCGTCAGGAACCAAAGCCCTCGGAGCCCCAAGAAATAAAAAAGACAAAAAGAAAAAAGTATTAGAATCGACTTATTTATTAGAAAGTTTCTTACAATTCAACATTGATATCAACATAGAGAACCTGGATTCTATTTATACCGGACTCTTAAAAGAAAAAGGAATAGATACGTCTATATACATTGAGCGCATTAAAGCCTCCAACCATTCGATTATAGGAACAACGCAAGAGACGAATAGTCCGATGTTTGGTGCCATAAAGACCCAGATGATCCCCATCCGCTTGGACGAGTCTCAAGCCGTACAAGCCACCATCTTAAGTCCCTATTATACAGTCTTTCAGCGTATGATTTTACTTATGTTGGCGACTGTTATCATGATGATTATCGTTGTGAGTTGCATTATCTATCAGATAAAAATAATCACCAGACAAAACAAAATTGCACGAATTCGAGAAGACTTCTCTTATGCCATGATACACGACATGAAGACGCCACTCAGTTCGATTATGATGTGCACCAACTTTATTCATAGTGGAAAGCTCGATCACAAACCCGAATTAAAAGAGAAATACTTTAATATCATAGAACAAGAAGGAGAACATCTACTTAAGCTGACCGATAAGGTGCTCACGTTATCGAAACTTGAGAATCATAAGCTGGAATTATCATTTCAACTCATTGATCTGCCATCGATGATTGCTGATCTGATCGAGAAGTTTTCTGCAAAAGCCAATAAACCCATTCATTTCGCCACACACCTTGAAGCCCAAGAAGTCTGTGCCGATGAAGATTTCTTAAGAGAAGTCTTAAGCAACCTCATTGATAATGCCATAAAATATTCAAAATCAATAGTAAACATCACCATTAGTAGCTCCAACAACAACGATTATACCTTAATCAAGGTTCACGACGATGGACTTGGTATATCCGAGAAAGACCAAAAGACCATTTTTGAGAAGTTTGAAAGAGCCTCTGCCGTGAAGCTTACTCGAAAAGGAGGACCTTCCGGATTCGGGTTAGGACTAAACTATGTTTATCAAGTGATACAAGCCCATCGAGGCAAAGTCTATGTCAATAGCATAGAAGGTGAGTTTACAGAATTTACGCTATATTTACCCTTGATCATGAAAGACTATGATTAGATTACTACTTGTTGAAGACGACCCTACACTAACCTATATTGTTCAAACCGGCTTACAAGACATTATTGGCGGTTACGAAGTCATTACCGCATCGAACGGAGTAGAAGGCCTTAAAGCTTGGGAACAACATCAACCCGATATGATCATTGCCGATATAGACATGCCGGTGATGACAGGTTTTGAAATGGTAGAACGCATTCGAGAAACGGATGGCGACACCCCCATCCTATTTGCTTCTGCGCTAACTTCACCTAAAGATGTAAAAGAAGGGTATAAATTAGGAGTCAATAATTATGTGAAAAAACCCTTCGTCCCAGACGAACTGGATGCTCACATTCATGCCTTACTAAAAATGAAACAAGGTCTCAAGTCGCGCTGTGAAACCCACGACTGTCGTTTGGGACGTTACACCCTAAACGCTCAACACGCCACTTTAAAAGATCACGTAACCGGCCGAACCGAAACATTAACCGTCAGAGAAGCTCAATTGTTGGAACTCCTCAGTCAAAACCAGAACGAAACCGTGAAACGAGAAATTATCCTAGCCAAGTTCTGGGATACTGAGAAAGATTTCTTTGCCTCACGAAGCCTCGATGTGTTTGTCAGTAAACTGCGCAAACTTCTCTCCGATGAGCCCCATATTGAGATCAAGACCATTAGAGGAGTAGGACTGATGTTGATCAACCGTCCATGAGGTCCTCTATTTCCCTTTCACGATCTTTTTAATATCGTTCAATTTATTCAAGGCCTCTATAGGAGTCAAATTATTCACATCGAGCGTTAAGATCTCATCACGAATCTGACAAAGCACCGGATCCTCCAATTGGAAGAAACTGAGTTGCATGCCCCCTCGATGTGTACCGACTTCGGTCAAAGGTTTACCAGAAATACCTTGCTGACGATTGTCCGACTCCAGTTGCTTCAAGATCTCATCCGACCGCTTCACAATGCTTTTCGGCATACCCGCCATCTTCGCCACATGAATACCGAACGAGTGCTCGCTGCCTCCACGTTCCAATTTCCGAAGGAAAATCACTTTATTATCAATCTCTTTCACCGAGACATTATAATTCTTAATCCGCTTGAACGATTTCTCCATCTCATTCAACTCATGATAGTGTGTGGCAAACAACGTACGCGCTCTAGCCTTAGGATGTTCATGGATATACTCCACAATAGCCCAAGCAATAGAAATACCGTCGTAAGTCGACGTTCCGCGTCCCAACTCATCAAACAAGACCAGACTACGCGACGATATATTGTTCAAGATATCAGCCGCTTCGTTCATCTCGACCATAAACGTCGATTCCCCGACTGAAATGTTATCGCTCGCTCCTACACGCGTAAAAATCTTATCGACCAAACCGATTCGTGCACTTTCGGCTGGTACAAACGAACCAATTTGAGCCATTAACGTGATCAAAGCCGTCTGTCGAAGCAAAGCCGATTTACCCGCCATATTAGGCCCCGTAATGATCATCACCTGTTGCTCAGTCGTATCGAGCAACACATCATTAGCAATATACTTCTCACCAACCGGTAACTGTTTCTCAATCACCGGATGACGACCCTGACGAATATCGAGCACATCGCTCTCCTCAATTACCGGACGAATATAGTGATTCTCACGAGCAATATTAGCAAATGAGAGTAAACAGTCGAGCCGGGCAATCTGATTCGCATTAATCTGGATCGCCGGAATAAATTCCGTCAAACCCTGTACCAATTCGTTATAGAGTCGTGTTTCGAGAGCTAAGATCTTATCCTCAGCACCCAAGATTTTCTCTTCATACTCTTTGAGTTCCTGAGTGATATAACGTTCGGCATTGACCAACGTTTGCTTACGTACCCACTCTTGGGGCACTTTATCTTTATGGATGTTACGAACCTCGATATAATAACCAAACACATTATTATAAGCCACCTTCAAGCTAGGAATACCCGTTTCCTCACTCTCGCGCTGCTGGATCTTCAACAAATAATCTTTTCCCGAATAAGAAATACGACGCAACTCATCCAACTCCTCATTCAAGCCATTTTGAATCACCCCTCCCTTATTGATCAACAAAGGAGGATCATTAACAACCTCTTTCTCAATCCGTTCGCGAATAGAGAGACACAAATTCAGCTGTTCACCGATCCGGGTTAAGCTCGGATTCTCGGCTTGAAGACAAGCCTCTTTAATGGGTTGAATAGCCTGCAAAGCCACTTTCAACTGCACCACTTCACGCGGTGAGACACGGCCAACAGCGACTTTCGAAATAATACGTTCCAAATCGCCTATGAGATGTAACTGTTCCTCTATGAGCGATTTAAATTCCGGCTCCCGGAAAAAATATTCCACCACATTCAGTCGGTCGTTAATCGGTTGCACCTCTTTCAGCGGAAACACCATCCAACGCTTCAACAAACGCCCTCCCATGGGACTGATGGTTCGATCGATCACATTAATGAGGCTCGTTCCACCATCATTCATGCTACCAATCAGTTCCAAGCTACGCACCGTAAACTTATCCAGACGGACATATTTATCCTCTTCTATGCGCGACAACGCCGTAACATGCCCAATCTGTGTATGCTGTGTCATGATGAGATACTGCAACACCGCTCCCGAAGCCACAATACCGTTCTTAAGCTGTTCCACCCCGAATCCTTTCAAATTCTGAGTTTCAAAATGTTTCAAAAGTCGTTCACGGGCAGTAGTCTCGGTAAACACCCAATCCTCCAATTCGAAAGTAAAAAACTTCGTTCCGAAATTCCCTTCGAACATCAGACGCTTGCCACGTTCGAAAAGCACCTCTTTCGGCGCAAAGTTATTCAACAACTTATCAATATAATCTAAAGGTCCTTCAGCTGTCAGAAACTCCCCCGTCGAGATATCAAGAAAAGCGACTCCACAAGATAACTTACCAAAATGAACGGCTGCCAAGAAGTTGTTCTCTTTATAATTTAGAATGGTATCATTGATCGAAACCCCCGGAGTGACCAACTCCGTAATTCCCCGTTTTACCAATTTTTTGGTCATCTTTGGATCTTCCAACTGATCACAGATTGCTACCCGTTTACCGGCACGAACCAATTTAGGTAAATACGTATCTAGGGCATGATAAGGGAATCCGGCCATTTCAACGGTTTTCTCCTTACCATTAGCTCGTTTAGTCAGAGTAATACCCAAAATCTCCGAAGCAATCACCGCATCGGTTGAATACGTCTCATAAAAGTCGCCGCAGCGAAAAAGCATCACAGCATCAGGATGCTTAGCCTTTAAGTCGAGAAACTGCTTCATCATTGGGGTCAGTACGATATCTTCTTTACTCACGTTGTAGTCTGCTTTAGGATGATCAATTAAATTTTATCGAAGCAAAGATAATCGATTTTAAAGAGAGTATCAACAGGTTTAGAGAATGAGTGATTTAAAGAAATGTTGGCAGAATTTAAAAAAGCACCCATTTTATTAACATTTTGGACAAATGTATTAAAACGTGTTATAAAACATGGCTTTTTCTTTGGAAAATTTGCAGATGTCCCCAAAGTCCGTACCTTTGTACTGTGTTTTTCATAGTATTAGATTTAAGGTTAACAAAGGTTGGAGTACAGCGGTACTCCTTTTTTTTTGCCCTAAACTCTCGTCAGCTTTTCAGCATCCTCTCACATGACCGCTCTTATTTTCCTAACAGCCTCTTTTTCAGCTATTCACAACCCTTACCGTAGCAACAACCAATGATTCCGTTAGCATTGATTTATTGGTTTGCCTATAGGCGAACAAAAGAAACACCATAGGCGGACAAAAGTTTGCCTATAGGCGAACGAAAGAATGTCTATAGGCAAACCAATAAGCCGCTGTAAGAAAAAAGATTAGTCCATGCGGTCCAATCAGTTAGTTTTAGGAAACTCACAGAATGCCATATAGAATTAAAAATGGTTACACATTGCTAATAAACTTACCAATCCCATAACTTTTGTGTAACTTTGCTTTGTTTTCAAGTTGTAACACTTAAAAAGCCAGAGTTATGAAACGTAATATTTTAATCTTTTCCTTATCACTCCTAACCACCGGTTTATTATTCACCGGTTGTGTCACCAAAAAACAGTTTACCGGTCTACAAGACGATTATAGCAAATTGCAAACTGAGAATAACGAACTTAAAAAGAGCTATCAAGATGCTCAAATTCAATTAGCCGAATGCCGTACAAGCGGCAAAAGTCTAGAAGAACGTATTGTTGAAGCTAAAAGAAACAATGAAGAGCTTCGTGCCTCTTATGCGGCACTGCAAGGCTCACTCGACAAAAGTTTAAGTCAGAATTCTCAAGGCAACGTCAATATCTCTAAATTGGTCGATGAGATCAATGCCTCCAATCGCTTTATCAAACAGTTGGTACAGACCAAGAGCAAATCAGACTCACTGAATCTCGTCCTATCGAACAACCTCACCCGTTCTTTAAGTCGCGAAGAATTGAAAGAAGTCGACATACAAGTCCTAAAAGGGGTTGTTTATATCTCCTTAGCGGACAATATGCTCTATAAATCGGGAAGCTACGAGATCAATAGCAGAGCCGACGAGACCTTGAGCAAGATTGCTAAAATCATCACGGATTACAACGACTACGAAGTGCTGATCGAAGGAAATACCGACACCGACCCGATCTCACGTCCTAACATTCGCAACAACTGGGATTTAAGTGCACTGCGTGCCTCATCGGTGGTACAAGCCCTACAAAATAAATATGGCGTTGACCCGAAACGATTGACAGCGGCCGGTCGTGGCGAATATAATCCGGTGACCGACAATCACTCGGCTGTGGGTAAACAACGTAATCGTAGAACACAAATCATCATCACTCCAAAATTGGATCAGTTTATGGAATTGATCGATAAAGCGCCAGAATCATCGGAGACTTCGGATAACGAATAAAAAGATCATCTAACACAAGTGCTCTAATCGAAAGTATAGAAGAATGGGCTGAAAATCATTTAAAGGTTTTCAGCCTTTTTTTTTGCCCCCAATAAACCCCACCAATGATGCAAGCAGCACCAACCAAAGCCACACCGGTGATCCGTTCATTCAGAATCAGCACCGAAGCAATCATCGTCACTAATGGATTGAGATAGATATAATTGGAGGAAAGTACTGTACCGAGCTGCTTCAATACGACATTCCAAAGGATATAGCAAACCAACGACGCTAAAAGACCTAAAAAAAGAAGGTTACCCCATACGATAGGGGACAGCAAAACCTCCCAATGCAAAGGTGTGGGATGAATTAAGAACATCGGAAGAACGGTGAGTAAACCATAGAAAAAGATCTTACGTGTCATAAAAACGGTAGAATATCGCCCAGTCATCTTTCGAATGATCAGACTATAGAACGCCCACGATAAGGCAGCAAGCAACGTGAGCATATCCCCCAGCGGATTGATCTGAAGAATAAAACTCCCATTAAAGATAACGAGTCCGACCCCAAAAAGAGCCAGCAACGAGCCGCCCATCAATCGGCGACTAATCCGTTCATCCCGATAACAAACTCTCGACAGTAAAATGGTCAACAGAGGTGCGGTACAGATCAAAAAGGCAACGTTCGACGTTTGTGTTATCTCCAACGCGGTATTCTCAGTGATAAAGTAGAACGAACCACCAAAAACCCCACCGGCCATCAGCCATAGTTCATCTTTTAGGTTAGAAGCGAGAAGACGTTTAGGCGAAACAAACCAGATTCCGAGATAAGCGATCAGGAAACGAAGTGCGAAGATCGTCTGAGGCGATAAACCATTGGTTATTAATACCTTTGTAGAAATAAAGGTCAACCCCCAAATGGTGACCGTCAGAATAGCAATCAGATGATAATGCAGCAACCGTAGCTTCATGCGATGTAGGTATTGAACGGCGACAAAGATAGATGAAAATAATCAAGAGAAAGCATCTTGAAAGATAAAGTTCGTGCGATGAGCCGATTATTAAGTTAGAAAAGGCATGGCTTATTCAACCGAAAAAAGAGAAAAGAGAATAAATGTATTATCTTTGCGCCCATCCAGATTTTAATTATCCGTTAACGCTATGCAAAACAACTCCTTTTTCCTCATACTTTTTTTTCTAATGACTTTGACAGCCTGTCAAAACGATAAGAATTTTAAAAAGGAGACTAAACGTCAACTAGATGAGCTGGATCAAGTTTTGAGAAATAAAGCGCAGTATGAGAGCACGAAAGAGATTCAGCTAAACACCATTAAACAACTGTTGCCGAATTGTCAATCGCCCGAGGAGCAATACAATGTACTCGATAGGCTGTACGGCGAATATTACTATTACAACAACGATTCCGCATTCCTGTATGCCAATATCAAGCGACAAATCGCCACTGAGAAACAACTCAAAAACGTTTTTGTCGATAGCAATCTCGATTGGGTTGAGATTCACCTCATTGCAGGTATGTACAAAGAGTGCTTCGACATCTTAAACCAAGTGGTCCCCGACCTGTCGGATACCCTACACCTCACTCGATACTATTATTTAAATCGATCGCTTTATCGGGCTATGGCCTCCGTCTCCATCGAAGATTCTCTGAAACAATATTATACTCGAAAAGGGCTTACTTTTTTAGAAAAGAGAAAGGCGGCTTTACGCCCCAACACCATCGATTATTTCTATTCACAGATGGAAAGGCTGCAAAATCAAAAACAGTTTAGAGAAGCCATTGCCCTAGCTAACCAAGAATTACAGTCGCCAACCCTTACTCTAAAAGAAAAAGCCGTGGCGGCCTATTTGCTTGGATCAACCTATGATACTTGGAATAAAACGGAAGAAGCAGTCTATTACTATGCATCGAGTGCTATTTACGATGTCAAGATCGCTACACACAAACACTCTTCTCTGCAGCGTCTGGCCGAATTACTATTCGCCAAAGGGGAAATTGAGCGTGCGTATAGCTATATGAATTATGCCATGAACGACGCCCTATGTGTAAATTCTCGCGTCAACATTCATTACATCAGTCAGCTCTTGCCTCTCATCCAACAAGCGCACGATAAGCTGATGGAGGAAAAACGCATTCAACTCCATCTGTTAATAACCATCATCAGTGTATTATTAGTAACCTTATTGATAGCGGTTTATATTGTTCATAAAAGTAAGAAGAAGGTGACGGAGTCGAAGCTGATTCTAGATAAGATGAACGCCGAATTACTGACTCTAAACGAAAAGTTGACCGCAATTAATCTGAGTTTAACCGAATCGAACAATATCAAAGAAGCGTACATCGGCTATTACATGGATTTATGTTCGGCCTATATGAATAAAGTGGAAGAATATAGGAACGAACTGAACCAAGTTCTCCGAACCGAAGGGATGAATGCGCTAACCAAAGTCATCAGACAACCGTCGCTAGATAAAGATGAGATCGACCATTTTTATCAGAATTTCGATGTGACCTTTCTAAAAATCTACCCCAACTTTGTCAACCAGTTTAACGACTTGTTATTAAAGGATAAACAGATTGAGTTGAAAAATGGAGAGTTACTCAATACCGAACTAAGGGTCTTTGCACTCATTCGTCTTGGCATTAACGATTCATTAAAAATCGCTGAATTCCTCCGCCGTTCACCATCTACTATTTATAATTATCGGGTGAAGTACAGAAACGGAGCAGTCAACAACCGGGACGATTTTGAAAATCAGGTTCGTCAAATCGGCTAAAAAACCGCCTAAGTAAAAGAAAAACTTTCAAAACCCACTACTAAAACGAGATTTCACATACAACACAAATAACTGTAAAACAACTTATTACTATTAAAATCGCACTACTTTTTTCTCAAAACGCTCGTTTTGAGCTCTTTTTTCTCTCTACTTTTGCCGCCATCGATTTAAGACTAAAAGGATCGACTTATTTGTTCCTCAAATTCTAATTTATTATGGGTAAAAAACAGTCTAATGGCGGAAAAACGCGCTTTATGTTATGTTTGCTACTGAGCATTCTACTCTCGGCAAACATGTATGCACAACAACTCCTCGTTAAAGGTCACATTAAAGATGCAACCGGAGAACCGATCATCGGTGCTAACGTGGTAGAGAAAGGAACTACCAACGGAATGATGACCGATATGGACGGAAATTTCGAACTACAAGTTAAACCGAATGCTATGCTCGTTGTGAGTTACATCGGATATACCACTCTCGAGATGAAAGCTCAAAAACAGATGACCATCTTGTTGAAAGAAGATACACAGATGCTCAATGACGTCGTAGTCATAGGCTACGGAGCGGTTAAGAAATCGGATGCAACCGGTTCGGTCATCGCACTTAAGCAAGATAAAATCGGTCAGCAAACTTCTGCTCAAGACGCTTTGGTAGGCAAAGTGGCCGGTGTAAATGTGGTGGCCGGAAGCGGTGCACCCGGATCGGGTGCAACGATTCGTATTCGTAGCGGAGCCTCTCTCTCGGCATCGAACGATCCGTTGATCGTCATCGATGGCATTCCGGTTGACAACTCGGGCATTGTAGGAGCCGGTAATGTGATCGGTTCAATCAACCCGAACGATATTGAGACCTTTACGGTACTAAAAGATGCGTCTGCTACAGCTATCTACGGATCAAGAGCATCGAATGGAGTTATTATCATCACAACTAAAAAAGGAGCAGACGGCAGAGTCAAAATGAATTATACCGGAAACTTCTCGGTAGGTTCAATCACAAAGAAAATGGACGTCTTATCGACCGATGAGTTCAAATCGTTCGTACCAACGGTTACCGGGGTACCAACACAACCACAATTTGGTGGAGCAACAACCGATTGGCAAAACGAAATCTATCGCACAGCCATCGGACAAGAACATAACTTCTCGCTCTCAGGAGCCGTTAATAAGCAAACGCCTTATAGAGTTTCTTTAGGCTATACCAATCAAGATGGTATTATCAAGACAAACAATTATCAACGCTTAACAGCTTCAGGAGGCATTAGTTCTACATTCTTCGACAATCACCTCAAGATCGATCTTAATGCTAAATATTCAAAAGAGAATAATCATCAGGTTTCCGATGGTGTAGTGGGTAGCGCTGTTAGCTACGATCCAACACGTCCCGTGAAAACAGGAAGTGCCACCGCAACAACCGATCCGGGATTAGGTTACTTCATTTGGATGAACGGCAACTCACCAATGGCTATCCAAGCTGATAATCCCGTTGCCGTACTAGAACTCACTCAAATGAAAAATGAAGTTAGCCGTTTCATGGGTAACATGACTGCTGATTATAAAGTACATGGTTTCGAGGATTTGCGTCTTAATCTGAATATGGGATATGACGGACTAACCGGCACATTCAACAAAGCGATTCCAGAATTAGCCGGCATGATGTATACACAAAATCAGAAAAATGGTACCGGACTTCAAGACTATGCGAAGCAAGAGAAACGTAATACTTTGCTCGACCTTTATGCGAACTATACCCACACCTTTGCAGAAAAGCACGATTTAAATATCATGGGAGGATATGGGTGGCAACATTTCTGGAAACGCCAAAACTCAACCACCAATGATACCAAAGGAGCGGAGTTAGCTTCTCCTAAACATTACGAATCGGAGTACTACCTACTATCGTTCTATGGACGTGCAAACTACACTTTTGCCGATCGCTATATGATCACCGCTACTTTACGCTCTGATGCTTCTTCTCGTTTCAATCCGAACAACCGTTGGGGAATCTTTCCTTCAGTAGCTTTAGGATGGAGAATTAATCAGGAAAATTGGCTAAAAGACTCAGAAATTGTATCGGACTTGAAACTTCGTTTAAGCTATGGAGTCACCGGACAGCAAGATATTATCAACGATTACCCATACATGAGTACCTTTACCGTATCTTATCCGGAGTCGTGTTATCAGTTTGGTGATCAATGGTATCATACTTACCGTCCGAACGGATATGACTTCGACATCAAATGGGAAACAACCACAACTTACAATGTCGGCATCGATTTTGGTTTTCTTAAAAACCGAATCTATGGTTCGATAGATGTCTATAAGCGTTATACTAAAGACCTATTAAATAAGATCAATGTCATAGCGGGGACAAATTATGCTCCGGTACTATTTACCAACATTGGTCGAATGGAAAATAGTGGAGTGGAGATCTCTCTGAATGCTGTACCTGTACATACCAAAGATTGGGAATGGACGGTCGGTATGAATTACACTCGTTCCAATTCAAAAATCACCAAATTAAATGTTGTTGACTCAAATGCCAGCTTCGTGGAAACCGGATTTATTTCGGGAACGGGTAAATATGTTCAGGTTTTCATGGTAGATGAAACTCCTTACACATTCTATTTGGCTAAACAAGCTTATGATGACAACGGCAAACCATTAGAGGGACAATATATACAACCCGACGGTAGCATTTCAACCACAGAATCTCGTTATGCCACAAAGAAAAGTGCTTTACCGCACACGTTGTTAGGTCTGAACACAAAGGTTAATTACAAAAATTGGGATTTAGTGATCAACGGCCATGGGGCTTTTGGAAATTATATCTACAACTTTGTAGCAGCCGACCAATATAAAGAACAGGTTTATAGCGACCAAGGCTCTTATTCTAATATTTTGAAGCGAACTATGGATAACGGTTTTAATCAACAGCGTTTGTATACCGATTATTTCCTTGAAAACGGATCGTTCTTCAGAATTGATAACATCTCTTTAGGATATACCTTTAAGAGAGTGTGGAACTCAACTAGCACTCTAAGAGCCAACTTTAGTGTACAAAATGTAGCACTGATAACCTCATATAGCGGTATGGATCCTGAAATATACCAGGGAATAGACAAAGAAATTTATCCAAGACCTCGTACGTTTACACTGGGATTGAACTTAACTTTTTAATCGATAGAATCAATGAAAACAATGAAACATACTATACAACGTTCGATTGCTCTACTAGCAATAGGGATGTCACTTCTCGTGACCTCTTGCTTGAACGACTTAGATACTCTTCCTTTAGACAACAATCAATTGGTCGGCGAACAAGTTTACAAAACATCGGAAGGTTATGTCGGTGTTTTAGCTAAATGTTATGCCTCACTCATACAAACCGGTCAGCAAGGTGGTGATGGCGGTAATGGCGATCTTGAAGGAGCTAATGAAGGTTATTCAGGTTATGTCCGCTGTCTGTTCTATCTCGAGGAGCTTTGCACGGATAACTTTTTAATGCCTTCAAGTTCGAATGGCCTTCGTAACTGTCTTAACATGACTTGGACAGCTTCAAACACTAGTGTCATTAAGTGGACTTATCAACGCTTATATATGAGTATCGCTTACTGTAATGAGTTCTTAAGAGAATGCACAGAAGAGAAACTAAAAAGTCGCGGACTATACGATGAAATGAAAGATGAATATAGTTATTACCGCGCTGAAGCTGCATTTATTCGCGCTTATTGCTATGCACAATTATGCGACTTATATGGAGCGGTACCTTATATCGACGAACAAACTAAGGTGAAAGATATTCCTGAACAATGGAGTAGAGAAGCTATCTTCGACTTTACGACCAACGAGTTGATCAGACTTCAAAACGAACTCAAAAAAGCTGGAAAGAATGAATATGGACGGGTCGATCAAGCGGCCGCATGGTTTCTTCTTTCTAGAATGTATCTGAATGCTGAAACATGGATTGGCAGAAACGAATATCAGAAAGCCTACGATTATGCCAAGAAAATTATTGATTCTAAGGCTTACCCATTAGATAAAGATTATCGCCACATTTTCTTAGCAGACAATGATCAATGTAGCGAGATTATTTGGCCATTGGTTCAAGACGGACTGAAAGCACAGAGCTCTGCCGGTACAAACTTTTATGTTAAAGCTTTTGTAAACGGGCCAATGAACGAATTGTACCAAACAGGCGTTGGATCGAAAGGATGGGGAAATGTCAGAGCAAAAACCAACTTGGTCAACGCTTTCGACTCCAAAGATGTGGTTTTCGATCGAGCAGATACTTGGGGAAACCAAAAGAATGACAAACGGGCACTATTCATGACTGCACTTAACGGACAGAAAAAAGAAACTTGGGACGATAATGAGAAAATGACGAGTACCTTTACTTGTGGATATGGTTACATCAAATGGAGAAACGTGACGAAAGAAGATCAAATTTGTGCTTCAGGCAATACCTATACTTCAATCGATTTTCCTCTTTTCCGTACCGGTGAAGTTTACCTAAATGCGGCTGAAGCCATCCTCAGAGGAGCAAAAGCCAACGATTCGGAAGCATTGAATCTCATTAATGAAATCAGAACTCGGGCATACATGAGTGATGGTTATGCACAAACCGGAATCAAATCGGATGTATCGGGAAAAATTGCCGCTCAAGAATTGACTCTAGACTTTCTTCTAGCTGAACGTCAAAGAGAAATGGCTTCGGAACTCATTAGACGAACCGATTTGATTCGCTTCAATAAATTTACAGCCAACAATGATTGGGATTGGAAAGGTGGTACTAGACTTGGAAAAAGCATAGACCAGATTTATACACTCTTCCCGATTCCGGATAGTGAAATGACTAATAACCCTAAGCTTAAACAAAATAAAGGATACTAACAATATCCTCTTATTAACAATCCAAATATTAATAATTTCTGATGATTCTCTTCTGAATGTTCGTGTGATACAAATGTTCAGAAGAGATAATCTTAAGTAAACACAACGACATGAGAGTTTTAACGACACTTTTTTTTCTATTCCTTTCAATAAACTGTATTGATGCACAAACCACGATTAAAGAACTTTACAGTGACCTTAACAAAACGGGAAGTGTATATTACGCTTATCCAACTGCATCTATTAAGGAGACTCCTGCTCCAGAAGGTTATGAACCGTTCTATATCTCACACTATGGACGACATGGTTCCCGTTATCTGATTAGCGACAAAGATTACAACACTTATGTTCAGTTGTTAGGCAAAGCCGATTCATTAGGAGTACTAACAGTAAAAGGAAAAGAAGTGCTCAAAAAGCTTATCATCATAGCTAAAGATGCTGAAGGACAAGGAGGAGAATTGACTCCACTTGGTTTTCAACAACATCAAAACATTGCCAACCGAATGTTTCACCGTTTCCCTGAGGTTTTTAAACATCGCAAACAAATTAATGCTTGTTCAACAGTCGTTATCCGCTGTGCCTTAAGCATGGCTAAATTCTGTGAGACTTTAAAAGGATTGGATCCTCATTTGGATATCCATTTGGGGTCAGGCGAACGCTATATGCAATATTTAAACTTCTGGAATGAAGAAGCATGTGCATTTACTTCCTCTTCTTCAACATGGAGAAAAGATTTTGAAGCCTTTAAGAGAAAACAGATTCAACCGGATCGGCTCATTCATTCGTTAATTTCTGATCAGGCCTTCATAAACAATCACATCGAGAACAAAAATGACTTTATGATGGGAATGTATTGGATCGCCTCTGATCTTCAGAACGTAAAATTAGACCTCTCTCTTTATGATATATTTGAAAAGAAAGAGTTAGTCGATATCTGGCAAGTCATCAATTATGAGCATTACATGCAAAGCGGTGCTCATCCACTAAGTACAAAGCCTATTTTACAAACCTATATTCCACTGATGAACAATATTCTGGAATCGGCCGATAAAGCGATTAAAGGAGGCCATATAGCTGCCAATCTACGTTTTGGACATGACGGAAATGTCATGCCTTTAGTGAGCTTCTTAGCTTTTGAATCGTTCTGCAATAAAGAAACAAATCCAGAGTTATTTTATAAAGCCTGGAGCGATTTCAAAGTGGTACCCATGGCGGCTAATGTACAACTCATCTTTTATCGTCACAAAACGAATAAAGACATAATAGTTAAGTTTTTACTCAATGAAAACGAAGTCAACATCCCAATAAACAGCAGCCAAAAACCGTATTATCATTGGGCCGACGTAAAACAGTTTTATAAAAAGAAAATTCAAAGTTTAAGATAATCCTTCCCCCACCCCACGACCTCACCGAATCATTAATATTCAGAGATCGTGGGGTTCTTTTTTAGTACCCTTTCTTTATCTTCTCTATAATCTTTCATTTCAATCATTTAATCTTCCTTTTTTGATCGAAATCGCACGATACTCCCTCACCACAAAGGTTTTTCATACATCCGTGTGGTAATCTGAAAATATTCACGTAAATTTGTTGCCTCAAACAAAAATACGTATAAATCACTATAAATAAAAAGATTATCGCTATGGAGTATAATTTCAGGGAGATCGAAAAAAAGTGGCAAAAGAATTGGGTAGACCATAAGACCTACCAAGTGACGGAAGACGAATCAAAACAAAAATTTTATGTCCTCAATATGTTTCCTTATCCTTCGGGAGCAGGACTTCACGTTGGA
>JBKEDO010000009.1:0-10468 GCA_047975405.1 Bacteroides sp.
GGTTGGGACTAACCGAGAACACCATTGTCATCTTTACGAGCGATAACGGTCCGGTACTCGACGACGGTTACCAAGATCAAGCCGAAGAGCTCGTTGGCGATCATCGTCCGGCAGGCGAACTACGCGGTTGGAAGACCACCCTCTACGAAGGTGGCACACGCATCCCCTTCATGCTCCGTTGGCCGGCTAAAGTCAAGCCACAGACCTCCGATCGTATGGTCTGCCAGATGGACCTCTTAGCCTCGTTCGCCCATTTCTTAAAAGTGCCCTATACCGAAACACTCGACAGTCAGAACACCTTCAAGACCTTCCTCGGACAGAAAGGCAAGGGACGTGAAGCGCTCGTCATCGAAGGATATTCCAATTACGCCTACCGCGAAGGCGACTGGGCATTGATTCCCCCACACGGCAAGACAAAACACTACGAACTCTATAACCTATCCGATGATCTCGGTCAGCATCTCAATGTGGCCGACCAGAATCCTAAGATTCTGAAACGTCTCATCGATCGTTTCGAGTATATCAGCCGTCACACGAACAAACAGACAAAATAAAACTCAGACTGATCGGCCAAACAGTAGAACAGATTCGTTTTTAACCGATTAGCATCTGATCATTTTCATCTAACAAAAAATCGGTTGAATCCTCTTATAAGATTCAACCGATTTTAGTTTTCACAGTCCACAAGCACTTTCACAGATTCGACTGCACCAAACACCTATCTCATGTTATCAAGTCGTGCTGTCGTTAAAAAGCTCTTATTCAATTCTGCGATCTGAGTAAAATAATCGTGACTCTTTCGATAATCGCCCAATCCTAAGTGCCCTAAAGCCAATAGATAAAAATTATTCATTTTCTGAACCTTATTCATGTCTTCTTCCCAAATCTGAAGATCAGGCAGAGAGACTGCAAAATAATCCATCTCAAAAACGTCATATAAATGTTTCTCACCATACGACACTAACTTATTAAAACAGCTATTCGCTTTTTCTACATTTCCTAATTTTAAGAAAGCTAACCCTTGATAATAAATCTTATCAGAACTGCCATCATTATAATACATCGCCATTGAAGGCGTATAATCACCAGCGATTGCTTTTTGAAAGGCTTCTTTTGCATCGTGTTCCCGACCGAGTCCTTCAAGTGCACACCCCATATAGTATAGAATATCATTATCTCTGGCTCCATACAGTCTTCCTTCTCCTAGATGGGGAGGAAAAACCAAACACTCTTGCAACAGCTTCAACGCCTCTTCGTACAGTTGTCCATTCAAGCACTCCTGAGCAAGTTTGATTCTGGCATATTGATATTGGAAAGAAACCTTTCCTTCACCACCTTCCCAAGGATGAAATTTTCGTGCATCAATAGCTTCTATTGCCGTTCGATATTGTCTTGTCAAATTAAGTAAGGTTACATATTCAAGATACAAATCATCACGTTGGTCAACAACAGGCTTATATCTTTGCAAGAACTTAAGCCGTTCATCGGGTGTTTTATTTATCTTTTTATATAGCTGATCCAACTCCATCAAAATTCGGCTATCCGTTTCATCCAAATAAAAGGCGTTCTCCAGAAGAGCAACCGCTTTTTCTTTTTGATTCCATTTATTAAAATATGCCAAAGATAAATTTCTCAGAACCGGAGGAAAAGAGTCGTTCATCGAAGCAGACTTCTCCCAACACTCCAACGCTTTTCCATATTGCCTTTTATCATACCAGATATTACCCAATAAATAACTTGCGAATGGAGATTCAATCGTCAATTGGTCAACACATTGCAAAACCGACAAAGCGTCCAAACTGTTCGGAAAGAACTCACAATCGGCTATTTCCTCAGCCTTTCCTACAGCATTCAAGGCCCCTTCAATGTCCCCCAATTGAGAGAGATATGATGCTTTATAATAGTACAGCATGACCGAAGGCTCTGATAAATATTCAAGTGCCAGATCGATGACGACATTCGCTTCATAGAAAGCTCCAAATTGAGCATATGCAGAACATAGATTCTCATAATTACGAGAGTCCTGCCTCATCAATTGTATGAAAAGAGATAAATCGTCCTTCTTATTTGTCAGAAGATAATTTTCAAAGTAACATCCAAAGTTAAATCGATCCATTTTAAGAGATTCATCAACCATTCTGATGGCCTCCTGAGATTGATTCAATATCCTAAGGATAAATGTTTTTAAGTGTCTTGCACGATGATTAGACCAATTTCGCGTTAAGCTCCGGTTAACTTCACAAAGAGCCGTATCAAACGTTCCATTCATACAAGAAAGCTCGGCCAAAGCATAATAAGCAGCATCTTGCCAAGCAGCGTTCCAGGTTGCTTTATAAAAAGCCTCATAAGCCTCTTGTACTTTTTGTTGATATTTCAATGATAAACCCAGATTATAAAAAGGCTCACCATCATACGGATTAGGGTTGCGCTCGGTCAGAGTTGAAATGGCTCTTCTCAAAAAGTCTTCGGCCAGTTCAAATCTTCCCTTACGCAACATCCACAATCCCATTGCATTGTTATTACGTACGTCTTTAGGATCTCGACGTAGGGCTTCCAGATAATAATCTGTAGCATGATATGTAGCATGTCTGTATTGTTCCAGATGAATTCCGGTCAAGAAGAGTTGCTCGGTAGAATCAACTTCTTCAGGCTTTTTGGCAGGCTTAACAGCCTCAGGGATAGGCTTTATCTCAGCCGGTTCAGCTTTCCATTCAAGCATTAATAGTCCTGTTGAATCATAAATTCTAACCTCAACGTCTTCGACCGACACCCCTAAGATCGTTTCTTTTAATGGATGTTTCGGATCTAGGTCGACAGTCAAATCAGCAATAACCTCCCCTTCTCTAAAAACTTTAGTTCTAATCTGTTCAAGTTTCTTGGTGGCAAAGAGCGATAAAATCGCATTTTGAGGACAATCGTTGCATTCTTCAATATTCATTAAAAGAAAGCGTGTTGCATTTTTAACCGTTCCAACTTCTCGATAAGGAATGAAATATTGGGTAAACTGTTTCTCTTCATAAGGTTGCAACCACGAGAAGTCCGGTTGATTATCCGTATAAACCCCGGTCATCAACTCAATATATGGTCCATCACTATCCGTTAAATTTCGATCCCATGCTTTCCCAAAATCTCCATGTCCCCAAGTCCATTGTTTTTTTCCAGGAGAGATGTGATGATTGGCCACATGAAGCAATCCGGCTTGAGTATCATTTTCATATCCTCCCACAAAATCGTAGTTTGATTTTATGGCCATATAAGAGGTCGGAACAGGAAGGTTTTTATATCTCGAGATATCTACACCGGCCGAATAATCGACTTTATAATAAGTACCCGTTGCAATAGGATATTTAGAAACATCACGTTTACCATGGTCGAACACCGCATTCACATCAGTCGGGAACACCGATTGATAATGTTCGTTGACAGCCACAGCCGGATTAGCCCACCATAAAAAGGTCTGTGGTATTGAAGTGGGATTATACAACTGGCCTTTAATTTCGAGAAAAGCACATCCGGGTCGTAGCGTAAATCCCGCCATACCTTTCTGATGCGACATCCGTTCCTCCTCACTCACCCAAACCGTCACACTCCCATCTTCAAACTCTTCAATTTTAAAATCGACCGGTAAAAAAGTACTTGGTCTATGATGTTGCGGCCAGTTAAATTCAATTCCGCCCGAAATCCATGGTCCGGTAAGCCCGACTAGTGCCGGTTTAATGACTCTGTTATAATAGACAAAATGTCTCTGTTTAATCTTGTCATAAGCCATCTGCACGCGTCCTCCCAGTTCCGGAAGAATCATTATTTTAACATACTCATTTTCAAGAAAAACAGCATGATAATTACGAGGCTCTCGGATGTCCGATATTTTTTCAATCACAGGATATGGATATACCGCTCCACTGCTTCCTTGATAGACTCTTTTCTCAAAAAACATAGGGTTTTTCTCAGGTTTTCCTATACCGTAAGTCGGAATACTCACCGTTTCCTCCCATGCCTTAACGTTCGTCATTCTTTCATTCATGTTTATTTGTCGCTTATTTTTTTAAAATATGTTTCTAATTCTTCCAGACTTTTACCTTTAGTTTCAGGAAGTTTGAATCGGATAAAAACAAAACCCAATAAGCAAACGCCCGCGTAAATCCAGAAAGTACCTGCCGCCTTAAAATAATCATTCAAAATAGGGAAAGTATAAGTCAGCACGAAGCAAGCAATCCATAGAAAAAGAGTTGAAAAAGCCATTGCCGCCCCTCGGATCTTCTGAGGAAACATTTCGGCCAATACCACCCAGACAATCGGTGCAATCGACATGGCATAACAAGCAATAGCCATCATAACGAGAATTAAAGTCACCCACCCGGTGATTCCTACAAAGTAGCAATATCCGATCAAAAGATAAATGACCGTCAGCCCCATAGAACCAATCAACATCAAAGATCGGCGTCCCCATTTGTCGACCGTATATATCGCCACAAAAGTGAAAAGGACATTGGTCACCCCGGTTATCACAATATTAAACAGCACGTCCGACACGTTATATCCCGCAGCAGAAAAGATTTCTTGCGCATAGTTAAAAACGACATTGATCCCACACCATTGCTGAAACACCGCTAAAACGACTCCAATGACGATCACTCCTCGAACCTGCGAGGACATCAATACCCTCCACTCTTGTTTCTCTTTCACTTCAGATCTTGAATTCAGCCACCTTTCACTTTCCGGGATAAAGAGAGACAAGATCAAAAAGAGAAAAGCCGGAATAGCCTCCATCCAAAACATATATCGCCAAGCCAGATCAACAGATCTCATTGAAAGTTCATGAACCCCATCCGAAAACGAGTTTCCAATTCCCCAATTGATCAACTGAGCAGACAATATCCCCAAAACAATGGTCAATTGATTCAGAGAGACAAATCGTCCTCGGACTTCAGCCGGTGAAACTTCGGCAATATAAATTGGGGAAACATTGGAAGCGATACCTATAGCCAGTCCACCAACGATACGATAAAAGATAAAGCTATCGAAATGATTCACAGCTCCGGTACCTATGGCAGAAATCAGAAACAACAATGCAGAACAAAACAGCATCTTTTTTCGTCCATACTTATCGCTTAACACTCCGGAGGTCGCCGCCCCGATCAGGCACCCCACCAAGGCGCTACTCATGGCCCATCCCCGCAAAGTCGCAGAGGCTTCGATTGAAAAAAAAGGTTCATAAAAGATCTTAGCTCCTCCAATCACAACCCAATCATATCCAAACAAGAATCCGCCCATTGCAGAAATTAAGCATATCGCAGATAAGTTGTTCGACTTCAATGTTTTCATAGTCTTATTATTTAATCATTAACAGTGCAAATTAAAACCTATTTTCAATGATAGAAAATAGACAAATCATTCCATTAGATGGATTATTCTACTTTCTTTCCAAAAAAGAGAGGGATAAAATTGATAATTAAAAACAAGACTTTATTTTTGCAATCGAATGATCAAATAATCGCATAAAATGATAAAGCGTAAAGATGGATTTTTAGGTGAGCGTTCCCTTGTTCTTCCGGCAAAAGTTATATCTGAACTAGAAAACGACCGACTAGCACGAGTCCTACATATCACCGATATTGGTTACTATCCAAATGCAAAACATCACTTTAGAGAAAGAGACATCACAATTCCTCAATACATCCTGATCTATTGCGTGGAAGGAAAAGGCTGGTTTAAGGTCAACAACAAGCGTACAGAAGTTGAAGCAAACCACTGCTTTGTTTTGCCGGCCAACAAGCCACATAGCTACGGCTCTAATCCGGAATATCCATGGACGATTTATTGGATACATTTTAAAGGAGAGTTAGCCGACTATTATGCTTCTTTTCTACACGAGCCCATCAAGCTAAAACCCCATTCCTTTTCCCGAATCAATGATCGGATTAATTTATTCGAGGAGATCTATCGCACCTTCGAATCGGGATACAAAACAGAAAATCTACGATATACCTGTTCTACATTTCATCATTTCATGGGGTCGATCTGTTATTTAGATTCGTTCAGAAGCACCTCACCCGAGCATTCGTCGAACGATTTGATAGATGAAGTCATTCACTACATGAAAGAAAACATTTCAAAGAAGCTCACCATATCCGATCTGGTTGAGCACACCGGTTATTCATCCTCATATTTCTCGTCGACCTTTAGTCAACGGACCGGATATTCCCCCATCAACTATTTCAATCTGCTGAAAATGCAACAAGCCTGCTTCCTGATTGACTGTACAAACATCAAAGTCAATCAAGTCTGTTATAAAGTCGGCATCAACGATTGCTACTACTTCTCCCGGCTTTTTACAAAAATCATCGGGATTTCACCTTCGGCCTATAAAAAACTCAAAAGAGGATAGATTGATCAACAAAACAGCAGTTTTACTTTATGGAGGAATTATTGATCAATAACCCCTGAATAAAGTAAAACTGCCATTTATAAAGAAAGAGCGACCGGTTTAAGCCAACGTCGGATTAATGATTCCAGAGTTGCTCCACCGAAGAGTTCAACTCCTTCTCTTTAGCTTCCGGTTCACTTAGATCGAATATCTTGTCAAGCTGATAAAAGTCCAACCTTGCTTGAGGCTTAAACTCCTTCGAAGAGACATAGTTCTCAACCGAATAAATCAGTTGTTTAGTGGCCAATCGACGATCAATATCCTTCACCGGATCGACGCACAACACAAACAAACGCCCGTTCGCAACATTCGCTTCAAAAGCAATGCCTAGCTTATTATTATACTGATAAGAATCGATACTCTGAATAATAGGAGTCATCCCTTTGCAATCCTCAAGATCAACCGCAATGGCATGATTCAAGATATCCCACCATTGCCAGTCAGCAAATGAATCTGTAGGGAAGTCATTAAAAGCGCCACTTTTTGAGTCGATCAAAGTACCGACAATCATCGGATCCCAGTTAAACATAATCGGATTCCAGAAATGGCTGGCAAACCGCGCCTTTCTTCCCTTTATCTTCTCAGGAATGAGAAGCACATTTTGCCCTTCCTCCAGAGCTTTTTTCAATCGGTCATCATAATGAGTCGCATATAAGAACCCGCTCTTTTCCACCTTATGCGTTTTAGGATAAACCCATATCGACCACTCGTTATGATATTTCCCATCGACTGTTGCATGTAGGGTTAATTTCTGCGGAGAATCGATCTGATGGAGAGGCAGATCGATCGTGTTAAGCGATCTGACCGTGCCACATTCTATCGATCCGGTCGAGAACGTTCCGCTCTGAATCACCTGGCGATTTTCATCCTTAAGCGCCCATCTAAAGGTTCCTTTCTTGATCGGGAACTCCCCAAAATGGTAAATTTCAAATTGAACCTTAAATCGCTCATCCGGAGTAAATGTCCGTTTATCCAATCGAGCCAGCAAAACCGTCGGAGCACACGATTCTCTATACTTCTCAGCCGACACAAGTCCCTTAGATTCGGCAAAAGCATCCAATATCCCAACAAAAGCACTTCCTTGTCCCGGGAAATCAGAAAGTCCCAACAGCTGAAAACCACCGGAGTTTTTCGTACGGAGTAACGACTCATTAACCTCCTTATATTGAAGCACCGTATGAGCACCTGTTGCCTTAAAGAAATCCGTTGCTTGATCCAACATGCCATGTTGAGTCAACCGTTCTTTGAAAACTTCAAAATTACGAGGCGATAAGACTCCGGTATATTTTTTCATCTCCTCAAAGTTAGGATACATACACCGCTGTCCCGTCTCGTGGGCAATAACCGGCACATCAATATCCGACTCTTTACTACGATCCCAATTCGTCGAAGGCTTCCCCTCATAAACGGTGATCCAACCTTTCTTAGTCACATGCGACACATAATATTGATCCGATTGGGTATGCGTGCGGGCCGTTGAAGCCGAGAACAAATGTCGATCATCATACGCCATGCCCTTCCGGACGAGATCCTCCAGCACACTAAAGTCCCCCTCATTCTCATTTCCATTACACATCAAGATAAATGAAGGATGATTTCCATATTCATCCAATATCGCATACATCTCTTTCTCAAAAAACGATCTTCTCGCAGGATATTTCCCCACATCTTTAATCCACATCGGCAACTCCACCTGTAGATATAGTCCCAGCTCATCCGCTGCAACAAAAGCAGCTTCCGGTGGGCACCAGGAATGAAAACGAACATGATTGAACCCATAATCCTTAACCGTCCGAAAAAGAGTCTTCCACTCTTTTGAGTCTGTTGGAGGATATCCGGTCAGAGGGAATACACAGCAATCCAGCACTCCCCTCAAATGAATATTCTTATTATTCAGGCGAATGTGATGCTCTCCCTGAGAGACCTCTCTCATTCCAAACGTCTGCTCCAAGGCGGTGCGTTTATCCTCTGAGACCAGTTCGAGCTGAACCTTATACAGATTAGGATTAAACTCATCCCACAACTGGACCGATTTCCCCATTCCCATCTCGCGGTTAATCAGGTTATCTCCCTTTTTCAACGAGATCGTTTCTTCCTTTTCGGCAACTTTTTTCCCGTTATGGTCCAATAGGCGAATCAGCAATTTATTTCCGGCCTTCTCCTCCGGTTCATTTTTGATCGAGATCGCCAAACGAACATTCTTATCCACGATATTTGGAAACACCTTCACCGACGACAAATACGTTCTCTCATGAGCCATCAACCCTATCTTCCCAACAATACCATTCCAATTCGTCTGGGTATATTCCGTCGTACCATGATTCCATTGATCCATCGGATATTTTAAGCGATTGTCCACACAGATCGTAAGCGTATGCACTCCCGGTTTAAGTGGTAATGGAATCTCGAACCGATTAGGCACACAAAGATGTTCTTTTTCCCCCACCGATTTTCCATCGATGAAAACCTCTGTAACCCAGTGGCACCGTTCGAGCAATAACACCACCTTCTTGTTGTCCCACCCCTTCGGAACAACAAATTCCCGTTGGTACCAAGCTTGCCCACAATATTCAAACTTACGACTCAGTCGATCAATATGCCGTGCAGTAGTAGCAATGCCTTTTCCCCCCAGATCAGTCGTCCCGGGTAAGTAAATCGTTTCAGATAATTTTGTTTTATACAGTTCAGAACCCGCGGTCTTGCCAAACCCCATCATGTCTGTTTGGAATCGCCAGATTCCCGAGAGATCGATAAATGACGTTTGTTGTGCAAAAACAGACGGGACACACCAAAATAGAAAGATTAATAATAAAAGTTTTTTCATATGATAAAAAGTTTCAAAAGTATCCATACCTCTTCTACAACAGTGACAAGTTATAGAAGTTTTTTCCATTTACAAAAGAAAGGTCTTTTTACAACATAAGAAATGAATTAAACAACTTTTTTGATGGACTATACCACTATTCGACCGGTCTATTCAAACAAAAAAGAGTTACGGAAAAGGAATCCAACGAATTGAATCCTTTCTCCGTAACTCTACCAACTAACTTACGTAACTATTATTTTATCTCTTTCAGGTCGCCGACCACGCCTTTCACCGAGAGCGTTGCTCCCGAGACGCCATCCACCGTCCGACCCACTTCCAGTTCGTCCGTGGTCTTTCCGAGGAACTTCCGGCTCCATTTCGGCAATGTGATCTGAACCCCATACGACGACGAGTAATTCAATATCTTAAGAAACACGATCCGTCCCTTCCGGTCGAAGGCCACCGCATATTCCATCGGTTCCGACTTCGGGACAATCCTTCGGAAGTGCAGCGAGCCATACGGCGTCTCCCCTTTCCAAAGTTCAAACGCCCCCGGCTTCGTGCTCTGCTTGATCAACAGGCCGTCCACCTTCAGCTCCTTTTCCAATGTCTTTTTAATCTTTGCCAGTTGCTTCTCAGGATTCACCGTGAGCGATCCCAATAGGCAAAAGGCAAAAATCAAAAGAGCTACTTGACTAAACTTATTCATCTGTTTCTTTCTATGCGTTTTAGTTCATTCTATCCGTTTTGGTTCTTTCTATCTACATTCGTTCAAGACAAGCTCGTTCGATACAAACTTGTTCTGTCCGAAGAACCTGTCCGAACCTAGAAACTAAATCCAATGCCACAGTTCAACCAGTTCTCGGTTTCCCCGCCGGCCAATTGGCTCGTTTTCCGTTGATAATCCACCTTAAACACGATGCCGTTGGCCGGTTGGAAGCCAATACCGGCAATCCATTCCTCTTTATGCAGCGCCTTGTTCGGCTCCATGTTCACAGTCTTGTGGTGCGTATTATAATTCTCATAGCGCACAAAAGGCACGAGTCGTTTGCTACCATCGAAGCGATTATGCAACAAGTTGTATGCCGCCTCCAGGTAGAACCCGTTCATCTGACTACCCAAATCGTTCTTCTTACCACCGATCGCGTTATACTCCGCCGTGTTCCCGATGAAGCTGTGGATGTATTCCCCGCGAAGTTCCAAACCGCCTAGCTTATATCGGGCATCTACCCCAA
>JBKEDO010000095.1:0-5960 GCA_047975405.1 Bacteroides sp.
GCAGAGTAGTCATAAACATTCAACCCACGTTCGCCATCAAACTCCTTACCATTGTACTTATAAGGCTGGGCCTTCGAATCACCCGTATTGTTCTCCGTGAATGTCATACCGAACGGATAGTAATGACTCGCTTGAAGCACTGAACCATCGGCTTGAGCAACCACGCGGTTATTACCTAAATGATCTTGGATATAGTAGTAATACTTATCATTTTCAATATAACCACCATCGACCAAGATACGTTTCAAAGAACCATTCTCGTAAATCATATTACCCACATAATCAGTCGTCTTTGTATTCGCACGATTAACGCCATACTTCATCTCGACTTTCAACTTCCGACCATCGGCAGAGTAAGTATAGTTGTTCAGTGCAGAACCAGAAGCATTGGCAATCGATAACGATATCGGCAAATTTAATGAATTATAGGAAATTATCGATATACCTTTATTTAAATCTTTGGTTAAATTACCATTTTTATCATAACTGTACTCTAACGGCTGATTAGAACCATTCTTAAAGTCGGCCGATTCAGAAATGTTAAACGTCGGAGCAGCATCCTCCACTGTAATCAATTGATTGCCTTGATAGCTCAACGTCAGATCATCAATAGCACCATAAGAGCTGGTTCCTGTACGTCCGGAGCGTTTAAGGGCTGTGATATTACCATGAGAATCATACGCATAAGAGGTTGAGAAGTTTGCTGTAGGCTTGTTCGTCTCAGTATATCCGGCTTGGGTCAGTCTAGACAGGTTGTCATAGTTAAAGCAATAGCTTCGAGTAGCCTCTTTTTGATCGACCGTATTGAACACATCCCAACTCATGGCGGAGATATTGCCGTTATAGTTTGGCTCATATCCGGCAAGGAAAGTAGAAGGTGCATCCTGATAGTAAAGTGTTTCATTGAAGAGCGGATTAGAGATCGTTTTCATCCAAGAGCGGATGTTATAGGTATAATTGGTTTTAAGATTGGCTTGTCCGTTGCGTTGGTTGGATTGAAGACGACCGAGTTCATCGTAGCTATTGTTGACCAACAAAGTTTCGGGGACACCATTAAGTTGATGCTTCGTAGTCATAAGACGACCGGCATGATCATAGGTATACGTGTAACGTTCCGTCTGGGTCAGTTTGCTTTTGGCTGAATGCACATGTTGCATCATTATCGGTTGATCCACGAAATTATAGGCAAAGTAAGTCTGATCATAACCATCAAGGTGATTCGTACTCTTCTCCTGAACGACTCTTGAGCGTTCATCATAATACTTGACGGTATAATCATAGCTCGGTATAGTACCATCGTTCAGTCTTGCGGTTATTATACCGGTCAGAAATCCTTTGGCACTGGCCGTATAACGCTCTCCGTAGGGAGAAAGGCTTTTGTAAGCGAAATTAGTGTCAGTAACTGCGGGAAAGCCGTTCGTATAGTGCCCAAGGTCAAGGAGTGGCAAAGTCGTCCCTTGGATTCGATGTATACCATCGTATGGCTTGACGCTATGCACTACAAGGTCAAAGAGGGTGGACGCACTGAAAGCCGTGCCGTTTATAATGTCTTGGCAGTCAACAAAGATGGTCATAAAGAACTGATTGGTATGTATGTGTCCGAAAGTGAAGGTGCTAACTTTTGGTTGAGTGTCTTAACCGACCTGAAAGCACGAGGTATGAAAGATATCCTGATTGCTTGTATTGATAACCTCACAGGTTTTGCTGAAACAATAACCACTATCTTTCCCCAAGTGATTATTCAGAGTTGTATTGTCCACCAGATCCGCAACTCCCTGAAGTACATTGCCTCCAAAGACCAAAAAGAATCTATGGCTGACTTGAAAATGGTCTACCAAGCTCCCAATCTGGATTTGGCTGAACTTCAACTTGATAAGCTGCAAGACAAATGGAGCAAAAAACATCCGGTCGTCTTGGAATCATGGAGACGGAATTGGGATAAATTGACCGCTTACTTTGCTTATGACGAGCATATCAGACGATTGATTTACACCACCAATGCCGTTGAAGGCTTTCATCGGCAAGTTCGAAAAGTAACCAAAACCAAGGGCGTTTTCCCCAATGATATAGCCTTAATGAAGTTGATTTATCTGGCTATTATAAACATCTCCAAGAAGTAGACTCAACCGCTTCAAAATTGGGCATTGACGGCCGGGCAGTTACGAATTAAATTTGGTGAAAGGATGCCTCTGGAGATATAAACCTAAATTCCTTTTTCGCTTTTCAAACGCAAAGAAAAGGAAAAATTATATTTGCAGAAATTTAAACGAAAGAGAAACCAGACAGAGTTTAAATTACACTCCCTAATAGTTCATGTCATTTATTGCCTGTTCTACTTTCATATAAAAATCAGATAAGATGGTTTTGTTTTCTTTGCTTATCTTTGAATCAAGAATACTCTTTAATTCCGAAAAATTATATTGCATTTCTGATGTTCCGTCTTGCTTAAAGTATAATTCGCTGCCCAATAATAAAGTGTATTTTTTTTCTAGTTCATTATGCTTTTTAAAATAATTAAAGACATAATTGGGATTATTCAGAATTGTTTTTTGGCAATAATTACTTAAGATTTCACTTAACGCACCATCTGATTTCATGCAAATATCATTGAAAATATAAAAATAGAATGTCAAATTATTATCGTTCCAATTAACAATACTATCTAACAGTTCTTTATAATTACTATCACTTATCTTAAATATGCCTTTGTAATATTTAATGCTGTTCTTAGCCGTTGATTTCAGGGATAATATGCTCTCTTGTTGGGGAAGGGATAGATCTTCCCAATACACAAACGTGTTGTCAATTGGTACTTTTATTTTGCTTTGTTTTGGGCTATTAGTACATTGACACAGAATTAAGCCAATTAATATAATTATAGTATATTTCATTTTTGATTATTTATTTGAGGTTTCAAAGAAAGTACTTACATAATTTACCCAATACCACAATTCATATTTAGGAACATTATATCTAATTTCAACTTCACTTTTTTCTTCAGTTTTATCTGCTGCTTCAACTGTTACTTTACCTCCAAATTCTTTTATGTCATTTTTTTCTAAATTATCGGTAATGTTTTTAAACTGTTTCATGTATACATCAAAGGCACGTAAACAACCGTGTGTTTTCTTTAATTCGGGATTATCAATAGGTGCCCGTTTTCCTGTTTTCTTATGATATTTCTCTTGTCTTCCTCCGTGTATTCTAATTGCATCTATTCCCGATTTGACAATTTCGCCTGATTCAGGTATCATATGTAAACGAGGATGCTTTCCATAGGAAGCACGACTACCGCCGGAAATCCAAGATTCTTTGTCAGGTATATCATAAACTCCATAGGGCGTATCAGAATTTTGATTCATACGATTATGACCGCCTGTTCCTTCTCCTCTAACTCGAAATCTATAAACTTCGTTTCCGTGTCTATCTGTTATAATAGCAGTGCCATAACCATTTTTAAGTTGAACTTTCACATCCCATTTACCATCAAGATCTACTCTATTTATATGGTTTTCAGAGCAATAATAATATGGTGTGAACCAAGGTTTTTCTTCCGCCATCGGGTCAATAGTACTAAATCTTCCTAGTCCGGGGTCCATATACCGGGCAGAGTAGTCATAAACATTCAATCCACGTTCGCCATCGAACTCCTTACCGTTGTATTTATAAGGCTGGGCCTTCAAATCACCCGTATTGTTCTCTGTGAATATCATACCGAACGGATAGTAATGACTCACTTGAAGCACTGAACCATCGGCTTGAGCAACCACGCGGTTATTACCCAAATGATCTTGGATATAGTAGTAATACTTATCATTTTCAATATAACTGCCATCGACCAAGATGCGTTTCAAAGAACCATTCTCGTAAATCATATTACCCACATAATCAGTTGTCTTTGTGTTCGCACGATTAACACCATACTTTATCTCGACTTTCAACTTCCGACCATCGGCAGAGTAAGTATAGTTGTTCAGTGCAGAACCCGAAGCATTGGCAATCGATAACGATACCGGCAAATTTAATGAATTATAGAAAATTATCGATATACCTTTATTTAAATCTTTGGTTAAATTACCGTTTTGATCATAACTGTAATCTATCAGCTGATTAGAACCATTCTTAAAGTCGGCCGATTCAAATTACAGCTTCGGCTTCGATGCGTAAAGTTATTCCGTTCACTATTCCTTTTGCGCATTATGGTACAAGGAACAGATTTATCGAGACTTTTAATACACCCCTAGCAATATTGTTTTATCAATAGTCCATTTATCATTAATTTTGTGAATACAAATAATTACTTCTTCTCCACAAAGCCGTCCACATACATAAGAACAATAAATAAGTCCGAACCGCTTTTCTTCATCAAAGTATATCCTTGACAATCTCAATATTCCTGAGAAAAGAAAATTATAGTTTTTTCTTTCCCACACTTTAAAACCTTTAGGAAACTCTGAAGAGTTTTTTAACATGAACTGCTTTCCATTCTCTATTTCGGACAAATTTAGTAAATGGCTTTCTATTGAGTGATTGTTCATTGAGTTAAGTGCCTCAATATATCCTGGTTCTATTAATTGTGTTCCGATATATCCAACATCTAAATTTAAATTAGAACAAGTGATTAGAGTATCAAAAACTGCAATAACAAAGGTCGTATCTCTCATTTTTCTATTTTCTCTCTCAATCTCAGCAATCTTTTCATCATACCCTACAGTGTCATACACTATTGGATTATGGTTATCAAGATATGGTATTGGAGGGGAAGGAATTTCGAACCGTCTTAACACACCCATTTCCTCAACCAGGTTATCAAAAACCTCATTAAGCACTTTCATTTCATAATCGTCAGTCCTATCTGTTGTGCATGATAATATTCCAATCAATAATACCATTGCTATAAGATTTTTTTTCATAATCAATTAATTCAGGAAGCTATACATTAACCTCAAAATAGAATCACTTGATTTTACCATTCCTTGCGACCTGTTATATTTTTTCATTATTGATAGTCCAATTTTTCCCATGGATCTATTCACGTATCTTTCTTGCCAATGCTGTTTAAAGCCTCTGTTTCTATCCATTCCTCTTAATGCGGGATAAACATTTGAATTGTTCAGAATCTTGTCATCACTAAAATCAGCTGAGTTCTGATCAGCATGAATTGCTATTTCATGAATAAAAGTATCTAGTAGATCAGCATTATCTGAATAGTTTCTTACCACTATTCCAATATTCAATTTTTCATTTTCTAAAGAAAAAGTAGTAGTACCAGAGACCACTGCGTCACGCATATCTGTTCCAAACAACATATTAACTCCATTATTGTAAAATTTTCAATCTTTATTAAAAGCGACCCCTGCTATTGTTTGCCCTTTCATAGCAAAATTTGCTAATAATGCTCTTCCTCCTTTTGTACTTACTAGAAATTCAAAAGACTTCACCTGATTATTCCCACAATACGTATACGAACTCACCCCATAATATTTCTCCGCTAGCGGGTCCACCGTCATAAACCGTCCCAAGGCCGGATCCATATACCGGGCAGAGTAGTCATAAACATTCAATCCACGTTCGCCATCAAACTCCTTACCGTTGTATTTATAAGGCTGAACCCTCGAATCACCCGTATTATTCTCCGTGAATGTCATGCCGAACGGATAGTAATGGCTCACATGAAGCACTGAACCATCGGCTTGAGCAACCACACGGTTATTACCTAAATGATCCTGGATATAGTAGTAATACTTATCATTTTCAATATAACCGCCATCCACCAGAATACGTTTCAAAGCGCCATTTTCGTAAATCATGTTGCCAACATAATCCGTTGTTTTCGTTTGATTACCAAATTTCATCTCAACTTTTAGTTTTTTGCTATCAACAGAATAAGTGTAATTATTCGTTGCAGAGCCAAAAGAGTTTGTAATATCTAATGACATCGGCAAATGTAATGAATTATA
>JBKEDO010000033.1:0-10297 GCA_047975405.1 Bacteroides sp.
TCGATGAAAACGGTGCTCCTATTTTGGCAACCTCTCATATGTTTCATTTTTCTGAGAAATTTATTTCTGAATATTTACCGATGACGGTTGAATTAGGACGATCTTTTGTTACGTTAGAATATCAATCAACTCGTGCCGGAAGTAAAGGTTTGTTCGCTTTGGATAATTTATGGGATGGTCTTGGTGCTTTGACGGTTGTTATGCCAAATGTTAAATATTTCTTTGGCAAAGTGACGATGTATCCGAGTTATCATCGTAAAGGTCGCGATATGATCTTGTATTTTCTTAAAAAGCATTTTTGTGATAAGGAGAATCTTATTGTTCCAACTGATCCACTTATTCTAGAAACGAGTGAATCGGAGTTGGATTCTATTTTTGAAGAGTCGTCGTTTAAAGGGGACTATCGCATTCTTAATATAGAGATTCGAAAGTTAGGATATAATATTCCTCCATTGGTGAATGCCTATATGGGGTTAAGCCCTACCATGCGAATGTTTGGTACGGCTGTTAACCATGAATTTGGAGAGGTTGAAGAAACCGGGATTCTAATCGCTGTTGATGAAATACTTGAGGAGAAACGTATTCGTCATATTCAAACTTTTATCGAAAGTCATCCTGAAGCTCTTAATCCGGCTTCCGAATCGCAAGAGGCTTTCACGCCTAAGGTGGTTACACAGCAGGAAGGCTGTTGCCATTAATTTTCCGATATAAATCAAGTGCAAAGACATCGGTCATTCCCGATATATAATCAAGAACCGCCTGTACTCTTTCGTAGAGTATGGGCGATTTTATATTATATTGATTCGAAACGCGATCGATAAGTAGCTTTGAATAAGCTTTGTCCGGTGCTTTGATTGCTTCGGTCATGAGGTCGAGTAAGGTGCTGATGACTTTAAAGCCGGCCAACTCAATATCTAATACGTCGCGTGATCGGTAAATCTTGTCGAATGAGGTTTCAGAACTTGATTTATAGGCTGCTAATGGACGATCGGAAATGCTCTTGATTAAAGGGTTGTTGAAAGTACCCGATAAGATTTCTTTCTCGTGAGCGAGGAATGCGGTGGTGCACTCTTTGATCAGTAGTCCGATGACACTTGAACGTAGATAAGCAATTTGCTCATTAGCATCACTGACAAAATGGAACGTTTTTTCAATGTGACTCTTTTTATCGTCATCGAAATAATCCATTAAGATTGATTTTGTCTCATCTCTTGTTAGAATCTTTAACTTGTGAGCGTCTTCAATATCCATCATTTGATAACAGATGTCGTCGGCCGCTTCTACTAGAAAAACCAACGGATGTCTGACATATTTTAGTGGCGAGTCGCTCACTTTAATCAATCCTAATTCGTCGGCTATAAGACGGAAACTTTGCTCTTCGGTCGTGAAAAAGCCAAACTTCGATTTATTCCCGGCTAGTTCGGAAGAAAAAGGGTACTTAACGATTGAAGCCAAGGTGCTATAAGTCATTGCGAAACCTCCTTTTCGTCGTCCTTCAAATTGATGGGTGAGTAGTCTAAAGGCATTGGCATTTCCTTCAAAGTGAGTGAGATCTTCCCATTCTGCTGCAGATAATTGTGAGCCGTCGATCTGTTTTTCTTTGAAAGTTAATCCTTTTCCTTCAGAAAAGAAGGTCGATATGGCGCGTTCACCCGAGTGACCAAAAGGAGGGTTTCCAAGATCGTGGGCAAGGCAGGCCGCCGAAATAATTGAACTGATTTCCGGTAAGAATGAATCCTCTAAATCGGGATGTTCTTTGAGGATGGCTTGTGATACATTGCTCCCCAAAGATCGTCCGACACATGAGACCTCAAGACTATGGGTGAGCCGATTGTGTACGAAAATACTACCAGGCAAAGGAAAGACTTGAGTCTTGTTTTGTAAACGTCTAAAAGGGGCTGAAAAGATCAAACGATCATAATCTCGTTGGAATTCCGAGCGATTTTCTTGTCGTTTCTCGTGGTATTCTTCCATGCCAAAGCGTTTGGCGGATATTAGAGTTCTCCAATCCATCATATCTTTCTTTATTTTGTCTCTTTTTAAGTTGTATTCCTTCTTGAGCACATTATTTAACTGCAAACTTAGACATTTTTCGGTTCAAAATGCGTATTTTCGCCCATTAATCTCGTAACAAAAAGAATATGAACATTCCAATTATTAATAAATCGAAGCATGCTTTACCGGAGTATGCTACAGAATCTTCCGCCGGCATGGATATTCGTGCTAATTTGTCTGAACCTATTACTTTGAATCCTTTGCAACGTTGCCTTGTACCAACCGGACTTTATATGGCATTACCTCAAGGCTACGAAGCGCAAATCCGCCCTCGCAGTGGTTTGGCTTTGAAGAAAGGTATCACAGTGCTTAATTCCCCGGGAACGATCGATGCTGATTATAGAGGAGAGATAGGTATCATCCTCATTAACCTTTCCGGCGAATCCTTTGTCATTGAAGATGGTGAACGTATCGCTCAGATGGTCATTGCCCGTCACGAGCACGTTGGTTGGGAGTCTACTGATACGTTGGATGATACAGCCAGAGGAGCTGGGGGATTTGGACACACCGGGAAATCTTAATGGATAAATGCCGAATCATAGATTGGGCTTTTTAGATTTGGAATCATGAAAAAAAGAATAACACCTATTTTATTGGTAGCCGGTCTGTCGCTTCTTCTCTTGTCGTGCGCGTCGAAGGTCCGTTTGGTCGATCATTCGGCAACGCCCCTCAATGACCAGTCGGTTGCCGATCAACGAAAGTACGATTACTACTTTCTTGAGGCCATGCGGATGAAGCAACAGAAGTCGTACGATGTCACTTTTGGGCTTTTGCAGCATTGTCTGGATCTTAACCCTAAAGCTTCTTCGGCGTTATATGAGCTCGCCCAATATTATCTGTTCTTGCGGCAAGTCCCGCAAGGGCGTGATGCTTTAGAAAAAGCGGTACGATACAGTCCCGACAATTATTGGTATAGTCAGGGATTGGCTTCTTTATATCAGCAGCAAAACGACTTGGAGAAAGCCACTGATCTTTATGAACAGATGGCTCTTCGCTTTCCTTCGAAGCAAGAACCGTTGCTTAATCTGTTGGATCTTTATAATCGTGAACAAAAATACCGTGAAGTCATTCGTACCCTCAATCGTTTAGAACAGCGTATGGGGAAAAACGAACAACTCACGATGGAAAAGTTTCGGGTTTACCTGCAGATGAAAGAGGATAAAAAGGCGTTTCGTGAGATTGAAAGCTTGGTTGAAGAATATCCGGCAGATCTACGTTATCAAGTCATCTTAGGGGATGTTTATCTGGAGCATGGGAAAAAGCAAGAAGCTTATGCGTTGTATCAGAAAGTTCTCGCTGCAGAGTCGGATAACGCTATGGCTTTGTATTCTATGGCCAATTATTACGACGAGATCGGCGATCAAGAGAAGTACCAACAACAACTCGATACCTTGCTTTTAAGTAAGAAAGTGCCGGCTGAAACGAAAGTGAATGTGATGCGTCAAGTGATTGTCGACGGTGAATCTTCGGGAAAAGATAGTACTCAAGTCATACGCTTGTTCGATCGTATGCTCAAACTCGATCCCGAAGATGCTCAGATCCCTATGCTATACGCCCAGTATCTATTGTCGAAAAATATGGAGGCAGCTTCGGTGCCTGTTCTGGAACAAATCGTTCAGGTTGAGCCGACGAATAAAGCGGCTCGTTTGATGTTGGTGAGTGCCGCTGTTAAACAGGAAGATTATCAAAAGATTATTAAGGTTTGTGAGCCGGGTATAGAGGCGACTCCGGAGGCCTTAGAATTTTACTATTATCTAGCTATTGCTTATAATCAAGCGGAAGAAGGGGATAGTGTTTTGAACGTCTGCCGCAAAGCTTTAGAGCAGGTTAATGAGCAGAGTAAGAAAGAAGTTGTTTCCGACTTCTATGCCATTATGGGAGATGTTTATCATACCAAGAAACAGATGACTGAGGCTTATGCTGCTTATGACTCGGCTTTGGTGTACAATCCTTCAAACATTGGTGCGTTGAACAACTATGCTTATTACCTCTCAGTAGAGCGAAAAGATTTAGATCGTGCTGAAGAGATGAGTTATAAAACCGTTAAGGCTGAACCTAAAAATGCGACCTTCTTAGATACTTATGCCTGGATATTGTTTGAGAAAGGTAACTATGCTGAGGCGCGCATCTATATTGAAGAAGCAGTCAAGAACGATACCACCCAAAGTGCTGTTCTTTTAGAACATTGTGGTGATATCCTTTATATGGCTAAAGATGTAGAAGGAGCACTCATGTATTGGAAGAAAGCCTATGATGCGGGAAGTGACTCGAAAACCTTGAAACAGAAAATAGAACAAAAGAAATACATTGCAGAATGAGAAAGTGGTTATATTTATTGGGTCTAGTTGTCTTTCTTACCGGCTGTAAAACATTGAAACCCGGCAGTGGGTCATTAGATCCGGTTTATTTATCGTCGAAGTTGCAGCTCGTTGTACCCACACGCGATGGCTCGTTGACCATTGGAGGTCATATGAAGATGAAAAGTCACGAACGGATACAGATTTCTTTGCTCATGCCGATTCTCCGTTCGGAAGTGGCCCGTATAGAGATCACTCCAGATGACATTTTATTGATCGATCGTATGAATAAACGCTATGTACGTGCTACAAGAGCTGAAGTTGAACAGGCAATCCTTCATAAAGCCGATTATTCACGACTAGAGAAACTACTGATCAAGGCCTCGTTGCCTAATGGTAAGAGCGAAATTCTGGGTAAGGATCTTGGTATTCCCTCTTTGCAGAAAGCCAAGTTAAAGTTATACGACTTTAGTGCTCGTGAGATTGCTATTATTCCGACTGAGGTTTCTTCTAAATATCGTCAAACCTCTTTGGAGGAATTAATGAATATGTTGTCGAAAATATTATGAGATATTGTTTAGTTGCTTTGTTATTGAGTTGGTGTACTTTTCCTTCTTTGTTTGCTCAGTCGAATAAACTGATCAAAGAGCTCGAAGGCAAACGTGGTGCACTTCAAAAACAGATTGTCGAAACCGAACAGTTGCTTAAAACTACAAAGAAAGATGTCGGGAGCCAGCTGAGGAATCTTACGGTATTGACGGGGCAGATTGAGGAACGTAAGCGTTACATCGCAGTCATTAACACGGATGTCAAGTCGATCGACGACGAACTTTATTCGTTGGCTGTCGAACTTCGAAGTTTGGAGCGTGACCTGAAAAGTAAGAAAAAGAAATATGAAGCTTCTGTACAATATTTGTATAAAAACAAGTCGATCGAGGAGAAGTTGATGTTTATCTTTTCGGCAAAAGATCTGGGACAGACCTATCGTCGCTTGCGTTACGTTCGTGAATATGGTACTTATCAGCGTCTTCAAGGTGAAGAGATCTTAAAGAAGCAAGAGCAAGTGCGTAAGAAGAAGATCGAACGTGAACAGGTAAAGCGGGCTAAAGAGAATCTCCTCAAAGAACGAGAAGGCGAGAAGCAAAAACTTGAGGTTCAGGAAAAAGAAAAGCGGTCGTTAGTGGCCAACCTTCAAAAGAAACAGAAGGGATTACAAAGCGAGATTAATAAGAAAAGACGTGAAGCGGCTCAGCTGAATGCTAAGATCGACCGTCTGATTGCTGAGGAAATAGAACGTGCGCGTAAGCGTGCCGAGGAAGAAGCGCGTAAGGAAGCTGAGAAGGCCGGTCGGACTGTAGAGGAAAAGAAGAGTTCAAAAAGCTCAAAGCGATCGAAAGCTTCGAAGAGCAAACCTCTCGAAGAGTATACGATGAGTAGAGCGGATCGTGAGTTATCGAGCAACTTCTCCTCCAATAAAGGACGTCTGCCTATGCCGATTTCTGGGGCTTATATTATTACGAGCCATTTTGGGGAGTATGCTGTTGAAGGACTTCGTAATGTGAAGCTCGACAACAAAGGCATCGACATTCAAGGTAAACCCGGGGCTCAAGCACGGGCGATCTTCGATGGTAAAGTAGCGGCGGTGTTTCAGTTGAATGGCTTGTTCAATATCCTCATCCGTCATGGCAGTTACATCTCGGTGTATTGCAACTTATCTTCGGCAAGCGTGAAGTCGGGTGATGCGGTTCAGACGAAACAACCGATTGGTACCGTCTTCTCTGATGGAGCCGATGGAGGACGTACGGTCTTACATTTCCAACTTCGGCGTGAGAAAGATAAGTTGAATCCGGAACCTTGGTTGAACCGGTAGATCTTTAAAATATTTTTAAAATAAGAGTTGCCCTCGTTGTCTTTGTACAACGAGGGCAAACTTTTATGCGAACGACTCTTGTTTCCCTTTACATTCTAAAGGTCAGTCTAAACGTTTGTAAGAAGACTTGTCACTGCCCGAATTAGTGTTTGTTATTCGAACGGTTGGCGTCAGGGATATAGTCATTGCCTAATGTGATACTGGTGATCGGTTCTGTCGATTCAAAAGAAACCGTTAACGGTTTGTTAGGTTGTTCCAACCATTTTCTAGCCGGCAATGTGATTGTTTTTACGATTTTGTCCTGGTTATAACCTGAAAGGACAACGGGTAAAGGAAAATCGCCTTTATTAACCACCACGACCTCGATCTTATGTCCTGAGCGTTTGACTTGATCTATTGCTAAATCGGGAATGCCACCATTCTGATAGTACCACGCCTGCCAAAACCACGTTAAGTCTTGTCCGGAAAGGGAGTTGAACGTATTAAAAAAGTCGTATGGTGTTGGGTGTTTATATTTCCAGCGTTCCATAAATCCGTTTAAGCAAGTCTTAAACAACGAATCACCCAGCTCTGTCTCTAACATGCGTAAGGCAACTTCTGTCTTGGCATAATTGAGGTAGAAATAGATGCGCTGATCAAGGTAGTGGGTTGGCGTTATTATCGCCGGCTCATCTTCCAGACCGGCATAATAGGAGAAAGCTCTGGTGTTCTTCTTGGCTTCATCAAGAGGCGCCATTCTCATCTGAACTTTCTCAGGTAAAAACACGGTCAGCCCTTCGTCGAGCCAGCCATTTTTCGTTTCGTTGGTGCAAACGTAGAAGGGGAAGTAGCTATGTGCTATTTCGTGCGAATTGGCATACACGGTCATGCTGAACTTAGGATCTGCACCTACATTGGTGATCATCGGATACTCGATACCAAAATCGCCATTGAAGACGGTCATATAAGGGAAGGGAAACGGAATGCCTGGTATCTCTTCCGACATGGAACGGACGGTCTCTCTCGCCACATTCACTACTTTGTCGAAATGTTGAGAGGCAGGATTATAGGCGACTCCTACTATGGTGCGTCTTTTCGTGGTCTTATCTACTTCCACGCTTGTGACATCCCAACAATAATGGTCGCTGAGCCCGAAAGCGAAATCAGAAACCTGAGAAGCTTTGTATCTCCAAGTCTGTTTGTTGGTGGTGATGTTTCCTCGTTTCAAATCTTGAACTGTGATTAAATGGGTGACTTGATCGGAAGCTGTGGCTTTCTTATAGTTGGCATTGTATGGAGCTTGCAGCAACTCGTCTATGTTTACCGGCTCTCCGGTAGCCCAAACCATAAAGCCTTTGGGAACAGTAATCTCGACATCAAAGTCGGCTACTTCGTTGTAGAACTCTGCTAGTCCGTTGTAGGAATGCTTATCCCATCCGTTGAGATCGTCATACACTGCGATTTGTGGATACCATTGTCCTAGAAAAACAGTCGTACTGTCGATCGTCCCCATTCTGATTAAGGTGTGTTCGGGGATGTGGAAATTCCAGTCGATCTGTATGTCGGCTTTGCTTTGTGGCGCTATCTTGTCAGTGAGTTGTACGTGCATCAATGTGCCTGTGCGGCGCACTTGTTTCTGATTCACTTCGATGGTCTTCTCGTTATTCCCGATATGCATACGCTCGATGACTACGCCGTCGGTCAAATCGCGCGGATCCACATCGACGAGTGAATTGCGGTTGGCTCCTCTTTTAAATAGATCTTGATAGAGTCTGACGACAAGCGTCTTTAGGGTATCCGGACTGTTGTTGAAGTAGGTGATTCGTTCCGAGCCGTGTAGCATCTTGTTCTTCACATCGACGGTTGCTTTGATGGTGTAAGACGCTGTGTTTTGCCAGTAATGCTTACCGGGATTTCCATCTTTGCTGCGTGTCTGCTTGGCGTAGGCTAATGTAACGCTTTTGGGCACCACGTTTTTTTCTTGTGAGAAGACGGTCGTACAGAAGAGCAAAAATAAGCCCGTTGCAAGAATCATTCTTTTTTTCATCTTTGTTAGAGTTTAAGGAGGTTAATCGATCTTTTATAAGATCGTTAAATGGTTATGTTCTAATTATTTCTTACAAATATATTTCTTCTTTTTCGATAAACGAGCTTTTTTGGAATTCTTTTTGTAAGGATATGCGCTAAAATTTATTTTGGAGATAAACCTTAAACCAAGTCATTCAGTCGAATAGACTGAGTTCACTTCTTTCATAGGTTAATCACTGAACTCTCTCAAGCGCAACTCTTATATATTCCTCCTCCTAAAGTTTATTTTGAATATGATCTGCCATCTGCCACCAAATGAGTGATAAGTTGTTGATTTACAGTTTCGAAAGAGTGTTGCAGATGGGAGTTGCAGATAGGTGGCAGATCAATGATCTGCAACACCAAGTGAATGGAAGGATGATTGAGTGCTTTTTTCTGACAATCAGAAGGCCTTTCCCTTGCCCATCCAACGGGCTAGTTCTCTTTTTTAAGGTAAAACAAAAAGTTTCGAAGGTCTGTCTTACCCTGGAAAAAGTTGACTCTATAATTCATTAAATAAATAGCTTTATTATGAAAAAAGAGAACATTCAATTCATTTCAGGTGATTTTTCCTTTGATTCTTTAGAGTCTGCTCAGGCAGATAACTCTTTGCGTTTTATGGTTCTTCGTTCGCATTACGTGGATGATTTGGGCTTAAATGCCCTTGCATTAAAATACTCTGTATCTCGTAGCACTATTTACCGTTGGATTTGTAACTTTGCTTCGTCTAATCCCGAAATCGTTGATTATATGAATCAGAAAAAAAGTATCAAACCTTCTTCTGAGGAAATCGCCTCTCTCAAGTCTGAGATCCTTCGTTTGAAGAAAGAACTCCGTGATGCCCAGATGCATGCTCATGCCTACGACACCATGATTGATGTTGCTGAAGAGATGTTCAACATCCCTATCCGAAAAAAAGCTGGCACCAAACAATAAAGAGGCTTCGCATAGAACGTTCTCCTTATGGAGTAACTTCTCTATGCGCCCTGTTTGGTGCTTCAAAACAAGCCTTTTATAAGCATGAAGATTCTTATTTTAACTATCTTGCCCAAGAATCCATCGTCGTTGAATTTGTCAATGATATCCGAGATAAGAAAGATCCGGCCATAGGCGGATTAAAGCTTTGGCATAAGTTTCAGGAAGGTCCCGGCAAATCTGCACCCATGGGTCGTGATCGTTTTCTATCGATCCTTTCTAAGTACGGATTCACTCTGCGTGCACCTCATAAACGCCCACAAACCACAGATTCATCTCATCATTTACCCAAATATCCCAACCTTATCAAAAATTTGCTGCCTGATCGTCCCAATCAACTCTGGGTAAGCGATATTACTTACCTTAAGATTTGGCACACTGAAGCTAAAGATGATTATTCTTTTTGCTTTTTATGTTTACTCACTGATGCTTATACGAAAGAAATTATAGGTCACCGGGTTGGTGAAAATCTTTCGGCTGTCTATGCTGTTAATGCTTTAGAAATTGGCCTAAAGCGTCTCAAATCTTTAGATGATGTGGACTTAATTCACCACTCTGATCGTGGTGTCCAGTATGCCTGTTTTGATTATACAGAAAAACTTCGTAAAGCAGGAGTCAAAATAAGCATGACAGAATCCGGTAATCCTAAGGATAATGCCATCGCCGAAAGGGTCAATAATACGATCAAGAATGAGCTGCTTAAAGACAAGTCTTTTTATAGCATTGAGGACGTTTCTATAGCGATTGCCGGTGCCATTGAGTTCTATAATAATGAACGGCCACATTTAAGTTTGAATATGCTGACGCCCGCACAAGCGGCCATGGAATCGGGAGTTATGAAGAAAAGATGGCATAGCTACAGAGAAAAGTATCTTCAAAGAGTGCAAAATGAATATTAACTTTATACATTTGCAAAGAAACAAAATCTAAAAGCCTTCTGATAGGCAATTAAAAAGGAAAAGGAGGTATTCTTTCTCCTATCTTCCTTTTAACGTGATTTAGTCAACCCGATTTAGTACGTATGCTAAAAAAGGTCAACCTGATTCAGACTTAA
>JBKEDO010000050.1:0-19273 GCA_047975405.1 Bacteroides sp.
AACATTGGGGAATCTTTCTTCCCAATAAGTTTTGGGCGTTTATAACGCTCCAATACAACATCCATGATAATAATAATTAAGGTTTAGGTTAGGTTTCTCGTCGTTCGAACAACACCGTAAAGATACATCATGAAAATATAAAAGTCAAGTATTTTTCTAGTTTTTTTTCAAAAAAAATCATTTTATTTTCAAACTAGATTGACTACCGGAAATAGAACGGCGATCTGATTAAATAAAGTCAGAATATTCCTTCTTAGATGCGATTCACTCCCCGTTCCATTGAACATTTGTTATAAACACCAAAAGATATCATAAAGTTCTGTAAATAGTTATTTTTCTATACGTGATTGCCAAACACATCATATTCATGCCAAACGTAAACAGTGAGATCACCACCAATCAAGTGATTATTGCCGGCAACTTCTCGGATGAAGAAACAGAACAGCTTTTTAAGCAAATCATCGATAAAAAAGAATAATTCGTCTGTTATAACCTCAAAATCGCCTCAAAGCCATTGACTTTGAGGCGATTTTCTTTTTTGTTTTTACGAATGCGCCTTCAGTCCCAGTAGCTTCACAAACTTAGAAGGGGTACACAGACTCAAGTCGGTGGTCAGAAACACTCCGTTATAAAAAGCAGAGAAGATGGTGGCCGGTGTCGGAGCCTCCTGCGCCTGTTCCATGGTCTCCAGCTTGATGACTTTAAGTGGAATTCCGTATTCCTCTGCCAAAGTCCGCAACGGTTCGTTGACGTAGTAATGCGTCATCGGACAGCGGTTGGTGTAGTAAATCACCAAACCGGCTTTATCCTCACACTCCCCGCTCCTCACACACGCCTTAAACGCCGGATCGGGAGCAGCAGCATCCAACTTCAAGACCAAGAGCGAAAAGCCGTCAGACAGCTTCTCTGCCGTCTCAAACCCCTGTTTGATGAGCCACTTCGTCTCACCCATAAAATGAAACTTCTTCGTCCCCACAACGGTGACCAGTCCCCTCTTGCCTTGTGCCTTAGCATCGTCGATAGCCGATTGGAGCAACGCTTTAGCATGACCATGCCCTTTATACTGTCCCGACACCCAGAAACAATTCACCATCAGATACCCCGGTGCATCTACCGCGATCCAAGCATTCTCGGCAGGCACATACTCGATAAACACCTTCGCCCGTGCCTCCAATCGTCTGAAGACATACCCCTTGTCGAATTCCTTTTTCAACCAAGCCTTTTTCAGGTTATACCCCTCCGAACACTTCTTATCGGAGAATCCGCAACAGATATGTTCCGAATCGATGTTCTCTTTCGTCAATGTCAAATATTTAGCTTCCATCATATTATTCGATCTTTTATTCAATATTTTACTCTTTTGAGCAAATATACTCATTTCTCTACAGTTAAATCCCATCCTTCTCTCTATCGACCGAACTATTTCATGCCCATTACATCCATTTTACTTGTACTATTTGTACAATCGTTCAGTTTACCCGCCCCTCGAGATAAGCGAAAAACAACTAACAGTCAGCCGAATAGGCTCAACCTCCCCTTAACTCCTATGACATCACCTAAAAAAAGACGACTAGTATTATTATAGACAATTCTTTATCTTTGTTACTCAATTGACACAACTAAAATCTTTACTACATGAACAAAAGTAAGACCTTATTTCTACTCCTTCTGACGAGCCTCTGTTTACCGGCTCACAGTCAGAGCAAGGAGTACTCGTTATGGTACAACCGTCCCGCTTACAACCGGGGAGGAGATTTCACCTACACCGTAGCCAGAGGATTTCCCTACGATGAAGACTGGGAAAAGTGGTCGCTTCCTATTGGCAACGGAGCGATGGGAGCCAGCATTTTCGGACGCACAGACACCGAACGCATTCAGCTATCCGAGAAGACTCTGGGCAATAAGGGCCCTTATCGGTTTGGCGGGTTCACCAACTTTGCAGAGATCTACCTCGACATCCGTCACCATTCGGCAAAGAACTACAAACGAACGCTGAACCTGAACGAAGCCATATCGACCGTCAGCTACGACCACGAAGGTGTGCATTACACCCGCGAATACTTCGCCAACTATCCCGATCGGATCATTGCCGTTAAGCTGAAGGCCGATCGTCCTAAGATGATCTCGTTCACCCTGCGTCCGGAGATCCCCTATCTGCGTCCATTCGACAAGACACAAGACGGACGTACCGGAGCCGTGAAAGCGGAGTCGGATGTCATCACCTTGGGTGGAGAGATGCAATACTTCGGGTTGCCATACGAAGGTCAGATCAAGGTGGTCAACTTCAATGGCGAACGCTCGTGCAAGACCGTCGGAAAGAACGGCGTCATCGAGGTGAACAATGCCGACAGTGTGGTGCTGTACATCGCCGCAGCCACGTCGTACCAACTCAATGAAAGCGTTTTCTTACGTCCCAACGCCGAGAAGTTCAAAGGGAACGAACATCCCCACCGATTGGTGACAGAACGCATCGAGCGGGCCACAGAAAAAGGATACGACCGCTTACGGAAAGAGCATATAGCCGATTACCAACACTTCTTCAACCGGGTCGATCTCCATCTGACCGATCAGATCCCGACTATCCCAACCGACAAACTGCTGAACCAGTACCGTTTGGGCAAGTCGAATGCTTACCTCGAAGAACTCTTCTTCCAATATGGACGTTACCTACTGATTGCTTCCTCACGTGCCGGATCGCCTCCCCCCAACCTACAAGGCGCATGGACACAATACGATTACTCTCCGTGGTCGGGTGGCTATTGGCATAACGTCAATGTGCAGATGAACTACTGGCCGGCCTTTAATACCAATCTAGGCGAACTGTTCGACTCTTACATGACCTACAACGAAGCCTTCCGCAAGTCGGCCGTCGAAAAAGCCGTGGAGTATATCAAGGCCAACAACCCCGAAGTACTCGACCCGGTAGCGGAGGAGAACGGATGGACCATCGGTACCGGAGCAACCGTCTTTAACATCGAACGTCCCGGAGGGCATTCCGGACCGGGTACAGGCGGATTCACCACGAAACTGTTTTGGGATTATTACGACTTTACACGCGACAAACAATTGCTCAAAGAGCATGTCTATCCGGCTTTGTTGGGCATGTCTAAATTCCTGTCGAAGACTCTAAAGGCACAGCCCGACGGCACACTGCTCGTCGACCCATCGTCGTCACCCGAACAGCGTCATCAAGGAGAGAATTACCGTACTAAAGGATGTATCTTCGATCAGAGCATGATTCTCGAAACCTATCAAGACCTATTGAAAGCTTCCAAGATCCTAGGCCTGAACGATCCGTTCTTGAAGACCGTTGAGCGACAGATCCCTCAGCTCGATGCCATCAAGATTGGTGAGTCCGGTCAGATCAAAGAGTTCCGCGAAGAAAAGAAGTATGGCGATATCGGCGAATACACTCACCGACACATCTCTCACTTATGTGCGATGTATCCCGGATCGACCATCAACAGCTGCACTCCGGAATGGATGAAAGCTGCGATCGTCACCCTCGAAAAACGTGGCGACAAGTCGACCGGTTGGGCCATGGCACACCGTCAGAACCTATGGGCCAGAGCCAAGAATGGCGAAAAGGCTTATCAACTTTATCAGTACATCCTATCTAAAGCCACCTCCGAGAACTTGTGGGGAGTGCATCCTCCTTTCCAGATCGATGCAAACTTCGGAGCAACAGCCGGAGTAGCCGAGATGCTGATACAGAGTCACGAAGGATTCATCGAGCCGTTGGCTGCGCTGCCTGAGGCTTGGGCAAAAGGTTCTTTCAAGGGACTGAAGGCTCGCGGAAACTTCGAAGTGTCGGCCGACTGGAATAAGGGTTGTGCCACTCACTTCTCGATCCAATCGAACGAAGGAGAGCTCTGCCGATTGAAATACCACAATATCGGAAACGCACAGATCACAGATGGCCGCGGCAAACGGGTGAAATACACTAGTGTTGGCGACGACTTGATCGAGTTTAAGACGAAAAAGGGTATGGTTTACCAGATCGTGTGGTAAGGAAAGAATAGACGATAACGGTATAGAGTTATTCTAAAAAAAGTATTGGGTGAATCGAGCGTTTTGTTTCGATTCACCCAATGCTTTTTTGTGTAAAGTTCAGCATATCAATCTGCTTCTACTATGTTTAGCAAATATTGATCTTCTTCACTGTCTGTTAACGAAAAATAATAGCCGGAACTAAAAAAATCTTCCTCGTCACTGGTATCAATAGGCCAACCAGGGTATTGATTCCCAGATTTATCAAAAACCCACATGAATTTAATATTATAATCTGTTGGGTCATTACTTTTCAGCACTCCTCCTAAAACACTTGTCCCATCTTCAAATATGGCAGAAGCCATTACAATAGGACTTCCGGCATCCATATCCGATGGTACTGTTGTCTCTCCATACATAATGTTCGACCAATCTTGTTTGCCGTTTTTGGGCAAGGTCATTGTTGCTGTGAACTTCGGTTTTGAATTTTCCATCTTCTTTTTCTTTTAATTATTAACAACAAAACTACACCTATCCTCCGATATTAGGAGATAGTGCATCTTTTTGGGGTCTATCTTATTCCCAACTCGCCTCGTAAAAATACTAATTATTTGATACACAGACCTAAATATCGATTAAAATCTTTGCCCCCACCTCTTTGAATTTAAGTCCGACAAAGCATAAAGCGGCTTTTTCATCTTACATTTATCTGTCTTTGAACAAGTCTTTTTGAAAAGTAGAACGTCTTTTAAAAAATAATAATAATTTCAAATGCAACCATTTTGCTCTGCTTTAAAAGCAATATCCTTGGATTTTTATTCTATTTTTGTCCGAGAAAACATGTCGTTGATAGTTCTACGGGATGAGAGGCTTATATGTAAACAAACCTAAACAATAGACCTACACAACAACAACTATAAACCGGAATTTCGTCACACTCAGTGACTTAAATCAAAAAACGAACAATATGATAGAAATCAAAACAAAGATCGAATTAAAAGAATACATCAAACTCATTTATCTCCTTTCCTACCGTCAAAAAGGGATGATCATATTCCATGCCGTTTGTATCTTGCTTTGCCCCTTGATTCTCTTACATTTTATGGAGCTATTGACTTTACCCTCGATAGAAATATTAATCGGATTTTCAATCGTTCCTCTTCTCTTCTTCCCCATTATAATTTATTTTTCGGCAAAGAAGACTTTCAAGACCCATTCTCGTATCCAAGAAGAGATTATTTATCAGATTGATCCCGATAAAATTTGCATGATCGGTGAATCCTTTAAAGCCGAAGTCAACTGGGGCAAATTGTACAAGATAGTCGAACGAAAGAATTGGTTTTTGTTTTATGAAAACCAGACTTCTGCGCATTCCATTCCCAAGCGTTGCATTGGAAATCAGAAACAGGAATTGAGAGCAATGATCGGTCAACACCCCATAAAGTCTCAATTAAGAAAGGATTAGAGAAAATAACAATAGAATGAAATCAATAACAGAAATTAATAACAAAATAAATACAAAAGCCATGTTGAAGAAAGCAACTATACTGCTCATAGCGGTCATTTCGATTACGGTTTCATCGTGCGATCAATCGACAACAAAATTCAAGACCTACCAACAAGCCCAGAATGCTCAGTTATTCGATAAAGGATGGATTCCCAATGAGTTGGTCAATGAAAATATAGAAGATATTTTCTTAAAAAGCAATTTAGATCTAAACACCTGCATTTTTTCATTTAAGATCAAATCTCTACCCGGCAATCTGCGTCTTCGTGGAAATGAGTATAAAGTAGAATCCATTCAGGGGATAGAGATTCCTGCATGGTGGAAGAAAGAGGTTGAAAACTGTCAGGTGTGCGACTATGTTAATAATACGGCCATTGCCATAGATACCGTTAATTATAAGTTATATGGTTGGACGGCTCCTCAACCGGAGAATATCCTCACTAAAAATGTAGGAAAATACCCGCATGATATTGTTGATTTCTTTGGCGATAATACGATTACAGAAAGAATTAAGCAACTGACCGGTGATAGGTATTCAGAGATTGTTGAGAAATTCAATACTCAAACGCCCATTTCATGTGAAAATGGCATATATAAAACCTCCGGTTGCAAACAACACGATTGTGCGGGATTTCAGACGACCCTTGTATATGATGCAAACAACGATAATCTGAAAGTGATGGTTTCAGTAGAAGATAAAGTTCAAACGTTCTCCGAAAAGGGAAAAGAATGAAAGAACTCCCTTGCTTCCCTAGCGAAGTCAGGGAGTTGTTGTATGTAGCCTAAAACATTTATTCAAACAATTATTCAAACAACAAAAAGCATTTTTTAGCTGCAAAGTGTCAAGAACTACCGTTTTATTGATATTTTTGTTTTTTATGAAAAACATAAAAACAAAAATATCAATAGAAAGATGAAAACACGAAACCTAATTCTATTCAGTTTTGCCTTTGCAGCCATGCAAGCCTATGGGACCACCATCCCACGTATCACCACAAACAATGTTGTAAACCGTTCGTCCGCCGACTCCATCATCGTCGTTAAAGATCAGAACGCATTTGCCGGGGCTTTCTTGCCTAGTAAAGACTGGCAACCCCCACGCGACCAACAAGCCATTGAGAAGCTCACCGACTTTCAAGATCTTAAGTTCGGCATCATGTTCAACTGGGGTACTCAAACGCTTTTTAAAACGATCGACCAGTCGTGGAGCCTCTGTCCCGAACGGTTCGACTGGAATCGCCGTCCGAAACCATTCAGCGAAGCAACCGATTGGGATACCTATCGAAAAGCCTACGAAGATCTGATGAAGACTTTCAACCCCGAACAGTTCGACCCTCGCGAGCAAGTCTCCGTGATGAAGAACTCCGGTGCAAAATATATTGTAGTCGATGCCAAGCACCACGATGGCTTTTGCTTCTTCGACACCAAGACCACCGGTTACCGAATAACCGCCGAAGCCTGTCCCTACTCGACGAACAAACACGCCAACGTCATGAAAGAGATGCTCGATCAAGTACGCGACAACGGCTTGTGGACGGGTATCTACTTCTCGAAAGCCGATTGGAACGTGCCTTACTATTGGGCTCCACAATTCGGTCGCCCGACCACCAGATGTGAGAACTACGACCGTAAAGCATTCCCCGATGTCTGGGAGCGATTTGCACAATTCACCCGCGATCAGCTCGAAGAGTTGACCACCGACTACGGGAAAGTCGACATCCTATGGCTCGACGGCGGTCAGGTGAGCGGTAGCAGCTTCGACCTTGCATCGGTTGCCGCCAAAGCCCGCAAACGAAATCCCGGCATGCTCGTTGTCGACCGCTGCAATGGTGGCGGATACGAAGACTATATCACTCCCGAAGGTGTTCATCAAATGCCTAAAGCCTATTGCCCCGACGCTTGGGAGGCTTGTATGTCGCTTGGTGGTCATGGCTGGGCGTGGACCGAACTGGGTGAAGAGAAGAGTGCGCCAACCGTGATCCGTTATCTCGTGAAGGCCACAGCCCGCAACGGCAACTTACTGTTAGGCGTTGGGCCCGACTATAACGGTGTCTTCTCAAAACGAACCGTCGAAGTGCTAGACAGCATCGGCAGTTGGCTGAAAGTGAACGGAGAAGCCATTTACGGCACGCGTCCCATTGCCCCTTACGAAACCGGCAATGTCTTCTTTACTCAAAAAAGAGACGGCTCAGTCTATGCCATAGTCGTGTCGAAGACCGACGACGAAAAAGCCCCCGGTCAAGTGGTGATCCCTTCCGCACTGATTAATGAAAAGAGTGTCGTGAGCGTGGTGGGCACCAATCAGGTGGTTCCATTCAAGATCAACAAGAAAGGCTTTGCAACGATCTATCTCTCAAAAAAGAATCGTCCGACGGGATGCGCTGCTTGGGGTTTTAAGATCAGTCACCGATAAAAGATTATGCAAGATTCAATCCATGAAAAGAGGTGGAATTGAATTCATTGAATTCATTAAATTCCATTTCTTAAAAGAAAATGGAACTTTTTAAAGCAAATGGTATTTTCTAAAACAAGATCATACCTTTTAGAATAAACTCTACCAAGTCCTTCTCTTACTTCAATGCAAATTGGCGAAGAAGTAAGAGAAGGTTCTTTTTTTTATCCCTTCGGATAATCCTCAATACGTGTCAACGACGGATTATGATGGAAGTTCACGCGTCCCGTCTCCCCGTTACGCTGCTTGGCCACGATGATCACCCCCAGCCCTTCGGTCGGCAGATGCGACTCCAAGTCGAAAGTCAGATGCGCCATCGCCGGTCGGTACAACAACAGCACCGTATCGGCATCCTGCTCGATAGAACCACTCTCACGCAAGTTCGACAGTTCCGGACGTCCCCCGATCTTATTGTCGACCTCACGGTTCAGCTGACTCAGCAAGACAATCGGAATGTTCAACTCCTTGGCCAACAACTTCGCCTTACGACTGGCCTGCGACACCTCCTGCTCACGCGTGCGCTTCGCATTCTCGCGATCGGTCATGTCGCACAACTGCAAATAGTCGATCACCAACATGTCGCACGCCCCACGACTCTTCAACAGTCGCGCCGAGTGACGGATATGCTCCATCGACATGTTCGAGTCATCGTCCACCCAGATGGGCAACTTCGACAACTCCCCGGCCGAGAGTCGTGCCGCCTGCCCCTCGCTCTCCGAGAACGTCCCGTTACGCCAGTCGCGCGGATTGACATTCGATGCCGAAACCAGCCAACGGTCGGCCAACCGCTCGCCCTGCATCTCTAAGCTATACACCGCCACCGCATGCCCCGTCTGTGCCGCCATACGCGCCAGATGAAGTGCAAAAGCCGTCTTACCCACCGCAGGACGTGCCGCAATGATCGTCAGCTCCCCGTTTTGCAATCCGGAAGTCAGCCCGTCCAGCTCCGTGAGTCCCGTCGTGATGCCGGTCACCCCATTCTTACTCTTCGCGGCACGATCGTCGGCCTGTGCAATGGCCTGCTTCATCAACGTCGGCATATCGCGCAAATGCTCCTCACCGCCAAATTCATTCTCCATGCGGTCGATCAAGTCGTGCGCCGCCACCATCACGTCGCCCAGATCCATCGTCTCGTCGACCGCTTGAGCCGAGAGCTTGCTGAACCCCACCGTTATCATCCGACGGATATATTTTTGTTTCACGATGGCCGCATGATACTCCAGATGAGCTGCCGAGGCCATCTTCGCGCTCAGGCTCACGATTCCAAACGCACCACCCACCGCTTCGAGCTTTCCCTCTTTCAGAAGGGCTTCCTTCACGGTCAGGATGTCGATCTTATCGCCACGCCCATACATGTCGAGCATCACTTTAAACAGGAGTTGGTGACTATTCTTGTAAAACATCTCCGGACGTAATTTGTCCGCTACTAAAGGCAGGGCTGTGCCTTCAACGAGGCAAGCCCCAATGACGGCTTCCTCGGTTTCAACAGATTCGTTGTTCATTATTATTTGATTTTGATTTGAATTTAAATGATTACAGGTGTTAATTACAATAATGAGCGTTTAGACTCATGATTCGTTTTTGAGTCCTAGAAATACTCATTGAGAAACGCTTTGTTTTTCAGATAATTGGCCGCATGCTGAATAAACCGTTGGTCCCTTTGATGACAAGCATACTGTTCGATGCCGTCGACCGCTAACTGCTGTTCCTTGGGCGTCAAGATTTGCCACTCCCGCATCACCCGCGCCTTGTCGGTCTTTGGCTGTTGCAGATACTCATGATAACGAGTCATAAACGTCTCGAATAACGGATCGACTTCACCCAGCAGATTGATCTTCTTCTGAGGCTTTTCGGGCGATGTGCCCTTCTGATCTAAAAATTCCTTGTATCCCACCACCTCGAAGTGATACCTCAGTACCCCATTGTTCACCCGCTTGAGGTAACCCAAGTGGCACATCTTCACGAAGAAAGAGGCTGCACTCTTTCTCGAGCACTCAAACAGTTTGGCCCACGTCGTGATGGAGCGCACCGCCTCGCCACGGCAACACTTTATTTTTTTGCCATTTGAGTAGTCTAGCACACTGTCTTTATAATTCACACAACTCATCAGGATGATTAAGTTCAGCATCTCATCACGAGTCAGCTCCAATTTATCTTTGTTGTTTAAAGGCATTGCTTCGGCTTTTAAACGAAGCAAAAAACGGGGAATGTAGAAATATCCGTCTTGCATCCATTTGATTTTACATGTTTTCACGTCCGTATTATTTTTAAGATTCTGCGGCGAAGTTATAGTGCGAAAAAAGCAAAAGCAAGTGCCTTTATTGCAGATGGTCGGATTTGGTCGACAGGAGTCAAAAATGTATGTATTTTTTTTGAATTATTTTCTTTGAAGAGCTCAATATGATCAATTTTTATTGAAAGGTAACCCGATTTTGTTGAAATCCGGTTTGGTTTGCTAAAATCGGACTCAGTTTTTGCTGAAATTTAAACAGCTTTTTTTGAAAGCCTACAAGGCACCACTTGAGCTAGCACAGTGCAATATTTTTCTACGGCAATGCACCATTTTAATCCGGCAGTGTCGCATATTTCTACGACAATGTAGTATTTTTATACGGCAATGTGCTATTTTTCTACAGCAGTGCCGCATCTTCTGAAACAGTTTCGTCTTTTGCCTTGAGAAAACCTATCACAAGTTTCGGCATGAGGTTTAATTGTTGATTCACAACGAATAAGGAGCAAGAAATAGGTCATAAAACGCATTTAGGTCGCATGACCTCAAAAAAACACAGAAAACAGAGTTCCGACTTTACATCCGATTCAATCAAATAAGATTGATTATCAGAACGTTACGCATATGAAACACTCTTGTTTTATGGTCGCACGATTTTGCCCATCACTTTTTGAGAGGAAACATCCATAATATCAATTCATTACGAAAACATCGTAAAAGAAACGGAACACGCTATGTCGCATATAAGAAAAAGAAGAGTATTTTTAATATAAAAAAAAGAAAAGAAAAAAAGCCCAAACGAAATCAACGACTTTCGCCCGGGCTTTAAATGACGCGATTTTTCGTCAAAAATGACCTACTACTCTACCACGGGCTTGAGCACGGGGTATCCAAAATGATGGATAATAATCTCTTGTTGCAAAGGGGATAATCTTAAGGTTCGATCGGTGTACTCCGCTTCACACAGTTCAGCGTACAACGCTTCGTTTTTTTTAATCTCCGCCCTCATCCGCTTGCAAGCAGATTCCGTATGTTTAAAGTCTGGGAAATACAGGTTGGATAATTTAGAAAAGTAAATGAAACCCTCAATCTGATTGAAAGCTTCGGTCGGTTCTTCCGACAGTTTTGTCATTTGCATAACGGTTAATTTTATTTAATCCACAAATCTATATAGTTTTACAAACACAAACAAGTTTTTCAGTATAAAATTGAATCTATTTATTTACATATTTATGATTTGAAAATGTAATTATCACTTTATTTTTAGTTTTGTTTATTACAAACCACACCTTCGTTTGTTTAATCTCTTAATCAAGACATTAATAATCTATTCATCGCTTTATTTTGTAATAATTAAAGAACTTCATTATTTATAACTATTCTTCATAAATAAAAGAAATTTATTTAAAATTGAAACTATATTTATGTTTTGAATAAAGTTTCAATTTAAATTTTGTAATTTAATATATATATTAATAAGTTAATCTATAATTGGTTATATGGGTAGACGTTGCTGCCTATCAATATATGGATTTGCAGAAAAACAGAAAAAAACTTTATTTAACTTTATTAAGCAATAAATTAATAATTTTATAGGACAAAATAAACTTTTTATTTAAAAAGTTACGAATCAATATAAATTTATATATAAGATAGTTACTTATTACAACAACTAAAACAAAATTTGTATCACCGTAAAAAAAGAGAAAAAAGATAAGAAAAGTTAGTGTCGTGATAAATTTACTTATTACTTTTGTGGGTAAAGTTGTTAATTGCCTAATAAAAAGAATCTATGAACAATACAAACTCTAATAAGAGGCCAGTCAAAACGGCGGCTTATAATCTTCTGAATTGTCTCATTAGATTCCAAATAAACAAAAGAACGAATAAACAGAGGCTGTATAAATTGTCTCATCTAACATTACAAAAAAGAAAACTCAATTTTGTTAACAATTAATTATATAAAATTTGTAGATAAGGATGATTCATTGAGCAAAAAAAAAGAAAAACAAAATATATGTATTCAAACAAAACAACAGTTCAAAAACATATTATAGACTTACTCTATTGCCTTTTTAAATGGGAAAAGAAAGCTAAGACAATTAAAAAAGACAAGATAGCTATAGAAGATAATCCGGGAAAAGAGTACAACCAAGATTTACTGACCCCGACCTATATCAAAAAAGAAGATCCATCGTATAAAACGGTAAATTTCCTTGCTGCACAGCTTAACAATAAAGAAGCAAGAAACATTGCCATCACCGGACCATACGGATCAGGAAAGAGCTCAGTACTTCGAACACTGAAAAAAGATTATCCCAATCATCACTATCTAAACATCTCTTTAGCCACACTGAAAGGCTATAAAGACCAAATAGAGGCAGAAGAAGAAAAAGAAGAAAGCAAAAAACCGTTGACTCCAAAGACGACTAGTCATGATGACTCCCCGGATTCTGGCTCAATAGACACACATCGATCAGAACACGATGAAACACAGCAGAACGATCATTCCCAAAACCACAAGCCTGTTTCAAGAGAGAGCTTAAACAGACTGATTGAAGATAGCATTCTTCAACAACTCCTTTACAAGGAAAAAAACGAGACGATTCCTCATTCACGAATAAAGAGAATCGTCCATACCCCCCATAAACAGCTTCGATGGACGGCTATAAAAATAATGCTGTTTGCCGCTTCCCTAATCATTCTTTTCGAACCTCGTTTTATTCGTATTGAGTGGTTGTACCGGTTTTTAAGCTCTGAATGGCTCAATGTCGCCTGTGACGTATTGGCATTATGGTTTATAATTTATTCAATATACAAGGTTTTAGTTCTATTATCTCGCACCATAGCCAACAGCAAACTGAGCAAGCTTAATTTAGCAAAAGCCGAGATTGAGTTTTCTAAAGATGGATCAATATTCAACCAGCATCTTGACGAAATATTCTATTTCTTTGAAGCCACGGAGTATACTGTAATCATCTTTGAAGATCTTGACCGATTTGACAATGTGGATATTTTCATAAAACTAAGGGAGATAAACACATTGCTGAATGAATCAAAACGATTCGAAAAAGAAATCGTCTTTATTTATGCGATTAGAGACGATCTTTTCAGTAATATCGATCGTTGTAAATGCTTTGATTATATTGTTCCGATCATTCCTTTCATCAATCCTTATAACTCTAAGGATATGCTCAAAAACGAATTTGAATTAAGAGGATATAAAGATATTAGCGACGAAGACATCACAAATATTGCATTTTATATTTCCGACATGCGTTTGGTGAAAAATATCGCAAATGAATATCAGCAATATAGAGAAATATTAAAAAATAATTCAACAAACTCAAAGGACAAGAATAGAGATGATAAGTTGAAAACTTCTCTCGAGCCGAATAAACTGCTTGCAATGATTGTTTTTAAAAATCATTATCCGAAAGAATTTTCAGACCTGCACTACTATAAAGGAAAGATCTTCAGATGCTTTAAACTTAGAAACGAATTTATCAAACAAGTTGGATTAGAGATCGATAATAAACTAAACGAAGCGAACAAAGAAAAAGAGAGAATACACCAGAACAAATTTTTGCGAGAAAAAGAGTTGCGCAAGATTTATATGGATAAATACATTTCTTTACTAAACCGTGATGTATCTAGATTTACAATAAACGGGGCTAATAAAACGTTGCAAGAAATCGTTAAAGATGAATCTCTTTTCCTCTCTTTAATAACAGAAGATAGTATTGGCTATTTTACACAGGGTAGTACATACCTAAACACACTAAATGGTAAAAATCATTTTAAAAGCGTTCAAAACGAGATTGATCCTGAACAAACTTATGAGCAACGATTAAAAGCTTTGAGAACGGATTTCAAGCAATTAGAAATAAAAACTGCCCACATCTATTTGGAGCAATCTAAAATCAAAGCTCTTTCTTTTAAAAATTTAATAAATAGCACAGACCTTGAACGATTCGAAAGTTATAAAGCTTTAAAGATAGATCCTATGATTGAGTCTTTTTTGAAACAAGGCTATATTGATGAGAACTACAATGATTATATCTCTTTGTTCCATGGACAAATGATCTCACATCGAGATTGGGAATTCATTTTAGATTTAAAGAGAGGAAAAGGTCCTTTTTATGAATATACCTTTGATAATATAGAAAGCTGCATCAAGAGTCTTGATTTACATATATATGCAACTCAATCAATCCTTAACTTTGAAATTTTAGATTATTTGGGCAAGCATCTTTCAACTAAAGAAGAAAAATGCCTAAATCTAATAAATACTGTACTAGAAAACAATGCTTGGGATTTCCTGGTGTTATACTATCAAAAAGGACGATATGTAGACGACATTTTCAACAAATACCATTCTATAATATTCATCGGTGACGACAAATGGGCGACTATAGAAAATTATGAAGAAAAAGATAGAGCTTTTTTAATTGAGATGTGGTTGAAGTATGCAGAATTTGAATCCATACCTCAAAAATGTGTCACATGGGTGGCACATAACTATTCTTTCTTGGCAGAAAGAATGGGCATTATTGGATTAGAACGTATAAAAGTACTTATAGACAGAAAATTCCACCCTTTCATTGAATTAGGCAACAATTCTACAGATATTCTTGATCATATTATCAAAAACCAACATTACGAAATTAATAGTCATAACATTCATCTTATTACAAACTATCTCTTAGGTCAGAATAAGTTAAGCACTTTAAACTTAACAATGATATATAAAACGGACAATGAATATTTTATTCAAACTATTAATACCAACCTGGCTAAATGCCTGAAGGAAATATTTGTAATGCCAGACTCTAAAAATGAAAGCAAAGAGGTTATTTTAAAAATCCTTGAAGATAAAAAATTAGACACAGATTCCAAATCAGATTATCTAAGAGGCCAAGTGAATAGCATTGAACTGGATTTGATAGAAAATCTGGATCTTAAAACTCTAGCCATTAAACTTCTTATTGTCTCTCCAACTTGGGACGAAGTTTCTCGTTATTGCAAGACAATGAGTAATGTTATCAATAGTGAGCTAACAGCCTTCATAGAACACTTCGTCGATGAGTTAACGATATCACCATTGCCGGAAGAGGAAAAAGCAAAAAACTTATCAGACTTGTTGATAAAAAGATCTATTCTATCAGAAGAGGTACATTTGAAGTTAATACCAGTATTCAAGGACTGGCCATTCGACCAATTGAATCTTTCAGTATTCTCGCCAAAAAGTCTTAAGACTCTAATCAATTATGGTCTAATAGAATATAATGATTATCATACAACAAACTTGATCGATTATAATGATGATGAAATCTTATCCATATATCTGCTACATTACAAAACCAAATATTTAGAAGATCCTTCACAGATAAACTACACAACAAAATTAGCTACAATACTAATGGATGCTAAGGACTTTAATCTAGCAGAGAAAAAAGATATTATTACAAGTTTTACAGAAAAGACAATTGGCGAAAACACTTATTTAGCCAATCAGATTGTTAATGTATTATCTGAAATTAGAATTGAATTAAATGAGTCTTTTGTCTTGCGTGTCTTAAAGTATTCTGATGATACAGATAATAAACTTCGGATTGCAAACCTAGATATTCAGCAGAATGATTTTACGACAAAACAAATAGATGCCTATATCCAGACCTTACCAGAGCCATACAGCAACATATCTTTAAAATGCAAAAAACCGCTTATCCCTCAATCTAATCTTGCAGAGGATTTACTTAACACGCTTAAAAACAGAAAATACATTTCTAGTTTCCAAAAAACGGATAAGGGTATTCGCATTTATCATACGAGAAAGAAGTAAGAGACTATTTAGCAACGAGAAACAATAACCATCGAAAATATTAACCTTTTAAAATAATATACCATGGCAGAATTCCAAATATTAAAAATTCACGAAGATCTGTTTTCTATCCTCGAAGAGGAAAGTGCAAAAAGGAAAGATTTCTATTTCTACCCGCGTAAAATCAACAACAAGGGGCGGTTAAAAGAAGGCTATTGGTTCATAGGCAACGATCATTATCTGATTGTAGGCCTTGCCGATGGAAACGACCAGCGAGAAAAAGTACATAACATTGGCTTTGCGGTAGTGGAGAATGGACTCTGTACATTAAAGTTTTCCGCTTCCGGCAATGAAACAAAAGTGCCATTCCTGCGAGATCTTGCTAAAAAGCTTTTCCTCCAACAAGATGGAAGCAGGGCGGATAAATGGCATAAACGCTACATTGATGATAAAGGTGATTATATGCCTTATAAAGAGGCCCTAAGAAAATGTATTGATGAGGATTTACCGATCATTCATGAAGCCATCCTTTCTGAACAGAACAAGAGTGGTATAAAGCTTATTTCTAAAGACAAATTCAATAAGTATTTTGGCGCGATTCAAAATTATAGAACTAAAAAATAATAGCCATGAACTTAATTAGACGCAGTAGAACAATTAGACCGTCAACTCGATTGGCGACATCTACTTCTTACAAAGTGAATACTGAGAAGATCGGTGCAAACGATGAACTAGAGGTAACCGTCACTCATGAAAATGGTGATTTCATAGGAACATATCGTTTTAGTGGAAAAAAGGTCGCGAACCTAAGGTCGATACATTTTAGGTATGAGAACGATAAGGTAATTTGGCCTACAGTCACCCCCGGTTAGTCCTTCTCCACTCCTTCCACCAATGCCTCACCCCCTCGATTGGCGCATAGATCAGCATGCGAGGCCCCGAATAACGCATCACGGCTTTCATCTGCTGGCGCATCGACGACTTGTAACAATGGGTTGGACATTGGCGACAAGTGGGCTTCGCTTCACCGTACCGGCAGCGATCCAATCGGTCGAAGGCATAACTCAGCAACTCGGCACACTCCGCACAAAGAACGGGGTGATGCCCTTTTTGCTTACAGTATAAGCGAATCATCTTCTCTACAACCCTTTTCTCTTTTTCTATACGCAATGGTTTCATCTTTTGATTCTCTCTCTCTTTAAAGCATCGGCATCTTGCTGACTTATTTATTCATGATAATAATATTATGCGAAAATAGAGATTTTATATTTAATTCAATGCTAATTTCTTATTTACCGATCTGATTCTTTTAACACACATATAATCAGTTGATTTCCATTAATTTAGTATCTTTACGATAATAATTTAAATCTGCACTATCATGGATGAGAAAAAATTCACGGCACACGGTATGTATGCCCAAAATCCCAAATGGGATCAATGCATTTCGAGAGCAAAGGAGAATTTGTATAATAGAACAGATGACATCAGAACAGAGTTCTATAGAGACTACACAAGGGTACTTCACTCTCAACCTTATAGCAGGTTAAAACATAAAACACAAGTGTTTTATGCCACCCAAAATGACCACATTTGCACAAGAATGGAACATGTTCATCATGTTGCATCCGTGAGTTATACCATTGCAAAGCAATTGGGCTTAAATACAGAGCTGACTCAGGCTATCGCTATTAGTCATGATATCGGACATGCGCCATTTGGACATGAAGGAGAAACTCGATTGAAAGAAATATCTGAAAATGTACTAAAGGAGAATTTTTGGCACGAGAAAAATGGATTATATGTCGTTGATAAGGTAGCGACCATTCCAGACATCAATAATATGCATAAGAACTTCAATCTAACTTATGCTGTCAGAGATGGCATTATCTGTCACTGTGGTGAGATAGATCAGGAAGTTCTAAGTCCTCGATCGGATGCAATAGATCTTGAAACAATTAATACTCCCGGAGAATTTTCACCGTATACATGGGAAGGATGTGTTGTGAAAATATCGGATAAAATAGCTTATTTAGGAAGAGATATTCAAGATGCATTAGAATTGGGTATACTAGATATGAAAGGTTTATTCGCTTTAAAGAAAATCATATCTGAACATAGCCCTTCTCTCAGGGTATTGAATAATACGGTGTTAATGCATAAACTAATAGTCGATCTATGCGAAAATAGTTCTCCGGAAAATGGCTTACGCCTATCTAATGATGGTTATAATTTGATTAAAGCGGTGAAGAATTTTAACTACGACTATATCTATAATCATCCTAATCTTGTAGCTTACAAAGAATATTCAGGCTTAATCATTAAGAGTATATACAGTTTCTTAGAGAGTTATTATGGACGATATAGTGAAATGAGTCATAAAAGAATGCTCCAAAAGTATCCCCTCTTAATTTCGACTTTCAATGAATGGCTTATAAAATATTCGGATATAAATCCTAGATTGAGAAAAAAGATGCGTTTTGGAAATGATATTATATACAATATTGATCATAAGATAGAGTATCAAAAATCCGTAATTGATTTTATAGCTGGGATGACCGATAACTTTGCGATAAAAGCCTATAACGAGATTATTAAGTTTTAGATTGCTTCTTGTTTACTCTAAATAAAGAATAAGCTAACGACTGAATGATGGTCGTTAGCTTTTATGTGCTATATCTTTAATTAATGCAATACACGTGTGTCGTTCGACATCACATATCACAATCTTTGCGTCTATTGAGACCTCAGTCATTTACAACAAAGTCTAAGGCATTAGTGAGCAGCCAGATCCTTTTGTCTTTACTAATTGAGGCCGATTCTCGTCCTAAGCGCACTTAGTGTCCTACGTATAACTGCCCCAACCTTCAACGCCTTTTAGTGTTAGCAGCGTCTAGCGAGATCTCAATTTCATCAAGGAAAGTACACACTTTAATTGCTTTTTTTTACAGTTATTTATTATTTTTTCCAATTTTTGTATGTTGAATATCTTTTATATTTGTGTCTACTTTAACAAACATTTAGGTGTGTTTTTTCTCAAATCGAAAACTTAAAAAGAATGAAGCTTATACTTGAAAAAAATGCTTTCGTGTTCTCTAAAATTATTCTTGTAATCGGCTTCCTCTTTCTCATCGAGGGATCTATTTTCGCCATCCCCAAAAAGAAATATTCAATCCTCATTGTTAATTCATTTTCTAAGGAAAATATTCATTATAAAGCGGTTGTAGAAGATCTTAAGCATCGAATAGGGTCTGCTATGGTCGACGTTGA
>JBKEDO010000085.1:0-9912 GCA_047975405.1 Bacteroides sp.
CGGAAATACGAGCCGCCTGTCCCATATTATGCGTCACGATGATGATCGTAAACTCCTTTTTCAAGTCGAGCAACAAATCCTCGATACGGTTCGTTGCGATCGGGTCGAGTGCCGAGGTCGGCTCATCCATCAACAACACATCCGGCTTCAGAGCCAAGGCACGCGCAATACACAACCGTTGCTGCTGTCCACCCGAAAGAAACGTTCCCTTCTTGAAGAGAGAATCTTTCACCTCATCCCATAGGCCGACATTCACCAGACTCGTCTCCACAATCTCATCCTTCTCCTTCTTCGAGAGCCCAATGCCATTCAGCTTATAACCCGCAATGACATTATCGTAAATGCTCATGGTTGGGAACGGATTAGGACGCTGGAAAACCATACCGGCCATACGGCGAACCTCCATCGGGTTCATCTCCAGAATGTTCCGCTGATTCATCAAGATCTCACCCGACACCTTAATATCGGGATACAGCTCATGCATTCGGTTGATGGCCCGCAAAAGCGTACTCTTACCGCATCCCGAAGGACCCATGATGGCTGTAATCTTATTCCGATGAATATCGGCGCAAACCCCCTCGACCGCGTTCTTTCCCGGCGTATAAGAGATGGAAACATCTTTAATCTGTAATATCGGATTGTCTATCTGTAACATTGTATCTATCGTTTTAAAATCGTTATTTTACTGAATTCGCCATTTACGAGCCACACTCTTGGCAATAAGGTTGAGCACCAGGATGAAAAGGAGTAGGAATAAAGAAGAACTCCAAATCATGTCGACCAGATTAGGGTCGTTATAGAATTGCCAAATCAACAAAGAAACAGCACTCGTCGGCTTCGTCACCTCCCAGTTAACGATGGTCGACCCTAGAGCTGTTAGCATCAGAGGAGCCGTTTCTCCCGTCACCCGTGAAATAGCCAATAAGATACCGGTAAACAATCCGCCAAATGCCGAAGGCACCAATATCCGAAGAATCACGCTCGTATACGACGATCCCAACGCCAATCCCGCCTCCTTCAAACTGCTCGGAAGCATCTTAAGCGTCTCCTCTGTTGAGCGGATAATCAGAGGCAGCATCATGATGGCCAAAGCCACACTACCGGCCAAAGCCGAATAACTGCGCAACGGCATCACCACCCAAGCATAGGCGATCAGACCAATCACGATCGACGGTGTACCTTGCAATAAGTCGGTCAGGAACCGAACGATATGCGAGAACTTCGCTTTCGGCTTTTCCGACAGATAGATCCCTCCCATGATTCCCGTCGGGATGGCAATGATAGACGCTAGAACCACCATTAACAACGTACCGGTGATTCCGTTGACGATACCGCCGGGGATGATCTCATTCGCCCCTTTAGCCGTCATCGCCTCTAACGTACTAGGTGCCACCTCGGTAAAGAAGCTGAGGTTGATCTGTTTATATCCTTTTTTTAGTAGTTCCCAAAGAATCACAATCAAAGGGACAGCCGTCAACGACGACAGTAGACAGACCGTCCAAAAGAACGCACGGTCTTTAAATTGTCGAAATCCGACAGCAGGCGATTTAGAAGATGTATTTATCATGCTTTACTAAATTTGGTCATAATCACTTTACCTATAAAATTGATCAGCGCCGTAATCAAGAAGAGCAACAATCCGATGGCAATGAGCGAACTCAATTTCAACCCATCGGCTTCGCCAAACTGATTGGCAATAACGCTGGCCATGGTGTTACCCGTAGCTGTGAGCGAAGTCGGGATGTCGTTTGTGTTACCGATCAACATGGTCACCGCCATCGTTTCGCCCAAGGCCCGTCCGAGAGCCAAGATATAACTGGCAAAGACGCCTGAGCCGGATGCCGGGAAGATCACGTTTCGGATCACCTCCAAACGAGTGGCTCCCAAGCTATACGCACCCTCTTTCAGATCGCGTGGTACCATCGAGATAAATTCAGAACTTAACGACGAAGCATACGGAATGATCATAATGGCCAATACCATGGAAGCCGTTAGGATGCCAAAGCCTTGTGCCGAGAGATGTAAGTCGACCAGAATCGGTCGCAACGTGTAGAATCCCCAGAGTCCGTATACAATCGAAGGAATGCCCGCCAAAAGTTCGATGATCGAGCTGATCACCACCGCAGCACGCGTCCCTCTGAAATATTCGCCGGTAAACAACGCCACCGGCAGTGAGAAAGGAATACAGAAAAGTAAAGCAAGGAAAGAAGTCATCACCGTGCCTACCATAAAAGAGAGTGCGCCATATTCCTCATGATCGGGTCTTGGATTCCATTCGGCTGTCGTGACAAAGTCGAAAAAGCCGAAATGGCTGAGTGCCGGAATAGAGCCACTCACCAAGGAGTAGATCATTCCTCCACAAATCAATAAGACGAGTGCAGAACACAGCAGCAAAAGTATTTTAAAGATTTTATCTTTCATTCTATCGTTTCTTGAATCTATAGGTTTGATTCGCTATTCAAAATTCGCTATTCGCAAAAGCTCAAAACCCGGTTAAACAAAGTCTGCAAGATGGCCTCCGGCAACCAACGGTTGCAGAGGCCAAAGCAGTGTTTAAGCAAGTTTTTAATTTCAAATTGACAATTATTTTAAGATCGCTTGTCCATCGTAAGTCACCGACTTCAAGATCGTTTTAGCATTCTTCACCGCCGATTCAGGAAGTGGAGAATAGTGGATCTTAGCCGTCAACCCTTGTGCTTGAGCATTGGTCATCCAATCCAAAAGTTTAAGAGTCGCTTCCGCTTGTTTCTGACTTCTTCCGTTATAATTCTGTTCTTTATAGATCACGATCCAAGTGAAACAAGCAATCGGATAAGCATTCGGGTGATCAGAGTTGGTAATCATCGCTCTTGTATCAGCAGGCAGTTCACCGGCTGCAGCAGCAGAGATACTCTCGGTCGAAGGCAAGATAAAGTTGCCGGCCTTATTCTTCAGTTCTGCCACCGGCAAGTTCTGAGCAAAAGAGTATTCCGATCCGATGTAACCAATAGCTCCGGCAGTCTGACTGATGGTTCCGGCTACACCCGGGTTACCCTTTCCGGCAATACCCACCGGCCATTTCAACGCTTTATCGCGTCCCACCTTTTCACTAAACTCCGGACTCACTTTCGATAGATAATCGCTGAAGACAAAAGTTGTCCCACTACCATCCGAACGATAAACCGGGTTGATCGTACTATTAGGCAACTGAAGTCCCGGGTTGATCTCCGCAATACGCTTGTCGTTCCATTTGCTGATCTTACCCAAGTAAATATCGGCCACCAACTCACCCGTCAGTTTCAAATCCTTCACTTCCGGCAGATTGTAAGCCAACACAACAGCTCCCATACAAGTTGGGATATGTACCACCTGACTTGGCATCTTTTCCATATCTTTATCCGACAAGAAGGCATCGCTTGCACCAAAATCGACAATCTGATCTTTTAAGCTACGAATACCACCGCCGCTACCGACGCCACCATAAGTCACCACCGTTCCGGTAGAATCTTGATAACTCTTGAAAGCTGCATCATAGTAAGGCTGAGGGAAAGTAGCACCCGCACCCGAAAGTGTAATCTTAGAGGAACCATCCTGTCTTTTACCGCCACATGCAGCAAGAGCAATAACCAATCCGAATAATAGAACTTTCTTCATTGTTGTATAAATTTAATAATGTAATATCATTTAATAACGTGAAACCTTTAATAGGGTCTATCTCTGATGAAAGAGTGTATTCCCTTTTTCCGAGTGTAAAATTAGATGATCATTGCTACAGTGTTAAGTCATAAGTGCTACAATCTCAAGACACCACTATTACAAAACGATGACATCCGTGTGTGTTTCAAAACGATTAAAACTTAATCTCCATATTCATAAACAAATAGGTCGAAGCCTTTCCATTGGCAGGGTTCTGCGTCTGAATGTTCGGAGAGAAATTTAAGTAACGAAGCGGACTATACTGAACACCGGCAATAGCTCTTCGAGTCTCTCCGCTGAAATAATGATCCTTTGAAGTCAGCTCGTCATAACGTCCGTAAACCGCAAACTTCTTATTAATGAAGACCGTTGCATAAGCCGAGTAACCGGTCTTATCCTGATTTTTGATAAAATCGGAACTCCACAACTTATTGTATTCTAGTCCCAAGCTGAAATATTGATGTTTATAGCCCGCAAACAAAGCCATCGACTGTTGAGCCTCTTTGCCTGCACCATCGGCATCATAACGATCGACGTATGCCCGTAGAGTTAACGGCTTGATCGGAGTAACGGTCACCCCTACTCCATAACGGTTATTATTGTCTTTATTAACCTTCTTATAGCCTTCACCATTGATAAAGGTCACATCGGCACTCAACCACTTGTTGAATTTATACTTGGCCACAATTCCCATATCCGCACTAGAGTTAAACTTATACTCGTCCTGGAAAGACTTCCAGATATAACGGTATCCCCAGAACTTCTCCTGAAGTCCGAACTGTTCCAAACCGATCAGCCCCACGTTGAACGTAAAGTTACCCGGCGTCCAGCTCAACATCGCATTCTTAATATAAGCTACGCGTTCGAGATCGGAACCCGCCACCTTTGTCGATCCGACGTCAAAAACCACCTTACCACCAAGGTCTTTAGAAAAGTTGAATTGGTAACCTAAGTACGAACGATCGAGATTAAAGCCCGACTGACCGTTGGCATTTCCGAGTCCGGCAGAGTAGTTGGCATAAACAGCGACAATTGGCTTGCCGGTGATTTTCAACTCGGTTTTAGTCTCTTGTTTCACGTCCTGTTTTAGGTCTTGTTTAGTCTCTTGCGACTCACCTTGGGCAAAAGCAGTAAAAGGCGCTGCAATCAGTAATGCAAATAATGGAATCGATTTGATTGTTCTCATGTTGCTTTAGAATTTATTAATCTATCTTCATTTCTTTCGGCACAAAACTATAGAGTCCAAATTACACACAAGCTACACCGGTATTACAAACCTATTAAACGTGAAACAGGTATGAATACCCGACTAAAATCCAATGAAATACACAAAACGTTTCTGTTCCACTATTGTTACTCTATTTTTCATCGGCAAACCTCTTCTTTAAAACGGGAAAGCCTTTTGTGATCGAACGTTCTGTTTCTATTGTATAACCGCTTTACCTATTAAATAGTTCATAAACAAAAGATTAAAACCAAACCGTATCACCCTCTGTCGAAAGAAAGTCACCGTTTTCAATCGCCGGTGATGAAACAAGATGTGTCATTAGCGTTTCATCTTCATAGATCAAAACTCAAGATATTCCATCAATGGGCAAACCTTTTTTATGTTATGTAGCATAGCTATAAACTTTTTTTCTACCTTTGTAAGATTAAAATTTGGAATATGTTGTCATCAGAAACAGAACTCATCCTTATTCGCATTACCGGAGAAGACCGTCCAGGTCTTACAACCTCCATCACAGAAATACTAGCTAAATATGACGCAGCCATTTTAGATATTGGGCAAGCAGACATACATAATACACTTTCATTAGGCATCCTTTGCAAAACAGAAGAAGAAAACTCGGGATTCATCATGAAGGAATTGCTATTCAAAGCATCCTCATTAGGCGTTTCCATACGCTTCTACCCCGTGACCACCGAAGAATACGATTCTTGGGTAAAGATGCAAGGGAAAAACCGCTATATCTTAACGGTTCTAGGACGTAAACTCTCGGCCAAGCAGATTGCAGAGACCACACGTGTCTTAAGTCAGCAAGGCATGAATATCGACTCTATTCGCCGTCTCACGGGACGTGTACCATTAAACGAATGCGAAGTAAGTCCCAGAGCTTGCATCGAATTTTCGGTCAGAGGTACTCCTAAAGATCGCATAGAGATGCAATCGCAACTGATGCAACTAGCAGCCCGTCTCGATATGGACCTCTCGTTCCAATTAGACAATATGTATCGCCGTATGCGACGACTGATCTGTTTCGATATGGATTCCACCTTGATCGAGACAGAGGTGATCGACGAATTGGCCATCAAAGCCGGGGTTGGCGATGAAGTGAAAGCCATCACCGAACGTGCCATGCGTGGGGAAATCGACTTCAACGAGAGCTTCACACAACGTGTCGCTTTACTGAAGGGATTGGATGAATCGGTGATGAAAGAGATCGCCGAAAATCTGCCCATCACTGAGGGTGTAGATCGACTGATGTTCGTTCTTAAAAAATATGGTTACAAAATTGCCATATTATCCGGAGGATTCACTTACTTTGGAGAATATTTGCAGAAGAAATATGGAGTCGATTATGTTTATGCCAACGACTTAGAGATCGTAGACGGTAAGCTGACCGGACGTTACCTCGGAGACATTGTCGACGGAAAGCGTAAAGCTGAGCTTCTACAACTCATCGCTAAGGTTGAGAAAGTAGACATCGCACAGACCATTGCTGTGGGAGATGGAGCCAACGACCTTCCGATGTTGGGAGTAGCCGGTTTGGGCATTGCCTTCCACGCCAAGCCAAAAGTGATGGCCAATGCCAAGCATTCCATCAATACCATCGGACTCGACGGCGTGCTTTATTTCCTCGGATTTAAAGATTCTTATCTGAATATGTAATTTGAGAATATGTAATTTCAAGATGAGATTTCAAGATGAGATTTCAAGAGGCAATCTGAAGGTCTAATTTGAAGGTATAATCTGAAGGTATAATCTGAAGACAAGATATCAAGATGCGATTTGAACATATAATTTGAAAAAACAAGAAATAACAATAGAATGAAGTTTTCTGAACTTGCCTTAAACGATAGCATACTCGAAGCAATCGATGCCATGCGATTCGACGAATGCACTCCGGTGCAAGAGAAAACCATTCCGGTATTACTCGAAGGGAACGACTTGATCGCCGTTGCCCAAACCGGAACGGGAAAAACCGCAGCATTTCTACTTCCTGTACTTAATCAGCTATCGGAAGGAAAACATCCTCAAGAGGCCATCAATTGCATCATTATGACGCCGACTCGCGAGCTTGCTCAACAAATCGACCAACAGATGGAAGGATTCTCCTATTTTGTTCCGGTCTCGAGCGTTGCTGTATACGGCGGAAGTGATGGCATCCTCTTCGAACAACAAAAGAGAGGGCTGACTTTAGGCGCCGACGTGGTCATTGCCACCCCGGGACGTCTCATCGCTCATATTAACATGGGGTACGTCGACCTTTCGAAAGTGTCTCATTTCATCCTCGATGAAGCCGACCGCATGCTCGACATGGGATTCTATGCCGACATCATGCAGATTGCGAAGCTTTTACCTGAGAACCACCAGACCATCATGTTCTCGGCCACCATGCCAAGCAAGATTCAGCAATTGGCAAAAACCATCTTGAAGAATCCGGTAGAAATCAGTTTGGCGGTATCGAGACCCGCCGATAAGATCATACAAGCCGCTTATGTTTGTTATGAAGCTCAGAAGTTGGGCATCATCCGCACCTTATTTGCCGAAAAGCAACCGGAACGAACCATCATCTTTGCCTCTTCTAAAATCAAAGTTAAGGAGGTGACCAAGTCCTTGAAACTCATGAAACTGAATGTTGGTGAGATGCACTCCGATCTGGAACAATCGCAACGTGAAGTCATCATGCGCGAGTTTAAAGCCGGCAGAATCAACGTTCTTGTCGCTACCGATATCGTAGCGCGCGGAATCGACATTGATGATATCAAACTAGTCATCAACTTCGATGTTCCACACGACAGTGAAGATTATGTTCACCGTATCGGTCGTACAGCCCGTGCAAATAACGAAGGACTCGCCCTAACCTTTATCGGAGAGAAAGAGCAGTACAAGTTCCGATTGATCGAGAAGTTCCTTGAGAAGGAAATCTATAAGGTTCCGATGCCCGAAGAGTTGGGTGAAGGACCGGAATATAAGGCGGAAACTCACGGCAAAGGATCAAAAGGAAGTGGCTCTAAAGGAAAAGGTCCAAAGAAAAAGAAATTCTATAAGAAACCGAACGCTAATCACGAGAAATAAAAGAATGTCGCGCTTTCTTGCGGAAAGGCGGCTGAATTAGAATGATCAGACAGGATGTACTGAGCCTATTGATTTTACTGATCGCACAAACTGTGTGATTTCATTAATTGGATTAACTGCATTACTGCATTAATTTATAGTTTTAATTCCCTCTTTGAGGTGCATTTACAATGCCTCAAGGAGGGAATTCCTATTAATTGGACGCTTTAATGGTAAGTAAGGACCTAAAGAATCTTCTCTCCGATGCATGGCAGAAATAATACGATCTGTCAACAAAATCAAAAAGAATCCAGCAACAGTCTATTTTAAAACAAACAGCATTAGTCTACTTTAGATCTATAAACTGATGCTGTAAATAGGAAAGATGTACTTACACCAAAAATTATAATATATTTTACATTGTAATTTAATTATACGCCATGCAAATAATGTTAAAATGTCAAATTTTGTTTTTTGATATCAAATATATTTATTTACATTTGCATATAACAAATGACAAATACTAATACCAAATTATGAAAAGATTAATGAATCTACAATTATCAACTCCTGCTATTGATGAATTGGGCAACAGAATATTCCTGGGAAAAGGCGGTCAATAAAAAACAATCAAATCTTCCAATTTGAGTGTTTTTAGGTTATTATTAATCATCCAGAAAGTGATTTATTATGAAGAAATTTATCATACTTTTTACATTCGTACTCAGCGCATTTGATGCGCTGAGTCAATCCACTTTTATCAAAAAGGAAGTAATAGACAATGACACGGTAATGTGGGTAGAAGCTCCTAATGAAAAAGGTGATCTAGGTGAATATATGTACGTTTATATTACAAGCGATAAAATAAAACTACCACCCATTCAAGGAGAACGGGAAAGTAGCATAGAATATATCATGAACAAAAAACCTATTAGAGATAGGTTTTTCTATTACGAAATTGCTTGCGAATTTACTGTAGAAGAACTCCGAGTGTCGTTGCAAAGTGAAAAAAGAAATCCGTTAGTTATATTCTTTTCTTTAGACACACGAGGGGAGGTGACTAATTTTAAATTTCGTATTCATAAGGATATTGCATCTGAATTCTCTTCCCGTCAAATAAGTCGAATTAGAAATGCCATCAAAAGTAAATTCGAATTCAAAAATGACCCAAATTATAAACCGTATAATTATCTGAGTTATACTTGGTCTGCAAGAAAAGTATTCATGATTCCAATATTCGATCAACTAATAAAACTCCTGAATAAAGAAAATAAATCGAATGAATAAAAAATTTCACTTCTTATGTACGAGGAATATAGTCAAAACCCGAATAGATAATACTTTTTAATTCAATTATCTATTCGAAAAATTACCATTTTAGTAGAATATTCTCAGAATTGGGATGACGTTGTGTAAACGAAGTCGTCATCTCTTCGATCAATATTAGAATGGACGGAGAAAGGAAGCTAGTAAAACAATTGCAAAAGCAGGGGGTTATTGGGAGACAAAAAAAAGAGCGGTACTTCAGAGTAAAAAGCACCGCACCTCAGCGTCATGGCGACCGTATTACAGAATCGTGAGCACCGTATGCCGGCGTCGTGAGCACCGCACTATAATGCTACAAGCACCGTATTCCAACGCTACAACAACCGCACCTCGGCGCTACAGCAACCGTATCTCAGAGCAACAACGACCGCACCTAAAAAATCACCTCTTTAAAAGAGGCCGAATGAGAACCATTTTTTCTTTTTCTTCGTCTTTTGCTGTTTTGCGCGTTCAAGACCGTAAACGTCATCGAATGATTTTCTCTCTTTCACCATTTGGTAAATCATTCCCCAATCGGGCAAACCGCCAACGTTTCGGTCGTCGATGAACATGTCGGCCTTCAGCTTACGTGAAAAACCTTGGTGCTTCTTTTCTTCTTCTGGATAATCTTTATTGACTGAGTAAAATTCCAA
>JBKEDO010000093.1:0-2317 GCA_047975405.1 Bacteroides sp.
AAAACGAAAGAAGTCGCTCGTGCAGTCTTAACAACCACACAGAGCGACTTCTCTGTTATACGATCGACATAGGTTCACGAGCAAAGCCCGCTAACCCTATTATTAATAACGGTCGTTACTGTAACCACCACGGTTTCCGCCACGATCGTAACCACCACGGCTACCACCGCCACGGTTAAAGCCACCACGGTTTCCACCACGGTTAAAGCCACCGCCGTTTCCTCTTTCTTCTCTTGGACGAGCCACAGCTACGCTGATGGTTCTGCCTTCGAATTCTGTTTCGTTCAATTTGTCGATAGCTGCTTGACCTTCTTCGTCATTAGCCATTTCAACAAATCCGAATCCGCGTGAACGACCGGTTTCTCTATCTCTAACAATGTTTGCAGAAGACACCTCGCCAAAACCTGCAAATAATTCTTCTAAGCTCTCACTTGTTGTGTCGAAGCTTAAACGTGCCACATAAATGTTCATTTTTTCTTTCTTTAAAAAATTAAGTATTGAAATTGGTTATTTCTTTGTTGTAATAGAGATTTCCACGGCATTCATGCCCTTCTTACCACGTTCCAATTTAAAAGTCACCAAGTCTTTTTCCATTATTGTTGAGGGTGCATTATTGATATGGAAGAAATACTTCTCCGCGCTATTCAAATCCTTAATAAATCCATATCCCTTACTCTCATTGAAGAATTCTACTCTTCCATTAAAGTCGGTGATCACCTCTTCTTCTGTTTTTTTAGGCGTTGAAATCACGATATCCTCAATTTCGATTTCCTCTTTTTGAGACAAATCCGGTGGAGTATCCGTAATCATTCCGTTTTCGTCGACATATGCAATCATGTCTTCGAATGAGCGACTACCTTCCGCCTTGCGCTCTTCACGGCGTTTAAGTTTTTCTTGTTTCTTCGTCTGTTTCTTTTTTGCTACTTCTTTTTTGTTAAACGATATTGCCATTAGCAGTTATATTTTTTATGATAATTAAGTCACTATTGCATCACCTTGATGCATTTTCCGGTCAGCTTCTGAATATCCTTGACCATCGGTCGTTCGTCCTTCGCACAAAGCGTCAAAGCCACACCCGACTGCCCCGCTCTACCGGTTCGTCCTATACGGTGCACATACGTCTCAGCCACATCCGGCAAGTCGTAATTAATCACCATTTCCAGATTCGCGATATCAATGCCTCTAGCTGCGATATCGGTTGCTACAATCACCTTCGTCTTGCCCGATTTGAAGTTCGTCAACGCCCGTTGTCGCGCCACCTGCGTCTTATTGCCGTGGATCGCTTCACAACCGATGCCCGTCTTGTTCAGCATCTTCGCAATCTTATCCGCTCCATGCTTCGTGCGCGAAAAGACCAAGACCGATTTTTCGGTTTGTTCGTTCAGCAAGCTGATCAACAGTCCTTTCTTTCCCTCCTTTTCGACCATATACAATCGTTGATCGATCGTATCGACCACCGAAGAAACGGGAGCCACCTCCACTTTCTGTGGATGATTCAAGATCGACTTCGAGAGCGTAGCGATCGTTTTCGGCATTGTAGCCGAGAAACAAAGCGTCTGTCTGTTTTTCGGAAGCATCGGAATCAACCGTCGGATGTCATGGATAAATCCCATGTCGAGCATACGATCTGCCTCATCGAGCACAAATATACTCAATTGTGACAAATTCACATACTTTTGTCCAATTAAATCGAGTAAACGTCCCGGAGTTGCAATCAGCACATCCGTTCCGCGTCTCAATTGTTCGATTTGCGGCTTAGCATTCACCCCACCAAAAATAACGGTATGGCGTAGTTTTAAACAAGCTGTATAATCTTTAAAGCACTCGTCAATCTGAATAGCCAATTCTCTTGTAGGAGTTAGGATCAATGCTCCGATGCCTCGTTGGGGACGATTCATCGCCTTTTCAGAAAGTCGTTGTATGATAGGTATGGCAAAAGCTGCTGTTTTTCCGGTTCCGGTTTGCGCTATTCCGAGTAAATCGTGTCCTTTAAGCACCACAGGAATAGCTTTTTCTTGAATAGGTGTAGGATTCTGATATTTTTTTAATGCTAGAGCCTTCAAAATAGGCTCAGAAAGAGATAATTCTTTAAACGTCATAAATTAGTTGTGGCCGTACGAAACAGCCTAATGTAAATATTAGCCATTATTTTCTCCAAACAAGAAGCTAATTTTGAGATCTGTTACGATGAACGTCCAACTAACGGGGGAAGCAAGCAGAACAAAGCATTGTTGAGAAAGAGTCAAGACGAACTTTATTGTTTAAAGCGCAAAGGTACGACAATTATTTGAATTATTGGATATTTTGCGAAAATAAT
>JBKEDO010000066.1:0-15368 GCA_047975405.1 Bacteroides sp.
CAAAGACGACTGATTATGTGGGTAATATGATTTACGAGAATGGTTCTTTGAAACGTATCTTGGTCGATGGTGGTTATATTGAAAATGATAAGTATTACTACTATATCCAAGATCATTTGGGTAATAACCGCGTGGTTGCTCAGACGGATGGAACGGTGCTTCAAGTGAGCCATTACTATCCGTTCGGCATGACATTTACGGAGAATAATACGGGTGATTCGAAGGTTCAGCGTTATAAGTACAACGGTAAGGAGTTCGATGGCGAACGTGGATTGAATGTTTATGACTACTTTGCCCGGTATATGGATCCGGCATTGGGACGGTTTATGACGGTGGATCCGCTGGCGGAGAAGTTTTATTCAGTAAGTCCGTATGTGTATTGTGGAAATAACCCGATTAATCTTATTGATCCGGATGGAAAAGAGAGTGGCCTATTAATCCAACTCACAAAGGATATGGTAGATCACACGAAAATAACTACGGCGCACCAAGAGATAAAGGTAGAAGTCACAAAGGAGTGGATATAAATCATACGGGCAAAGGAGAAACTGATAAAGGTGCTCCAATTATTGCTACGCGCGATGGCACGGTAACCAGGGTTGTTAGGATGGGTAGTGGCGACAAAGATGCTGGAGATAACAGAGCTCAAATAACATCTAAAGATAAAAGAGTATCTACATCTTATATGCATTTAGATGCGATAAGTTCTGGAATTAAAATTGGATCTAATATATCCGAAGGACAACAAATAGGAAACATGGGAGGATCTGGAAAAGGTAAATCAGATACATATGCATCTCATTTACATTACGAAATTAAAATAGATGGAGTAAATATAAACCCGGCTAATGGTGCAAATCACTTAGTAGATGCGCAAAAAGTCTCAGAACCGGAAGCAGCACTTCCTGAAGTTACGATTATTGCTCCCATATTAGCTCCTAAACCAATACCTATGCCGGAAATAAATAGACTTTAAATTAATTAAAAATACAATATTGATGAAGAATTTTTATTTTTATCTGATAAGTTTGGTTGTATTCATAACTTCCTGCAATAACTCTGAAACCAAGAAAGTTGTGAACAGCGAGGTCAAGGTGTCTAGAGACACGATTGACACCTTAATAGTAAAACCGGAGCAAAAGCAGCCTTTAGTGAATGATAAAATTATTCATGAAAGTCCAATTCATGTAGATACTATTATTAATAAGTATCATATATCTTATACAGTTCAAGATAATGATGATGTCATTACTGATGATAATACTAGTTCTGTTTTTGCAGGACGAGAAGTTCTTTTAGAAATCAAACATGATGGGAAAAGGATTCTAAATCGAAAAATAGACAGAACATATTTCAGTTCATATATTCCAAGCAAAGAGATAAAAAACTTTGCCATTCAATATTTTCTTTTAGAAAGAGTAGAGAAAGATAACTCCTTAATTTTTGGGGTTAATATATGTGTCCCTGATACTGATTATTGTTATCTATTTGAACTTAACGTATCAAGCAATGGTAGTGTCAAAACTCAAGAAATCGATTATGAATACGAGGAAGATATGTAATTTTATTTTCGCCCTATAGAATTCCCTCCTATTTTTGTACGTATGAACTGCACCTCAAAAGTTTTATGTCTAACCTTTGAGGTGCAGTTCATATATGATTTCCTCTATTGGAGCTCACTCGGGACTTGCACCCGTTAGACAATACTCATGCTGAGCATACACCAACAACCCTGCTACGACAAACTCGTAGCAGGGTTGTTGGTGAAGTAGATAAATTATTATCGTAATTCCCATTGAAAATAATCATCTTTTATTACGCCATTTTCAAAAGGCATTTTTACAATAAGTTTGTTGTCTCTAAATACTAATACTTCCGAAGCAATTTTCCAATTATTATTTACCCACAAGTATGGTTTGTTACAAATAGTATACGTGGGAAAAAAAATGTTGTCAATATTAGCAGTAAATAAAGACGATCTCTGACAATTATATAGCTTCTCGTTCAATGAGTTGTCAACCTTTCTACTCTCTCCGGTTGATAGATCAATGGAATAACCCTCCGTTCTTCCATCCGTAATGAATTTATAATATATCACCTTCCCATTGCTCAGTGCGTAGCCATTACATTTGTTTGAGATTAATTTAAATTCTAAATTCTTACTATCAATGGAATACAGTTTATCTTGAGTACTGAAAATAAAAAAATGATCCAAAACACTCAAAATAGGAGTGACACCTTCTAATTCCATTTCATTGACTTTAATCTTCCGACTAAAAACAATTTGTTTTCTGCCATTTAGTATTTCGACAAATAGCTCTTCTGTTTTAAAGTTAAATTGAGTCAACAATAAGCTTGAAGTCTTTTTACAGTAACTAACCCCAATAATATTCATGCCTTTGTTAGCCTTATAGTATATAGCTTTACTTTTTGATTTCAAGTCCCAAAGCATTAAATTCGAGCCATTTATGTATAATGTCGCTGTATCGGACATATTAACGCACGTGTTTTTTGATTCTTTTCCAAGTACTATCCTTTCATTGCTATTTAAATTTATAGCTTTAATTGCAATGGTCGGATATTCAGAATCTATTTCACTTTCCATATAGATTATATACTGATTAGCTCTACAAAGAAAGCTGCCAAACTCTACATGAACCTTATTATTCAACTGGGAATAAACACATACTATGTTTATAAAACAAAGCAGAGTAAAAAATAAATATCTTTTCATGTTCTACCTCCTTCTTATCGATGCGTGTATATGATTATTATGTCCTGATATAGGAAATTTATTACCTGCTTTCTCTTGTATATTAGGACCGTAGTTTTCTCTCAAGTTTGGTTTTTTTTCATTCCATTCTGAATAGCATCCACTGGATTATGTGAACTTGAGTTCCTTACTGAAACGCCGTTTACAACATCAATATTAAATGCTCTTCCTCCGTTAGAAACATAGTGAGCGCTTTTCGAGGAATGTTGCCCTGTTGTTGTGGCAGATACATTAACCGAAGTTATATTTGCTTCCGAATTATTAGCTTCATTGATGCCAGTAATGAGTAGACCTACAGCATCTTTGGATAAAGCTTTGTTCCCATTACCACCAATCGCACTGTTATTCAATATAACTAACCACCATCGACCAAGATACGTTTCAAAGAGCCATTCTCGTAAATCATATTACCCACATAATCAGTCGCCTTTGTGTTCGCACGATTAATGCCATACTTCATCTCGACTTTTAACTTCCGACCATCGGCAGAGTAAGTATAGTTGTTCGTTGCAGAACCCGAAGCATTGGCAATCGATAACGATACCGGCAAATTTAATGAATTATAGGAAATTATCGATATACCTTTATTTAAATCTTTGGTTAAATTACCATTTTTATCATAACTGTACTCTAACGGCTGATTAGAACCATTTTTAAAGTCGGCCGATTCAGAAATGTTAAACGTCGGAGCAGCATCCTCCACTATAATCAATTGATTACCTTGATAGCTCAACGTCAGATCATCAATAGCACCATAAGAGCTGGTTCCTGTACGTCCGGAGCGTTTAAGGGCTGTGATATTATCATGAGAATCATACGCATAAGAGACTACTCGAAGCTATTGTTTCGGCTACGATAACCTTTCTCGCCTGACCGAAGTTCAATATACGCAGATCAACGGTAAAGCTTCTGTCTTCTCTGCCTTTTATGGATATGACCCTCATGGTAACATTACCGCTCACGTTTCGGACGTATCAATGACTCCTATAAAGCGATTGATGATTTAACATTGAGCTATAAAGGGAATCAACTTGTTGAGGTTGACGATCGTGCTCCTTTGTATAAAATCTCCGAATTGACCGACTTTAAGAATGGTGTTAACGAAGCGATAGAATATATTTACGATCAAAACGGTAGTTTAACAAAAGATTCTAATAAGGGTTTAAACTTTATTTCGTATAATTCATTACATTTGCCGATGTCATTAGATATTACAAACTCTTTTGGCTCTGCAACGAATAATTACACTTATTCTGTTGATAGCAAAAAACTAAAAGTTGAGATGAAATTTGGTAATCAAACGAAAACAACGGATTATGTTGGCAACATGATTTACGAAAATGGCGCTTTGAAACGTATTCTGGTGGATGGCGGTTATGTTGAAAACGGACAGTATCACTTTTACATCCAAGATCATCTGGGTAATAACCGTGTAGTGGCAAAAGTTGATGGTACAGTGATTCAAACGAATTATTATCCTTTCGGAATGACCTTCATGGAAGATGACACTCATGATACAAAAGCTCAGCCTTATAAGTACAACGGTAAGGAGTTCGATGGCGAACGTGGGTTGAATGTTTACGATTACTCTGCCCGGTATATGGATCCGGCATTGGGACGGTTTATGACGGTGGATCCGCTCAGTGAGAAATATTATTCGATTTCACCATATGCGTATTGTGGAAACAATCCGGTAAAATACGTTGACCCGGAACTTCTCAAAAATCAGGAGTTTCAAGTCCAAACTCAGCGCAAGCAGGAAGCGTGTATAATCAAGCTCACAATGCTGCTATTTCGCAAAATATGTATAAAATGGACGTGTTACTACAAATGTTAATCAAGCAGTAAAAGTGGAATGGACTGTAAAGGATATTAATGGAAGACATAAAGTAATACAAACATTGCAATGAAAAAGCTATTATTTATTATATGTTCCTTTTTAGCGCTTTACTGCTCATGTAAACAGACTCAAAATGTTGTAAATACAGGAAATAAGAATTTTGATCAAACATATCAGATACTTGATATAAAGGAAGAAAAATCCGTTTATATCATTTATGCTCAGAAAAATGATTCTGTATTTAAGGTAGTTAGTGAAAAGAGTATTGTAATTGCTCCTTGTGAAGAAATACAAATTGGAAAATCGTATTTGTTGGATATTAACGTGATATTTCCATTAGATACTCTTTTTGGAATGAAAGTTATGTCCAATCTTGGAATAGCATTAACATTTAAAGGCGGAAGTTCTGTATCTCTAGATGAAAAGTCTCATTTTAAATTGTATAAAGCCAACAATTTAAATGGACTATGTTATATGAGACAGTGATATAAGTGTTAGCGAAGCAAGTTTATATTTTGGTCTTACCAAAACTCCTATTAATCTGGACTTAATTCTTTTATTGGTAAGCCCTCGAGAGCCTGTGCAAAAACCTTAGAAGCTATATTGAGTTATCATTTATTTTTCGTATGTTTATAGGTTAGTCAGTTTCTAAGAAACCTTCATTCCCAAGTCCTGGAACAAATGCTCCAATGTGAAATGGACGCACACTTAGGCTATGACAAGCATAGTACTATGGCTACAATAGCGGTAACTCACGTAATGGAAACTTTAGCAAGAAGATTTAGAGCGAACATGGTGAGCCTATTATAGTATCCAAACATCAAAGTCGTGGTTTATTTGTAGAGCGCCTGGTTATCTCCCTGTATGCAAAAGGAATGAGCGTATCAGATATTGAAGATGAGCTGCGGGATATTTATAGAATAAACCTTTCTCCAATACAATATCAATCATTACTAATAAAGTCACTCAAGCAGCAAGTGAATGGGAATACTCCGTTTTTCAACCGACTTAGGAGTGCTTTTAGGATAATAATAGCGATTAGTAGATGGTTAAAAGTCGGTGGGCATGCTCCATTTTATGCAGTTAACGAAGCGACAGAATATATTTATGATAAAAATGGTAATTTAACCAAAGATTTAAATAACGGTATATCGCTAATTTCCTATAATTCATTAAATTTGCCGATATCGTTATCGATTGCCAATGCTTCGGGTTCTGCACTGAACAACTATACTTACTCTGCCGATGGTCGGAAGTTGAAAGTCGAAATGAAGTATGGCATTAATCGTGCGAATACAAAGACGACTGATTATGTGGGTAATATGATTTACGAGAATGGTTCTTTGAAACGCATCTTGGTCGATGGTGGTTATATTGAAAATGATAAGTATTACTACTATATCCAAGATCATTTAGGTAATAACCGCGTGGTTGCTCAAGCCGATGGTTCAGTGCTTCAAGTGAGTCATTACTATCCGTTCGGCATGACATTCACGGAGGACAATACGGGTGATTCGAAGGCCCAGCCTTATAAGTACAATGGTAAGGAGTTTGATGGCGAACGTGGGTTGAATGTTTACGATTACTCTGCCCGGTATATGGATCCGGCATTAGGACGATTTATGACTGTTGACCCGTTGGCGGAGAAGTATTATGAGGTGAGTCCGTATGTGTATTGCGGGAATAATCCGGTTAATTTTATTGACCTTGATGGGTTATATCCGCGTTCAATCTTGGTTTATGATGCTAAATTAGGCTTGTGCGGTGGTTATAAATTTACACGGTCAGCAGCTCATTTACTTTCATTAGTTTCAGGGGTTAGTCGTATTTATATTGATAACACAGTTGTACAAGAACGTGCAGCAGGACAATACCGCCTTTTTTATTCTGCTAATAAAGGTGGCGGTGCAATCACTTTGGGGACAGGCGTATTAAATTCCAATATTACATATACTGAAAATTGGTTTAATGACGCCCCAAATTCCTATAATGGACACGGTTACGGACAAGATATAATGGAATGGTTATATTTGTCTTCTCACGAGGTCGGGCATTTACCACAAGTAGCCAAAGCGGGTAGTTTATTAAAATACACATTAGGATTTGCATTAGAATATGCAAAAAGTGGACACGATGCTGCACCAAGTGAAATTGAGGCAGACAAGGGTTATATTGTTTTTAGTGCATTTAATAAATTTATCAATAAAACTTACGGTAATGGCTCAATAGAAAAATTGTTTAATTCCAATGCAAGAGAAAGCAAAAAGATTGAAACCATAACAAATTGGTGGAACGCATATCAGGATACTCAAAAACAACAAACAAACTCATTCTTCAATAATTTCCGAAATCTCGAACAGGGAACTTATAAGTGGAATGGTAGTAGTTGGGAAAAGCAATAATAATGAAAAAAACAGTAACAATCTTTGTATTTGGTATAATACTTTGTTTATTTGCTTCGTGTCATTCCAATTCGATATATTTTGATATGGAAAAACAATCAGTAATTGGATGTAAGGGGACAATATCAAAACTTTATATAATAAGCAAAGACAATAAAGATTATTTGCATTTTTTGGTTTTATCAAATAAAAAAGGGAAAACTTCGTTTAGTATCAAAGAATTAGATAAAGATTATTCGATTGACGTAACAAATACGTTAATAAATTTACAAAAATTCAAATTACGCCCTGAAATGGAATACGAAATAATCAACCATTCTAACGGTGATACACCACACGGGAAGTTAATAATCAAAACAGATAAAAATAGTTCTGTTATTTATGCAGATAAAACGTCTTGTGAATAACACAAATTTAACAAAAAAAGTCCGCTTTTCAGTGGACTTTTTGTTTTTTTTTCCTAAAAAATCCTCTTATCCAAAAAAGTTATCAACAATTTACATTTTTCTTCTCTATCCCTTTGCCTATCGGCGTTTCGCCCTCTTTTCCCCTTTTTTTTATCCACCCTTTTCCCACAGGCGTTTGGCAGGGGTGGAAAGGGGCAAAAAACACCCCCGAAAACAACAAAAATAAGATAAGAAAAACACCGAAAATCCAAACAAAAAAAGCCCTCAAAAGGAAAAACCAAAAAACAAAGAGAAAAAGCGGATAATAAGCTAAAAATCAACAATAAAATACCTTTCCCGCTTTGCGGGAACAAAAAAAGGGGGGCAAAAATTGACCCCGCAAGGCGGGGCGGTAAAAACAAAAAACAAATAAAAAAAGTGAAAGAATACATTTAAAACAACCGCTAAAATACTAAAATATAAGCAAATAAAAACAGCCGAAGAACCCAATCGGCAACCAACCGACCACACCAACAAAAACACACCTAAAAAGCACTAAAAAACCACCCGCCAAAAAAACAACCCCAAAATACCAAAAACGCCCCTTTCTACCCCTGTCAAAAACCTGTGGGAAAAGGGTTTGAATACATTCCATTGTTCATAACTTTATTCTTTTTTTGCCCCATTTCTGTATAATTTTGTATGTGATTTTTTTACATATAAACATAAAAAGCTATGCAAAATTTACAGGTACACAACCCGCATTTCATCACTTACGCCGATACGCTTTTTACCATTGACGTTTTGGGCGGGGTAGATTTACAGCAGATAGAAAGAATGATTTGCACTTTGCGGATAACCCACAAAAATTATCCGCCGTTGCGTTCTACGCTCGATTTGTACAACGACACGCAAACCGACAAGCTGATACGCACGCTTTGCGACAAGTGGGGCGTTTCGCTTATGGAAGTATCAAAAACCGTTCATTCGTTTATTGCCCAACTCGAAACGTATAAACTTGAACGCCTGCGCTACCCGCAAGGCGACAAGGAAAAAGCCTTTGAGATGAGCGAAGAAGAACAGCAAACGGCAAAAAAACACCTTTCGCATAAAAACCTGATTGCCAACCTGCAAAAAGACTTACAGCAAATCGGGATTTTGGGCGAAGACGAAAACGTCCTAACGCTCTTTTTGGCAATGGCAAGCCACAAAAGCGAAAACCCTTTTTCGGTACTCTGTTTGGCAAAATCGGGTATCGGTAAAAGCTACCTTTTGCAAAAGCTATCCGAATGTATGCCGAAAAATACCTTTTCGTTCCATACCCAAATCAGCGAAAATGCCCTTTACTACTTCGACAGTAAACAGATTGACGGTAAAACTTTGTTTATTGAGGATCTGGAATGGACAAACGCAATGCTGAACCCGCTTGCAACCCTGCAAACACAAGGAAAACTAATCAAAACACGAGCCACCAAAGACAAAGACGGAATGCTGCACAGCACCACCTTTGAAGTATCGGCAAAGCTCTGTTTAATCGCTTGTGCTTACGCCGAAAAGAACTACGAGCAGTTAAGCCTGCCGTTTTTGTGCCTGCACCTGAACCACAGCCACACACAGGATATTAACGTAATGGAATACCAAAAGAAAATAAAAGCGGGACTAATCAACCAAAACGAGATTGCGGACACGCAACGCCGTTTACAGTGTGTAATCGCTTTATTAAAGAACACAAGCATTATCAATCCGTTTGCCCCCTTAATCCACCTGCCCGAAGATGTACCGCACCCCCACAAAACACTTTTGCTATTGCTTAACTTCATTGATACCATTACTTTTTTCCGCCAATACCAACGAGAAAACATCGTAAACGAACAAACAGGCGAAGTTATGATAAAAACCCACCCCGAAGATATAGAACTTGCATTTAGTTTGCTTAAAAACTCACTGTTCCGCCGAGCCGATGAATTAAGCACAACGGCACGAGGATTTTATAATTGGTTGCAGAAGTTTTTAAAAGACGCCCAAACCGACCAATTTACCGCCCTTGACATTAGGAAAATTCAGCGAATACACCCAAGAACGCTAAACCGCTATTTACAAGAACTTTGTTTGTTCAATTACATACAGGTTACAGGCGGGAACAAGTACCGAGAGGGCTACCAATACAAGCTAACCCCTTTTGATGAATACACATTACAAAAACATATCCCAAGAATACGCACAATGGTTTGATACGCTCGGTTACAACGCAAAAACACGAAAGCGGTACACAGGCATTATCAATCAGTTTTTTGTGTGGTTAGAGGCAAAAAATGTTAATCATATCAGCCAATTAAACCACAATAACATAAAAAACTACTTTGAATACGTGCAAAGCGTAAAGAGCCGAAAAACAAGCGAAACATACAGCATTATCCACCTGAACGACATATTTTTTGCCGTTGATAGACTTTGTCAGTTCCTTGTGGAAATGGAGATGAATAACGCCCCGCACCGCTAGATTTTAGGATAAAGACAGACCAAGAGCAACAAAAAATAGACGGCATTGCCCCATTCAGTATGGAAGAAATAAAAGAACTGCAACAGGCAATCCCCGATACTTACCAAAACCTGCCTTTTGCCGAACGGCAGGCGAAACAATACGATTTAAAACTGATTTTTGCCCTTTGTTACGGTTGTGCCTTGCGAAGAATGGAAACCTACAACCTCACGGCAAAAAATGTGGATTTTGACCGCAAAACCCTTTTTGTCAATCAGGGAAAAGGCTACAAAGACCGCATTGTACCGATGAATGAAAATGTTTGCAATGCATTGAAAGATTACATTACAACTTCCGCCACCGCTTAAAGCTCAATCATAACCGCCTTTTTATACACAGCCTATCCAACCTGCACACCATCCTGAAAGAAGTGCAAAAAGCCACGCAAAACCCGCAAATAGCGCAAAAACGCCTTTACTTCCACCTGTTACGCCACTCAATGGCAACCCACCTGTTGCAAAACGGTATGGACATTGAAAGCATTGCCCGATTTTTAGGGCATTCTTCCCTTGTCATCACCCAAATTTACACCCATATCGTAAACCGATAAAAACAAAAAACAAAAATACCAATTGAAAAGAGGGATTAAAATCCTCTTTTTGTGTCCGTATCTGAATAATTTTACTAATTTTGCAAGTACTTGATTTTTACAAAAAAATAATGGGTTGCGTAAAACTGCATTTATTAGACGAGCAGTATAAAAATACTGAATTAAAGGTAAGTTACATTAACAAAAAACTGGCCTTAAATAATAGTGCGGTAAATGAACGTAGGGCGATACTTATAAACTATACTGATCCAACAGGAATGTGGATACAGTACAATGATAGTACTGGATCCTATAGATACAATGATGGACAATGGGAACAATATCAAACTTCGGGCAAGAATATTGGACAGTGGACTGCATATACTGCCGCTGCCGGTAGTTTTCTTGAAGGTGTTTTAGGTGGTCTAAATCAACTTAATAAAAATGTTACCGGGAAAGAGTTGTTGAGTTTTTTTGCCAATGATGACAATAATGCTTTTATTGTATCTAGGAAAAAAAATACAGCTGATATAACCGACTCTGCTTTAGGTATCATCACTTTAAAATCTAACTTTCAAGGAAGTCGAATTCCGACGGAAAATGAGATACAAATAAGTCCCTTTTGGTTAGATATTGGACATGAATTAGCTCACAGACAAGATGTGTTAAAAAATGGAGCTGCTCAAGCTGGGAATACATGGTTAACTACATCTGACGGAGAAACAATAGCACAATCGGAAAAATATGCTACTCATATGGAAAACTTGATGAGAGCCGATAAGGGTTTGTTTTTAAGAACTCATTATGCAAGCCAAGGAACAACTGGTGGCTACGAACCTTCCCGAGTCTTAAATGCGGGAAGCAGGGTTAGTACATATTATGGAATAACTTATAGATCCACTCCTCGACTGGTATCACCTCCACCGCTTCCATTACCCCAATTTAGATTACGATTAAAATGAATACCATCATGAAAAATAATTGGATATACATTCTGTTTATTCCTATATTGTTTTTTCAATGCAAAACAACTCAGTTGGAAAAATTTGAAAAGACTGTGAAAAAATCAACATCTATCAAATTTTTGAATCCTCAGGAATTCAAAAAATCTAGGGAGCTAATGTTAAGTACATTTTCTCCTAATGTGATAGAAAGTGACTCCGTTATAATTCTTGAGTATTTTGCTGATGGCATACATGGTTATTATTGTACAATATATGAATCAAGAGATAGGATTTGTAAAATGTATTCAGCAGTCGTAAGCATAAAGAATGGTGCAATTTGCGTTGATTCATTAGAAAGATCTAATGTGAAAGATAAAATATTGCCCATGATTATTAATGGAGATTTGGATAAAGTGAAAAAAAAAGGAGATAAAACAACTTTAACACCAGCTGCTCTTTTGATAATTAATATTTTAACAAAAGAAGGTGATAAACCTGAATTCAATGTAAGAACTGTTATAACTCGAAATTTTCTACCGTAGAATAAATGTTAGTAAATTTTGGCAAGGTTGTGTTTTTGTAGTACGAAAGCCCTTGAAACACAGGTTAAATTCCGTTGGTCTGCTAAAAAAGGCTAACGGGATTTTTTGTTTATAAGAATTTTTCTTTTTTTACTAAAACCTAGCGGATATGTTTGAATTTGGAAAACGGAAAATTAAACCTTGTTCCTGTTAACCAAGCTCTGCTGGTAAGTGAAATTACAAGCCTTAAAAAAATGACATAAACTTTGACAGCGGTGAAATCCATATTGCAAAGCAAGCCAAAAGAAATAGCTGGATACTACCGCTGAAAACCAATAAAATCCGTTGTCTTACAATTGTTTATCAAAGTTCGAGGGCGACGAAATATTTGCCACTAATACGTATTTGAGGCAATGCATTCTCAAAGCGTAAGTGAAGTAAAGGATAGATTAATTGCTTATACGGATTCTATAGGAGAATATTGTGGATATGAAATTGTATCAAAGCGTACCATCGGTAATTCATTAATACGCTACTCATGTGTGGTTAAATGTGAGATACAACCCACTGGGTTTATGCTTACTCTCTATAAGCCTAAAGACAAATGGTTGTTGTTCAATTTTCAATTTTCCATGGACTTTACGAATGAGTTAGATGAATCATCAAAGTTTTATTATATAGAATAACGGTGGAATAACATTTGTATACTATTAAAGCGCAGCATAAACTTATGGACACACTTTAATAGTATATTTTATAGTCAAATTGTATTATAGAAATCAACCACCTTATTTCATCGCCTCTACCTTATATCCCTGTTTCTCGAGTAACTTCAAGACCCCTTGTTTTCCGGGAAGATGGCCTACGCCAACGACAAAGAGAGTTGGGGCTTCAGACATGATGGCGGGCATTTTTTTAACCCATGCTCTGTTGCGATTGTAGATCATCACGTCTAACTCTTCGGGAGTTGATCCGCAAATCTCGTTTTTATCTTCATTGATGAGGCGGAAAATTTCATCGAGGTTTTGTGTTTGGTAGTATTCGACGATCTGTTTGGCCTTTTCTATCACCTCTTCAACATTTTTTGCTGTGCAAGCCAATAGATCCGCCTGACGTTGCAGCGTCGCACTGTTGAACAGAACTTCTAATTGAGATTCGCTGCTCTCCAATCCGCCAACTTTCTTTCCTTGTTGAACCGCCTGTTGTTGGAAGTAGGTGTCAAGTTGCTCTTGTGGATTGAATGCTTTGCTGTGTTGCAGATAAAACAAGATAGCAAGCTGCGTGTTGATAAAAGCAGGCTTTAATTGTGATAGCATGGCGATATCGATCTTCATGGTTTCCTTAACGACTTTTCCCAAGAGTTCATAATCTTCTGGAGTGAATAGACTTTTTAGCGTGGTGTCTTTAGGAAGCATCATCAACTGTTGTGCTTTTTGTATAAAAGCCGGTTCTTTTGATTCTGACATAATGATTTCCCCATACAGTTGCTTGGTTTCATTGATAGCCTGAGACATGCCATTGATGCTGTCCTTGATGCTAAGCGGAGATAAATGATAAGTACCAAACACATAAGAGGGCTGTTCTAGTCCCTTGCCTGATATTTTCCACAAAAGCTGTGCATTGGCGCAAAGAGTGAGATTGACGAGTAATAAGAGACTGAATAATGTTTTCATAGGATCATTTTATGGATTAGAAAAATAAATTTATACCTTTAGATTAACTTCATAACTTCCATGGAATTGAGTGTCGATCAAATTCAAGAGGTCCTATCAGAACTCGATAATAGAACAAAATCTAATGCTGTTCAGTGTTTTAGGTGATGACTCAATTGACGATTTGCTTCGTCTTCTATTCCTACGATTGGAAGCGTTTACAAAACTATAATTTTATATTTATTATTGACATCATTTACTCCCTTTTTGTGAACTTTCTTTTATTGTTGATTGCTAGGGATTGTTTCCATTCGTTGACATAAGGTCTCAATGTAAAGCCCCGACCGCTAAAAATTGTAAAAAATGCAACACCATAGAGCTTGGTCTGACCATAGGTGGCTATCTTTGTTTGGATAAAATCAGTTTCAACGGGAAAAGATGTAGACTCTGTTCCTAGTTAACCAAAACTAGAATTATAGGTGGACCTAGTGCAGGTGGATATGAAAGTTATTCTGCTCATTTGCACAATGAAATATCAGTTGATGGCATTCATGTAAATACTTCAAAAGGAGCGGATCACTTGATATATCCACAGCAAATAATAGACTCAAGAGCATCATGACCACGGCCAGGAATAAATTATAGTGGCGGTACTTTACCTGAGGTAACTGTGGTTGGTCAGGGTCCGAAAATAGCTCCGATACCATTGCCAATCTTGGACGTAAAAATCCCCAAAGTTAAACAAATAAACTAATAGACATTATGAATGTCGGACGTCTAATTATATGTGTCTTTATCGCAGGATTCACAATAACATCTTGCAATGTAAACCAAAATAAAGTCAATGAAAATAAAGTCTCTGACTCAGCAAGTATAAGCCTTCCTAAAAAGACGGAGGAGGTAGGGAGTAAACATGAAATCTTTCATAATGATTTGTTTAGTACTGATTCTATAGTCGGAAGTTATCACATTTTATATAAGTTGAAAGAAAGTGAAAGAATATTTATAAAAAAACATTCAGACACTGATTGGGAAGGAGATAAGACGATTAGTTCTATACATCAGGACGTTGTTTTAACAGTAACTAAAGATGGTAAGAATGTTATTTTAAACAGAAAAATACAAATAGATGATTCTAGATCATTCATACCTGAAAACGAAATTGTGAATTATGGTTTTACAAGTTTTGGGATAAAAGAAGTGATGATTAATCAAATCACTTTTTATCTTAATTACTGTATTCCTGATACTGATCTTTGTTATTCATTTGAACCAACATTTTTAGATAATGGAAATTTAGAAATCAAGGAGGTAATAGAAGAAAGCGATTGGTAATATATCACTTGTTTATAGTGTTGCTATATTTTTATTAAAGAAGTCTTTAAACTATTTGCTAGTAAGCATCTTATAAATGATTTTAAAGACGGTGTTCCTGTCGTCCTCATCGAGCTGCTGTATAAGCTGCATTTAACAAAAGATTTTAATAGGAGTAATGAATTATATGAAATATAATTCATTACATTTGCCGATATCATTATCCATATCAAACTCTTTTGGTTCTGCACTGAACAACTATACGTACTCGGCCGATGGGCGGAAGTTGAAAGCCGAGATGAAGTATGGTGTTAATCGTGCGAACACAAAGACGACTGATTATGTGGGTAATATGATTTACGAGAATGGTTCTTTGAAACGCATCTTGGTCGATGGTGGTTATATTGAAAATGATAAGTATTACTACTATATCCAAGATCATTTGGGCAATAACCGTGTGGTTGCTCA
>JBKEDO010000070.1:0-68693 GCA_047975405.1 Bacteroides sp.
AAACGTGTCAACACTTCCGCCATACTCGGTTCTGTCAATACACTGGAACAAATACAAAACAAAGAAAAACCCTCACATATTGGTATCGCATTCGACCCTGCAGGGCCAACATTCCGTCATGAAGCTTATGAGCAATATAAAGCCCAGCGTGAAGCAACCCCTGAAGATATCACACGTTCTGTACCTATTATAAAAGAGATCATACAAGCTTATCGAATCCCCATCTTGGAGGTGGGCGGATATGAAGCCGATGATGTGATCGGTACATTGGCTACACAAGCTGGAAAAAAAGGAATTACCACCTATATGATGACTCCGGACAAAGATTACGGTCAGCTCGTTTCAGAACAAGTCTTTATGTATCGTCCCAAACATGATAAAGGTTTCGAAGTTCTAGGCATTGAAGAGATCAAAGAAAAATTCAAGATTACATCCCCAAAACAGGTCATCGACCTTCTTGGCCTGATGGGCGACTCATCGGATAACATTCCGGGATGTCCGGGTGTGGGTGAAAAAACAGCGCAAAAGCTCATCGCTGAGTTTGGGAGCATTGATCATCTCCTTGAGAGAACAGATCAACTAAAGGGAGCACTAAAAACTAAAGTAGAGACAAACCGCGAAAAAATACTCTTCTCAAAATTCTTAGCCACCATCAAAGTCGATGTTCCAATTGAACTCGACATGCAAGCTCTCGTCCGAGAAGAAATCGATAAGGAAAAATTGCAAGCTATTTTTGAAGATTTAGAATTTCGAACTTTACTGACTCGAATCTTCAAAGATGAACAACGAACTTTCGGTAGCCCGGCCTCAAATCAGTCGCCTACCCTCTTCCCCGAAAATAATGGTCCTATTCAAGGCCATTTGTTCGCAGAATTTGCAGACGATGGTTCAATCGCTCCAAAAGAATCGATTCTAGAGAGCTTAGAAACGGTTCCATCAAACTATCAACTCGTTGATAATGAGAGAGAAATAGAGATTTTGTGTCAAAAGTTAATTACATCTGATTTTTTTGCTCTAGACACAGAAACCACGGGAACCGAACCGATGAGTGCCGAACTCGTAGGAATGAGCTTTGCGATGAAAGAAAGTGAAGCTTTTTATGTACCGGTTCCATCAGATCAAGAAGAAGCCTTAAAAATCGTTCAAGCCTTTCGTCCTGCACTAGAAAATGGCAAAAGTCTAAAGATCGGACAAAACATTAAGTATGACATGATCGTCCTCGGAAATTATGGCGTCGAAGTGAACGGTCCACTATTTGATACCATGATTGCTCATTATGTTCTTCAACCCGAACTTCGACATGGTATGGATTACTTGGCAGAGATATACTTAAACTATCGAACCATCACCATTGAGGAACTCATCGGCCCAAAAGGGAAAAACCAAAAGAACATGCGCGACCTTTCCCCCGAACAGATCTACCGCTATGCCTGTGAAGATGCAGACATTACTTTAAAGTTAAAAGCAGTACTCGAGAAAGAGCTCCAAGAGCATCAAGCCGAAAAATTGTTTTACGATATCGAAATGCCTTTAGTACCGGTACTTGTTAATATCGAGCGCAATGGAGTCTTACTCGACACCGAAGCTCTTAAGCAGTCGTCAGAACAGTTCACGGCGCAACTCGTCACCATCGAACAAGAAATCTATCAACTCGCTGGAGAGACCTTCAATATTGCCTCACCCAAGCAAGTTGGTGAAATTTTATTCGATCGCTTAAAAGTTGCCGAGAAAGCCAAAAAGACGAAAACGGGACAATACGTGACTTCTGAGGAGGTACTCGAGAGTTTGCGTACAAAACATCCCATTGTTGAGAAAATACTTGAACATAGAGGATTAAAAAAATTGCTTAGTACGTACATTGATGCTTTACCACAGTTGATTAATCCTAAAACCGGTCGTATCCATACCTCGTTTAATCAAACCGTAACCTCTACCGGACGATTAAGTTCAAGCAATCCGAATCTACAAAACATACCTATACGAGATGACAATGGTAAAGAGATCCGTAAAGCCTTCATCCCCGACGAAGGATGTCTCTTCTTCTCGGCCGACTACTCTCAGATTGAATTGCGAATTATGGCTCATCTGAGTGAAGACCGTAACATGATTGATGCCTTTATGAGCAATCAAGATATCCATGCTGCGACTGCTGCAAAAGTCTATAAGACAGAACTCTCGGAGATCAGTTCCGATATGCGACGTAAAGCCAAAACAGCCAACTTCGGTATCATTTATGGCATTTCTGTTTTCGGTCTTGCCGAGCGAATGAATGTCGATCGAAAAGAAGCCAAAGAGCTTATTGAAAATTACTTTACGACCTACCCCAATGTAAAAGCATATATGGATAAAAGTATCAATTTAGCTCGAGAACAAGGGTATGTCGAAACAATTTTCCACCGTAAACGCTATTTACCCGATATCAACTCACGCAACGCCATCGTCAGAGGATATGCAGAACGTAACGCCATCAATGCTCCCATACAAGGAAGTGCGGCTGATATTATAAAAGTGGCCATGGCTAGAATTTACAAACGGTTCAAAGCCGAACGAATCCATGCCAAAATGATTCTTCAAGTTCATGACGAACTCAACTTTAGTGTTCCAGTCACTGAAAAAGAGCGAGTTGAACATATTGTCATTGAAGAAATGGAAAAAGCCTATCGTATGCATGTTCCACTAAAAGCTGACTGTGGTTGGGGGAAAAATTGGCTTGAGGCACATTAATTTCGGACTATAACTTTATTTAACACATACACGAAAAGTCAGCAAACTTATGCTTTTTTAGACTTTATGTTGTACAACATATCCGGTAAATACCCTACCGGATATTTTTTTGTTCTAAAACCAACCATTTGGGAAGATTTAAAATATCACAAAATATCATTTTGATATCTAATTTAGATATTAATTGATTTTATATGCAAATAATGCCTATCTTTGCGGCGAATTAAAGAAACATACTAGAAAATAGTAAGTAAAAAACCAAAAACCAAGCTAAAACCAATAATTATGAAAACAAAATTCTTTTTTACGACTCTTTCGATGTTAGCCATTCTATTTATGTGTAATCTAACATCAAATGCCATCAATAATAACGGACAGTTGGTCTATAATCCAATTGAACAAGATGGAGTTATGGTTGGTCAAACAGTGTATAAGATGGGCGAAACAGGGCTCAAAAATTACATGCAGTACAACTACAAGTATGATGAGAACCAACGTATGACAGAAAGTGAGATGATGAAGTGGAACAGTAGCGATAGTGAGTGGGAAAAAGATCTTCGTATTAATTATACTTATGAAGGTAAAACCATCACTACAAATTATTATAAATGGAACAATAGAAAACAAACTTATGTATTGGTTCCGGAGATGACGATCACTATGGATAATCCTAATCTCTAAAATACTCTTTTGCTCTCTTAACTTAACTATATAACATTAGATGAAAGGTGTGTCGAAGAAATTCGCATGCCTTTCATTTTTTTTGTGCCACGTGAAACAAACTCCAACTCCTACCCCTATATTGTCACCAATATCCATTTGTATTTTAGACCATTATTGTTATCTTTGTACCCAATTATTTTAGTATCATAAGGAATCTATTTAATGAGTCCACTAAACTTCACCCACATTCTGACACAAGCAGTCGATGAGCTATCGGAAAGCGAATCTTACCAAGGACTGTTTCATCAACACAAAGATGGTGAGCCTTTGCCCTCTGCAAAAAAGCTACATCAAATTATCGAGCTGGCACGTTCCATCCTTTTCCCTGGTTATTATGGGAACTCCACAGTCAACAGCCGGACCATCAACTACCACATTGGGGTAAACATTGAAAAACTATTTGGGATTCTTAGTGAACAGATCCTAGCCGGACTATGCTTTGAAAATGCAGCAACCTGTTCTTCTGAATCTAAGCAGGAGAAATCGGCCGCGTTAGCGGCGACATTTATCAGTCAACTACCTGCCATGAGAACGTTGTTGGCCACAGACGTGGAAGCGGCATATAACGGTGACCCCGCTGCCAAAAGTATCGGAGAAGTTATCTTCTGCTACCCTGCCATAAAAGCAATCAGCAATTACCGAATAGCTCACGAACTCTTAAAACTTGGGGTACCTCTTATCCCACGCATGATTACAGAGATGGCACATAGCGAGACCGGGATTGATATCCATCCAGGCGCTGAAATTGGTACGCACTTCACTATTGATCATGGAACCGGAGTTGTTATCGGGGCCACCAGCATCATTGGCAACCATGTTAAACTCTATCAAGGAGTTACGCTTGGAGCCAAGAGTTTCCCATTAGATCCTGACGGGAAACCGATCAAGGGTATCCCTCGTCACCCCATCTTAGAAGATGAAGTTATTGTCTACTCTAACGCCACGATATTAGGCCGTATTACCATCGGACGTGGGGCAACTGTTGGTGGTAATATTTGGGTAACAGAAAACATTCCGGCAGGGGCCAGAGTGGTACAAACAAAAGCAAAAAAATAATATATTAACCATTTTTCGATGTGTAGCTATCTTTACGAGAATAAATAGCATATAGACACATTCTCTTATTTTTATGAGTGAACAATTTGAAATGATCGCTAAAACCTTCCAGGGATTGGAAGAAGTTCTTGCAACGGAGTTAACTACACTAGGAGCAAACGATATTGAAATCGGTCGTCGTATGGTGTCTTTTACCGGCGACAAGCGCATGATGTATAAAGCAAACTTTTGCTTGCGTACAGCCATCCGCATTTTAAAACCAATTAAACACTTTAAAGCAAAAGATGCCGATGAGGTGTATCAACAGATCCAATCGATCCAATGGGAAGATTATTTGGATACTGACAAGACCTTTGCCGTTGATGCGACCGTCTTCAGTGATGAATTTCGTCACTCTAAATTCGTGTCATACAAGGTTAAAGATGCAATTGTGGACTACTTCCGTGAAAAAACCGGAAAACGCCCTTCTGTACGCATCAACAAGCCCGACTTATCCTTAAATATTCATATTGCACAGACCACGTGTACCTTGTCGATCGATTCTTCAGGAGAATCACTACACCGACGTGGCTATAGACAAGAAGCTGTTGAAGCGCCTCTTAATGAAGTCTTAGCTGCCGGAATGATCTTAATGACCGGATGGAAGGGTGAATGCGATCTAATAGACCCGATGTGTGGATCAGGAACCATTCCTATTGAAGCGGCATTAATTGCTAGAAATATTGCCCCAGGTATCTTCAGAAAAGAATTTGCTTTCGAAAAATGGAACGACTTTGATTCGGATTTATTTGATGAAATTTACAACGACGACAGCCAAGAGCGTGAATTTGAACATAAGATCTACGGATACGATAATCAGAAACAGGCCAACGAAATCGCTATTTATAATGTTAAAGCAGCAGGAGTAACGAAAGATGTGATCTTAAAGATGCAACCTTTCCAACAATTCGAACAGCCTCAAGAGAAAGCGATTATTATTACCAATCCACCCTATGGCGAACGTATCTCAACAAACGACCTGCTCGGATTATACAAGATGATCGGTGAACGTTTGAAACATGCTTTCGTTAATAATGAAGCTTGGGTGCTCTCCTATCGCGATGAGTGTTTTGATCAGATCGGACTTAAGGCCAGCCAGAAAATCGAATTGTTCAATGGAGCTCTAGAGTGCCAATTCCGTCAATATGAAATTTTCGATGGGAAATACAAAGCCTTTAAACAAGCTGAAGGAGAAGAGGGCGAACCTAACGCAGAAGGAAAATCATTCCAAAACGAGTTTAGAAAGCCTAGAGAAGAAGGAGATGCAAGAAACTCTAGAGAATTCAGAAAACCTAGAGAAGAGGGAGAAGCAAGAGGGCCTAGAGAGTTTAGAAAGCCTAGAGAAGAGGGAGGAATGAGAGAATTTAAGACTTTCAGAAAGCGCAGAGAAACGACAGAGCCAAGAGAACCTAAAACATTTACTAGGCGCAAAGAAACAGAAGAGTCAAAATAGAATGACAAAACCTAATCATATGGAAAAAAAAGAGATGAGGAGAAGAGGTAAAGCATTCATCCTTGCTTTACTTATACTTCCTTTAGCAATGACAACTATGGCACAAGAGCTTAAAAAACCGACGTTAGAAGACTTACTTCCTGGAGGTGAGACTTATCGTTATGCCCAGAATATTTATGGGCTACAATGGTGGGGAGACTCTTGTATCAAGCCTGAATTAGACAAAGTATACCAAATTGATCCTAAGAATGGAAAAGAACGTCTTGTTTTCACGCTCGATGAGATCAATAAAATTCTAGAAGATCAGCAACTCGCAAAAGTTAGGAGTTTGTATAACATAGAGTTCTGCTTTGCAAACAAACCTCAGGTGATGCTGACGTTGCCGGGAAAATATGTTATCCTCGACTTTAAAACCAAGCAGATTGTCGAAACCATCTCCTTTGACAAGAAAGCGGCCAATAGAGATTTTTGCCTAGCCAATCAATCTTTAGCCTACACCATCGGCAACAATCTGCTGGTAAATGGCAAGGCAGTGACCAACGAGCCGGAAGGAATAGTCTGTGGACAATCGGTTCATCGCAATGAATTCGGCATTCACAAAGGAACCTTTTGGAGTCCTAACGGCAACCTGTTAGCTTTTTACCGGATGGACGAGCGCATGGTGGCTCAATATCCGCTAGTTGATATCACAGCCCCAATTGGAACGGTTAATAATATCCGTTACCCCATGGCCGGACAGACGAGTCATAAAGTACAAGTCGGCATCTACAACCCCCATAGCGAAAAGGTCGTTTATCTGAATACAGGCGACCCAACAGATCGCTATTTTACAAATATCAGTTGGGCACCCGACGAGCAATCGCTTTTCCTTATTGAGTTAAATCGTGATCAGAACCACTCTAAGCTCTGTCAATATCATGCTCAAACGGGAGAACTGATGAACGTTCTATTAGAAGAAACTGATCCCAAATATGTAGAGCCACAACAAGCAATTACCTTCTTGCCTTGGGATGCGACTCGTTTTATCTACCAAAGTCAGCGGAATGGATTTAACCATCTTTACCTGTATGACACCAATGGCAAATTAGTCAAACAGTTGACCGATGGGAAGTGGTTAGTTAGCGAACTTTTAGGATTCAATTCCAAAAAGAAAGAAGCTGTAATTACCATTAACACAGGCATTGAGAGCTATCATGCCAGCGTTAACATTCAAACAGGTAAAATCAGCTCAGCATTGAGCTTAAAAGGTCAGAGCCATGGCGTTCATTCGGGTCTATTAAGCACATCAGGACTTTATCTCATCGACAGATACTCCACTCCTACCGCCCCTCGCACCATTGATGTTCTCAACATAAAGACAGGAAAAGGGTTTAATCTTCTAACGGCAGAAAGTCCTTACAAAGGATTTGAAATGCCATCGATTGAAACAGGTACAATTAAAGCGGACGATCAGACCACTGATCTTTATTACCGCTTAGTGAAACCTGCCAATTTTGACCCGAACAAGAAATATCCTGTTATTATTTATGTGTACGGTGGTCCTCACGCACAACTCGTTGATAACGGTTGGTTAAATGGAGCACGCGGGTGGGATATCTATATGGCCAATAAAGGCTATATCATGTTTACACTCGACAACAGAGGAAGTTCTAACCGAGGATTAGCCTTTGAGAACGCGACCTTCCGTCATCTAGGCATCGAAGAAGGAAAAGACCAAGTCAAAGGTGTGGAATTCTTAAAAAGCTTACCGTTCATTGATGCCAATCGTATTGGAGTACATGGGTGGAGTTTCGGTGGACATATGACAACAGCTCTGATGCTACGTTATCCTGATTTATTCAAGGTAGGTGTTGCCGGTGGCCCGGTTATCGACTGGGGATACTACGAAGTGATGTATGGCGAACGCTATATGGATACTCCACAAACCAATCCCGAGGGATATCAGACCTGCAATTTAAAGAATCTGGCGGGACAACTTAAAGGACATTTACTACTCATTCATGATGATCACGACGATACTTGTGTCCCTCAACATACGCTCTCATTCATCAAGGCTTGTGTAGATGCACGTACTTATCCAGACCTATTCATCTATCCGGGACACAAACACAATGTTTTAGGAAAAGATAGAGTACATTTATATGAAAAGATAACCCGTTATTTCGAAAACAATCTATAACTTTTACAAACATGAGAATACTTCTATTAGGATCAGGTGGTCGAGAACATGCATTAGCATGGAAAATTGCTCAAAGTCCAAAAGTTGAGAAACTATTTATCGCTCCCGGTAATGCGGGTACGCTATCCGTAGGGGAAAACGTTGCGATCAAAGCTACAGATTTCCCACAATTAAAACAGTTTGCATTAAAAGAATGCATTGATATGATTGTGGTAGGGCCAGAAGATCCATTAGTGGAAGGCATATACGATTGGTTTAAAGGTGATGCTGAAACTCAACACATTGCCATTATCGGCCCTTCTAAGGAAGGAGCGCGTTTGGAAGGAAGCAAGGAGTTTGCTAAAGCATTCATGCAACGTCACCAGATTCCAACAGCACGTTATAAAAGCATCACTGCTTCAAATCTAGAAGAAGGAATGGCTTTTCTTGAAACGTTAGAGGCTCCTTATGTCTTAAAAGCCGATGGTCTGTGTGCCGGAAAAGGAGTACTCATCCTTCCGACTCTTGAAGAAGCCAAAAAAGAACTGCAAACCATGCTCAATGGTATGTTTGGAGATGCTTCTGCAACCGTTGTCATTGAAGAGTTCTTGTCCGGTATCGAATGCTCGGTCTTCGTTTTAAGTGATGGCGAAAATTACAAAGTTCTTCCTGTTGCTAAAGACTATAAGCGTATTGGTGAAGGAGACACCGGCCTAAACACCGGAGGTATGGGAAGTATAACACCCGTCCCATTTGCCGATGAGAGCTTCATGAAAAAGGTAGACGAACGAATCATACAGCCCACCATCAATGGTTTAAAAGAAGAAAAAATAATCTATAAAGGCTTTATCTTCATCGGATTGATTAAAGTTAAAGGCGAACCAATGGTCATCGAATATAACGTTCGTATGGGAGACCCAGAAACAGAGAGTGTGATGCTTCGTATCAAAAGTGATTTGGTTGATCTCCTGGAAGGAACAGACAAAGGTTGCTTGAATCAAGTTGAAATGGAACTTGACCCACGTACCGCAGCTTGTGTCATTTTAGTTAGCGGAGGTTATCCGGAAGCCTATCAGAAAGGATTCCCGATCAGCGGATTAGATGCAGAGGTTCATCCGGGCAGTATCATTTTCCATGCAGGGACAATGGTTAAGGATGGACAAACCGTAACAAATGGCGGTCGTGTCATCGCTATCAGCTCTTACGGAGAGAACAAAGAAGAGGCATTAAGTAAAAGTTACAAACTGGCAGAACAGATTTCTTTTGATAAGAAGAACTTCCGCCATGATATAGGATTTGATTTATAATGGCAAAACGAAGGTTACAAAGGATAGTAATAACAGGACAGTGGACGTTACCTGTTGCAGTTTTTATAGGAACACTCTGTTGGGTCATTACCTATTTCTTTTTACCTCAGTTAAATGTCGAGACCAGTACTATCATCCCATCTGAAGCAAGAGATTTTCTTCTCTTGCTTCCCAATGGGTTAACCCGCTTTATCAGCTATTTACTACACATAGCCATCATTTATCTTTTACTAGAGTTTAATAGTGCATTCGCTCTTATTCGTATGAGAGCCTCAATACAATCGGTCATCTATTTCACTCTAATCACCATTTTACCGGAGTTTCATGTGCTGTCGCCCCAGACCGTTCTATCCATCACCTATTTAATCTCCCTTTACTTTTTATTTAAAAGTTACCAAAAGAGAGCTCCAAACGACTTGTTTTATTGTTTCATTTTCATCGGGTTAGGAAGCCTTATTTTTCCACCGTTGATTCTTCTTAGCTTATTCTGGATAATAGGAGCATACCAGTTACAGTCGTTAAACCTTAAAAGCATATGTGCAGCCGTGTTAGGCTTTCTCTTACCCTATTGGTTTCTTTTGGGACACGCCTTTTATCACCACAACATGGCACTCTTTTACCAACCCTTTCAAGAACTCGCTCAGTTCAAGCCATTTTTCGACTTTCAGACTTGGCAAACAGCGGATTACTTATCGGCTGGCTTTCTACTCTTTCTATTCCTCATTAGTGCCATCCATGCACTGGTCACCAGCTATCAAGATAAAATAAAGACACGAAGCTATCTGAACGTCCTTATTACTTTTTCTTTTTTTCTCTTTCTCATTCTATTGATGCAGCCGGAGTATAAGTTAGAGTTAGTATCTCTGTTGATTATCAATACGAGTATTCTTACCGCTCATTTCTTTGCGTTGACAGAAACAAAAGTATCAAACGGACTGTTTATTTTCTCATTAATCTACGCAATGACTTTATTCGCATTTAATATATGGACGTTATCATAGAACAAGTATCAGAAATCCTCATTGCATGGGGGTTACCGGGATTATTCATGGCCGCATTATTGGCTGGTAGTGTTTTACCATTCAGTTCTGAGTTAGTCCTTGTTGCACTGATAAAATTAGGATTCGAACCGATCTCATGCATCATTGCCGCTTCTCTAGGAAATACCGTAGGGGGAATGACTTGCTATTACATGGGGCACCTCGGCAAAATGAACTGGATAGAAAAAGTCTTCAAAGTAAAAAAAGACAAAATAGACAAAATGGCACAGTTCCTGCATGGAAAAGGATCTATGATGGCTTTCTTTACCTTCCTTCCTTTCTTTGGAGAAGTGATTGCCATCACTTTAGGGCTCATGAGAAGCAATATATGGATAACGATCAGCTCAATGTTTACGGGCAAACTCGTCCGATACATCATTATGGTATGGGTTTTGCAGGAAACCATCAATATGATTATAAGCTAACGATCCATGAAGAAGATCATTACACAAACAGACGATGGAAGTCGTACCATTTTTGTCCCTGAGATTGATGAACATTATCATTCCACAAAAGGTGCTTATGCCGAATCCCAGCATATTTTCATCAATATGGGGCTAAATGTCGTCCACAAAAGTCCGATAAAGATATTAGAAGTCGGCTTTGGCACCGGGCTAAATGCACTACTCACCCTTATTGAAGCCGAGAAAAGCAAACGCTCTATAGAATATACCGGCATTGAGCTTTATCCATTGGCATTTGAAGCTGTTCAACAATTGGATTATCAACATTTACCGCTCATTACTTGTTCTAACAGCAATGAGGCCGATTCGGAAAGACAGATAGAGAAATGGATAGAGGGCTTACATCAGTCGTGCTGGGAAACCCCTATAGTCCTCACTCCCTCTTTTAGCCTTCAGAAAATAAAAGCAGATCTTAATCAATGGCTCAATCATGAAACGTCAGAGATCTTCGATCTTATTTATTTCGATGCCTTCTCGCCTGAAAAGCAACCGGACTTATGGACCCCGGAACTTTTCAACGCATTATATCATCGACTCAACGTCAAAGGCGTCATGACCACTTATTGTGCAAAAGGCGTTGTGAGAAGAATGTTAGAAGGTGCCGGCTTTACAGTAGAACGCCTCCCCGGCCCGCCAAATGGAAAAAGAGAAATTCTACGAGCCACACGAAATCATTAATGGTAACATACAGATTGATATGCAAAAAAAACACATCGCACTTAACCTCTTGATTCTAACTGCAGTTTTGCTCCTAAGTGGCTGCAAGGGAAGAAAAGAAAAAGGCAACAAAGAAGGCCTACCCTTGATTACTGTAACCATAGAGCCACAGCGCTATTTTACTGAAGCGATTGCAGGAGATAAATTTAAAGTGATCAGTATGGTCCCAAAAGGTTCAAATCCGGAGACCTACGATGCAACTCCCCAGCAATTAGTTGCGCTAAGTGAAAGTAAAGCCTATTTCCGTATCGGATACATTGGCTTCGAACAAAATTGGATGGATCGGCTCATACATAATGCGCCACACCTTCAGGTTTATAATCTATCAGACCACATCAACCTCATTGAAGGCCATGCACATTGTGAACACGAACATGAGCATGCGATTGATCCACACATCTGGAACTCAACAAGTAATGCACTGATCATTGCAAAAAATACATTAGAAGCATTATGCACACTAGATAAAAATAACGAATCGTATTATATGCAGCGATATAATAAGCTCTGTGAAGAAATCAATAAGGTCGACCGTCTTATCAGGGAACAACTGAGTCGTAACGGCGCATCGCATGCCTTTATGATTTATCATCCGGCCCTAACTTACTTTGCACGTGATTACGGTCTGCACCAATTAACCATCGAGAAAGACGGGAAAGAACCTTCTCCTTCACATTTAGAGTCATTAATAGCCACTTGCCGGAAAGAACAGATCTCCATTTTATTCATACAGCCGGAATTTGATAAGCGTCACGCCGAGATCATTGCCGAACAAAGTGGATTAACTTTATGTCCGATCAACCCATTAAGCTACAATTGGAAGGAAGAGATGATCCATATTGCAAAAGCCCTATCTTCCAACCTTTAAATAAGTCCCCTCATGCAGCCACTCATTCAAGTCAAAAACCTCTCAGCAGGATACCGTCATTCCGTTGTCCTTCATGATATCAATCTGAATATCTATCAAAACGATTTTATAGGCATCATAGGGCCAAATGGAGGAGGTAAGACCACGTTGATCAAGTGCATGCTGCAACTACTTAAACCAATGAAAGGGGAAATTATCTACACCAGCGACCCTTCCTTTACGCTTGGATACCTCCCTCAGTATAACAGTATTGATAAAAAGTTTCCAATATCCGTAAAAGAGGTTATTTTGTCTGGTCTAAGAAAGTCGTTAACCGGGAGGTACAGCCAAGAGCAAATTTTACAAGCTGACGAGATCTTAGCCAAAGTTGAGTTAGATGGATTAGAGAAACGGTCAATAGAAGAATTGAGCGGTGGACAGCTACAGAGAGCTTTATTAGGACGGGCGTTGATTTCGAACCCCTCTGTCCTCATTTTAGACGAGCCCAACACCTATATTGATAAGCATTTCGAAAGTAAACTTTATGAATTGCTGAAAGAAATTAATCAAAGTTGTGCCATTCTATTAGTCAGCCACGACATTAACTCCATCTTGCAACACGCACACTCCATAGCTTATATCAATGAATCCATCAGTTACTGTCCGGACATGACTTATGCGGTAGATTGGTTAGAAAAGAACTTCAACTATTCCATAAGACCACTCAATTCATACCCAAAGCAGACCAAGTGTTGCTTCTAAAAGGCCCTAGTCCAAACCCAAACAAGAAATAGACATTCTATTAATTAATCTTATCAATCTGTCGCTTTGTTGTTGCAATTCATTATCTTTGCGGCCACGTAATGTGTTTTTAACGAATAAACTACGATAAGATAAGGTTAATGAAACAGTACAAGTTCATCAACAACCTCACGGGTTGGATTATATTTATTATTGCAGCAACCGTCTATTGTTTAACAATAGAACCGACTGCCAGCTTTTGGGATTGCCCCGAGTTTATAACTACCGGCTATAAACTGGAAGTCGGCCATCCGCCCGGCGCCCCTTTCTTTATGCTCGTGGCTAACCTCTTTACTCAATTTGCATCAGATGCAACCGAAGTAGCCAAAATGGTTAATTACATGAGTGCTTTAATGAGTGGAGCTTGTATTCTATTCCTTTTCTGGAGCATTACCCACCTCGTTAGAAAGCTCATTGTAAATGATGAGAATAAAATCACGAGAGGTCAGCTCATCACCATCATGGGAAGTGGTGCAGTTGGAGCATTAGCCTACACCTTTAGCGACACCTTCTGGTTCTCTGCTGTCGAAGGCGAAGTTTATGCTTTCTCCTCCTTATTTACAGCGGTGGTCTTTTGGCTCATCCTTAAATGGGAAGATGTAGCCGATGCTCCACATTCCGATCGTTGGCTCATTCTGATCGCCTACCTGACCGGATTAAGTATTGGTGTCCATCTACTTAACTTGCTTTGCCTACCGGCCATTGTACTCGTCTATTATTACAAGAAGAACCCGAACGCTAACGCCAAGGGATCACTACTTGCACTTTTGGGATCAATGGTGTTAGTTGCAGCAGTACTCTACGGTATTGTTCCCGGCGTCGTCAAAGTTGGAGGTTGGTTTGAACTCTTGTTTGTCAACACTCTATCCATGCCATTTAATACAGGTGTTGTGGTTTATATCTTCATTTTAGTCCTTTCCATCGTATGGGGAATCTATGAAAGCTACACCGAAAAGAGCAAAAATCGCATGGGAATCTCTTTTATCCTAACGATCGCCTTACTCGGCATACCATTTTATGGACATGGGGCAAGCAGCCTAATCATAGGTCTTCTCGTCCTAGTAGCATTAGGGCTCTACCTTTCACCTAAAACTCAAGAAAAGATCAAAGAGAAATATCGTATTTCTGCACGCACCATGAACACAGCCTTACTGTGTACCATGATGATTATGATTGGTTATTCCTCTTATGCAGTGATTGTTATCCGCTCTACAGCCAACACTCCAATGGACCAGAACTCCCCTGAAGACATCTTTACTCTAGGAGAGTATTTGGGACGTGAACAATACGGTACCCGCCCGTTATTTTACGGTCCGGCTTATTCGTCAGAAATTGCATTGGATGTTAAAGATGGTTATTGCGTTCCAAGACAGACCGAAAAAACAACCAAATACGTACGAAAGGAGAAACTATCTCCAGACGAAAAAGACGCTTATATCGAATTGCCTGGACGGATCGATTACGAATATGCCCAAAACATGCTCTTCCCTCGAATGTATAGCAAACAGCATGCAGAGCTATACAAACAATGGATAGATGTCAAAGGAAGTAATGTTCCCTTTGAGAAGTGTGGAGAAATGGTTATGGTCAACCTACCTACTCAATGGGAGAACATTAAGTTTTTCTTTTCTTACCAGTTGAATTTCATGTACTGGAGATACTTCATGTGGAACTTTGCAGGACGCCAAAACGACCTACAAGGCAGTGGAGAGATCGAACATGGGAACTGGATCACCGGTATAAAATTCATCGACAACGTCTTAGTAGGCAATCAAGACTTAGTCCCTCAAGATCTTAAAGACAATAAAGGACATAACGTCTTTTACTGTTTACCCTTATTATTAGGGCTCATCGGACTATTCTGGCAAGCTTACCATAGTCAGAAGGGTATCCAGCAATTCTGGGTGGTCTTCTTCCTGTTTTTCATGACCGGCATAGCCATTGTGCTCTACCTCAACCAGACTCCGGCTCAACCTCGTGAACGTGATTACGCTTATGCCGGATCGTTCTACGCCTTTGCCATATGGATTGGTATGGGAGTCGCCGGATTGGCAGAGTTCTTAAAACAACGAAAAGTCAAAGAAGAGGTCGCAGCGATTTCAGCTTCGGTCCTTTGCCTGCTCGTGCCCATTCAAATGGCGGGACAGACTTGGGACGATCACGACAGAAGCGGGCGCTATGTAGCACGCGACTTTGGTCAAAACTACTTGATGACGTTGCAAGAACAAGGTAGTCCGGTCATCTTTACCAATGGAGATAACGACACTTTCCCATTGTGGTACAATCAAGAGACAGAAGGATTCCGCACCGATACACGAACTTGTAATCTGAGCTACCTTCAGACCGACTGGTATATTGATCAAATGAAACGTCCCGCTTATAACTCTCCTTCCTTACCCATCACTTGGGATCGATTAGAGTATGCCGAAGGACAAAACGAATATGTCCCCATACGTCCGGAGATCAAAGGAAGCATTGATGCGATGTATGCTCAAGCCGATAGTGCTCTCAAAGGAGGAAATCCTGAGATTATGAATCAGCTGAAAGCGCAATTTGGTGAGAACCCTTATGAACTCAAAAACATACTCAAATATTGGGTACGCTCCGACAAGGAAGGACTTCATGTCATCCCGACGGACAGCATTGTGATTAAAATCGACAAAGAAGCGGTACGACGCTCCGGGATGAAAATTCCAGAGGCTTTAGGAGATTCTATTCCCGATTATATGCATATTTCATTAAAGAATAAACGCGCCCTTTATAAGAGCGATTTGATGATGTTGGAAATGCTGGCTAACTCCAATTGGGAACGTCCATTATATATGGCCATCACAGTCGGCTCAGAGAGTCACTTGGGCATGGACAACCATTTCGTCCAAGAAGGATTAGCGTATCGATTTACGCCATTTGATACCGAGAAACTCAATAGTAAAATCGACTCCGAAAAGATGTACGACAACTTGATGCATAAATTCAAATTCGGAGGTATAGACCAACCCGGGATATATATTGACGAGAACTTGATGAGAATGTGTTATACCCACCGTCGGATCTTCTCTCAACTGATTGGTCAGCTGATCAAAGAAAACAAAAAGGAGAAAGCCCTCAAGGCTTTAGCTTATGTTGAAAAGAAAGTACCGGCGTACAACGTTCCTTATGATTGGGCAAATGGCGCTTATCAGCTTGCTGAGGCTTACTATCAACTCAACCAAAAAGCAAAAGCCGACAAGATTATGGACGACCTTGCTAATAAATCAGTCGAGTACATGATTTGGTATTTAAGCATGAGCGATAACCAACTATCTGTTTCGGGTGAAAACTTCATGTACAACGCTAGTGTCTTGGATGCCGAAATCAGATTAATGGAGAAATACAAATCGCAATTAGCACCGCACTACTCTCAACAACTTGATCAGCTGTATAACGAGTATGTGACGCGAATGAAAAAATAAGCAAGAAACATGTTTATAGAACAACCTCCATGGTTCTTTCGCGCTTTATATCCTCAAGCGATTTTTCGCATGGACCCTAATGACAAAGCCATTTACCTGACTTTCGATGACGGGCCCATACCTGAAGTCACCCCTTGGGTTATAGAACTGTTAGACCACTATGACATAAAGGCCACGTTCTTTATGGTTGGTGATAACATTCATAAACATCCTGACGAATATCAATTGGTTGTCGATCACGGACATTGCATCGGCAACCACACCTATAACCATATCCGTGGATTTGAATACTCTAACCCGGATTACTTAGCCAATGCCCGTAAGGTGGACGAGATGATTCATTCCGAACTTTTCCGTCCCCCACACGGTCACATGGGTTTTCGCCAGTATTACACGTTGCGCCACCATTATCGAATCATCATGTGGGATCTCGTGACCCGCGACTATAGTAAGTGCCTCACCCCACAACAAGTGTTCAGCAACGTCAAACGTTACGTCAGAAATGGCTCTATCATCACCTTCCACGACTCGCTAAAATCGTGGAATAACGGCAATCTACAATATGCGTTGCCACGATCGATAGAATACCTGCTCAATGAAGGTTATACCTTCAAGGTCTTCTAATTCGGCTAACCGTCAACTAGCAAGTTATGAACCTCTATATTCACTCACAAGAACTAAAAGCCGAAGCCAAACGCCTCGGCTTTTCTGCCTGTGGGTTAGCTCCTGCAGAGGACGTCGAACAACCAATCATCGATCATTTCAAGCGATGGATCGCCAATCATTGCCAAGCAGGAATGGACTACATGATGAATTATGAAGAAAAGCGTTTCGCCCCAAGGCAATTAGTCGACCACGCACACACCGTGATCAGCGTAGCTCTCAACTACTACCCAGAGAAACACCTTCCTCCACAGGAGTATCAGTTTGCTTGGTATGCCTATGGAAAAGATTATCACGATATTGTAAAAGCAAAGTTAATCCGTCTTCTGGAGTTTCTACAAGATCGATACGGCGTCAATGGACGCGTGTTTTGCGACACAGCCCCTGTTCTAGAGCGTTATTGGGCCTGGCGTGCCGGGTTAGGCTGGATTGGTAAGAACACCCAACTAATCATTCCCCATGCCGGTTCTTGCTTTTTTTTGGGCGAATTGATCATTGATCAACCGGCCGATCAGTATGACACCCCACAACCGGAACGTTGCGGAAACTGTACCCGATGCCTAACCGCTTGTCCCACACAAGCCTTAACTGCTCCGTACACCCTAGATGCCAACCGTTGTTTATCATACCTGACCATCGAACATCGTGGGTCATTTCCAGAAGCACTTATCCCTCAAGACAGCACCTCCATTTATGGTTGCGATGAGTGTCAAAAAGCTTGTCCATGGAATCGTTTCTCCACCCCTTGTCGCACCCCGGAACTTGCTCCCTCGGATGCCTTTCTCCAGATGACCCAACCGGATTGGAACGAACTCAGCGTAGAAAAATACCGTATGCTCTTCAAGGGCAGTGCGGTGAAACGGGCAAAATACGACGGATTAATGCGAAATATCAGGATCGTTCAAAAGCAAAAAACACCCCATTCCTCCCTTCCCTCAAAGGAGCTTTCAGAGGAACAAGAACGATAAAGAGCAACTTTACCTCATAAAAGAAGTTTATCTATTAAAAGTACTTAACAAAAGCCTATAACATCACATTTTATTTGTTTCTTTGCACCAAATTTGGGTATAATGTTGCCTCATGCAAGAGAGCAACATTTAATTTTGTGCAAACTAATGAATAAACTCACAATAAAAGCTTGTCCGTTATGCGGGAATGAAGAAGTCAAACAGGTCATGACCTGCAAAGACAACTATGCTTCAGGAGAGTCTTTCGATCTCTATTCTTGCCATCAATGTGGATTCATCTTTACACAAGACTTTCCTTCAGAAGCTGAAATTGGGAAGTATTATGAAACACCCGACTACATCTCGCATACCAACACCCGAAAGGGTCTAATGAACGCCATTTATCACATCATGCGTTCGTATATGCTACAACGAAAAGCACGATTAGTCGTTAAAGAGGCACACAGAAAAACCGGTCGGCTACTCGACATCGGCACCGGCACCGGATATTTCCCTTACACCATGGGCAACAAAGGATGGGAAGTCGAAGCCATAGAAAAGAGCCCCCAAGCGCGGGCCTTTGCTTTGGAGCATTTTGATCTGAAAGTTAAAGAAGAAAATGCGTTAAGTACGTTTGAACCGGGAAGTTTTGATGTCATCACACTCTGGCACGTCATGGAACACCTTGAACCCCTACACACCGTATGGGACCGATTGAACGAGTTGCTGACTGAAAAAGGACGATTAATTGTGGCTGTACCTAATGCTGCTTCATTCGATGCCCACTATTATCAGCACGAATGGGCCGCTTACGATGTCCCTCGCCACTTATGGCATTTCACACCATCGACCATGCAACAGCTGGCTACCCGTCATGGCTTTATCATGACAGCAAGATACCCGATGCCATTGGATGCGTTTTACATCTCCATCTTAAGTGAAAAGCAACGCGGATGTTCGTATAGCTTTTTAAAGGGTATGTACGTGGGCACCTTAGCTTGGTTACGATCATTATCAAAGAAAGATCAAAGCAGTTCGATGATCTATGTTTTTCGCAAAAAATAAGCACAATCGTTTATAATAGGAAGCAAAGCGTTATGAAAACAAGAAGCAAAAGCAAAAAGAAACTTTTAGATATGCAATTTATCACCTCAAGCATCAGTACGACCTTAGTACTCTTACTCTTGGGGTTAGTCGTCTTTTTTGTGCTCACGGCTCATAATCTTTCCGTCTATGTGCGTGAAAATATTAGCTTCTCCGTATTAATCAGCGATGATATGAAAGAGGCGGAAATTTTAGGTTTCCAAAAGAAACTCAACAAAGAAGCTTTTGTGAAATCATCGGAGTACATCTCCAAGAAACAAGCTTTAAAAGAACAAACAGAAGCCATGGGAACAGATCCCCAGGAATTTTTAGGGTACAATCCGTTCACCGCTTCACTTGAAATCAAGCTCAACTCCGATTATGCAAACTCGGACAGCATCGCAAAAATAGAGAAAGTCATTCGTAAAAACAGTAATATTCAAGACGTTCTCTACCGGAAAGAGCTGATTGATGCCGTCAACGAAAATATTCGTAACATCAGCCTCTTATTACTAGGATTGGCGGGTATACTGGCTTTCATCTCCTTTGCACTCATCAACAACACCATTCGTTTGGCCATCTATTCCAAACGATTCTTAATACACACAATGAAATTGGTTGGAGCCAGTTGGGGATTTATTCGCCGACCGTTTCTTAGAAAGCATATCTGGAGCGGCGTGTTAGCGGGCATCTTAGCCGACAGCATCCTTTCGGGCGTTGCTTATTGGCTACTAACTTATGAAACCGACCTACAAAACGTTATCACTCTCAATGTGATGTTTGTGGTTTGTTCTAGCGTTTTAGCCTTTGGCATCTTGATTACTTGGCTCTGCGCTTATCTTTCTCTCAACAAATATTTGCGTATGAAAGCAAGTTCATTATATTATATCTAAGCCAGATACCTCATTAACAAAAAAATATTAGTCAATTATGTCTGAAAACAAACAAAAATTCGCTTTCGATAAAAAGAACTTCATCCTTCTAGGCATAGGGATGGTTATTGTTCTTATCGGCTTCCTATTGATGACCGGTCCTTCCTCGTCCATCACGGCTTTTGAGCCCGATATCTTCAGTGTGCGACGCATAAAAGTGGCTCCGGTAGTTTGTCTATTTGGGTTCTTATTCATGATATACGCCGTTTTGCATCAACCAAAATCGAATAAAGAATGAGCGACTTGACCCTAATAGAGACCATCATCATTGCTATTGTTGAAGGGCTGACCGAATTTTTACCGGTATCATCAACCGGACATATGATCATCGCTCAAACCATTCTTGGTGTCGAAAGTACCGAGTTTGTCAAAGCCTTTACCGTAATCATTCAGTTCGGTGCCATCCTATCCGTTGTTTGGCTATACAAGAAGCGATTCTTCCAACTTAAACCGGTTAAGATCTTCGATTCAGAAGCCATCGCAGGGAAAAAAGGATTCAGTCGTTTGGCGATTCTAACCAAACGCACCTTGATGAAATACGATTTCTACTGGAAACTCTTTGTTGGTTTTATTCCGGCTGCCTTCTTTGGCTTCTTATTTAGCGATAAGATAGACGAAATGCTCGAGAGCGTACTTGTGGTGGCTATTATGCTTGTTGTCGGAGGAGTCTTTATGCTCTTCTGCGACCAACTCTTTAAATCCGGGAAGGAAGGGTTAGAGCTAACCGAGAAAAAGGCCTTCAACATTGGTTTATTCCAGTGTATTGCGATGATTCCAGGGGTATCACGATCGATGGCCACCATCGTCGGAGGTATGGCTCAAAAGATGACCCGTAAAGAAGCAGCGGAGTTCTCCTTCTTTCTAGCCGTGCCAACCATGTTTGCGGCAACGGCATACAAATTATTAAAACTTATTTTAGACGGAGGCACAGATCTCATACAAAATAACTTATCCACACTGATCATTGGTAATGTCGTTGCATTTATTGTGGCCTTGCTAGCGATCAAATTCTTCATCAAATTTGTTACTAAATACGGCTTTAAAGCATTTGGTTGGTATCGAATCATTGTAGGAGGAGTTATTTTAGTACTGTTGATGTTGGGCCATAACTTGGAAATTTAATCAATGAATTTTAAAAAAGGAGAAGTACTTTACTTTAATAAGCCCCTAGGGTGGACCTCTTTCAAACTTGTCGGCAGCGTGCGTTATCTCATGAGCCGCAAGATTAATGAGAAAAAACTAAAAGTCGGACATGCCGGCACGCTCGATCCGTTGGCTACAGGAGTGATGATTGTTTGCACAGGAAAAGCCACTAAACGCATCGAAGAGTTTCAATACCAGACCAAAGAATATATTGCAACCGTGCAGTTAGGAGCAACCACCCCATCGTTCGACTTGGAACATGAGATCGACGCCACCTACCCAACGGAGCACATCACCAAGGAGCTCGTAGAAGAAACGTTAAAGCGGTTCATCGGAGCCATAGAGCAGATTCCTCCCGCTTTTTCGGCTTGCAAAGTCGATGGTGCCAGAGCCTACGATTTAGCGCGCAAAGGGCAAGAGGTTGTTTTGAAACCAAAGCTTCTGGTCATCGATGAGATCGAATTACTAGAGTGTAACTTGCCGGAGATTAAAATTCGAGTGGTTTGCAGTAAAGGAACCTACATCCGCGCATTAGCTCGCGACATTGGCGAAGCGTTACAGAGCGGGGCCCATCTTACAGGGCTTATTCGCACACGAGTAGGTGACGTTCGCTTGGAAGATTGTCTTGACCCGGAGCAGTTCAAAGAATGGCTCGATAAGCAAGAGATTGAAGTAGATACAGATAAAGAGAATAATTAACGTAATAAGAATATAGATATGAAACTGTCACAATTCAAATTTAAGTTACCTGAGGAGAGAATCGCATTACATCCAACGAAATATCGGGATGAATCGCGTTTGATGGTGTTGCATCGCCGCACCGGTGAGATTGAACACAAAGTATTTAAAGATATTTTGGAATATTTTGATGACAAGGATGTCTTCATATTCAACGATACAAAGGTATTCCCTGCCCGCCTTTATGGTAACAAGGAAAAGACCGGAGCGCGCATCGAAGTCTTTTTGTTGCGTGAACTCAACGAAGAACTCCGTTTATGGGATGTTTTGGTTGATCCGGCTCGTAAGATTCGTATCGGAAACAAACTTTATTTTGGAGAAGACGACTCAATGGTTGCCGAAGTGATCGATAACACGACCTCACGCGGACGCACCCTTCGTTTTCTTTACGACGGCCCTCACGAGGAGTTTAAGAAAGCGCTATATGCGTTGGGTGAAACCCCATTACCTCATACCATCATTAACCGCCCGGTAGAGCCGGAAGACGCTGAACGCTTCCAGTCCATATTCGCAGCCAATGAAGGTGCAGTGACTGCTCCAACAGCCAACTTACACTTCAGCCGTGAGTTGATGAAACGTATGGAAATTAAAGGCGTCGATTTTGCTTACGTCACCCTACACGCCGGATTAGGCAACTTCCGCGACATTGATGTAGAAGACTTGACAAAGCATAAAACTGATTCCGAACAAGTTCATGTCGGAGAAAAAGCGGTGAAAATGGTCAATACAGCGAAAGATAGCGGCCGTAAGGTTTGTGCCGTAGGAACCACGGTGATGAAAGCCATCGAAAGCACCGTGAGCACCGACGGACATCTGAAAGAGTTTGAAGGATGGACCAATAAGTTTATCTTCCCTCCGTACGACTTTACAGTAGCCAACGCGATGATCTCCAACTTCCACATGCCACTCTCTACCCTACTGATGATTGTTGCAGCGTTTGGAGGTTACGATCAAGTGATGAATGCCTACGACATTGCACTTAAAGAAGGCTACCGATTCGGCACCTATGGCGATGCCATGTTAATCATCGACTAATTAAATGTAGAATTAAAGCCAATGTCAACACTATATCTAAGCCTAGGAACCAACCTGGGAGATAAAGCAAACAACCTTGGTCAAGCCATACACGAAATTGAGCAGCAGATTGGGAAAGTACTTTCCCAATCTGCTTTTTATGTGACCGCTCCTTGGGGGTTCGAGTCGACCCATTCTTTTTTGAATGCGGCCTTATGTGTCGAAACCTCTTTATCTCCACACGACGTCCTCCGACAAACTCAGCTCATTGAGAAACAACTGGGGCGTCTCCACAAATCGGTCGACGGCAAGTATAGCGATCGCCTCATCGATATCGATTTACTCCTATACGATGATCTGATCCTAAACGAGGAAGAACTCAAACTCCCCCATCCCCTGATGACTGAACGCCTTTTCGTGATGGAACCCTTGGCTGAAATTGCGCCTCAAGTGGTGCATCCCGTCTTGCAAGAAACCCTGAAAAAGCTGACCGACGATCTCATTCGCCGCTCTGCCGAACCAAAGAGAAAGCCCTAATAAAATTGAAAAGAAGTGTTAAACACCACTAAAAGAGCGTGACGATCCATTGATATTTATTATTTTTGCAGTCGAAAATTAAGAGTGGACAGATTTGAGTAGCTTGCAACCACAGAAAAAAATGCTAAAACCACATTATGGGCTTATCCATTTAGCAAATTACTCATCTCTTGGCGCCAACAACGTCATCCCATTCCTAAGTTTCAGAACTTATTAGTATTCATTATCTAATCTCAACAACAATGGGATATTTATTTACATCCGAATCGGTGTCTGAAGGACACCCCGACAAAGTGGCCGATCAAATCTCGGACGCTGTACTTGACAAACTGTTGGCTTACGATCCCAGTTCAAAAGTAGCTTGCGAAACATTGGTAACTACCGGACAGGTAGTTCTTGCGGGTGAAGTGAAAACAAGAGCATACGTTGATCTCCAACTGATTGCTCGTGATGTGATCCGTCAGATTGGCTATACCAAAGGCGAATATATGTTCGAAAGTAACTCTTGTGGTGTACTTTCGGCTATTCACGAACAAAGCCCCGACATCAATCGTGGCGTAGAACGTGAAGACCCTATGAATCAAGGCGCAGGCGACCAAGGCATGATGTTCGGTTACGCTACTAACGAAACAGAAAACTACATGCCACTATCACTCGATCTATCGCATCGCATTCTGATCACTTTGGCAGAGATTCGTCGCGAGGGAAGAGTGATGACTTATTTACGCCCGGATGCTAAAAGTCAGGTAACTATCGAATACGATGACAACGGTTGCCCGGTACGCATCGATACGATCGTTGTCTCTACACAGCACGACGATTTCATCCAACCGGCAAACGACTCTCAACAAGCCCAATTGGAGGCTGATGAGAAGATGTTGGCAATCATCCGTAAAGATGTGATTGAGATCTTGATGCCTCGCGTGATCGCTTCGATCCACCACGACAAAGTATTGGCGCTATTCAATGACCAAATCATCTACCACGTCAACCCAACCGGAAAGTTTGTGATTGGCGGTCCTCATGGCGACACCGGTCTAACCGGTCGTAAGATCATTGTCGACACTTACGGTGGTAAAGGTGCTCATGGTGGTGGCGCTTTCTCTGGTAAAGACCCTAGCAAGGTAGACCGTAGTGCAGCTTATGCGGTACGTCACATTGCAAAAAACATGGTTGCTGCAGGTGTAGCCGACGAAATGTTAGTTCAGGTTTCATACGCTATTGGCGTAGCCCGTCCAATCAATATCTATGTCGACACCTATGGACGCAAACACGTGAACATGACCGATGGCGAGATTGCTAAAAAGATTGACGAGTTGTTCGACCTTCGTCCAAAAGCGATTGAAGAGCGTTTAAAACTACGCAACCCGATCTATCAGGAAACAGCCGCTTATGGTCACATGGGACGTGAGCCACAAACCGTTAAGAAGCACTTTACTTCACGTTATGAAGGAGATAAGGAGATAGAAGTTGAATTGTTCACTTGGGAAAAATTAGACTATGTGGATCAAATCAAAGCCGCTTTTAATCTCTAAAAACCATTAAAATCAGCAGATAGCTTTACAGCTATTTATTTTATAGAAACCGTCAAGACTTTAACCTCTTGGCGGTTCTTTTTTTAGCTTGATTCTTAAAGAAAAATGAATAGCCTATAGAGGGTAAAAGTTTCACCGCAAGAAAATAAATTATCGCACAGTCAATAAAATTGTGCCATACGGTACAACTGAAAGTTTCCATGGAGGACATTTTAGTGTCGGCCTAATGAAAATTCGGTTTCGTCCGTAGAAACTCAAACAGGAAATGTGGATAGAAGAATCCAGTCCAATGTTAAATAAAAATACATGATATTCCGCTTACAAAATCACAATAGTTATAGTTATACTCATTCTTCTATCATTTGCACACCTCATAAATAAAACTATTTTAAATATTATCTCTCGATTTTAATCTCACACCACTCTACCGTCTTAAGACATCAGAAAGTGGATAAATCACTTTTGTCCGTTCGTAAGTAACAGAGCAGAGAAATAAGAAGAGGGAATTAATCACAATAAGCACAATTGTAGATCACAATAAAAAGATAAACCACTGGATATCAAATATCTAAAAACCAGATTATAGATATCAAATCCTCTAAAAATCAGAAATGTAGAACAAATATAGATCGACCATATTAGGTCCCGCGCTACATTCTTCTTTGATTTGCGATAGGAAAACACATTATTAACCTTAAACAGTATACAGATGAGCAAAACAACATTCTGTAAGCAAAGAGTGCTATTACTTCTTTTACTCTTTGTCTTCATTGGCCCTTGGAAGGCTTTCGCACAAAACATCCAACTAACTGGTTCTGTTGTCGACAACAGCAAGGAACCAATCATTGGAGCCAGCGTCATTGAAAAAGGAACCACGAACGGGGTGATTACCGATTTCAATGGAAAATTCTCTTTATCCGTTTCTTCTAAAGCAACTATCGTGATCTCGTACGTTGGGTACGAAACTCAGGAAATCGCATTAAATGGTCGCCGAACAGTTAATGTTGTTCTCAAAGAAGATACAAAAACGCTTGACGAGGTCGTTGTGATCGGTTATGGTACCATGAAGAAAAGCGATATGACCGGTGCCATTTCTTCCGTCGACGTCGAAGAGTTGACCAAATTGGCCACAACCAATCCGGCAGAAGCTTTGCAAGGCAAAATTGCAGGTGTGAACATCACCAAATCGGGAGGTAATGCCGGCGCAGGCATACAAGTCAAAATCCGTGGTGTAAAAACATTCGGCAATAACGAACCACTCTACATCATTGATGGCTTCCCCGGAGATATCAATACGGTCAACCCTCAAGACATCGCTTCAATGGAAGTGTTGAAAGACGGTGCTGCAGCAGCCATCTATGGTTCGGTAGCAGCCAATGGTGTGGTTATCGTAACCACAAAGAATGGAAAAAGTGGTAAGACACAAATCGATTTCAGCACTTATCTGAACTTCACAACGGTAGCCAAACAGATGGAAACCTTAAATGCACAAGAATATAAGGACATGCATAAGCAGATGTACGAGAACTGGAATCAACATGTAGAAAACCATCAAGACATTTATGACCCGAAGGGTGATGGCTCATGGGCTTCCAAACAAGTCAGCCTACCGGCTTATATCACTAATGCAACGGGCGTAGATACCGATTGGCAAGATGCTGTACTCCGTCAAGGACTCGCTCAAAACTATATGGTGAGTGTCAGAGGAGGTAGCGACATCGCACAATATTCATTATCGTACAACCATGCTGATGAAGAAGGAATCTTCCTTGGCAACAACTTCCGACAAGACAATGCCCGTTTAAAATTACATGCAAAAAAGTACATCTTCGACATTGATGCAAACTTAGCGTTCAAGTTTACCGATAGCAAACAACCTCAATACTCCCTCAAAGAGATGTATATGATTTCACCTCTGGTTCCGATCTATAACGATCAAGAAGAGTATGGTTACGGTTTAACTAACTTCGACGGTCTACCTAACAACCGCAACATCATGGCGGACAATCACTATGAGAAGTCCAGCAATAAAGCGTATCATACCACAGCAAATATTGCTTTAACGATGAATTTTACCAACTGGCTAAGTTTCAAAACAAGTTATAACTACCTTGGCGAACATCAACGCCAAACCTTCCACACCCCTCCCTATGTGGCCGACACTAAAGCCAAACGTGACTACACTTACCATAGTGAGACGACGGGTTACTGGCAAGAACAAGTTTGGGACAATGTTTTAAGTTTCAACAAATCGTTCGGTAAACATACCGTCAATGCCATTGCGGGTACTTCCATTACCGATCGTCGATATACTTGGAATTCAGTTGGCGTAGAAGGCAAAACGACAGTATACAAAGTGGAAGATGGAAAACTAGTCACAAATGAGATTCCGGGCGGATTTCTCGATCCAAACTTCTCTACGATTGGCGCAGGAACAGGCGGAACATTCGACGGAGACGGATCGAAATGGAAATATACCCGAGCTTCATTCTTCGGACGGGTCAACTATAATTATGCGAACCGCTATCTACTTCAAGCCACTTTACGTTACGACGGTTCTTCAAAATTTGGTGCCGATAGCCGTTGGGGATCATTCCCTTCTGTAGCCTTAGGTTGGAGAATCAGCGAAGAAGAATTCTTCCCTAAAAATGACGTGCTGACTAACTTAAAGTTACGCGCCAGCTGGGGACGCTTGGGTAATGAGAATGCTTTAGGATATTACGACTTCCAAGCGTTAATCAGCACCTATAATAACAAGTGGCAAGGTTATGTCAAAGGTAATGGCGACAATCCTTGGGCCGGAAGTATTGCACGCGGACTAGAGAACCGTTCTCTGAAATGGGAAACCACAGATACTAAAAACATCGGATTAGATTTTGGGTTGCTCAGCAACAAGCTGACCGGTGCCTTGAACTACTATTATAACCAAACCGAAGAATTGCTCATCACGAAGGTATTACCTCCATCAGCAGGGTTGAGCAACCCAATTCTTAATGTTGGAAAGATCCGTAACTCAGGATTCGAACTCGAACTGAACTGGGCAGATAAAAAAGGGGATTTCGAATATAACGTCGGTGTCAACATGACTACCACTAAGAATAGAGTGGTTTCATTGGCCAACGAAGGTCAGGTCCTAAAAGGAGAAGGTTTGAAATTTAACACCGAACACTTCCCAACAGAAACACGCGTGGGCAAACCTATCGGTGCATTCTATCTGTACCCAACAGCCGGTATCTTCCAATTTGATGAAGAAGCCCGTGCTTATAGAAATCTTAACGGCGAAGAACTACAACCGTTTGCCGATGGCGGTGACATTCGTTTTATCGACACCAATGGCGACGGTAGCATCACAGACGATGATAAGGTTTATGCCGGATCGGGTATCCCGACTTTGGAAGCGAACTTGAACTTCAGTGCTAGTTATAAAGGAATTGATTTCACGATGGTCTTGGGTAGCGCTTGGGGACATAAGCTATACAATGGAAATAAATATTTCTACGAAGGCATGAACTCGGCTTCAAACTTCTTAAAATCATCTCTTCAAGCTTGGACACCAAAAAATCGCGCGACGAATGTGCCTCGTGCCATCTACAATGACCCGAATGGTAACCTCAAAGAATCGGATCGTTTCTTAGAAAAAGGGGATTTTATCCGCATGCGTCAACTACAACTCGGCTATACCTTACCTAAAAATATCATGGAAAAAGTATACATCGAAAAACTACGTTTCTACGTGAGTGGCGAAAACTTATTCACCATCACCGGATATGACGGAGTAGATCCTGAGTTCTCACGTTCAAGTGTACTGAACACGGGTATTGACAAACTCATTTATCCATTTACACGTTCGTTCACCATCGGTGCCCAATTAACTTTCTAACCAGCTAAAAAATTAAATGATTATGAAATTAAAAACATACCTCTATATCGCTAGCTTGTGTGCCGTTGCATTAGGCACCAGCTCTTGCGAAGACTTCCTCACGGTGGAATCGCCCGATCAACTCACCTCAAACAGTTTCTGGCGCAACCAAGCAGACGCGGAAGCCGGTCTATCAGCTGCTTACTCACAACTCGAATACTACATTGACACTTGGGAGTTTGCAGAAGTAAAATGGCCGGTGGAAGCCTATCGTGAAGATATCATCGAGATGGGTGATGATGCTCGCAACTACTCCAATTGGGTGGAATTATATAATTATAGTTATACCAACGGAAACTCGCAATTCAGCAGCTATTGGACCAACAACTATAAAGGAGCCAGCTTTGCCAATCAGGTCATTGAAAAGGCAGCAGGCATTCCGGATGAGAAGATCAACCCGACCACTCGTACACAGATTGTGAACGAAGCTCACTTCCTACGGGCTTATTATCACCTAAAACTGTTGTTGAACTGGAAAGAAATCATCATTCGCGACAAGTATATTACGAGTCAGGCCGACTTAAGCAAAACACTCTCTTCACGCCCTGAAACTTGGGATTTCATTATCGAAGATCTGAAAAAGGCAACTGCCCTACCGGCTACACACGATGCGGATAATATCGGTCGTGCTACTAGTGGAGCAGCAAATGCTTACCTCGGATTTGCTTATCTTACTAGAGCTTACGAAGAACCAACGAAGAAAAATGAATACTTGACAGCGGCTTTAGATGCCCTTAATAAGGTCACCGGATATGAACTCGTTAAAAACTATGCTAGTCTCTTCGATGGCAGTAACAAAAACTCGAAAGAGTCTGTTTTCGAACTTCAAACGTCTATGAATACGGCCAATGGCGCTAATTATCGCACACAACTTCATCGTTGGATCGGAGTCGGCGAACTATGGGGATGGGATGAAATTTTACCAAGCACCTTCTTAGTCAATGAGTTTAAGAAAGAGGGCGAAACTTCAACAGAAGGCCGTTACGACTCTCGATTCTATGGTAGCATCTTTTCCCAATGTCCTTACTTTAACGATGGCACTGGAAAAGTTTATGGCAAAAACTACGATGATTGGTTCAAGAACAAAGACGGAGCATACGACCGCCCGGCTTTCCGTAAGTTTATGCCAAGCGATTTAGAGGGATTGGATAATAACTATTGTGCTATCAATATTCCATTGATGCGTTATGCCAATGTCTTACTAATGAAGGCAGAAGCCCTTAACGAGCAAGGTCACCCTGATCAAGCCATCCCATTAATCAACCAGATCCGTAGCGTGCACGGTGACATGCCGGCTATGAGTGGCACAACTCAAGAACAAGTTCGCTTGCAGATTGAGCACGAGCGCATGATCGAGTTCCCGCTCGAAAACTGGAGATGGTACGATTTGCGCCGTTGGGGCAAACTCAAAACCGCATTAACTGCAGCCGGTCGTGGTAACTACAGCGATGAGAAAAACGCATTCTATCCTGTTCCACTCGTTGAGATTAATGCAAACGAAGCGCTTCAATAGGCTGATTCTCTCTTTATAAATGATCACAAGGCGGTTTTGCCTCATCGCAACTCCGCCTTGTTTTATTTAATATGTATATTTGCGGAAAACCATTGCTTATGCTCATCATCATCGGATTAATGTTCGGCGGCATTCTCGTCGGCTATTTGTTGCGTCAGCGTAAACTGACCTGGATACACAAAACCATTACCCTGCTCATCTGGTTGCTTCTTTTCTTACTCGGCATTGATGTCGGAGGTAATCCCAAAATTATCAATGGGTTATACAACATCGGACTAGAGGCTCTCGTCATCACCGTAGCAGCAGTATTAGGCAGTGTCATTGCAGCACGTATCCTGTGGCAAATCATCCATAAAAAACAAGGCGCATGAAAGGGAGTCTACTTATTGTATCGTTCTTTATCATCGGAACGCTTTGTGGGGTCTTCCAACTGATCCCATACGATTTGAGTGACAGCAAACTCAGTTTTTACGCGCTTTGCGGACTGATGTTTTGTGTAGGAATAAGCATTGGTAATGATCCGCAGACCTTACGAAACTTCCGTTCACTGAATCCCCGATTGCTTTTTCTACCGGTCATGACCATTTTAGGTACGCTGTCCGGATGTGCAGTCGTTAGTCTCATGCTATCGCACCGTTCAATGGCCGATTGTATGGCTGTGGGTTCCGGCTTCGGATATTACTCCTTATCAAGCATCTTTATCACCGAATATAAAGGAGCTGAACTCGGAACCATTGCTCTATTATCGAACATTATGAGGGAAATCATCACCTTATTGTTGGCTCCTCTTTTAGTTCGTTATTTCAGTAAACTGGCTCCAATATCGGCAGGGGGAGCAACTACAATGGATACCACCTTGCCTATTATTACACAATACAGCGGACAAAACTACGTGGTGGTCTCTATCTTCCATGGGTTTGTTGTGGACTTTAGTGTCCCCTTCCTAGTCACCCTATTCTGTTCTATTTAAACTGTTTATCTATGAAATCGCTTTTTCATTCCATATTATTACTCTTAGCACCTCTATCCATGGTTTTTGCAGACAACGAACCATGGCAAAATGCACGTGTCAACGAAATCAGTCGCGAAGCAGCACACGCCCACTTCATCCCGTTCAAGACCGAACAAGGAGCTTTAGACCAACAACGCCGATCTCCTGAGCAACGATTTGAGGTAAACCCCCAAACCGAGCGTCGACGTTCTCTAGACGGAAAATGGTTGTTCCTTTATTCGAGGACTCCGAAGGAGTGTCCACCAACCTTTCACCTCAAAGAGTATCATCCCAAAGGATGGAAAGAAATTCAAGTACCCGGTAGCTGGGAATTACAAGGCTTTGATGCCCCCATCTATACCGATGTGGCTTACCCGTTCCCGGCCAACCCTCCTCATGTTCCCACCGATTACAATCCTGTTGGGGCATATATCCGGACATTCACCATTCCCAACGAGTGGAAAGACATGGACATCTTTCTCGATTTCGAAGGCGTCGAATCGGCTTTTTATGTTTGGGTAAATGGTCAGCTGGCCGGTTACAGCGAGGATAGTCGTCTACCGGCTCATTTCAAGATCAACTCGTTCTTAAAAAAAGGAAATAATAAGTTGGCTGTCAAAGTCTTTAGATATAGTGACGGTTCTTATTTAGAAGATCAAGACTATTGGAAATATAGCGGGATCGAACGTAGCGTTTACCTTTATGCACGCCCAAGTTTTCGGGTAAAAGACTTTAAGCTCACCGCCGATCTGATAGAGAATTATCAACACGGGAAGTTTCAACTTCAGGTGAAGACCAACCATACCCAACCGGGTTATCGGATAGAAACGAAACTCATGGATGGGGCGACCGTTATCGAGTATCAAGAGAAAGTGATTAAAGATCTTACAGACTCCATCTTCACCCAAGAGCACGTCTATCCTAAGGTTCACCCTTGGAGCGCAGAATCGCCTTATCTATACACTTTAGTCATCAATACATTCGATGCTAAAGGAAACCCATTGGAATCATTCACTCAACCTTTCGGCTTCCGTACCGTAGAAATGAAGAACGGCATGCAACTCATCAACGGCGTTCCGGTTCTATTCAAGGGAGTTAACCGCCACGAACATGACCCTAAAAACGGTCGTACGATCACGGTAGAAAGCATGGTGAAAGATATCCGTTTGATGAAGCAGTTCAACATTAACGCAGTACGTACCTGCCACTACCCTAACCGTTATGAATGGTATGCCTTATGCAACGAATACGGGTTGTATCTTGTTGATGAAGCCAACATTGAAAGCCACGGTATGCAAGCTCATCCCGACGGAACCTTGGCCAATCATCCCGACTGGGAGATTCCGTTTATGCAACGCATGAGCCGCATGGTCATGCGCGATCGTAACATCACAGCAATCGTCACTTGGTCGTTAGGCAATGAATCGGGTTACGGAAAACATTTTGAGACCTTGTATCACTGGACCAAAGCCATGGATCCAACCCGTCCCGTACAGTATGAGGGCGGTGGTTACGAAGGGTTATCCGACATCTACTGTCCGATGTATGCTCGAGTATGGATGCTGCGCCGACATGTCAATCAACGTGAAGCTCGTCCACTCATCTTATGTGAATATGCGCATGCGATGGGGAACAGTGTGGGTAATCTCGCCGACTATTGGGAACTGATCTACAAATACGACCAACTCCAAGGAGGATTTATCTGGGACTGGGTCGACCAAACTTTTAGAAAAAAAGATAAAAAAGGACGTGACATTTGGGCGTATGGCGGCGACATGGGATTTGTCGGCATTCCAAACGATTCCAACTTCTGTGCGAACGGATTGGTAGCCGCCGATCGTTCTCTTCACCCGCATATCTGGGAAGTCAAAAAGGTTTATCAACCTCTACAATTCACTGCACTTCCGCTGACAACTAACCGGATTAAGGTGACCAACCGACACGACTTTATCGCCTTAAACGATTATGATCTTCATTGGAGAATAGAAGTCGACGGGCGGGTAGTGCAAGAAGGTCAACAGCCTTTCCCTACTATAGAAGCTCGTACCTCAGGATGCATGGATCTTCCTTTTCAGCCTTGTCCCAACGATGGTCGGGAGTATTTCCTAACCTTGGAAGCCATAACCCGAAAAGAGAGTCCTCTCGTACCACAAGGCCACATTGTGGCAGTTGAACAGTGGTTATTACCGACCCAATCAACCACACAGCACATTGAAGCGCTAGAAAAGAGCCTCAGACTCGATCGTTCTCCGGAAATCGTAACCATTAGCAATGAAACCTTCGAGACCTCTTTCTCAATGGCTACGGGAGAAATGACCAAATTGGTTTACAACCGTAAACCGATGATTAAAGAAGGGTTAAGACCAAACTTTTGGCGTCCGCTAACGGATAACGACGTTCCCAACGGACATCTGAAACGATGCGCCACATGGAAGCAGGCCGGAGAGAAGGCTAAACTAAAACAGATCACTGTCGAAGAAGCCGCTAATCATCAACAGGCCATTGTCACCACCAATTATCGATTAGAAGAACAAGATTGTGATCTTCAGATCGTTTATCGCTTGGCCTCAAACGGAGCAATAAAAGTCAACTTCACTTTTACACCAGGGAAAAAAGCATTACCCGAACTGCCACGTTTAGGATTACGTCTGATTCTGAATGAGACCTACAACCAGATGAGTTGGTTGGGAAGAGGACCGCATGAGAATTATGCCGATCGAAAATCAAGTGCACTCATCGGACTCTATCAGTCGACCGTATGGGAGCAATTTCATCCTTATGTACGGGCTCAAGAGAGCGGAAATAAATGTGATGTGCGTTGGGTCACCCTACGTGATGCTTCGGGCGATGGCTTAATGGTCAAAGGAGAACAGCCGCTCAATATCAGTGCTTGGAATTTTCCACAAGAAGATATTGATTATATCCCATTCAACAGTGAACGTCGCCACGGAGGAAGTATCGCACCTAAAGAGATGATCTGGCTCAACATCGATCATCAACTTATGGGAGTCGGAGGAGATAACACTTGGGGAGCTCAGGTTCATCCCGAATACACAATTACTCCGCAAAAGAGTCAATACAGCTTCATGATTCTTCCCCTCAGTAGCAAAGATGATCCTGCGAAACAATCACATCAACATTGGTTTGACTAAAACAGATAGACTATGAAACAAATTATTGGAATCCTTTCTTTCTTAAGCATTTTTATAATTACTTTAAGTGCTTGTAAACCTAAAGAGGAACCTTTTCTCTCGCAAAAAAGATACCAGTTTGCCCGCATATTAGAGGTCTCCTATACTCCCGATTCTACACATCGATGCTCTGGGTGGTTTACAGATGCCGGATCGTGGATGGGATTTACTCTACCCGAGACACAGCACTGGATAAATGGGTTTTGTGGTCCGTTCAGTCTCGATATGAAACGTCGGGAGTGGATGGCTCAGTCGGCTACAGTGGTTGGTTACGCTAATCACCCACAAAGCACGTTCACTCCCGACTCCACAGCCTATTTCCCCGGAGAACTTTTTCTATCGTCTCACTCTAAAGAAGGAAAACTCATTCAACGTCTTCATTTTATAGATGCTTCCACCACTCTATTATCTGTTAGATCGGACCATAATGAGGCATTGAGTTTTCACGGAGAAAAATGGGTGGAAACGATCCGCCTTTCTGTAGAACAAAATATGGTTATCGCGCGTCATCCCTCGGGAGAGATTGTCATGCTAACTTTCAGCCCGGATGCCACAATCACCCAACAAGGAAATAATTATCAGGCCATTTGTACACCTAAACACAAAGAAGTCACCGTTGCCCTATCATTTTTCACTTCGGAGAAAGAGTTATTAGCGGGACAACAAAGAACATTGAGCCTACTCAATCGGCCGCAAGAGGCGCTTGACGCGAATGCTCAGCGCTGGGAGACCTATCTCAACAAAGCGTTGCGACAAGACATGAAACCCGAATATGATCGAATTGCCGTAAAAGCCATTGTGACGCTTATCAGCAATTGGCGAACTCATCGTGGAGGGTTACTTCATGCCGGTGTTGTTCCCAGTCATGCCGTAGGCTATTTTGTTGGTTTTTGGGCTTGGGATAGCTGGCGGTTCTCAGCTGCCCTTGCACTTTTTGATCCAGAACTTGCTAAAGATAATATTCGGGCGATGTTCGATTATCAACAGCCGGACGGCATGATTATCGATTGCATCTACACTGACCCGGCAGAGAATAATGCCAGAGACAGCAAACCTCCCCTCGTATCATGGGCTGTAAACGAAATATTCGAACATACCAACGATACCGCTTTCGTCAGTGAGATGTATCCACAGCTCATGGCTTATTACCGTTGGTGGTATGTTAAGCGCGATCATAACCGCAATGGGATCTGCGAATATGGTTCGACCGATGGCACATTGGAAGCGGCAGCATGGGAAAGCGGTATGGACAATGCCATTCGGTTTGATGACACAAAAATGTTAAAGAACGAAGGATTCAACGATGCTTGGAGCATGGATCAAGAGAGTGTTGATTTGAATGCTTATCTCGCTTTAGAATGCACGTTATTAAAAAAGTTCGCCAAACTTTTAAACGTTCCATTCGATGGACCGGATCATAGAGAACAAGTTGCGAACTATTTCTTTGATCGTCAGAAAGGCTTCTTTTTCGACCGAAAACTTTCAAACGGTCATTTCATAGAAGAACCCGGATGTGAAGCCTATACTCCGTTATGGACACAAATAGCTAGCCCTGAGCAAGTGAAACGGATGTTGCCATTGCTGACCGACAGTACGACCTTTTCAACTTATATTCCGTTCCCTACCATAGCTGCAAATAATCCTAAATATAATCCAAAGGGATATTGGAGAGGACCAATCTGGCTCGACCAAACTTATTTCGCCATCCGAGGATTGAGGAATTATGGCTATCATGACTTAGCTGATCAGTACACCTTACAAGTTTTTGACCGACTTCAAGGGCTAAAAAATGGTGCCCCCATTCACGAAAACTATGGTACTCATACGGGCGAACGGCTCAAAGCTCCACACTTTAGCTGGAGCTCATCACACCTCTTGATGCTTTATCAGGACTACGGGAAACAACTAAAAAACAATTAACATCTGTTCGGAAATAAAGGCATTGCGTTTTGCAATGCCTTTATTCATGCAACCAATCAGAAAGCCGATGATGGTTCCCGAGAACATCATAACAGACTTATGAAAAAAAATGCTATTTTTGCAGGTAAAGAAGTAAACCTATGAAAAACCTCCTATTCATATTCTTTATTTTAAACGGCCTGTTTTCAAGTTCAACAGTTGTCGCCCAAAACAAAGAAAAAGAAGCACAAGAGTGTATCGATAAGTCGTTCGACTTACTTTATAGTCATCCCAAACAAGCCTCGTTTTATGCGTCAAAAGCCATTGAACTTTTTCCGGAGGAACAACCAAACGATCTAAAAGCAAGAGCAATGTTGGCCTATAGCCAGTCCGAAAAATTGCTTGGCAACTTCGACTTAAGCATCAACATCGCCTTCGATGCTTTAAAATACATCACCCCAGACAACAAAATGCTCAGAGGTGAACTGTACAGCCTTATGAGTATGCTCTATTGTAGCCTGACCGATTATAATAAAGCTATTGAATTAAACGAGAAAGGCACTTCCATTTTTAAAGCTTCAGGTGATTCCGCTGCATTAGCCATCTGTCTCAATGATAGAGGAATCATTCATTGCTATCTGAATGAGTTTAACACGGCCGAGCAATTCTTCCAACAAGCACTTAAAATTAACCGGTCGCTCAAAAATTTAAAAAAAGTAGCCGCCAATCTTAACAATCTATGCCTATATGAAGGAAACAGTGAAGAGAAACTAGGCTATATCAATGAAGCGATTATCATCAATAAAAACTTAAAATCAAATTGGTCCTTGGCAGAGAATTATAATAATATGGCTAAACAGTCCTATTATGCCAAACACTACCAGAATGCCCTAAACGCCTTAAAAACGGCTTACGAGATCGCAACTCAAATTGGAGCTAAAGAGCTTATCTGCGACAACTATGAATATTCGTCCTGGGTCTATGCTGCTTTAGGACGACATAAAGAGGCTTATCACTGCTTACAACAGTTGTACACTCTGAGTAAAGATCTACAAAACGGAAGTAAACTACGTAACATTGAACAAGAGATCTCTTATAAGAAAATTCGTGAGCAACAACGAATAACGGAATCAAAAGAGCAAGCCTATCGAGCCGAACTGTTTAAACGTAACTTCATATTAACTCTTATCATACTCCTATCGCTCATTGTATTTATAGCCCTTTTCAGTCAATGGTACAAACGCAAAAAGAACATGCAATTGATGAGTGCCCAATATCAATTGGAACAATCGGAGCATAAACTTGTAGAGTTAAAAGTTCGACAGCAAGAACTCGAACTAAAAGCCACTCAAAACGCACTGAGCGACAGTCGGCAAGAAGCAGTAAGTTTCGCCATTTTCTTACAGAGCCGCAATGATCTCCTCGAAAAAATCAGAGAAATGATCAAACAAGGGTACAAGATGAAAGAACAAGATCTCGTCTTGCATCTTAAAAAGATCAATGCATTTATCGGACAGTGCCAGAGCAACGATAAGACCAACAGCACCTTTCTGCTCAATGTGGAGGAGAAAAATCAAGCCTTCTTACAACGGCTATCCGAGCTTCATCCCAATCTGACACAAGGAGAAAAGCATCTCGCCACCCTATTAAGAGCCAATTTATCGACGAAAGACATCTCCATGTTGACAGGTACCATCCCTAAAACAGTCAATATGAACCGATATCGGCTACGTAAAGCATTGAACTTATCGTCAGAAGAAGATCTGACCGATTATTTGCAGAATATTTAAATCACGTCTTAAAAAAGTAAAAAGCCCTATTTATCCATAGGCAAAAGGTTTATTTTTGTAATTTTGCACACCAATAATGGATAAACGTCAAAAAGCAATGAATCAAATCAATTCTGTATGCGTCTATAGCGCATCAAGCACCCAAATAGCTCCCATTTATTTTGAAGCCGCACAAACTTTAGGCGGCTTATTAGCCGAACATCACATTCGGCTCATTAATGGAGCAGGGAAAATCGGTTTGATGCAATCCATAGCCGATGCAGTACTAGCCAATGGCGGTGAAGTCACAGGGGTCATCCCACACTTCATGATCGAACAAAATTGGCATCACTCAGGATTAACCAAGTTGATCACAGTAGATTCGATGCATGAACGCAAACAACTAATGGCCGATTTAAGCGATGCTGTCATAGCCCTACCGGGAGGATGTGGCACCCTAGAAGAGTTATTGGAAATCATCACTTGGAAACAACTTGGATTATATTTCAACCCCATTATCATCCTAAACACGAATCACTTTTTCGACTCTTTACTAGAGATGCTTGAAAAAGCCATTGAAGAGAACTTTATGCGCCCTCAGCATGCTAAAATATGGCAAGTTGCCCAAACCCCTGAAGAAGCGATTTCATTAATTCACTCTACTCCAATTTGGGATGCCTCTATTCGCAAGTTTGCTGCTATATGACCACAGAAAAAAGCACCATATTACCCCTATTTTATAAAGAGCATTACGCTCCTAAAGGAGAAATTGACTTTTCTGCGCTTCACACTTCACAGGCCAACTCTCATGAAGTGGATGGAGTAGCCAGGCCCTATTCGTTAGAAAAGGACAATGCAATAGGAGTGATCTTATTACTTTGTTTCTTGATCACCTCGTATATCTTATCAAAGGAGAAAAAGTTTTTGTCGCAACGAATCAAAGATTTCTTTTACCATAGGGAACGAAGTAGCATTTTCAATACCTCAACTATAAGTGACATTCGTTTTTCCATTGCCTTAACGGTTCAAACCTCCATATTGGCAGGAGTCGTCTTTTTCTACTTCTTTCTAAAAACCTCACCACAATTAATCGACTATTCCCCACCGCAAACCATTCTATTGACCTATATTGGCGTTTGCTTGGGATATATTCTCATAAAGTGGTTAATGTATCATTTTATTGGATGGATTTTTTTCAACAAAACAGTGGTAAGAAGTTACCTAGAATCCTATTTTACCCTCATTTATTACTTAGGTTTTCTATTATTTTTGCTCTCTTTACTTTTGATTTATTTAAATTTAAGCACGTTTCAATGCATTATATTTTCTTTGTTTTTGATCCTATCGACAAAAATATTGATGCTTTACAAATGGTTTAGGTTTTTTTTCAGACAAACTCATGGTCTTTTCTTTTTAATTTTGTATTTTTGTGCCCTTGAAATAGTACCTTGTTTATTACTATATCAAGGTTTATTTCAAATCAACAAAATATTGCTAATAAAACTTTAGGACATTGGAAATAAAGAAAGTACTTGTATCGCAGCCCAAGCCTGCCTCTGAGAAATCTCCCTATTACGATATTGCCACAAAGTATGGCGTAAAAATAGATTTCCGCCCGTTTATAAAGGTCGAAAGCCTTTCTGCGAAGGAGTTTAGGCAGCAGAAAATATCTATTCTGGATCATACAGCCGTGATATTTACTTCACGCCATGCTATTGATCATTTCTTCCATTTGTGCACAGAATTACGTGTAACAATCCCTGAAACGATGAAATATTTCTGCATCACAGAGGCTGTAGCCCACTATATACAGAAATATGTGCAATATCGTAAACGGAAAATATTCTTTGGTGGAACAGGAAAAATAGAAGATTTAGTGCCATCTATCACCAAACATAAGAATGAAAAATATATCATTCCAATGTCTGATGTACATAATGATGATATTAAGAATCTATTAGATAAAAACAACATTCAACACACTGAAGCGGTTATGTATCGGACAGTCAGCAACGACTTTGCTGCCGATGAAGCTTTTGATTATGATATGTTATTGTTTTTTAGCCCTTCAGGTGTGCAATCATTATTAAAGAATTTCCCTAATTTTGATCAACAAGACATCAGAATAGGCACATTTGGTTCAACTACCGCACAAGCTGTTCGCGATGCCGGATTCCGATTGGACCTAGAAGCTCCAACGGTAAAAGCGCCTTCAATGACAGCTGCATTGGAACTATTTATAAAGGAAAATAACAAATAAAGGTGCATAACACTTTGTGTAAAGCCGAAAGGCTGAATAAAAAACTTATTATCGGAAAGATGTTTGAAAACGGACAATCCAAATCGTTTTCCATCTTTCCGTTACGCATAGTATATATGCCAATTAGCGCAAACGATGCCCCTGCATCCATTCTCATTAGCGTATCAAAACGACACTTCAAACGAGCGGTAAAGCGTAATCGAGTCAAACGACAGATACGGGAAGCCTACCGCAAGAACAAACACGATTTAACCGACCTACTCCAAACAAAATCGGAACACTTAGCCATTGCTTTTATCTACTTATCGAACGATCTAACAAAAAGCGATATACTAGAGGAAAAAGTAAAGATGGCATTAACCCGCATTAAAGAGAAGATGGAATGAACCGCATGAAGAACTATATCATTCTGGGCTGGAAAGCATTAAAGCAGCTTCTATCTTATATTCTGCTTGTGCCCATTTACATCTACAGAATGGCTATATCTCCAGCTTTACCTCCTTCTTGCCGATTTACGCCAACCTGTTCGGCTTATGCCGTAGAAGCCCTAAAAAAGCATGGTCCCTTCAAAGGACTTTATCTCACCATCCGAAGAATCCTCAGATGCCATCCATGGGGAGGATCAGGTTATGATCCGGTACCTTAGTCATTCCATTATGACTTTACTAGACATACATACACACTCCAAAAAAGGAAAGCCGACTCAAGAGGCCATCCTAAATCTACCACCGGAAGCACTAAGCTATACGGAGGAACCCTTTTTAGACGGGAACTATTATTATTCCGTTGGCATACATCCCAAAGACATTAATGAGAAAGACTCACAAAAGCAACTCGAACGGCTAAGCATTGTTGCTTCCCACAGTTCTATCATAGCCATTGGCGAATCAGGACTGGACAAACGAGTTGACTCCCCCCTATCTCTTCAAATAGACGTTTACAAAGCGACAGTCGACTTGGCTAACCGACTCAAACTTCCATTAATCATACACTGCGTTAAAGCCATAGACGAACTTTTAAGCCTGAAAAAAGAGAATCTTTCTCAGACCCCATGGATCATACACGGCTTCAGAGGTAAAAAACCTCAAATGGAACAGCTTCTCAAGCATGGATTCTATCTATCTTTCGGAGTCCGCTACCATGAAGACTGTATGAAAGAAATCCCAATCGACCGGCTTTTTTTAGAGACCGACGAAGCCGATATCAACATCAACGAGTTACTAGGAAAGGCTGCAAGGATTAAAGCTATAGAGATTGACGAACTACGATCCAAATTAGAAGATAACATCTTAAAAGTCTTTTTTAAGAGATAAGAGTTGCTTCTTCAAATAAAGAGTCGTAATTTTGCCTTTTGGCTCTGCCGGCTCTCACAAGAGAGCAACCGGTCAATCACCAACTAACATTCTAAATAGATAATAAAAACTAAAACAACATAATACGATGAATTTTGTAGAAGAATTAAAATGGCGAGGTATGTTGCATGACATCATGCCGGGAACAGAAGAGTTATTAAACAAAGAGCAGGTCACCGCTTATGTTGGGATCGACCCAACAGCCGATTCGCTTCATATCGGCCACCTTTGCGGCGTAATGATGTTGCGTCATTTACAACGTTGTGGACACAAGCCATTGGCTTTGATCGGAGGCGCTACAGGTATGATTGGAGACCCATCCGGAAAATCAGCAGAACGTAATCTTCTTGACGAGGAAACCCTCCATCATAACCAAGAATGCATCAAGAAGCAATTGGCTAAATTCCTTGATTTTGAATCAGAAGTTCCTAATCGCGCAGAGTTGGTCAACAACTACGATTGGATGAAAGAATTTACGTTTCTCGATTTCGCACGCGAAGTCGGCAAACACATCACAGTGAATTATATGATGGCGAAAGACTCTGTAAAAAGACGTTTGAACGGCGAAGCACGCGATGGTCTATCTTTTACCGAGTTTACCTATCAGTTGCTGCAAGGATACGACTTCCTTCATCTCTACGACACCAAAGGCTGTAAACTACAAATGGGTGGTTCCGACCAATGGGGTAACATCACCACCGGTACCGAACTTATACGCCGTACCAACGGAGGAGAAGCCTTTGCTTTAACTTGTCCGTTAATCACTAAAGCCGACGGTGGGAAGTTCGGAAAGACCGAATCAGGAAACGTGTGGCTTGATGCCCGCTACACCACTCCTTACAAGTTCTACCAGTTCTGGTTGAACGTAAGTGATTCCGATGCAGAACGCTACATCAAGATCTTTACTTCTATTGAGAAAGAAGAGATCGACGCCTTAATCAGCGAACATCAAGCTGCTCCACACTTACGCACCCTTCAAAAACGCTTAGCCAAAGAGGTAACCATCATGGTACACTCAGAAGAAGACTATAATGCCGCTGTAGATGCTTCAAACATTCTATTTGGTAATGCGACTTCCGAGATGCTACACAAATTAGACGAAGACACTCTATTGGCTGTATTTGAAGGAGTACCTCAGTTTGAGGTTTCACAAGATCTTTTAAAGGAAGGCGTTAAAGCCGTAGATCTGCTTGTTGATCACGCTGCAGTATTCCCATCGAAAGGCGAAATGCGTAAACTTGTTCAAGGCGGCGGTGTTTCTCTAAACAAAGAAAAACTTGGCACTTTCGATCAAGTGATCACTGATGCCGATTTACTTAATAATAAGTACTTATTAGTTCAACGTGGAAAGAAGAACTATTATTTACTCATTATCAAATAATTGAAACAAAATACTCCTTAGTTTTCTTTAGATTGGAAGATTTCAGATCAAGAAAATCTAAAAAAAACTAAGGAATTACTTGCAAGTATGGAAAACAAACCATATCTTTGCACCGCTTTTTAAGAGAAAGCAATTCAAGTTTGGACTATGGTGTAATGGTAGCACAACAGGTTTTGGTTCTGTTTGTCCAGGTTCGAATCCTGGTAGCCCAACAAATCTAAGAATTAGATGAAACAGAAATCCCGTTAAATGATCTATTTAGCGGGATTTTTTTATTTGCTAAGGGGATACACTTCTCATACTTTGACACCTATTAGGTGCCATTTTAGGTGCCCAAAGAAAAACAGCGGAGCCCATTTATCTTTTTCTATTTCGTTGCTACAACCAATTAAAAGATAAGCAACCAGGAGCAGTCATTTTTAATCATTCGATCCAATCTGCTAGAGTAGGAATTTCAAAACTCGAATCGACTCTCATCAGAAGACACCCTACACTCTCAAATACAGGTTGTGTTTCCTCGCTTAAATCACCCACTTCTTATGTAATAATAACAAGCAGCTATTCAGCTTCCATTTATCGGATTCCTCCCTTAAAAAGAAAGGCAAACCAAGATAATGGACAATTTTGACGGATAATTAGAACAAAATTGCAATCCTTCACCAATACATTTTCGTATTTTTGCATTGTGTACGCAAACAGAGTCGTTCAAATGAGGTAATCGTCCAAAACGAAACCCCAATTAAGACCCAAAAGCTCTTTGCGAGACGTAGACAAAACCAAAGGACAATCGCTCTATTGGGTTTGTCGAACAGACATGAAACAATTAGTGAACATCTGCCGTCCAACAGATTCAAAAAAAAAGATCAGTCGGGCAGCAAGCTTAAAATTTTAATCATATGGTAAACTTTTCATTAGAAGGTAAAGTCGCACTTGTAACAGGCGCATCTTACGGAATCGGTTATGCAATCGCCAGTGCTTTTGCTAAAGCCGGAGCAAGAATTGTATTCAACGATATCAAACAAGAATTGGTGGACAAAGGTATTGAAGCTTACAAAGCCGATGGTATTGAAGCTAAAGGTTATGTTTGCGATGTTACCAACGAAGATCAAGTAAATGGTATGATTGCTCAAATCGAAAAAGAAGTCGGAACCGTTGATATCTTAGTTAATAATGCCGGAATCATCAAACGTGTCCCAATGCACGAGATGAGCGCAGCAGAATTCCGTCAAGTGATCGACGTAGACTTGAACGCACCATTCATCGTAGCTAAAGCGGTGATCCCTGCAATGATTAAAAAAGGCCACGGTAAAATCATCAACATCTGTTCAATGATGAGTGAACTTGGCCGCGAAACCGTATCAGCTTATGCTGCTGCTAAGGGTGGTTTAAAGATGTTAACTCGCAATATCGCTTCTGAATATGGCGAACACAACATCCAATGTAATGGTATTGGCCCAGGTTATATCGCGACTCCACAAACCGCTCCTTTACGTGAACTTCAAGAAGACGGCTCTCGCCATCCATTCGATCAGTTCATCATTGCTAAAACTCCGGCAGCTCGTTGGGGAACACCAGAAGATTTGATGGGACCAGCTGTATTCTTAGCATCAGAAGCATCAGATTTCGTTAACGGTCACGTATTATACGTTGACGGCGGTATCTTAGCTTATATCGGCAAACAACCTAAATAAATCATTAATCACCATGTGCTGACAGCTCTTGGGTCACCTTATGACATAAAGAGTTTTCAGCACATTGATGTATTAAAGTTATCGATCATGAAACAACTACTCATCACGCTATTAGTCGTCCTCACCTCTTTCTCATTACCCATGAGAGGGCAGACGGTTATGACCGTAAACGTCCACAATTCTCTTTCGATAGAACGCCATTCGGAAATGGGCGAAATAGAATTAAGCCAAATAAAAAAGGAATTACGGCTCACCGACACTTCTAAACTCGTGATTTTGAATGATCAGGATCAACAAGTTCCTTATCAAATCACTTATGATCAGAAATTGATTTTCCCTGTAACTGTAAAGGCTAAAAGCACTCAAAAGTATACCATAAAAACGGGAACTCCCGCCCAATTCCCTACAAGGGCTTATGGACGACAATTCCCCGAACGTATGGACGATATGGCTTGGGAAAATGATTTAGTCGCTTTCCGGGCATACGGCCCCACCTTACAGACACGCGGAGAAAAAGCTTTTGGCTATGATGTCTTTACCAAATACAACACCCCGGACCCCGTACTCGAAGCTCGGTATGCTAATGAAACCAGCAAAGAAAAACGGGCAAAAATTGCGGAGTTAAAGAAGACCGATCCGGCAGAAGCCGATCGATTGGCCAAGGAGATTTCTTATCATGTGGATCACGGAAATGGAATGGACTGCTATGCTGTAGGTCCGACACTAGGTGGAGGAACCTCTGCTTTAATGCATAACGACACCATTGTTTATCCGTATTGCTATAAGAGCTATGAGATCCTTGACAATGGCCCATTACGATTCACTGTGAAGCTCGTCTTTACCCCATTGGTCGTTGGCCCTTCATCGGATGTCATTGAGACACGCATCATCACATTAGATGCCGGATCTTATCTAAATAAGACAGAGATAACCTATACTCATTTAGATCGGAAGACCCCCATAGCAACCGGACTGGTGTTACACGAGGCCGACGGAAAGAGCAGTACAAACACCCAAAAGCGTTTCATCGCTTACGAAGATCCGACCACAAACCCTAAGGGGGATAATGGGAAGATCTATATCGGTGCTGTTTTCCCTAAAAAACTAAAGGAAACCAAAGTCGATGTATTCAGCGAAAAAGAAAGAAAAGAATTACGCGGCGGAGCCTACGGACATGTCCTAGCTATCGGGACTTATCACCCAAAAGAAACCTATACCTATTATTGGGGCTCAGCATGGAATAAGGCTAAAATTAAGACATTCAACGCTTGGGAAGAGTACTTAACCAGTTTCTCAGAACAATTGCGTAAGCCATTAAAGATTAGCATTGACAAATAACACAAACACGATTACAATAGTTTTCTAGAAACAGTCAGTTGACAACTTTAGAATACCCCCCAAGCAGGAAGAGAGATCAACTCTCTCCTGCTTTTTTTATCGCCCACACCATACTCCTTACACAAAAAAAGCGCTGTTTGCTCATTCTAAAACTCGCAAACAACGCCTATGGTAAATTATGAGATAACGCTTATAGCACCTCTTCTCCTTTGAGAGTCGCTGAGCTAGCCTCAGTGATACGGACAGGAACAAAATCACCAATCTTATGATTTCCCTTATCAAACACCACCACACGATTCTGTTCTGTTCGTCCGAAGAGTTGATCACGCGACCGTTTAGAAACACCCTCGACCAAGACTTCATAAGTTGAGCCAATGCAACGCTGGTTAGCTTCCAACGACAATCGATTCTGAAGAGCGATGATCTCGTTCAAACGACGGACCTTAATCTCCTCAGAGATGTCATCCACTAAATGCTTCGACGCATAAGTACCCGGACGTTCGGAATATTTAAACATGAAAGCCGCATCGTAGCCACAAACCTCCATCAAAGAAAGCGACTCCTGATGATCCTCCTCGGTCTCAGAGTGAAAACCGGAAAAGATATCGGTCGACAACCCACAATCGGGAACAATACGTTTAATCGCGGCTACACGGTCTAAATACCACTCACGTGTATATTTACGATTCATCAACTTTAAGATCCGTGAGCTACCGCTCTGAACCGGTAAGTGAATATGCTTACAGACATTGGGTACCTCTGCAATAACTTGCAACGTCTCATCACTCATATCCTTCGGATGAGAAGTCGTAAACCGAATACGAACCTTAGGAGCCGATAAAGCCACCATACGGAGCAACATCGGGAAAGTGATCTTTTCGCCCGATTCCTTCTCGAAACAGTAAGAATTCACATTCTGTCCCAACAACGTAATCTCCTTATACCCCTTATTCACAAGATCAGCAACCTCATTCAGGATACTTTCAACATCACGGCTTCGTTCACGCCCCCGAGTGTAAGGCACAATGCAATACGTGCAAAAATTATTGCAACCTCGCATAATCGATACAAATCCAGAGATATGATTACCGCAAATACGTGCCGGGATCACTTCCCGATAGGTCTCAGTCGTCGAAAGCTCAACATTCATCGCTTTCTGTCCGGCTTCAACCGAAGCAATAAGTTCCGGAAGGGTTAAGTAAGCATCCGGACCGGCCACAAGATCGACATGATGATTTTCAATCAAGTCTTCTCTAACACGCTCAGCCATACAGCCCAACACACCAATAATGAGGTGTTTCTTTTTCTTCTTCAACGAATGAAAAAACTCCAGACGATTAAAGATCTTCTGTTCGGCATTATCACGAATAGAACAGGTATTCATAAAGACAGCATCAGCCTCGTCTATAGAATCCGCCATTTCATAACCGGCAATTCCCATAACAGATGCAATCACTTCACTATCGGCCACATTCATTTGGCAACCATAAGTCTCGATAAACAATTTCTTGTTTTCTTCTGCAGTTACGGATTTAAAGTCCGCTCCTGTTAATTCATTTCCCATAAATTAAATTATTATTCATTTGATGACTCCCTCCATCGTCTCTATTCCGCCAATATTGCGCCTAAGAATAAAAGAGTTAGTCTTGTTTTCAGGCCACAAAGATACGTCATTGATTCCAAATGATCATAAATCAAACCTTTAAATCACATAAAAAGCCATTTAAGAAAATAAAACTCATAATAAATGTTAATAGACAAAATAAAAAAAAGATTAAAACTTGCTACTTATAATTTAAATGAAGATTTTTGTGAAATGAAAGAAACATTAGATTTTTTCATAGTTAAGGTTTAGGTTAAAAAACAAGGGGAGCTGTGAAGCTGCCCTTTTTTCATATCAAAATTTTGGCCTGAATTCGGATTTAATTTATACCTTTGGCGAAAACATTTTAATAAAAAAAGTTATGGAAGACTTTTTAAGAATTCTTTTTATAGTGGGAATTATTATTATTGGAATTGTCAGAGAATCAAACAAAAAGGCGAATAAGAAAAAAGCATTTGAGGACTTAAAGCCAAGAGATATTCAACCTCGCCCGATACCTCAGACCACTCCCAATCTAAACAAAAGCACCCCCCTGTCTAAAGAACCTCTTCAGAAGATGAATCATACCGATATGAAAGATCGATTGCTCAATAGATTTACTCCGGCTTCAAAAGAACCGGAAAGGACAGTCGTTTCAGAAACAAAACAAACAGGACAAAAGAAAGACGATAAAACGAATGCTACACTCTCCAATCCGGAAGAAGTGGAACAATATTTCAAAATTCAATCCATTGAAGAAGCGCGTCAAGCGATTATATTAGGAGAAATACTACAACGAAAATATTAACCTGTTTTTTAACACGAAAATCATTTTATGTCATTCAATTTAATTTCAGCAGCAGAAGCTGCAAGCCTCATCAAAAACGGCTATAATATCGGTGTGAGTGGATTTACACCGGCAGGAACAGCCAAAGCCGTAACCGCCGAACTTGCAAAAATAGCAGAAGCAGAACATGCAAAAGGCAATCCTTTCCAAATCGGAATCTTCACCGGAGCCTCTACCGGAGATTCTTGTGACGGCGTACTCACACGTGCAAAAGCGATTCGCTACCGTGCTCCTTACACCACAAACTCCGATTTCCGTAAGGCGGTAAATAATGGTGAGATCGCTTACAATGATATCCATTTATCACAAATGGCTCAAGAAGTACGCTACGGCTTTATGGGTAAAGTCAATGTGGCCATCATCGAAGCTTGCGAAGTGACTCCTGACGGCAAGATCTATTTAACTGCTGCCGGAGGAATCTCTCCAACCGTTTGTCACCTTGCCGACCAAATTATTGTCGAACTCAATAGTGCTCACAGCAAAAGAATGATGGGTATGCACGATGTTTACGAACTGCAAGACCCTCCATACCGTCGTGAGATACCAATCTACAAAGCAAGTGACCGCATCGGATTACCTTATATCCAAGTGGATCCGAAAAAGATTATTGGCGTCGTAGAAACGAACTGGCCGGATGAAGCTCGTTCATTTGCCGATTCAGATCCGTTGACTGATCAGATTGGACAAAACGTAGCCGACTTTTTGGCAAGCGATATGAAACGCGGTATCATCCCTTCTTCATTCTTACCCTTACAATCGGGAGTGGGTAATATTGCAAATGCAGTATTAGGTGCACTTGGCCGTGATAAGACCATCCCTGCCTTTGAAATGTATACTGAAGTGATCCAGAATTCGGTTATCGATCTTATTCGTGAAGGTCGTATCAAATTTGGTAGTGCTTGTTCGTTGACTGTCACCAACGACTGTCTACAAGGTATCTATGATGATATGGATTTCTTCCAAGATAAATTAGTGTTACGTCCATCAGAAATCTCAAACAACCCTGAGGTGATACGCCGTTTAGGTGTTGTTGCCATCAACACAGCTATTGAGGTCGATCTTTATGGTAACGTGAACTCTACACATATTAGTGGAACAAAAATGATGAACGGTATTGGCGGATCGGGCGACTTCACTCGTAACGCTTATATCTCCATCTTCACTTGTCCTTCTGTAGCTAAAGAAGGTAAGATCAGTGCCATCGTCCCAATGGTTTCTCACCAAGATCACAGCGAGCACTCTGTTAATGTGGTCATCACCGAACAAGGTGTGGCTGATTTACGTGGTAAGAGTCCAAAAGAACGCGCAGAAGCTATTATCGAAAACTGCGCACATCCGGACTACAGACCGATCTTAAGAGAATACCTCAACTTAGCCGGACATAAAGCTCAAACGCCTCATGCTCTACAAGCAGCTTTGGGAATGCATGTCGAACTTGGCAAAAGCGGAGATATGAAGAACGTTAATTGGGCAGATTATACTAAATAATCGATGACTCCACTTACATCGTTATAAAAAAGGCGCTCTTGAAAGAGTGCCTTTTTTATTTATCACTAAAGAGCATGCGGATGACAAAGCGCTTATGGATAAAATGAGGCATAACCGATGACAATAATCAGCTACCATTTTTCTCATGCAATGTCGTAAGGTGAGTTTCAAACGGTCGCAACTCAAGTGGCATATAGGAATAACTAGAGTGCCGTACAGTCGCAACTAGAGTGGCGTACGGTCGCAACTAAAGTGCCGCACAGTAATAACTAGAGTGTCGTACAGTCGCACAAAAGTCTCCACCGTGGAAACTAGAAAGGCGACCGTGCTTCAACAAATCTCAGATAAGCCTTTTTGAATATGAAACCGATCTACGCTTAATAAGAAGAACAATCCTCCCCAAAACGATCAACCGCAGGTGGCAGATGTTCCGATCTACCACCGATCTGCAACACGATCTGCAACCCCACCTTTAGGCTGATAATCAGTCGCCTAACGCTCTTTTGGTGACAGATGGCAGATCTTTTTCAAAATCAAACATCTAGGAGGAAGAAATAGTCAATTCTCTCGGACTTATTTACACAAGGAGATACACACCCGATCTTGAAAAGCTCTCGCTTTAGCCGCCGAAAGGATGTTTTGGTTCATGATAGCAAAAGCAATCACATGCCCATCCCCCCTTTTCAGATAACCGGCTAACGTGTTGATCGCCGTAAAAGAACCGGTTTTAGCACGTACATTGTTATAAGCGGGACTGTTTTTCATCCGATTCTTCAACGTTCCATCCACTCCGGCTATGGGTAAAGAAAGAGATAATCGGGCAAACAACTCTTCACGAGAATAGGCGTATCGCAATAAATCGACTAATAACTGCGGAGTGATATAGTTGTAGTTCGACAGTCCACAGCCATCGACCACTTGGTAATCGGCCGGATCATGCCCTAAAAGACGGATCATTTTCTGCAGTTCCACAATCCCATCCTTATCACTCACCCCTTTCTTGCGACTTCCCTCTACACCTAAACGACAAAGCAAAGCCTGTCCATTCAAATTATCGCTCTCTTTCATCAACTGGTTGACCACCTCTTGCAGTGAGGTGTCGTGTGAAGCTAGGCAACGAATATGGTCACGTCGCCCCAATGGGGCGTAAACAAACGACGAAGGTACCCGAATGCCCTTAGCACGTAAGCGCTCGAGAAGCGTCTCCATAAAAAAATCGGAAGAAGAATACACATTCACCCACCCGACCGTTGGTCGATCCACATTACCGGAGACGGTAATGGTATTGCCGTTTTTCAACCAATCGCGCGAAACAGTAAACCGTCCGGCATCGGGCGATTGTGTCAGGGTACGATTGCGCACCACATAATAAGACGATTGAGGAACACAACGAAGCTTTGCCGGGCGCCCGCTCACCGCAGAAGGCATAGCAGTCACCTTAACCACTCCCTTATTGAACATTAACGGTGAAAGATAGGGCTGAAAGGCTTCAGGATTATCGTCCCAAGCCCAACCACTGCCCCAATACAAAGAGTCCTTCATGCTGATATCCGCATACACCTTCCCGGTGATCACCGAGAAAGAAAGGGTAGAGAGATCACGAACCAAGAGATCCATCGCTTGGTCGTCGAACTCCGGGTCGAAACCACCCACCACATGCAAATTGCCGTAAAGCGTATCGTTACGAATCACCCCATTGGTCCACACTTCCGTACGAAACGGCTTTTTATCATCGTCCAATTCCGAAAGTGCCGTAACTGCCGTCAACAGTTTTAGGGTCGAAGCCGGACGACAAAGCTTTTGGTGCTGATAGGCACAGACCACCTTATCGGCTGTCAGATCGTATGCGTAAACCCCGACTTCCGACGACTGAGGAAGCATATGAGTCACTAATGAACCGATCTCTTGATGATCTGCCTGTCCCCAGATCTGAGAAAAACAGGCAGATAAAATCACCACTAAAATAAATTTCTTCATCTCTTATTTTTTCGTTCAAAGAGAGCGGTCGATCAGTTCATCAGATGAACCTTTACAACGCTTCTCTAAATATTTCACTCACTGTCGGATGAGGGAAAACAATCTTCTTCCACTCTTCGGCAGTCCACTGCTTTTCAATAGCCATTCCGGCCAGAGTAATAATCTCAGAAGCCGGATTACCTAACACATGAGCTCCAAGGATCACTCCATGATGATCGATCAACAGTTTACAAACCCCATTGACCCCTTCATTCTCAGCAACAAAACGTCCGGAGTAAGCCATGGGTAGCTTAACAACAGTAAAATCCAACTGTTTGTTTGAAGCCGATTCCTCGGTCTCTCCTACTCCGGCAATCTCAGGGTTCGTATAAACCACGCCCGGAATCGCCCGATAGCTCATCGCGTCTTCCTTGCCAAGAATATGATTGACAGCAACTTCCGCTTCACGAACAGCCGTATGAGCCAACAAAGAGAAGCCGGTTAAATCGCCACAGACATAAACGCCCGGAACAGAGGTTTGCAAATGCTCATCCACCACAATCGATCCGCGCTCTGTGGTTCGTAAGCCTAACGTTTCTAGGCCAAACCCTTTGGTAACCGGTCGACGCCCCACGCTCAACAACAGCTTGTCGGCTACAACCGAACCCGGTCCTTCGGCATTCTCAAAGGAAACGGTCGACTGCCCTTCGGCTTCCGACAGATGAGTCACCTTCGTGCTTAACAAGAACTTTATTCCACGTTTTGCATATTCCAGTCGTAACAAACCGGATAATTCTTTATCCATCCCTCCAAGGATCTCATCCAGCATTTCAACAACGGTCACTTCAACGCCTAAGGAGTTAAAGAATGAAGCAAACTCCATCCCGATCACTCCTCCGCCCACAATAACTAGAGATTGTGGAACTTCTTTATTGTTGAGTGCCTCACGATGCGTCCAATAGCTGACCTGATCGACTCCGGGAATCGGCGGGATAAACGTTTCCGACCCGGTACAAATCAATAGGTGCTCACAACCATATTCTTCTTCACCACACCGAACGGTCTGTTTGTCGACGATATGTGCCTCACCATTGAGGATATCGACTTGGTGAGCTGTCAACTTCCCCTTTACACCCAGAACCAGTTTCCGTACAACCTTACTCTTACGGGCAATGATCTTAGGAAGATCGTAGGTGACTTCCGTCACCGTCACTGCATATTTTGAGGCATGCTTAGCCGCATCATACGTTTTGGCAGAGTAAAGCAACGTCTTCGTCGGGATACATCCCTCGTTTAAACAAACTCCGCCTAAGTTTTTCTTTTCAATGAGCAATACGCTCAATCCGGCTTTTCCGGCAGCTTCAGCAGCCGTATATCCGGCCGGTCCTCCGCCAATAATAATAAGTTGATAGTTTTTCATGGTCTAATAGTATTTTCATTAATGGTTTTCTAGATTAAAGGGGGACGTTTTCTGATGCATACTCATCAAAAAACAGAGGACTGAGAAACGATTTCTCTATCTCATCATCAGAAACGAAAACGCCCGATTCTCAGTACTTATTTTGGTGTGCAAGGTAATAATTTTATCAATTAATGACAATCAAATGCACAACGAAGTCACTTATTTTGTAGTTTTGCGACGAGAAACAATTAGCGTTATGATCAAAAAATTTGATTTTCTTGTGATCGGCTCAGGAATAGCCGGTATGAGCTTCGCTCTCAAAGTTGCACACAAAGGGACAGTGGCCCTGATTTGCAAAAGTGGATTAGAGGAAGCCAATACCTATTTCGCTCAAGGTGGAGTAGCTTCGGTGACCAATCTGTTGGTCGATAATTTTGAGAAGCACATTGAGGATACCATGATTGCGGGCGACTGGATCAGCGACAGAGATGCGGTTGAGAAAGTGATTCGCGAGGCTCCGGAGCAGATAAAAGCCCTGATTAACTGGGGAGTAAACTTCGACAAAAATGAGAAAGGGGAGTTTGATCTTCATCGAGAAGGCGGACATTCCGAGTTTCGTATTCTACATCATAAAGATAATACCGGAGCTGAGATCCAGGACAGCTTGATCCAAGCGGTTCAAAAACATCCCAATATCACCGTTATTGAAAATCATTTTGCGGTGGAAATACTCACCCAACACCATCTGGGCGTTACCGTAACCCGGCAGACCCCCGACATTAAGTGTTATGGTGCTTATATCCTAGACCCCTCTAATGGCAAAGTCGATACCTATCTGGCCAAAGTCACGTTAATGGCAACCGGTGGAGTCGGTGCGGTATATCAGACGACCACCAACCCATTAGTGGCTACAGGAGACGGAATAGCAATGGTTTATCGCGCTAAAGGTACCGTGAAGGATATGGAATTTGTTCAGTTCCACCCGACGGCTCTCTATCATCCGGGCGATCGTCCGTCATTCCTAATCACCGAAGCCATGCGCGGTTATGGTGGGGTGCTCCGCACCCTTGACGGTCAGGAGTTCATGCAGAAATACGATCCACGTCTCTCATTAGCCCCCAGAGACATTGTCGCTAGGGCGATTGACAATGAGATGAAGAACCGTGGGGATGAGCATGTTTATCTCGATGTTACCCATAAAAATGCGGAAGAGACCAAGAAACATTTTCCGAATATATACGAGAAGTGCTTGAGCTTGGGGATCGATATTACGAAGGAGTATATTCCGGTGGCTCCGGCTGCCCACTATCTGTGTGGTGGAATTAAAGTCGACCTTGATGCTCAATCTTCCATCGAACGCCTCTATGCCATAGGAGAATGTGCTTGTACCGGTTTGCATGGCGGCAACCGATTGGCTTCAAATTCATTGATTGAAGCCGTTGTATATGCAGATGCAGCCGCAAAACATAGCTTGAAAGCCATCGATCAATATACGTATAATGAAAACATTCCGGAATGGAACGATGAAGGAACACGTTCGCCGGAAGAGATGGTATTGGTGACCCAAAGCATGAAAGAGGTGAATCAGATCATGAGTAGTTATGTCGGCATTGTCCGAAGCGACTTGCGACTTAAACGGGCTTGGGATCGTCTGGATATCTTGTATGAAGAGACCGAAAGTTTATTTAAACGGAGTGTGGCCTCAAAAGAGATTTGCGAGTTACGCAACATGATTAATGTGGGATACCTCATCATGCGTCAAGCCATGGAACGAAAGGAAAGCAGAGGGTTACACTATACCATAGACTACCCCCACTCTACTAAAAAATAGACCATGATCAGATTATAACTAACAAATGCCCGAGATCGACTGACCTCGGGCATTTGTTGTCTTTAGAACCTCCTTTTAGAAATTCTGCTTCATCACTTCAAAATGAGCTTGTGGATGGAGACAAGCCGGACAAACCGTAGGAGCTTCCTTGCCAACATGCACATAACCACAGTTACGACACTGCCAGATCACTTCACCCTCTTTAGCAAAGACCGAAGCATTTTCGATGTTGTTCACAAAAGCACGATACCGTTCTTCGTGAGCCTTCTCTGCAATCGCAATATTTCTATACATAGCAGCGATAGAATGGAAACCCTCTTGATCGGCAACGTCTGCAAAGTGAGGATAATCTAAAGACCACTCTTCATGCTCACCTTCAGCTGCTGCCAAAAGATTCTCCAAAGTCGACCCGATCACTCCGGCAGGATAAGTGGCTGTTATTTCAACCATACCGCCTTCTAGAAACTTAAACATTCGTTTCGCGTGTTCTTTCTCTTGTTCGGCTGTTTCCATAAAAATGGCCGAGATCTGTTCGTAACCTTCTTTCTTAGCTGCGCTAGCAAAATAAGTGTAACGCATTCTTGCTTGTGATTCACCGGCAAATGAAGTCAGCAGATTCTTCTCTGTCTGAGTTCCTTTAATACTTTTAGTCATAATTAAGAGGATATAATAGTTTAAAAAATGATCTAACTTTATTTACAAAAATACTTTTTTCGTGGAGAATAACCGAAAAAAAGCGATTAAGAATATCCATCTCCCAATAGATAAAATCAATAACAAGCAAATAACCTGCCACAAAACACGCTTTGTGCTTTTTTATTTGTAATTTTGCAATCTCTACATTGCAGAACAACATATAAAAGATTGATATAACAACATGAAACTTTTCGAATTCAAACCCAAGCTCATTTCTTGTTTAACAAACTATTCAAGAGATCTGTTTATTTCAGATGTAATGGCGGGAGTAATCGTCGGTATAGTTGCCCTACCACTAGCCATCGCATTTGGAATTGCGTCCGGAGTATCACCAGAAAAAGGTATTATCACTGCTATTATTGCAGGATTTATCATCTCTTTACTCGGAGGAAGTAAAATCCAAATTGGTGGACCGACCGGAGCATTCATTGTAATTATTTATGGTATCATCCAACAATATGGCGAATCCGGATTGATAGCAGCCACCTTAATGGCCGGAGTCATACTGATACTTCTCGGAATATTCAAGTTGGGAGCCGTCATCAAATTTATACCCTATCCTATCGTTGTGGGATTTACAAGTGGTATTGCCGTCACTATTTTTACAACCCAAATCGCCGACATCTTTGGATTATCTTTCGGAGGTGAAAAGGTTCCGGGAGATTTTATAGGCAAATGGATGATCTACTTTCAGCACTTTGATACGATTAATTGGTGGAATACCATCATCAGTTTAGCGAGTATTGGGATTATCATCATCACTCCTAAGTTTCTAAAAAAGATTCCGGGATCATTAATTTCAATCATTGTCATCACCATCGTTGTCTATTTAATGAAACAATATGGCGGGATCGACAGCATACCGACTATTGGTGATCGTTTTACAATTCAATCACAAATACCGGAAGCCGCATTCCCGGCACTGGATTGGGAAGCCATTAGAAACTTATTCCCGGTAGCAGTTACCATCGCCGTGCTCGGAGCTATTGAGTCGTTATTATCCGCTACCGTTGCCGATGGTGTAATTGGGGACCGCCACAACTCAAACACGGAACTTATTGCTCAAGGAGTAGCCAACATAGCCACTCCATTATTTGGTGGTATCCCTGCCACAGGAGCTATTGCGCGTACAATGACTAATATTAATAATGGTGGTAAAACTCCTGTTGCAGGAATTATTCATGCAATCGTACTTTTACTCATCCTATTATTCTTGATGCCACTGGCACAATACATTCCGATGGCTTGCTTAGCCGGGATATTGGTGATTGTATCTTATAATATGAGTGGCTGGAGAGTGTTCCATGCTCTACTTAAAAGTCCGAAGTCGGATGTTGCTGTCCTACTCATCACTTTTTCCTTAACCGTCATCTTCGACTTAACGATAGCCATAGAGGTTGGACTTGTGATTGCTTGCTTACTCTTTATGAGACGTGTCATGGAGACGACAGAAATTTCAGTGATCAAAAATCAATTACGGTTCGATCAAGAAACAGATATGGTAACTAGCGAGGAGCATCTTTCTATTCCTAAGGATGTAGAAGTCTACGAAATAAACGGCCCTTATTTCTTTGGAATTGCCACGAAATTTGAAGAAACCATGGCAATCTTAAACGATCGCCCTAAGACGCGCATCATCCGCATGCGGCATGTTCCTTTCATTGACTCGACCGGTATTCACAACTTAACGACCTTGTGCCAAATGTCGAAAAAGGAGAAGATAAATGTTATCCTATCCGGAGTTAACAGCAAAGTGCATGAGACATTAGAAAAATCGGGCTTTTACAATATTTTGGACGAGAAAGATATCTGTCCGAATATAAATGAAGCGCTCAAACGAGCACAGGAGTTAGTTTAAACTATCTTTTCAAACCTATTATATATTTGAATCCCATTTCAGTCGCAGGATTGAAATGGGATTTTTTTTATCTTGGTAGCCTTCCTAATATGAAGCTGAAGCTTGGATACCTTCTTGTTCCAACAATCGGACAATCCGATCAAGATCCGCGTGAGTGGCTTTTTCAAGATGACGCCCCGGAGTCTCACGGTCAATCGTATAGATCATGACTTGTTGAGGAGCAATCTCTTTTATTCTACTGATCCAAGGCAACACATATTTATCCGTCGTATTGTCGACAGACTGTCCATCGAATGTGCCCTTCATAAACATGGTTTGAATAATGCACTTACCATCAAACTCTTTGATATAATCAATTATTTTATCCACATCATACGACCCGGCAGGTCTATCCACCATTTTAATGTAGTCTAAGTCGACCGTATCCAGCTTGAGTATATTATTATCAACCTTCTTTAAAGCTTCAATCACCGCTCGACGATGCAAAAAGGTTGAATTACTCAACACACTAACCTTAGCTTCCGGAAAATATTTATTTCGAAGTTCTATCGTATCCTCTATAATCAGATCAAAAGAGGGATGTGCAGTCGGCTCCCCATTACCGGCAAAAGTCAGAACATTAGGAGCCGTTCCGTCAGCTCTCATCTCTTTCAGTTTCTTTTCTAAAGCAGTGTAAACCTCTTCTCGCGTTGGCAAAGCCTGACGAGTACGGTGATCGTGATTAAAGCCGCATTCGCAATAAATACAATCGAACGAACAGAGTTTACCATCTCCGGGCAATAGGTTTATTCCCAAAGATATTCCTAAACGGCGTGAATGAATGGGTCCAAAAATGGGCGAAGGAAATGTAACAGACATAATTTTTTGTTTTTATTGTATTCAAAGATAACTCAAAATTTTATACGAAGCTGCATCTGAAGTTCCGCTTTTTTATTTCCGTTAATTAAATCGCGACCAACGCCAATGGAGCGACGATCATCATAAATGGTTTGACCAATCTTGGCTGCAAACATCCAATGTTTATTCAAGTCCCATCTGACCACAGCAGTCCATCTTATTCCTCTTCCAGAAGAAGAAGGTATAGACCATTGATATAATAACCCCGGTTCAAAAGCGTATATCCTCGTGTCGTAATCATCGGTATTAAAATAGGCAAATTGTCCTTTCATATTTAAAGGTAATCTTGCAAATTGATACGATAATCTTTGGGTGATCATACAACCTTGCTTAAAAGAATCTCGCTGATCAGAAAAACAGTTCCAATTAATGAGCGTACGCAACTCCAACTCATGTAGTAAAGAATAATCAAACTGTCCTCTCAACTGATGATGGTATGTAGGTGAGGTTACTTTTTCTTTTTCTAAAGTACAATTTCTCTCTTTTTTCTTAAATCGATATTTCAGATCAATTCCAATTCTCTTTGATACATAGTAATGTAATTTTACTATTGCATCATTTCCTTTTGAGGGTTTATTAATGTATGCTTTTTTCCAAGGAAAAGCAAAGAAATCAACGGCAACAAAAACGTGTATATTTCTTAAAGGATCACATTCTAAAGCCAAATACCAGCCGTTTTCATTCTGTATATTTCCTCCTTCACTGAAAGAATGAGCAAACCATCCCCAATAATTATAAGCATAATAACGATGTAAAATCATCAATTCCCATCCACTTATCGCAGAGTACTTCATCAAATTCAGGGTTGCTATTCCTTCTTTTCCACAAGCCAATTCTCCACGTAAAGAAAGACGGCGAAAACGATAATTGTAATTTGCTCCCAAGTTATAAAAGTTACGTCCACGAAGATTATATCGCGAATAATCTCTGATAGCGGGGGCATAAGGAGCGTTAAACCAATAATAAATGCCAGTCAGCCCCACCCCTACTTTATTCCCCTTAAATCCACAATGAAAACCTAATAATTGTAAACGAGCTTTCTCTTTATGATCCATCTCACTCAAGGTACGATGAAGTCCGGTCTTTGATATAGAAATTATATTACAATTATCAATTGTAGCATCTAACAGCCTATTGGAATAAAAACTTGACAGATCTATTTTTGAAGTTAGCTGATAAGAAGTCGCTATTCCCGAATGATAATTATACTCATCTGTTGAAGCGTGTTTATTGATCCCTTCCTTTTTCAAATCAAAAAAAGTCAGCGGCATTCCCTTCTCATTGAAAAAACAATTTCCTATAACTAATCCTTGGCCGAAAGCTAACTTATAATTTCCCAAACAAAGACTTTTTAATCGCCCCACATTTTGGATCAACAAATGGAAAGAGTTATAATCAAATCCACTCCTATTAACCATCTTCCCAAACGGTTCACCTTTATCTTTCTCAGCCGTCCATCCTAAGTAAAGATGGTCAGAATATCTAAAATGATATTTAAATGAGTTATAAACAGGTGAACCATAATAAGAATGTTGATAACCTTTCGATAGATAAAATGGTAGATCACAACGAATTAATAAATCATTCTTTCCATATTTAAATGCACTTTTAAACAAGCTTTTCAACTTTATCGACCGATTATTGTTAATAAGTTCAATACACACAAAAGGTGCTAACCGATCGATTGTCGCTCGATCCATCTCTTCAACCAGTTGCAACTCATAAATGGTTTTCATTCCATGATGAATATAGATGTAGGCCAACAAGCATTCTATTTGTTTATTCGTTAAAAACGAAAATTTTTCCAATTCTCCACGGGAAGCTGTGTTTAAATTAAGTGGCTTATCTATATATGTACTCCATTCATTTAACTCATCTAATTCATCAACAACGTTATCAACAGGTTCATTTTCTATAATCTCCTCTAAAAGGCTTTCATTTGGCTCTTGAGCGTTACATATAAAAGTTATCAACAGACTGTTTATAAAACTTATAAACTTCAAATAATAGATATGTTTCATTGCATTAAATCCCCATTTTGTAAGGATATATACAAATATAATTTAAATTGGTTAATGAGGCAAGAAAAGAAAAAGAATACAAATAATAATATTACTTTTGTAGTATGAATAGAACTATTAACATCTCTATTACCACCCTGTTGATAACTATAAATTCGTTATATTGTCATGCACAGGAAAAACAGTCAAGCTCCAGCTATTTGGTTCCTGTCTGTTCGTATAATGGAGATACTATTCCTTATGTTGATCTACCAACCGTTTATATCTTTAAACCTTTAGCATTCAAATCAGATAAAGAACGGATAGAATATTATCGGCTGATTAGAAATGTGAAAAAGGTCTATCCAATAGCACGTGAAGTTAATCTTGCTATTATTGAGACCTATGAATATATGCAAACCTTACCTAATGAGAAGGAACGAAAGAAACATATTAAACGGGTTGAAAAAGGATTGAAAGAACAATATACTTCGCGTCTAAAAAAACTATCTTTCTCACAAGGTAAGTTATTAATCAAACTCATTGATAGACAAAGTAATCAAAGCTCATACGAATTAGTAAAGGCATTTATGGGACCTTTCAAAGCGGGCTTTTACCAAGCCTTTGCCTCTCTGTTTGGTGCTTCATTAAAAAAGACGTACGATCCAACAGGCGAAGATAAGTTAACAGAACGTGTTGTTATATTAGTCGAAAATGGTCAGTTATAACCTCTTGGTTGAACACGATAAACATTTATCAAACAGTCTGTTAACACCTATAAATACACCTTATCAACAACGTTATTAACAACCCCCTATTTTAGTTTATTAAATAAATCCCAAATAACAATACCGGCAGTGACAGAAACATTTAAAGAATGTTTTGTTCCATATTGTGGTATTTCAATACATCCATCCGAATGGTCAATAACTTCCTGTTTAACCCCTTTCACTTCATTTCCCATAATGATAGCATATTTATTTTGTCGATCAAGCTCTAATTGATTCAACATCACACTTCCTTCAGCTTGTTCCACAGAATAAACGGTATAACCTTCTGTCTTTAAAGACTCAACAGCAGCCATTGTATCAGAAAACCATTTCCAATTCACACTATATTCTGCCCCTAAAGCTGTCTTATGTATTTCTGCATTAGGTGGTGTTGCCGTTATTCCACATAAATAAATACTTTCAACTTTAAAAGCATCTGCTGTACGAAACACTGATCCTATATTATGCAAACTTCTAATATCATCCAAAACTATAATTAAAGGAGTCTTCTCAACGTTTTTAAAGTCCTCTGTACTAATACGATTAAGCTCTGTTATTTTTAATTTACGCATATCTTTTCTATTTAAAGGCAAAGGTAGTTTATTTCTGTTTAAAGAGTAGTTAATAACCGTTGAAAACTTGTCGATACAGCAGGTATATCATTTTATAAAAAAAACTTGTTTTATTGGAAAATGTCATTAAGAGCATTCAGATATGAAGAATAAAAATATAATAACCCCTATTTACCACCTATTCATCAACGCACTTTTAACCTATTTTCTATTATAGAATAAGCATAAAGTTTTTAACTTTGCATTTTATAAACTAGTAGTGAATAAAATAATCTATTATCAATCTATTTATTGATTTCTAATGGAATAAATGAGATTGACATTGTTTATAATAACGCTAATAAGATTAAACAAAATACTAATATCTTAGAAAGCAAAAAATACTAAAATTATTTTCAAACCATATTAACCGACTATTATTACTAACATAGTTCTTCTTTAAAAAGAAAACATATATAAATAATATTATGAGTGAATTAATAAAAGCTATCAATAAACTGAAGAAGGAAAAGAATGCAGTTATATTGGCTCATTACTACCAGGTAGGAGAAATACAAGATATTGCTGATTTCGTTGGCGACAGTTTGGCACTTGCACAATGGGCAGCTCAAACAACAGCTGATATTATTGTTGTATGTGGTGTTCATTTCATGGGTGAAACAGCTAAAATTATTTGTCCTGATAAAAAAGTATTGGTACCGGACTTAAATGCAGGCTGTTCCTTGGCTGATAGTTGTCCGGCTGACCAGTTTACTCAATTTGTTAAAGATCATCCCGGATATACCGTTATTTCGTATGTTAACACAACTGCAGCAGTTAAAGCAGTGACTGATGTTGTAGTGACGTCGACTAACGCTAAACAAATAGTGGAAACTTTTTCGAAGGATGAAAAAATAATTTTTGGTCCGGATCGAAATTTGGGAAATTATATTAATTCGATCACCGGTCGTAAGATGTTGCTTTGGGATGGGGCTTGCCATGTGCATGAACAATTTTCGGTGGAAAAAATAGTTGATTTAAAGAAGCAATATCCTGAAGCTATTGTCTTGGCTCACCCTGAATGTAAGAGTGTGGTGTTAAAATTGGCAGATGTTGTGGGATCTACGGCTGCATTATTGAAATATGCGGTGGAACATCCTGAGAAAACATTTATTGTAGCTACAGAGTCTGGAATTTTGCATGAGATGCGTAAGAAATGTCCAACGACATTGTTTATACCGGCTCCTCCTAATGATAGTACATGTGCTTGTAATGAATGTAGTTTTATGCGTTTGAACACCATAGAGAAGCTTTATGAGTGTTTAAAAAATGAATCTCCTCAAATAACCGTTGATCCTGAGATTAGTAAAAAGGCATTAAATCCGATCCGTAAAATGCTTGAAATCTCTTCTAAACTTTAAGGCTAATCATTTCAAGTTGATTAACCACAATAATCTAAAAAAGGCACTTAGTATAAATGTGAGTTATACTAAGTGCCTTTTTACATTATTAATATAGTTATTAACTGATTAATAATTTGATTTTCAAAGTCCTATTGTATTTATAAAGATGTTTATTCACCGATTTATTTTCGATGTAATTACTTTTTTTTGAAATCGTTGTTAGTGTATTCTATTTTAATAAAGTTAATTATTTCCTTCATATTCTATTTTGTATCTATTTCTATGCTTAGTGTTGATTAACGACAGTTTGTGTTGTTTTTCTAATAATTCCACATCTTTTTTTTAAATATTTATTATGCTTAAAAATTAAAAATTTATTGGATAGATAAAAATAACTAATAAAAAAGTTCGGTAGATGAACTTTTAGTAATAAAAAAGGTTGTAATTTTAGAGATATTTCACAACATAAACTTTATTGACCAGATAATACTATGAATGCAAAGAAAACGTCGTTGATATGGATCGCTCTTTTACTTCTAAATTGCATTATCATCTTCTTTTTATTTTTTGATATAAAAACATTCTATGTACCTCATTCTTTTTTATTAATTATTCTTTTTTTTGCTTCAGCTTTTTGTGAATATATCGATAGTTCTTTAGGAATGGGTTATGGAACAACCTTTACTCCGTTTGTTTTAACCTTAGGTCTTGCTCGTGTAGAAATAGTTCCGATTGTTTTACTTTCTGAATTATTTTCCGGACTATTTTCCGGACTAAAGCATCATCAAGAGGGCAATGTTGATCTATTAAGAAATAAACAAATTAAATTTGCTTTAATTTGTCTGATTATACCTTCTATTATCGGAGTTGTTAGTGCTATTTTATTTAGTAACTACTTAAAAATAATAGATCAAAAATATGTTAATTTATATATTGCCATCATGGTAATGATGATTGGTTTATATATTATTTATCGTTTCTATTTTAAAAATAATAGAAAGACTTCATTTAATCATTCTAAATTATTATTGTTAGGTGTTGTTGCTGCTTTTAATAAAGGAGTATCTGGTGGTGGATATGGTCCTTTATTAACAAGTGGACAGATCTTGTCAGGTATATCCCAAAAAGAGGCTGTTGCAATAACATCCTTTTGTGAGGCTTTTACTTGCTTAATTGGAATTATCGTTTTTTTTACTCTTGGTGGAACTATTAATATAAATTATTTAGTTCCAATTTGTTTAGGTTCTTTACTTAGTGTTGTTCCTGCTGTTAAAACGATTCGGCTCATATCTGATGAGTTACTCGGACGAACTATTGGTTGGGCGACACTTTTATTAGGAAGTTTGACTCTTTTAAAATTTTTGTAAAAAAGTATGGATTATAAATTTACACATTTAAGACAATTAGAAGCTGAAGCCATTTATATAATTCGTGAAGTTGCTGCAACTTTCGAACATCCGGTTATGCTTTATTCTATAGGTAAGGATTCGTCTGTTATGTTAAGATTGGCTCAAAAAGCATTTTATCCTAATCCGATTCCTTTTCCATTAATGCATATTGATACCACTTGGAAATTTGGAGAAATGATTCGATTTCGTGAACAGATGAAACATGAAATTGGATTTAATTTGATTGTTTTTACTAATCCTATTGGTTTAAGTCAATCTATTAATCCTTTTGATGATGGATCGGAGATGCATACGCGTATCATGAAAACCGATGCTTTGAAAATGGCATTAGATACTTATAAATTTGATGCTGCTTTTGGTGGTGCTCGTCGAGATGAAGAAAAATCGAGAGCCAAGGAAAGAATTTTTAGTCTTAGAGATGAATTTCATCAATGGAATCCACAGGATCAACGCCCTGAATTATGGAACATTTATAATACATATATTGATAAGAAAGAATCGATTCGTGTTTTTCCACTTTCAAATTGGACGGAATTGGATATTTGGAGATATATTCAATTAGAAAACATTCCTATTGTATCGCTTTATTTTTCTAAAATTCGACCGGTTGTTGAGAGGGATGGTATGCTGATTATGGTTGATGATGAACGAATGAAATTGAGGGAAGGAGAAAAAATAGAATTTAAAAAAGTACGTTTTCGTACTTTAGGGTGTTATCCATTAACAGGCGCGATAGAGTCGAATGCTGAATCGATCGATGAAATTGTAAGAGAAATGTTACTGGTTAATACATCTGAACGTCAAGGGCGTGTGATTGATTTTGACTGCAAGGCTAGTATGGAGGAAAAAAAACGCGAAGGGTATTTTTAAATGAATTGATTCATGAAGAGAGCTGTTATTGATTATATTGTTAGAGAGCAGGATTTTATCATTCAAGATTTATCTGCTTATTTGAAGCGACATGAAGAAAAAGAGATGTTGCGATTATTGGTTGCGGGTAGTGTTGATGATGGTAAATCGACTTTAATTGGTCGTTTATTATATGATTCTCATTTAATTTATAAAGATCATTTAGAATCTATTTATGAAGATTCTAAGGTGTTTAACACCACTCAAAATGAAATTGATTTATCATTGTTGACCGATGGCTTACGAGCTGAACGTGAGCAAGGAATAACAATTGATGTTGCTTATCGCTATTTTTCTACAGAAAAAAAGGCTTTTATTATTTGTGATGCTCCAGGACATGAACAATATACACGTAACATGGCAACCGGGGCTTCTCAATGTGATGCGGCTCTTATTTTAGTTGATGCTGAAAATGGGGTAAAAAAACAAACTCGAAGACATAGTCTCATTGCAACAATTATGGGAATTAGAACGATTATAGTGGTGATCAATAAGATGGATAAAGTGAACTATAATCAAAGGGTTTACGATAAAATTTGTCAGGAGTACCTTTCTTTTTCAAAAAAGATAAATGCCACTTCCATTTATTTTATACCAATTTCGGCTTTAACAGGGGAGAATGTGGTTCATTCAACCCAAGAGATGCCTTGGTATAGGGGACTTCCTCTGTTAAGCCATTTGGAAAGCATTACATTGGATAAGAAATTGAATAAAGATGATTTTTGTTTCCCCGTACAATATGTTCTTCGTTCTAATTCATTTTTTAGAGGTTATGCGGGGAGTGTTGTTTCCGGAAGTGTTAGGCGAGGGGATGAGGTGATGGTTCTTCCTTCAAAAAGGAAGACTAAAATTAAATCAATAGAAGGATATAAAGAATCTATTAATGAAGCCTTTGTTTCTATGCCTATTGTATTAACGATGGAAGAGGAGTTGGATATCATGCGTGGATCAGTATTGGTGAAGCAAGGTTATAAGCCATTAATGAATCATATTTTGAAATCGAAGATTGTTTGGATGAATGATTCTCCTTTACGGGAGGGGAAAGAGTATTTGTTGAAAAGCAATACTCAGTGTGTTCCTGTACAGATTAAACGTGTTTTATATAAATATGATCTTAATGAGTTAACTCATTTGGCGACCGATAATTTATCTTTAAACGACATTGGAGAGGTAGAATTGATCTTGAAACAGGTTCTGGTTTATGATTCTTTTGAAAAGAATAGAACAATGGGGGCGTTTGTGTTAATTGACAGAAATAGTCATTCTACGAGTGGTGCCGGCATTGTTTTGGAACCATCTGACCGTAAAATAGGGAGTGGGGATTTAGTTTCTTCAACCGATCGTTCTGAAAACAAACAGAGCTCTACTACGATTTGGTTAACAGGACTTAGCGGAGCAGGTAAATCGACCATATCGCGTTTACTTGAAAAAAAATTGCGAGAGAGAGGCATTCAGAATTATGTATTAGATGGTGATGAATTAAGGAATGGGTTAAATTCAGATCTTGGTTTTTCTCCTGAAGATCGTTCGGAAAATATTCGTAGGGCAGCTGAGGTGGCCAAAATGATGAATAATGCCGGATTAATGGTTATTGCTGCCTTTATATCTCCTTATGAATCGGATCGACAAATGGCTGCTCAAATTATCGGTAATGGTTTTCTTGAAGTTTACGTTGACGCTGATATTGAAGTTTGTAAACAGAGGGATCCTAAGGGCTTGTATCGGAAATTTTTATCAGGAGCGTTCACTGGGATGACGGGTATAGATGCGCCGTATGAGATACCACAAACGCCCTTGTTACATTTAGATACTACTATTTTATCCCCTGATGAATCAGCAGAGTATATTTTAAATTATCTATTTAAGGAAAAATAATTTATTGGAAAGTAAATTCTTGATGGTTATCTGTCCAGCTTTGGGTAATATAAAAGTCGCCAACAGTTAACCAAGCATGAGCTTCAAGTTGTTTCGCATGAACAAATCTAACTCCAAAATGCATCGTGGAAGCTATCCCTCTTTTTTCGACCATCTTTCTGGCAGCTAAGGAGATCACAAGGCATTTGTTTTTCCACACAGCCAATAGATTTGCTCTATAAATGGCTGTGCGTATTTCTTTTAATAAGGCGTCGTCGGGAGGCTGATTTGAAAATTCTCTTTTCTTATTTTTCTTTATACAATATTTGAACGAAAAGAAACAAAGTAATATTTTGTAGTAAAACATCCAAAGAGAGGCTTCAAAAAAGAGTTGTCTCTCTCTCGAATTGATTTTAAAGATCTTATATATTTTCTTCACGCTTTTCAATAATACCCAATAAGATGGCTTTATTAATAAAAGAACTGACTTCTTTATAGCAAACTTCTTCGCTGACTTGGTATTCAGAGAGTAATCTATTTATGATTTCATCTAAAGTGAGAGG
>JBKEDO010000096.1:0-5480 GCA_047975405.1 Bacteroides sp.
GAAACAAAATCTAAAAGCCTTCTGATAGGCAATTAAAAAGGAAAAGGAGGTATTCTTTCTCCTATCTTCCTTTTAACGTGATTTAGTCAACCCGATTTAGTACGTATGCTAAAAAAGGTCAACCTGATTCAGACTTAATAAACGAATGAGGCAACCTGATTTAGGGATAATAAATAATATTGGCAACTAAATACCGTCTAGTGAATATAAAACGTCAACCATTTCCAGGATAAGACAGCCTATAAATCGCATCCTTGCTTCATATTTTGAGTTTGATACGGCAAACAAAAAAGTTTCATACGGTGAAACACCGAGTTTCATACTAACGAAACTAAAGTTTCAACGTATGAAAATATATTTTCAAAGGAGGAAACTAAAATGGCGCCCTTTGGAACTAGCATGAGCACTGTGTCTTATCCTGGAAATGTGTCTCTTATCCTAGAGAAATTACCTCAGAAGTTTATTATCGAATAGTTGGAGAAAAGAAAGATAACGGTATCGCGGAGACGATTACGAGACGCTTGCGAAACACTTACGAGACGCTTGCAGACAGGTGGCAGATACCCGATCTACCACCCATCTGCAACACCGATCTGCAACAGCATAACAACTTGAAAATAAAATAATTAAAACCCAAAAGTTGCAGATGGCAGATAAATTCGATAAAAACATTATAGGGAGATTAAAAAGGAAAACCTCCTTATCAAGTTTATTTCAAACTGAATAAGGAGGTTCTATTCTTTTCTTCTTTTATTCTTTATTTCGGTGCCTTTCGATACAAGACGAAAGCAATACCGGCATAGAGAACGTTAGGTATCCAGACGGCAACAACCGGAGGCATACTACCACTTACAGCAAATGTTGCGGTGATGGTCTGAAACAAGATGTAAGAGAAGCTTAATCCTAGCCCAATACCGAGATGTAAACCCATGCCGCCCTTCATCTTTCGGGAAGAGAGCGAAACTCCGATAATCGTCAGGATAAACGATGCAAATGACATCGCAATGCGCTTATGATACTCAATCTCGAACTCTTTAATATTGGCGAAACCTCTCTTTTTCTGTTTCTCAATATATCGACTCAACTGTGGACTGGTCAAGACCTCTTGTTGGTTCTTCATCAGTAAGAAATCACTTGGATCCATATCAATGATTGAATCCAGTCGTTCCCCCTTAGTGATCTTCTCCTTCAAGCCATCAAGTTCTCTAATCATATAATCATGTATCGTCCACTTATTGACCGTAGTGGTATCATAAGTGATTCGACGGGCAGTAAGATGTGAAACGAGCTTCTTATCGACAAACTTATCTAAAGAAAAACGATTACCGGTCTTGTTGATATCGTCGTAATTATCAATATACGCCACGACACCACTGTCGACCTGCAATTGCAGATTGCTCACAAAACTTTTCTTTTTCTTTTTAATGTATTGATCTTCAAAATTCAAACGAGTCACACTACCTTTAGGGATGACATAAGCACTAAGAACGAAAGTGGTTAGTGCAATAATACCCGCCGCGATCATATAAGGTCTCATCATCCGTTTGAAACTCATACCCGTGGAGAACATGGCAATGATCTCAGAGTTCTCTGCCAGTTTAGAGGTAAAGAAGATGACGGCAATGAAAACGAACAACGGGCTAAACAAGTTAGCAAAGTAGGGGATAAAGTTCATATAATAGTCGAATATGATCTTACTCCATGGCGCGTTATGTTCCATGAATTTATCCATACGCTCGTTAAAGTCGAATACAACCGCAATCGATATAATTAAAGTGATGGCAAAGACATACGTCCCCAAGAACTTCTTGATAATATACCAGTCGAGCCGTTTAATATATTGATTGATCTTCTTCATTATAATCGTGTTGACAATCTTTTAACCATCATTGGCTTCCAAGTTGAGAAGTCGCCTGCAATAATATGTTTACGAGCTTCACCGACCAACCAGAGATAAAAAGCAAGGTTGTGAATGGAAGCAATCTGCATCGCCAGGAGTTCTTGTGCATGGAACAAATGGCGTAAATAAGCTCTGCTATAAGTCGTATCGACATACGATGCGCCATCAGCTTCGATAGGAGAGAAGTCCGATTCCCATTTCTTATTACGCATGTTCATGATACCGTCTTTGGTAAAAAGCATACCATTTCGTCCATTACGAGTCGGCATCACACAGTCGAACATATCAACACCTCTTTCAATACCCTCAAGGATATTTACCGGAGTACCAACGCCCATCAAGTAACGAGGTTTGTCTTGAGGTAAGATTTCATTGACCACCTCAATCATCTCGTACATTTTCTCAACCGGCTCGCCAACTGCCAATCCACCGATCGCATTACCATCGGCTCCTTTTGAGGCAACAAACTCAGCCGATCGCTTACGAAGATCGGGATATACACAGCCTTGTACAATAGGGAAAAGCGATTGTTGGTAACCATATTTCGGGTCGGTCTCATTGAAACGCTTCACACAACGATCGAGCCAGTTGTGTGTCAGTTCTAATGACTTTTTGGCATAAGCATAATCCGAGTCTCCCGGAGGACACTCATCGAAAGCCATCATGATATCGGCTCCAATGGTACGCTCAATATCCATCACCTTCTCCGGAGAGAAGAAGTGTTTACTCCCGTCGATGTGAGAACGAAACTCCGCACCTTCTTGAGTTAGCTTACGAATGCCCGACAATGAGAAGACTTGAAACCCACCGCTATCGGTCAGCATCGGACGATCGAACCCGTTGAACCGATGTAATCCACCGGCAGCTTCAATCACATCCAATCCCGGTCGCAAATACAAGTGATAGGTATTTCCCAGAATGATCTGTGCGTTAATGTCTTCTTTTAGTTCTCTTAAATGGACTCCTTTTACGGTACCCAGTGTACCCACAGGCATGAAAATAGGAGTTTGTATTTGCCCGTGATCGGTCGTGATCAGACCGGCACGAGCGTTACTTTTACTATCAGTATGTTGAAGTTCAAATTTCATTCTCTAATGCTGTTGCTTTTTTAACGGATAAGTCGATTGGGTCTTTCACTATCTCATCGGTCAAAGCAATAGCAAAAACTTCTTTTATATCACTCACATAATGAAAGGTCAAACCTTTCAAATACATATCCGGAATTTCTTCAATATTCTTTTTATTCTCTTGGCACAAGATGATCTCTGCAATGCCGGCACGTTTAGCCGCTAGGATCTTCTCTTTAATACCGCCTACAGGAAGCACTTTACCACGAAGGGTGATCTCACCGGTCATGGCTAAGTTCGCTTTTACTTTACGCTGAGTTAAAGCTGATGCCAAAGAGGTAGCCATGGTAATACCTGCCGAAGGACCATCCTTAGGTATTGCTCCCTCAGGAACGTGTACGTGAATGTTCCAATTCTCGAAGATTTCTTCATTGATCTTCAAGAACGAAGCATGCGATTTGAGATATTCAAGGGCTAGCATAGCCGATTCTTTCATCACGTCGCCTAAGTTACCGGTTAAAGTTAACCGTCCGCCTTTACCGCGGCTTAAGCTGGTTTCGACAAAAAGGATCTCACCGCCAACAGCAGTCCAAGCTAGACCGGTTACAACTCCGGCATACTCGTTGCCTTGGTATTTATCGCGTGAATATTCGGGTGCACCCAAAAACTCTTTCAAATGATATGGCTTAATATTTTGCTTCATAAAAAACCCGTCAATGGCATATTGAAGAGCCGACTTACGTAATACCTTACCGATTTTCTTCTCCAATTCGCGTACACCACTTTCGCGGGTATATGATTCGATAATCGCTTCTAGGGTCTCTCTTGAGAACTTCAAATCACCTTTCTCGATACCATTGGCTTCCATTTCCTTAGGAACTAGATGTCTACGAGCGATTTCAACTTTTTCTTCAGTGATGTAACCGCTAACTTCAATCAACTCCATACGATCAAGTAGAGGAGGTGGAATGGTATTCAGATTATTGGCTGTAGCGATGAAAAGGACTTTCGACAGGTCGTAATCCACATCCAAGAAGTTATCATGAAAGGTCGTGTTTTGTTCGGGATCGAGTACTTCCAATAGTGCTGATGACGGATCACCTTGACGATCGGAACTCAACTTGTCAATCTCGTCGAGGATGAATACCGGATTGGAAGAACCTGCTTTAATGAGGCTTTTCACAATACGTCCGGGCATCGCTCCAATATAGGTTTTACGGTGTCCGCGAATCTCAGCTTCGTCGTGCACGCCACCGAGTGACATACGGATATACTTACGCTTTAAAGCTGCGGCAACCGATTTACCCAATGAGGTTTTACCAACCCCCGGAGGACCGTACAAACAGATGATGGGCGATTTCATATCTCCCTTCAACTTCAATACAGCGAGGTGTTCCAGAATACGTTCTTTAACTTTCTCTAAGCCGTAATGATCTTTATCTAAGGTTTTCTGTGCATGCTTTAAGTTTAAGCTATCGGTTGTATAAACACCCCAAGGTAAACTCAACATGGTTTGCAGATAATTCAACTGTACACTGAAATCGGGCGATTGTGGATGAGTACGCTCTAGCTTGGCTAGTTCTTTCAAGAACACGGCATGAACATCGGCATTCCAATTCATCTTTTCAGCTTTTCGGCGCATCTCCTCAATCTCTTGCTCTTGTCCGCCACCACCCAACTCATCTTGAATAGTTTTGATTTGTTGTTGCAAGAAATATTCGCGTTGCTGCTGATCGATATCCTCACGAGCACGCATCTGGATAGAAGCTTTGATCTCGGCCAACTGTACCTCGCGATTTAATATTTCAAGTAGGCGATAAGCCCGTTCGCGAACTGAAGTGATACGCAATAGTTCGACCTTCTCATCTTTCTTCAATGGTAGATTAGAGCAGATAAAGTTTACCATGAACATATGGCTGTTGATGTTCTTAATGGCAAAGGCAGAATCTTGATGCATCGCATCGGATGATTTGATAAATCTAATCGTAAGATCTTTGCAGGCTTCAACAAGGGCGACGAATTCTTTATCATCTTTCGCCGGAGAGTCTTCTTCAACAAGCTCTACTTCCCCTTTCAGATAAGGCGAAGTTTCAGTAATATTTTTCAATGTCAACCGTTTCATTCCTTGAAGAATGACAGTTGTCGTCTGATCGGGCATCTCCAAAATACTGACAATGCGGGCAACCGTTCCGTCTTCATGTAAGTCCTCGAACGATGGATCTTCAACTTGGTCCAACTTCTGACAAACGATGGCAACATTCAAATTCTTTTTATCAGCTTCACGAACTAACTTTAGAGAAGTTTTACGTCCAACGGATACAGGCATGAACACGCCCGGAAAAAGGACCATGTTTCGAAGTGGTAATACCGGTAAGATTTCGCCGGAATCAATTTTCACGTCGAACATCTGTTCGTCATTCCCTTCAAAATCGGCAATTAGTGAAAATGAATTATTATCAGAATCTTCTAAAAAATATTTTTCTTTCATCATTTCATTTTAATTAGTTTATGTC
>JBKEDO010000041.1:0-43338 GCA_047975405.1 Bacteroides sp.
AGCAACCACGAACTAATTCTATTTAATAAACTGTTTTCGGACTATCAAAAACGGTTCATTTGGTTTGCTTCTACCTATGTCGACGACCATATGGTGGCCGAAGACATTGTCATGGAAGCCATGATGTACTGTTGGGAGAACAGAGAGCGGTTGGACTTTGAAGGCGGCTTACCCTCCTACATTTTTAGAGCCATCAAGAATAAATGCCTCAACCATATTCGAGACTGTCAATATCATCAGACTGCATCAAAAGAACTTCAAGAACATTTAGAATGGAAACGCTCATTGCAAATTGCAACGTTAGAAGCTTGTAACCCGGAAGAGTTGTTAACCAAGGAGATGCATGAAATTGTAAATAAGGCCTTAGATAAACTACCCGCAACAACCAGACAAATATTTATCATGCGCCGCTTTGAAGAAAAATCATATCGCGAAATTGCAGCCGAGCTCAATATTTCGGTCAAAGGAGTCGAATACCATCTTTCAAAAGCAACCACACTATTAAAGAAATCATTGAAAGATTTCCTACCTGCCCTGCTCTTCTTATTGCATCCTTAGTTAATTAGCATTTATTAACTAGGGATTTAAACTTCGCTCGTGCTATTTTAAATAGATGCATCTAAAAGATGACAGATGTATAAACGACAAATAGCCCAATGAACAAAGAATTACTATATCGTTTCTTTAATAAGGAAACCACCTACGAAGAAGAAAAACAGATTCGTCGGTGGCTTGAAGAGTCTGATGAAAATCGTCAAGAACTTTTCAGAGAGCGAAAGATGTTTGATGCCTTATTGTTACACGCCAACACATCTACAATCAAAACGCAGAAGAACAATCGTAGGTTACTTCGTAAGATTGCGATAGGTATAGCCTCTACAGCTGCAGTCATATTGCTCACCATCACCGCAACAGTAAGGCATATGGAGCAAACCTTAAATGAAATGCCGGATAATGTCATTGTCGTTCCTCAAGGACAACGCGTTAACTTGACACTAAGCGATGGCACTAAAGTTTGCCTTAATGCCAAAACCCGAATGAACTATCCCCAAAGCTTTAAGTCGGCCGATAAACGAGTGGTTTCCATTGATGGTGAAGCCTATTTTGAAGTCAGCAAAGATAAAAAGCATCCGTTTATCGTGAAGACCCAACGTGGAAATATTGAAGTTTTAGGAACCAAGTTTTACGTCTCCGCATACGGTCAGACCGACAAGTTCGAAACCTCATTGGTTGAGGGACGAGTCAAAGTCTCCACTCCATCAGCACAATTAGTCTTATCACCTAACGATAGAGCAATCTGGAAGAACGGTCATCTGATACGTAGCAAGATACACGACATTGATCTCTATCGCTGGCGTGACGGGTTATACTGTTTCAAGGACGAATCTTTCGACAACGTTCTAAAACAATTTGAAATCTACTACGATGTCAAGTTTGTCTATCAGAATCCACGTCTGAATAATCCAAAGATGAATGGAAAGTTCAGGCTCGTCGACGGTATAGATTATGCATTAAAGATCTTGCAAAAAGAGGTGCATTTCACTTATAAACGAGATGAAGAGTCAAATATTATCTATATCAAATAACCATGTTAAACCCATAAATTAAGAAAAACATGCCAAAGACACCTTAAGCCTTCCCAAAAAAATCGGCAAGTACTGCCATACCTGCCGATCGTGAGATTTACTTTCTCACCCGAGAGTGAAAAAAGTTTTTAATAAATCTAATCGTAAAAGTATGAAAAAAAAATCATATGGAGGAGATAAACAATCTAATCCTCCATCCGTTAACCTATTTTATAGAACCATGCGTATAACTACATTTCTACTAATGTTCTGTTCATTTTGCATGTTTGCAGGCAATATTAATTCACAGAATGCCAAAGTGACAATTAAAAAGAGTAATGTAACCTTACTCGATGTACTCAATGAGATAGAACATCAAACCAATTACCTATTTATCTATTCTAACGATGTTAATGTCAACCGTCCGGTTTCGATTAACGTCAACCACAAAGCCGTTTCAGAAGTCCTCAACCATTTGTTCGACCAACAAAATGTGAGCTATCAATTAGAAGGCAGCCACATCGTCTTGAGCAAGCACGAAACCTCACAAGCCAATTCCATCTCTTCGGTGCAACAACAACGCACCATCACAGGAACGATTACCGACAAGAGTGGAGAACCGGTTATCGGAGGTTCCGTTAAGATCAAAGGGAGTGTCGTAGGAACCATTACCGATATTGATGGAAATTTCACCTTATCCGTTCCAGAAAAAGCGGTACTTGAAATTTCTTATATCGGATATAAGCCTAAAACCGTTACTTTAGGAAGCGATCGCGTTTATAATATCCAATTAGAAGAAGACACAAAAGTTCTCGATGAAGTGGTGGTCGTAGGATATGGCGTACAGAAGAAAGTCAACCTATCGGGTGCCGTAGCCACAGTAAGCAATAAAGAACTTCAGAATCGTCCTATTCAGAATTTATCCAGCGGACTTCAAGGTTTGATGCCAGGAGTTACGATCACCGGGACTAACGGAGCTCCGGGTATGGATAGCGGTTCAATCCGTGTACGTGGTACAGGAACATTAAATAACGCAAATCCATACATCTTGATCGATGGTGTGGAGTCGGGAACCTTAAATTCTGTAGACCCGAACGATATTGAAAGCATCTCTGTCTTGAAAGATGCTGCATCAGCAGCAATTTACGGATCAAAAGCTTCGAACGGAGTCATTCTAGTCACCACCAAGCGGGGAAAAACCGGAAAAACTCAAGTCTCTTACAGTGGATACATAAGCTTCCAGAATGCCACTGAAGTCATCGATCGCCTAAACTCAGCCGATTACGCATCGCTTTATAACCAAGCTTTGTTGTCAGAGGGGAAAGCGGCCCGTTTCACAGACGAAGAGATACAAAAGTTTAAAGACGGTAACGATCCACTATATCCTAACACCGATTGGTACGACCTGGCCTACAAAACAGGAATCCAACACCGACATAATGTCAATGTTAACGGCGGTGCGGAAAACACGAAATACATGGCCTCTATCGGGTATCTGAATCAGACCGGTATCTTACCTAACGCTGCACGTGAACAGTTCAATGCTCGTACTAACCTAGACATGAAAATCAACCGACGTTTGTCTGCTCGCATGAATTTGGCCTTCATCAAGAATAAATACGATGATCCGAGTTCGGCGTATGCCGGAGGAGGTTCCGATCAAATTCTTCGTCAGCTTAACTTGATTGCTCCATGGATTGTGGCAAGACATGACGACGGTACTTGGGGAACAATCTCCGATGGTAGCCCCATCGCTTGGTTAGATTCAGGCATGAAGGTGACTCGCGACAACTATAATTTCACGGGTACAGCTGCCATTGATTATGACATTACCTCGGAACTAAAGCTCACTTTGTCGGGTGCCTATATAAACAACCTACAAAACTATAGCTACTTCCAAAAGTTCATCCAATACAACGCTAACAAGAAATCCGATCCGAACTCTTTGGACGAGCGTTTCTATATGTGGAACAGAACCAATTACGACGCCTTATTGAACTACGATAAGAGTTTTGGAAATCATAACCTAAAAGGACTACTTGGTTGGCATACAGAAAAATACAACTATAAATACCAAAAGTCGTACCGCAAGAACTTCCCAAATAACGAGTTGACCGACATGAACGCCGGTGATCCTTCAACCCAACTCAACGAAGGTAACACCCGCGAACTAGCCATGATCTCTTGGTTTGCCCGTGTGAACTATGATTATGCCGGAAAATACATTTTAGAAGCCAATGTTCGTGCCGATGCTTCTTCACGCTTTACAGAAGGACATCGTTGGGGTTATTTCCCCTCATTCTCCGGTGCATGGCGCATTAGCGAAGAAGCCTTTATGGAAGGTACTAAAGACTGGTTGAATAACTTAAAAATACGAGCTTCATGGGGACAGTTAGGTAATCAAGATGCTTTAGATGACTACTATCCGGCTCTAAACACCTATGACCTCGATTCAAAATATGTTTTCGACGGCTCATTAAACTCGGGTTATTATCAGAAGAAATATCGCCTGTCGACTATTTCTTGGGAAAAAGCCTCAACTTGGGGAATCGGAGTCGACTTTGGCTTCTTCAACAACAAATTATCGGGAACGATCGACCTATACAACAGAAAGACCACGGGTATCATCATGGATGTAGATGTACCTAATGAGTTTGCACTCGAAGCCTATAAAGACAATGTGGGTTCTATGAGAAACAGAGGTCTGGAAGTGAACGTCGCTTACAATGATAAGATCGGCGAATTCACGTTCGGTGCAGCCCTTAATTTTGCATACAACCAAAACCAATTCTTAAGCCTAGGTGCTGTCACTCACATGGGCGTGACCGGAGGATACAATCAACGCAGTATGGTGGGTCAGGCCATCAAATCTTACTTCATCTATAAGGCCGATGGGTTCTTTAATTCACAAGAAGAGGCTGATGCCTTCACAACCAAGTATGGTAATCCTTTTGGAGGTGGCAAGTTTAAAGCGGGCGACATCAAATATGTCGACACCAACCACGACGGCAAACTGACAGCCGAGGACCGCATCTTCTGCAACAGTCCCGAACCGGCTTATACCTTCGGATTAAATTTAAATACCGCTTGGAAAGGATTTGATCTATCAATGATGTTCAACGGAACAGCTAAAGTTGCACGTCTATTCGATTCCCGCGAAGTCTACGGGGCCTTCTCCGGCGATGCCGGCCACCCGGCGACTATCTGGAAGAACGCTTGGAGCGAGACCAATCACAATGCCGATATGCCACGACTATTTACCAACACAAACTCTCCAAGTAGCTCAGCCAACTCGCAATCGACGTTCTGGTTACAAGACACGAGCTATTTGCGTTTGAAGAACTTGCAATTAGGATATACTTTCCCTAAAACTGTGTTAAACGCATTGGGAGTATCTAATTTACGCATTTATTATTCCGTGGAAAATCTGTTGACGATCGATAATATGAAAATCAACATTGACCCGGAAGCAACTAGTCAACGTTTGTCTTCTTATCCGTTGCTTCGTACACATGCATTCGGTTTAAACGTCTCTTTTTAATAACTAATGAATGAAAAACAATTATGATACGATTTAATAAATATATTCTCATCGGTACCATCGGATTATTTACGGCATCGTGCTCAGACTTTCTGAATACCACCCCTTACGATGCTTTATCGCCAAGCACCACTTGGAAAACAGAAGAAGATGCTCAAAAATTTGCAGTCGGCTGCTATGACGGTTGGGAAGATGGTGGTAACATCCTCTACATGGATTGTACGTCCGATTTTGCCTATAACAACTTCCCATGGGAAGGCTACAAGAACTTAGGTAATGGCACTTTCACCGCTTCAAGTGGGGATCATAACGCTTACGACTTTACAACGATTCGCCGTTGCAACACATTTCTTGAGAAAATAAACGACATCCCTTTTGTAGACGAAGTGGCCAAAAAAGATCTAATTGCTCAAATACGCGTCATTAGAGCCTATCAATATTTCACCATGAACTGGTGGTATGGTGGGGTGCCCATCATCAACAACTATATGTCGGCAGAAGAAGCTAAAGTACCTCGCAACACCGAAGCTGAGGTCCGCACCTTTATCGAAAAAGAGCTCGACGAATGTACACCCGACTTAAATAAGGAACCGAGTGTCCGTGGACGTTTAGGACGTGGTGCAGCATTGGCGTTCCGTATGCGTGAAGCGCTTTACTACGGTGATTACACCACAGCCAAAGCCAAAGCACAAGCCATCACGGCTCTGGGCTTATATGAATTAGAACCGAGTTATGCTAATCTGTTTCGACTCACCGGAAGAAGCTCTAAAGAAATCATCGCTGCGGTTCAATACATGCCGGTCAATAGAGTTTTGGGAGTTATCGGTCAAATGTATAATAATGGTGACGGGGGCTGGTCGTCTATCGTACCCACCCAGAACCTCGTCGACACTTACGAAATGAGCAACGGACTTACAAAGGACGAAACCGGTTCGACTTACGATCCGACCCACCCTTTTGCCAACCGAGATCCACGTATGGCGATGAGTATCTACTATCCGGGATGTAACTTTACAAAAGATGATGGTAGTGTCGTTATTTTCAATACGCTCGATAAGAACTTCCCAGATGGGAAAGCCAACCCAAACTATGCTTTAGCTGCCGATAATGCTTCTAAAACAGGGCTAACTTGGGCGAAGTACCTAGATCCGATCACACAATACAATGCCACAGGCATCTGGGACACCGAAGCTTGTCCGATCGTGTTCCGTTATGCCGAAGTTTTGCTGACTTTTGCTGAAGCCGAGAATGAACTTAATGGTCCTTCGACGAGCGTTTACACCGCCATCAACGATGTACGGTTACGTTCAGGAATGCCTAAAGTTGACGAGACCAAGTATAATACTAAGGAAAAACTTCGCGAACTGATCCGTCGTGAGCGAGGAGTAGAATTTGCCGGCGAAGGGCTTCGTCGTGCCGATCTTGTACGCTGGAAAGGTGACGATGGTAAAATGGTGGCAGAAAAAGTGCTTAACGGTGTGTTGGAACGTGCCGTAGGAACGGTTAGCACCGATGCAACCATTGATCCTGAACTTCGGGCAACCATCAACCCTAATGCAGATGCTAAAGATAAAAAGGTAGAGGATCGGACATTCAAGGCGCATAACAGATATTGGCCAATACCTCAATCGGCTAAAGACAGTAATCCGAAATTAACTCAGAACGAAGGCTATTAATCGAATGGTTAGGGTTTCAGGCCACGGCCTGGAGCTGAATATGAAGAAGATGCAGGGTAAGTGATATCCTGCATCTTTTTTTTATATCAAATGGAGATGTCGCGCCCTTTTGCCGTAAGCCTCGACCGACAACCTCACACATTTACAATCTCGCACCTAAAAGACAAGACAGGACCTATTTAAGCGTCAAATCCAAGTTAAGTGACGGCATAGAAAGATCCACCAATGAGAAAATAATCTGCAAAAGGTTCCCGATTAATTTTCTTACGGTCGAAAAGAAAGTTTCCTATTTCGAAAATCGAGTGGCGATATGGGAAACTCTGAGTGCCACCTATTGAGAAAAAATTGTCTTGCTGTGGCACTGAAAATGCTTCCTAAATTAATTCCTTTAGTTATGTAAGTTAACAATTTGGGGTGATTGCTTTTTGTCTTACTTACAATGTCGGTTAACTCTGTTTAAACTACTTTTAGACTAAATAGGCTGCTTTCTTTTTCTGACCAAGGTGGCAGATCAAGTCTCTGCCACCCATCTGCAACGGGATCTGCAACTCTATTAAGAATCAGATCATCAAATACTTACACTCAATCAGGTGGCAGATGGCAGATCAAATTTAGAAAACAACTTCTGTGTGGAGTGAAATAGGAATGCATCCAAGCGAATAAGCTCAAAGAATCACGTTGAACAGATAGCCCAATAAGATAATAAAGAGCGTAATCACCCCAAAGAAAACACCAATCAGACGCCAAGTCATCACCTTCTTCAGAAGCGTTGCTTCGGGAAGAGACAAACCAACGACTGCCATCATGAAGGCAATAGCAGTACCAATGGGCACCCCTTTAGCCACAAAAACTTCGATGACCGGCACAATACCCGCAGCATTGGCATACATCGGAACGGCCAAAACAACGGCAAGTGGCACGGATAAAAGATTATTCGAAGAAAGGTATTGTTCGAAAAAGCCTTCCGGAACGTAACCGTGCATGAAAGCTCCAATACCTATACCAATAAGGATATAAAGCAATACCCCCCGAACAATGCCCCAAGCATCCCGAACAATGATGGGTAAACGTTCGCGAAACGGGGTACTTTCGGCTTCCCAAGAGGCCGACTCCCGATCGGCTTGAGCTTGAATTTGTCGCACCCAATCGCTCAGATAACGTTCGAGTTTCAGCTTGCCCAGCAGATAACCGCCGACCATCCCCAGGACAAGACCGCTCGCCACATAAATCACGGTGATACGCAGACCAAAAGTTGCGGCAAACATGGCCACTGCCACTTCGTTAACCAAAGGGGAAGTGATGAGATAAGCAAAGGTAACCCCCAAAGGAATTCCGCCCTTGACAAATCCGATGAAGAGCGGAATGGAAGAGCAAGAACAAAAGGGAGTGATTGCCCCAAACAATGCGGCTAAAAAATATTGAGCCCCATAGAGTTGGTGAGTTGCCAGATAATGGCGTAAACGATCTATCGGAAAATAAGCATTTACGATGCCCATCAACGTACTGATCAAGAATAATAGTATCAAGATCTTGATGGAATCATAAAAGAAAAAGTTTAAAGCGGCTCCAAGATGGCTTTGAGCATCTAATCCGAAAACGGAGAAAACAAGCCAATCGGCCAATTGCTGTATCATGTTCCTGTTCTTTTAACGTAAAGTGAAGGTCGTAAAACCCATAAGGTGACTGAAGTGATTAACCTAAGTTAGACTTCAGTTCTGTCTCATAAAATGAATAGAAGGTTGTCTTGATGTCGTCTCTGATGCGACGGAACTCCGAAAGGATATAGTCCGGCGTACCGACAGCTTCAGAGGGATCTTCAAAACCGAGGTGAAGACGATGGGTGACTTTTCCGATAAAAGCCGGACAGTTCTCATTCGCTCCGCCACAAACGGTAATCACATAATCCCAAGAGTCATTCAGGTAGTGATCGACCGACATCGGCTGATGATCGGAAAGATCAATGCCCACCTCTTTCATCATCAAGGCTGCAGTAGGGTTCACTTGTTTGGCAGGTTTCGTTCCCGCAGAACAAACGGTAAGACGTTCGTCGAACGATTGTAAGAAACCATGAGCCATCTGACTACGGCAGCTGTTGCCGGTGCATAAAATTAATATTTTCATGAAATAACGGTCATTTAATAAGTTTATAGTCATTTAATTACTTGATTCATTGATTAGTTGATGTTTAGTTAACGTTTAGTCGATTGATTAATAATTAACTAATCAATGAATCATGGAATGAGAATTAATTTAAAATAAATAGACTGCGCCATAGTAGACTCCAACGGCAATAAACAGAAGGGCAACCACTCTGTTGAACCATTTTTGAAAGACTTGCAGACGATTATAGAATCGCCCCAGACGACCGACGCTGAAAGCGAGCACCCAAGCCACCAGAAGAACGGGCAAGCCTGTAGCTAAAGCAAAGACCATCGGATAACCATAGCCTCCACTTTCGACAGCCGACATCGGGATGAGCATGCCAAAATAGAATACGCCACTTGTGGGACAGAAGGCTAAGGCGAACAAGATGCCAAGTAGAAGACTGCCCCAACTTCCCCGCAGTTTTTCGGTACGTGTGGAAGCCGAAAAGCCGAACGAACGAAGCGGCAACTTATGTCCAAACAGCATAAACAGTCCAACAACGATCAAGATGGGAGAGATGAGACGTTCCCCCCATTGACTAATGGTTTTTTGAATCAAGAAGAAGTTGGATCCTTGGCGTAATAAAGAGATCAGGATCACGCCTAGCAGGGAGTAAGCGATCACACGCCCCAAGGCATAAAGCACCCCATTGAAGAAGATACGCCGACGGCTCTCGATATCTTTGCTGATATAACCGATAGCCGTGATGTTGGTCGCCAATGGACACGGGCTGATCGCTGTCAACAGTCCCAAGATAAAAGCAGTCAGCACCGGAAGCGTGGTTTGCTCCATCACGGTTTGAAGATAATCATTCATCGTCTTAACGTAAAAGGGTCGTAAGTTTCTCTTTTATTCCTTTCTTAAAGGCAGCAGGGTTACTTTTGGCGTGTTTAAAAGCAAAAGCAGTCATGTCGTTTCGAGTCTCTTTCTGACCTTTCCACAAGTTGAGATATAACGACGACCACGACACCTGATAAGTATCCGCAAGGGCTTCCCCTTCACTGGTGCTGATATCGATCGTTTTAAACTTAATCCGGCCACTTTTCACCTCTTTGGCAAAATCGGCAGCCAACACCTCTTGAGTCAGCTTCTCAATACTGCGACAAGTCACGCACCGTTGTTTGCCATGGAAGTAAAGCACCTCAACCACTTTTTGCGATGCTTTAGTCTGACTCTGAACAGTGATAAACGGGATCAGCAATAGCCAACCCAGTAAAAGAAGAGTTCCTCTTTTCATCGTCTCTCGATTAACGGGTCAGTAACTCTTTAACGGCAATCTCAGAGATCTTTCCTTTGGCAACTACTTTACCATCGACTACCAATGCCGGAAGAGTCATCACATTGTAAGTCATGATTTTCATCAGATCTTCTTCTTTAACCACGGTCGCTTCAAGATTCGATTCTTTAACGACTTTCTCTACTGTTGCAAACAACGCTTTACAACCGGCACAACCGGTTCCTAATACTTTTATTTCCATATCATTATTTTATTTAAGTTATTATTCGATTTAAATCTTTTGGCCTATGCAACCCTTTTGATTTATGCTAATCTTTGTTCTGTTCAAGGTGATCAATCGCCACCTATTCCTCCAATCGTTATTCGCCAAACTACGAACAATCAACCTTTAAAAAAAGTCTCTGCTAGCAGCAAGACTGTTTTTTCTCCGCACACTGCTGAAATAGTCTGCCAAACAACCGTTGCGCCAATTCCCAGTTAGCACGGTTAATACAGTATTTCACTTTAGGGGTTTCAATCTCACCTTGAATCAATCCGGCTTCTTTCAACTCTTTAAGGTGTTGTGAGACGGTTGCTTTGGCAATGGGAAGTTCTTCGTGAATATCACCAAAATAGCAAGTAGTTTGCTCTGCCAAGAAATGCAAAATAGCAATTCGGGCCGGATGGCCTAATGCTTTGGCAAAGCGAGCAATCTGTTCCTGCTCAAGCGTGTATTCCTTTTTTATATCCGACATGTCTATTTTATTTGTTCGCAAATCTACGAACAACAATTTATTTCACCAAACGATTGAGCCAAAAAATGAAATTTCGGCTTTGAACAGACAAAAAGACGTTTTGTCGAATAATTTATCTATTTTTGCTACATATTACTTTGAATAGATCACCTATTACTTTAAATAGATCACCAAAACGTCTTTTATGCGCTATACATTTCTATCTCCGTTATCGATCAAAACAGCCATTAATTTACCGGCATCAAAAAGCATCAGTAATCGTGCTTTGATCATTAATGCACTCGCTCAAGGAAAGATTGCTCCACAAAACTTATCCGATTGCGACGATACGCGAGTGATGATCAAAGCCTTAAAAGACGGAAATGAAGTGATTGACATTATGGCAGCAGGGACGGCTATGCGATTTCTAACGGCTTACTTGAGTGTCACTCCCGGACAGCGAACCATTACCGGTACAAGCAGAATGCAACAACGCCCGATTCGTATCTTGGTCGACGCCCTTCGGGAACTTGGGGCAGAGATCACTTATGTCGCTCAAGAAGGATTTCCTCCATTAAGCATCAAAGGAGAATCGTTGAAGGGAAACTCCATCACTTTAAAAGGGGATGTGAGTTCGCAATACATTTCAGCCTTATTGATGATTGGACCGAATCTGGCCAACGGGCTAACTCTGCATTTAAGTGGTGAGATCATCTCACGCCCCTACATCAACCTGACATTACAACTCATGACTGATTTCGGGGCACAAGTACAATGGACTTCGGAACAGTCGATCACTGTCGCCCCTACCCCTTATCGGAGTTGTCCTTTTATCGTAGAGAGTGATTGGAGTGCAGCCTCTTATTGGTATCAAATCGCCGCTCTTAGTCCTGAGGCGGACATTGAGTTAACGGGATTGTTTGCCAAAAGTTATCAGGGGGATAGCCGTGGCGCTGAGATCTTTGCTCGTTTGGGTGTGCAGACCGAATATACGTCGAACGGCGTACGATTAGTAAAGACAGCTGACACAGTCGACCGTCTGGAGGAGGATCTGATTGATATTCCCGACTTAGCACAGACCTTTGTGGTGACTTGTGCGTTGCTGAATATTCCGTTTCGGTTTACGGGATTACAAAGTCTGAAAATCAAAGAAACCGATCGCATTACGGCACTCATCAACGAGCTTCATAAACTAGGATACGTCATTAAAGAAGAGGATGGACGCCTCTTATCTTGGGAAGGGGAGCGTTGCGAACCCGAAGCGTCTCCTTGTATTGCCACGTATGAAGATCATCGCATGGCTATGGCTTTTGCACCGGCTGCTCTCCGTTTTCCGGATCTACAGATCGCCGAGCCGCAAGTCGTCTCTAAATCGTATCCGAACTATTGGAACGACTTACGTTCGGCAGGCTTCACGGTCATTGAGAAGGCTTAGACTTAATAGTTCTTCTCGTTAGCTAAGTTCCAAACATTCAGAAAAGAAGCTTTCGTAATATCCACCACCTTGGCCCAATTCAACCGATCGGCATGATCGGATGGCTGATGGTAGTCGGGATGTCCTCCCGTATGATACCAAATGATCGGAATACCAACTTTGGCAAATGGACCATTATCGCTCCCTCCCACCGGGTTATCCCATGGACGGTAGTTCGGATCCAAATCGAGATGATACGTTTTGATGTCTTCTTTGAGCCACTGTTCAAAAGCCGGATGGGCTTGTGTATAGAAGTACATCACGGTACGAGGGTTCTTCGGATCACTATCGCGACCAATCATATCGAAATTTAGATACCCCTTCACCTCTTTTATAAACGAAGACGACTGAACAAAATATTGTGAACCCAATAGTCCTTTTTCCTCTCCATCCCAAAAGGCAAAAATCACCGTACGTTCGGGCTGGCGGCCACTCTTTACAAAGGCTTTTGCAATCTGAAGAACTGCGGAAACACCGGACGCATTATCATCGGCTCCATTATAAATCTGGTCGCCAGTAAGCATCGGATCAATGCCTAGGTGATCGAAATGAGCACCGACAATGACATATTCATCGGTCTGGCGGCCACGAATAACGCCCAACACATTGGTCAGATCAATTTTCTGATGAACCTCTTTCTCTAGTCGAGCAATGGAATCGGGGTGGACTTGCCAACGACCACGCTTCTGCCGTTCTTGATGATAAGCAGAAAAAGGCTGAAAATAGGTGGTATGCAGAGGTGAGATACCCATCAACTGAAGTTGTGAGGCTAGATAACGAGCCGCGATACGAGAGCCGTTGCAACCGGCTTCACGACCTTGCAAAGCATCACTTGCCAAGAAGTCGATATGAGCCTCAGCCGTCGAACGGTCGATACTCATTAATCCTTTTTGCACAGGAGCTTGCGCCGAGCAAAACAAAGAAAAGCAACTGAGTGCCCATACGATTAAAGATTTGTTTTTCATGTGAATAGTGTTTATATCGTTCGGCAAAGATAGAGAAAATTCGGAAAACTAAAAGCACAACGGCCCGATCCGTCTCCCCTTTTTGATCAGATTCGAACACGAAACCGATCGAAAAAACAGAAAAGTTTATAAGTATTGAAACTCCAAAATGACCAATTAATACAAATTAATGAGTAACTTTGCGAAAAATCAGTTTCTAATTTGTTATGTGGATATTAGTTGGTAGTCTTTTGATATTGGCTGTTATAGCATTAATTGCCGGATACGTTCGTAACAAAGGACTTCAGAAAAAGATTGAGCGTGGAGAGTTAGATCGCATGCCCGAAATTGAAGAAGTGGACTCCGAATGTTGTGGACAACATGAAACCTGCGAGCGCGACAGTCTACTTGCAGCCGTGAGTCAGAAAATTGAATATTATGACGATGAAGATCTCGACCGGTTTATTGGAAAAGATGGCGAAACGTATACCGAACAAGAAACGGAACAGTTTCGAGACGTTCTTTACACCATGGCCGAGATTGATGTCGCAGGATGGATTCGTAGTCTCCAACTCCGTGGAATTGAACTTCCTGACGGGTTAAAAGACGAAGTTTATCTCATCGTCGGTGAAAGACGAATTACACATTGATGATCATAAAACCCATTCATACGTGGATCTACTACAATATACGTTTTTCCAACATGCCCTGATCGGAGGTTTGCTAGCAAGCATTGCTTGTGGCATTATCGGAACTTATATCGTAACCAGACGTTTGGTCTTCATCAGTGGCGGAATCACTCATGCCTCATTCGGCGGCGTCGGACTGGGACTGTACACCGGTTTATCTCCCATTTTATCGGCCGCTCTTTTCTCTATACTTTCAGCTTTTGGAGTAGAGTGGTTAAGCAAACGACACGACATGCGTGAAGATTCGGCTATTGCCGTATTCTGGACGTTTGGAATGGCTATTGGTATTATGTTCAGCTTCTTATCGCCAGGCTTTGCAACGGACTTATCGTCTTATCTTTTTGGAAACATACTGACCATTACACGTTCCGACCTATGGCTACTAGGGGGGCTGAATGTGTTATTGATTATGTTTTTCAGCCTTTACCTTCACCCAATCATAAGCATTGCATTCGACCGCGACTTTGCACGTTCGCAAGGCATTCCGGTGACACGAATTGAATATTTGCTCATGGCCTTTATTGCGCTAACCATCGTGGGGTGTTTACGCATCGTGGGTATCGTACTGGCTATCTCGCTATTGACCATTCCTCAAATGACCGCCAACTTGTTTACTTATAATTTTAAGCGCATGATTTGGCTCTCTATCGGAATCAGCCTTTTAGGTTGCCTGGGAGGACTGATCTTTTCTTATTATTGGCAAGTGCCATCGGGAGCATCGATCATCTTTTTCTCCATTATGATCTATGCGATTTGCAAAATAGTGAAACTACTTTTAAAGAAATAAATGACTAAAAATTATATGGAAATCAAAGTTCAATCAATCGATCAGCTTCGTGAAGCTGCCCATGAGTTTATCAAAGCAATGGGCGACAATACCGTATTTGCCCTTTATGGTAAAATGGGAGCCGGAAAAACCACTTTTGTAAAAGCGTTATGCGAAGAGTTGGGGGTTACTGACGTGATTACCTCACCAACTTTTGCGATTATCAATGAATATCGCTCCGACAAATCCGGAGAACTGATCTACCATTTCGACTTCTATCGCATCAAAAAGCTGAGTGAAGTCTACGACATGGGATATGAAGACTATTTTTACAGTGGCGCTTTATGTTTTATCGAATGGCCGGAACTAGTGGAAGAACTTCTACCGGGTGATGCGGTAAAAGTAACCATCGAGGAGCATGAAGACGGCAGTAGAGTGATCACATTATGAGAGGACAATATATCGTACAAAGCTTATTCGCACTAGCAGGGATCACCGCTCTGCTAGCTGCACTACTCAATTGGAATTGGTTCTTCTCTACTCGCAATGCAAAGTCAATCATTGCAAACGTAGGACGTAAAAAGGCTCGACTCTTCTATGGCATTCTCGGTATCATCATTCTTGGCATGGCTCTGTTCTTCTTTATCGCCACCCGCCAAGCCATAGCCATGGAACACCTCAACTAAGACTAGCCTGATCTTAAATCAACTGACGCGCTTTAATCTCCAGATATTTATTGACGACATTCACCGAAAGGTCATTAGGAGACGTTAATAGGGCATGAATACCGTTTTGTCTTAATGTGGAAACCATCAGACGTTTCTCATAAACAAACTTTTCGGCAATGACACGCCGATAATACCCCTCGGTATCGATAGCCCGTCGCTCGGCATACGCATTCAGTTCATCGTCTTCAAAGAAAACAACAAGCAACCGATGGTGACGAGAAAGTTGTTGAAAGTAAGAGAGTTGTCGATTAAGGGCATTCATGTCAGCGAAATTAGTAAACAAGACCAATAATCCCCTTTTATTAAGCTGCTTACCTAGATGAATGCAAAGTCGTGAAAAGTCGGTCTCTCCAAAAGTCGTCTGTTGTTTATAAAGCGTTTCAAGTAAGGTTTGCAGATGCCCACTCTCCTTGGAGGCCGGTAAAAACGTCTCAAAATGCTCGTTGAAAGTCACCAGTCCGGCTTTATCTTCCTTTCGCATGGCCACATACGACAACATCAAAGACGCATTAATGGCATAATCCAATAAAGTCATTCCCCCAAAAGCCTGTTGCATCACACGTCCTTTGTCGATCACACAATAGATGGGCTGTGAACGTTCGTCTTGATAAACATTCACCATCAGCTCATGCCGACGGGCACTGGCCTTCCAATTGATACGGCGGTAATCGCCTCCTTTCACATAATCCTTGATCTGTTCAAATTCAGTTTGATGCCCAACTCGCCGAATCTTCTTTATACCAAATTCCGTCAAGTTTTGAGTCGCAGCCAACAATTCGTATTGGTGAAGCATCAAGAATGAAGGATAGACTTTAACCTCTTGAGGCGTTCCACACGTATAACGGCGAGCCACTAAACCAATGAGACTAGTTGCCAAAATTCGGACCTGTCCAAAACCGTAAACCCCACGTTCCTTAGGAGTCAGATGATACACCACTTGCTTCCCTTCCCCGCGATGGAGCTTCAAGCGGAAACAGACATCTCGCCGTTGAAACACAAACGGGATTTCATCAATGATTTCAAGAAAAGAGGTTAGCGGGTAGCTATTATCAACGCGAATGCTAACACGATTTTCGTCTCCATTCGAGAAACGATCGGAGCAACTTCTATAAGCCGTAATGCCTCGCCGATGATAGAGTAATAGACTATCTACTCCTACAGATAAGCATAGCAGTCCCAGAACAATTTGAGCAACTGTCACCCCAGTAGGCCAGAAGTATCCGATGACGAACCAGACAACGGCCACTATAAATAGATAATAAAACCGACGGGTTAAATACAAGGTGCAATACTATTTTATAATGAATACTCTTATTTAGAAAAACGGATTACTGAGGAACCTCCACCTTGTCAATCAACCGTTGAGTAACCTTAATCGGAGAATAACCTTCCATCTCAGCCTCAGCAGTTAGGATCAGTCGGTGTTGAAGGACATAAGGTGCTACAAACTTAATATCCTCAGGAGTAACAAAATCGCGTCCTTGCAATAAAGCATAAGCTTTTGAAGCTTGAAGCATAGATACCGAAGCTCGAGGAGAAGCCCCAAGATAAACCGCTTTGCTGGTTCGCGTTTGTTGTACAATGAGCGCCATGTAATGTAACAGCGTACGATCAACAAACACTTGATCCATCAACCGACGAAGCGTAAGTAACTCCTCAAGGGTCATAACCGGCTTTATGTCCTCTAGCTTTAAGAAAGATGATTTAGTGTGGTGTCGCTCTAAGATGTTGACTTCTTCTTCAAGCGAAGGATAATCGATCGTCACCTTCATCAAGAAACGGTCAAGCTGTGCTTCAGGAAGCTTATACGTCCCTTCTTGTTCGATCGGATTCTGAGTTGCCAGAATGGTATACAACTCTCCCATCGGATAAGTGGTTCCATCAACTGTCACTTGCCGTTCTTCCATAACTTCAAACAAGGCCGACTGAGTTTTAGCCGGTGCACGATTAATCTCATCCACAAGAATTAGATTTCCAAACACCGGACCACGATGAAACTCAAACGTATTGGTCTGCATATTAAAGACCATGGTTCCTAGTACATCACTCGGCATCAAGTCGGGAGTAAATTGAATGCGACTATAATCGGCTTCGATCAAACGGGACAATAATCTGGCCAATAGGGTTTTTGCGACTCCGGGCACTCCTTCAAGTAAAACATGCCCATTAGCAAAAATACCAGTCAAAATTAGATCGACCGTTTGTTCCTGTCCAACGATGACAGAAGAGATATGTTTCTTTAGCTCCTCTATTTGAGTAGAGAAAGCCGACAAATCAATGCGCTGCTGAATTTGCTCTTCCATAATTATGAGTTTATATCTGTTTGATTATATCTGTTTGATTATATCTGTTTGATAATTTCATTCATTTGATCTATAAAATGCTTCATCTGAGTCGAATGAACCGACCGGGCACCGCAAATAACCGGACGAACTTGACGAAAGAACGAACGAATCTGCTCTTCTCCGATCCCAGTCTTTTGAGAAATCGTTTTTATATTCTGTAAATCCTGATCGGCATTATCGATATCCACCCTTATCGTCCGTCTAAGTTCCTCAGCGAGATACGTGTATTTCTTTTTCACGAGATCGGCATGATCTTGCTTACGAAAATAAAGCGAACCAATCAGTTCTACAAATTCCACACTGCGATTTACCGGAGGAGAAATCACAGGAATAATGCGTTGTTTACGTTTGGCTGTAAAAAACATAAATAAGATGATCCCCAACATCGTCAGATAAAGAGCTGTGCGAAGTGGTGGCTTTGATAATAAGAAGCTGAATGGAGATTGCCCTTCTGCCAACTGAGGATTATAAGTTTCAAGACGAGACACGGGCAAGTCTTTTAATTCCGAAAGAATGCGGGAAATGTAATAACGTCCCTCACGATCAAGTATGCCATAATTAGTAAATAGAAGTGGAGTGGAAACAAAAATCAAGCGCCCCTCACCATATTGCCGAACAAACGCCATAGCCGGATGGTAGTTTCGGTACACCGATGAGGTTTTTAAGGTATCAGAAGGATTAAAGAATTGAACATCTTCGGTCAAATCCTTAGTTGCCAAGACACGTGACGGAATAGAATCAAATCCTTTAAAGAACGAACCGCATAAATAGCCATTGAATCTATACCTCTGTTTTGAATACCCCCTAGAATAGTCACTCCAAGTTATGCTATCACGCGTGACATGAGAAGCAAACGTCTGTTTAAAAGCTTGAATATTCGAACGGGTACTCCAACATTTAAAAGCCAAAGTATCCTCAATATTTTTCGCAAAAGAACTGCCAACAAGGACTACCGTATGACCACGGTCGGCGATTTTCAATACGCTCTCAACATCCAAATCTGATAAAAGCAGTTGATCGGCAACCACTAAGAATGCACGCTTCAAGAGCGAATCCGTTTTCGAGAGTGAATCACTTCTCAATAGAGAATCACGTTCCCAGAGCTGATAGAAGGTTTGATCAGACAAAAAATAGCCCTTATGGAAAGTTGTCGACAAGAGACTATCGAACACAGCACACCCAAACGGTTGATGGTCGGTATGATGATAGGTGGGACTCCAAACAAATTTCTTAGGCATTTGCCATTCTATAGCAAAGACAAGTAGCATAAATAGAAATATGCCGATAAAAAAACGCCGACTATTTTTCATCACCCTCTCCTTTCATCACTTTTTGCTGGCTCTTTTTAGCCCAATCAACATCCTCTGAAACAACATCATAATTACCATATCGTACACGTAGGAAAAGTTGAGTCAGTTGCTTAAATAGTGGCATATTGACTTCGTAAACATATTGAGAAGGCGTTTTGTAAAGTTGCCATTCTAAACGATGCTCATCATTTAATTCTTTTAAAGTTTGTAAATAGATCAAGCGTACACATTCTTTATAGTCAGAGCATGCGAAAGCTTCGGTAATCCGTAATTCAAAGTCGACGCCATAGATCGTATCTTCTTCAACCTTATAAGCTAACGTTCCTTTACGAGAATGGGAAAAGAGCTCGGGACGTCTTTTATAAATAAACCAAGTCAGTAAACCGACAATAACAAGAATAACTAGAGACCAGAAAAGCCAAGAATATTCTTGCACAAACGGGTGATTTAATAATTTATCTAACCAGCTCATCACCCATTTGACAATCCATTCCAAAAAGTTGATATCAGGATTCAACAAGTCACGTTCATAGTTATATGCCGGATTGCTTTGAAATGCAGCAATCCGCACAGTATCACAGGCTAATGTATCAACAGGGGATGTTATTCCCATTTATCAAAGATTTTCAAAATTGTCAATGTCTTCTTCAACTTTCACAGAATCGACCACTTCAGAAGCATGCCCATATTGATAGACAACACCTATAGGGCAAAAGATCATTGAAAGATAAGTTCCAAACACTTGAATCACCGCAAAAACATATAACATAAATGCATACCATGGAGAAACGGTTGCAACATTAGCCGCATCACTCATCATAAAGAAATATTTCACCAAGAAAGCAATATACCAAGGAGCAGTAAACACACCTTGCAAAACATTGGCGATAATACCCATAACCAAAGCAATCAAAAAGATTCCCCCCCACGTCGGAAATCCCAATCGGTAGGCTTTAAAGACCGCATCTCCTAAACTAATTTTCTCTAAAACATAAATGGGGGTTAACAGCAACAAGGGAACAAGGCAAGCGATGAAACAAGGCAACGTCAAAATCATCGTATAAACCGAAATAGCTGCGAAAAGGGCCACCACAAATAAGACAACAGATAAAACGATAAAGGCGGCCAATCCTGCTAAAAAGACACGCTTAGCATTGTACAACAATAAAGGCTTCAACTCCTTAAGAGTGATATTCAGAAGGCGATCCTCTCTCTCATTATAGCTCTTCACCAATGCAAGAACCAAAGCGGACAAGCCTATATTTCCAATGATGAATAATAAAATATACAAACTATAATGCAAAAGGAAAGTAACCCCAAGCGATCCCAACCCAGCTATTGCATCAGAATTTTCAAGTGCTCCCAAATTGGTCATTCCTCCTATTAAACCGTTTAAACTTAGACCTTGTATAAGAGACAATGGCAAGAGAAGATATGTACTAAATTTGAATAAAGGCTTCCAGTTTTCTTTAATAAAATCGAAAGAAGCATTCAGTTTATTTCCAAACGAACGTCTTTCATACAACGTAATTCTAGGTTTTTGCGGTTCCATGAGTTTTTTTATTGGGTAAATAAATATAGTAAAAAAAGATAAATCCTAACGACAACAGAATCATCATCAATCTCAAGATGTCCGACCAATCAGTATGGCGAGTGAAGAAACCTTCGATGAAACCCGCCAAAATGAAAATGGGAACAGTCCCTATTAAGATTTTTAGTCCACGTTTCGCCCCCCGTTTAAAAGATTCTAAACGAGAGTAAGTTCCTGGAAAAAGCCAACTGTTGCCAAGAACGATTCCTGCAGAGCCAGCCACAATAATAGCCCAAATCTCCAAGGTACCATGCAACCAAATGGCCAACATAGATTCTCCTAAAAAGCCTTGTTGATAGAAAAAAGTTTGAAAAGCTCCAATCATAATCCCATTCTTCAACAACATATATCCTGTACCAAAGACGGTCAGCAAGCCCATTACAAAGCAATTAAAAGAGACAATGACATTATTGAATGTTATTCCTAAAAACATAGGTAACTCCGAAGAGGAACCGTAAATTGCCATTGGGTTACCGGCGGCTATGTTATGCATCGTCATATCAACATAGCTATTGCCCAAGGTCGAGCGAACAAAATCCGGATCATTTGCCGCAGATAAGATTCCAATTCCAACACTAATGATAAAAATCAAGAAAGACAGTTTAAGTTCCTTCCTAGACAAAGCCATGACCTGAGGTATCTCATCTTTCCAGAAAGTCAAGATACGGCTCCACTTTTCACGTTTATTTTTGTAAAGCTCATGATGTAAAGTCGAGGCCAGATTATTGAGATAGATCGTAATGCGAGAATTCGAGAAATGAGTTTGAGCAAAAGCTAAATCAGAGGTCACATTCGAATAGGCATCAGCGATGGAGTCCGGATTCTGTACAGAAACGTTGTCAATCAAACGTTCTATATCCTTCCATTTGTCTATATTGCGACGAATAAATGTAACTTCTTTCATCTCATGATGATTAATTATAAATAAAATTTATTTGCAACGAACAAATGTAAGATAATTATGATATATTTGCAATCAACGATGAAAAAAAATAAAAATAGATGTCAGATTCAACAATTATAACAGGCCAATTTGTTCGCATTGATCAGACCCCTGCAAGTATTGGCGAAAGAATGATAGCCTTGCTTATCGATTTCATTGTTATTGTGATTTACATTTACGCTACAAGTACATTATTATCGATCACACACATCCCCTTTAATTTACATTATGCTTCTTTATACTTGATTGTTTTTCTACCACTATTGACTTACCACCTATTATGGGAAGTCTTTAATGAAGGGCAAAGTATTGGAAAAAAAATGATGCGAATTCGTGTGGTTAAAGCCGATGGAAGTACACCCTCTATCAGCTCCTACTTATTGCGTTGGTTGCTATTTATTGTAGACGGACCATTAACCGGTGGATTAGGATTATTAGCAATACTACTGACTAAAAAGAATCAAAGGCTTGGCGATCTAGCAGCCGGAACAATAGTCATTAAAGAGCAAAGCTATCGTAAGATAGCAGTTAGTCTTGACGAATTTAATTATTTAGATCCCAATTATCGCCCAGCCTATCCTCAAGCAGGAGATTTGTCGCTAGATCAGATCAATGTCATCACACGCACATTACACTCTAGTAAAGAAGATCGTCACAATCGGATAGAACATCTCGCAAAAAAGATCACAGCATTTTTAGGGATAACATCCAAAGAAAGAACACCAGAAGAATTTCTTCAAACGATATTAAGAGATTATCAATATTATGCTTTAGAAGAGTTGTAACCATTCTTTCCTCAGCAACCTCTCACTTATAGATAGATAAAAAGAAGCGTCCGTGATGATTCACGGACGCTTCTTTTTATTTTATCAGAAGAGATCTAATCTACTTGTCCAAGAGAGTTTCCAAATTCCATTTCACCCTGAACAACAAATAAGATTTCCTCAGGATCAAATTCTCCGATTTCATCCTTTTTAGATTCAACGACAATATAGTCAACCACTTTGTCCAAGTCAATATTGACATACCCGTCTTCATCAGGTTCTGCTTCCAAAATGCCACTCTCAACATAATACTCATCGATCAAGTCAAGGAAATAATACAACTGATCATCAGAGAACCTATCTTTCAATTCTTGAGGAAGATAGTTTTTAATAAACGCGATGGTCTTCTCGTCATCAGCGTCTGCCAATAGAAAATCGTCTTCCAGTCCCATAATTATTATTTTTAGAAATGAGTCTAAAGTAAATTCTTAATTTTTTCAGCAAATACAGATTTAGCAACTGCACCAACTTGCTTATCGACTACTTCTCCATTCTTAAAAAACAAAACAGTAGGAATATTACGAATGCCATATTCAGCAGCTACGTCGCTATTCTCATCGACATCACATTTACCAATAGTCACTTCTTCACCAAATTCATTGGCTAATTCATCTATTATTGGAGCTACCATTTTACAAGGGCCACACCATGGAGCCCAAAAGTCTATTACAACCGGCTTGCCTTCTGCAAGAATTTCTTTGTAATTGCTGTCTGTAATCGCTAAAGCCATTTTTTCTAGTTTTATAAATACTGATTAATATTTAATTTAAAATTAAAGGTGCACAAATATAATCAATTTATATGAAAACCAACTTCGGTTTGTTCTTTTAAATAATTAATTAAATCTTTCCCGACAGATAGTTTAATTGGTCGAGAAAGCATCTCAACCGACATCGAAGAATCGGCATCATCGGAAATCTTAAAATATAGTTCTGCATTTCCGGGACTTCCTTTTATCAGAACTGAAAGTTCATTAATAAATTCAGAATTAAGCACTGATAATGGCACTATAATCGTTATTTTCTTCACCAATTCTTCTTTAACATTAGCTAATAGCTCTATTGAGGTGATTTTCACCTCCAATTCATCTGCTTTCCATTGCTTAGGCTGACAACGAGCTCGTATAAATAGAAACATTCCAATATCTAAATAACTTTTGTAAGTCACCCAATCTGTACCAAAAAACGGGAATTCAGCCGAACCGGAATAATCTTCAATTTTAACGATGCCATATGGATTACCATTCTTACTCATTCCCTGACGAACGGCAGTTACAATTCCTCCCATAGTAATCTCCCGACCCACAAGTTCCGATTTATTTTCTATTTCAGACATATGAGTGTTACAAACATGCTCTAAAACGATAGAATATTCATCTAACGGATGAGCCGATAAATAGATACCAACCAGTTCGCGTTCACGATTCAATTTCTCGAGATCACTCCAATTTTCAACCCCTTGTGGAACTTCCGGTGTCGCAATCTCAACTACATTTTCACCACCAAACAGAGAATTCACCGCTGTGGCCAGATCCGTCTGATAACGATTTCCATATCGCATCAACGTCTCAAGAAAGACTTCCCCTTTGGCATTTATCGCAAAATACTGTTCGCGCTTTAATCCGATAAAACTATCAAATCCACCGGCAAGAACAAGATTTTCCATATTCTTTTTATTACAAGCATTAAGATTAACTCTCTGAACAAAGTCGAATATATCTTTAAACGGACCATTTTTTTGTCGTTCTTCAATAATGCCCATTACAGCGCCTTCACCGACTCCCTTAACCGCTCCAAGTCCGAACCGGATATTTCCTTCGGTATTCACTGTGAACTTCAAATTACTCTCATTGACATCCGGCCCCAAGGTTTGTATTCCCATGGCCTTACATTCATCCATCAACTTCGTAATATCCGTAATGTTCGACAAGCTTCGACTCATCACCGCCGCCATATATTCAGATGGATAGTTTGCTTTTAGATATGCCGTCTGGTAAGCAACCCAAGAATAGCAAGTCGCATGCGATTTATTGAAAGCATAAGAAGCAAACTTCTCCCAGTCCGCCCAGATTTTTTCAAGGACCTTCGGATCATGCCCATTTTTTCTTCCCCCTTCAATAAACTGAGGCTTCATATGATCCAGCTTATCACGTAACTTTTTACCCATCGCTTTACGTAGGGCATCGGACTCACCTCGAGTAAAATTAGCCAGCAAACGCGAAAGGAGCATAACCTGTTCCTGGTAAACCGTAATCCCATAAGTATCCTTAAGATACTTTTCCATAACCGGGATATCATATTCGATCGGTTTACGGCCATGTTTGCGATCAATAAAGTCCGGAATATAGTCCATAGGTCCCGGACGGTACAAAGCATTCATAGCAATAAGATCCTCAAAGGTCGACGGTTGAAGCTCTCGCAAATACTTCTGCATTCCGGCAGACTCAAATTGGAATGTACCAACCGTTCTCCCGTCACTATATAATTTATAAGTAACCGGATCTGATATATCAATGTTGTCAATATCAATAGTAATGCCACGGCTCAAACGCACATTTTCAACAGCTTCTTTAATAATGGACAATGTTTTCAATCCCAAAAAGTCCATTTTTATCAACCCGGTTTCTTCAATAACCGAACCCTCATATTGGGTCACAAGCATCTTTTCACCAGTTTCTTTATCATCAGCGGTGCTCACTGGAACCCAGTCTGTAATATCATCTCGGCAAATAATGGTTCCGCAAGCATGTACTCCCGTACCTCGCACATTACCCTCAAGCATTTTAGCATACTTCAAAGTATCTCTTACCAAAGGATCAGGAGATGCCTCAGCAGCTCTAAGCTCAGGTACATATTCTATGGCGTTTTTAAGATTTAGCTTTTTATCAGGAATCTTATCGGGAACCAATTTAGTCAATCGGTCCGATTCCGGTAGAGGCAGTTTCTGGACACGAGCCACATCCTTAATCGCCAATTTTGTGGCCATCGTGCCGTAAGTGATAATATGAGCTACTTTTTCTTGTCCATACTTATTAGTCACCCAGCGAAGGACTTCACCACGACCATCATCATCAAAGTCCACATCAATATCAGGCAATGAGATACGATCCGGATTAAGGAAACGTTCAAATAGCAAATCATATTGAATAGGGTCGATCTTAGTTATTCCCAAACAATAGGCCACAGCCGATCCGGCTGCTGAACCACGTCCTGGACCAACCGATACGCCCAACTCATTACGTGCGGCATTAATAAAATCCTGCACAATCAAGAAGTAACCGGGAAAACCCATCGTCTTCATGATATACAATTCAAAGACCAACCGTTCTACAACCTCATCAGACAAAGGATCACCATAGAATTTTTTTGCTCCATCAAAAGCCAATTTCTTCAAGTAATCAGCTTCCAACTTTATACGGTAAAGTTTATCATATCCTCCTAAACGATCAATTTTAGCTAAAGCATCCTTTTCGCTCAGTACCACCTTCCCATTTTCATCGCAAGTGAATTCATCAAATAAGTCCTTCTCAGAATATTTCTCACGATACAGTTTTTCTGTCCCAAACTCCTCAGGAATAGCGAAAGTTGGCATAATAGGAGAATGATCAATAGAATAAAACTCTATTTTATCAAGGATTTCCAACGTATTACTCAGTGCTTGTGGAACATCTGAAAAAAGAACATTCATCTCTTCTTTAGTCTTCATCCACTCTTGCTTCGTATAATACATTCTTTTAGGATCATCCAAGTCTCTCCCGGTGCTCAAACAAATCAAACGGTCATGTGCCTCGGCATGCTCTTCATTGACAAAATGGACATCATTCGTGCAAATCAACTTGACTCCATATTTATTAGCATAGTCTATCAGATGATTATTGACGTTCACTTGTAAAGGATAAGCTTCATGATTCGCATTTTGGACCACAGCCTTATGTCTTTGCATTTCTAAATAGAAATCGTCACCGAACAGATTCTTATACCACTGAATAGCTTCCTCGGCTTCTGCAAAAAGCCCTTGAGTGATCTTTTTAGGAATTTCTCCACCCAAGCAAGCTGTACAAACTATTAGTCCCTCGTGATACTTCTCAAGTTCACTCCGATCCGTACGCGGACGCATGTAAAATCCATCTGTCCAAGCATGAGAAACAAGCTTAATTAAATTATGGTAACCTTTCAAGTTTTTAGCTAGCACAATCAAGTGATATCCGCTTTGATCCGGCTTACCCTCTTTTTTATCCATAGATCGGCGAGCAACATACATCTCGCAGCCAATGATAGGTTTGAATAATTTAGCTTCAGCATCACCGATTTGTTTTTTGCACGAATCAATCTCACTTTGCACATCTTCACATTCCACCTGCCCATTTTGAAGAAGACTCAAACGTTTCTTAAGATCCTTGACAAGACCTTTTGTTCCTCCATTCTTCTTATTGACATAGTTAATGAATTCCTTAATCCCAAACATATTACCATGATCGGTGACAGCAATACCCTTCATGCCATTACTCATGGCTTTATCGACTAGAGCACTAACGCTTGCTTGACCGTCAAGCAAAGAATATTGTGTATGAACATGTAAATGAACGAAATCTTGCATAATGATAAGTTATAATTGATAGGATAAAAGTACGGTCTTAATGGCTATAAACAAAAAGATTCATCAAAAAGTTATCAACAACAATAAATCTACTTCAAATAACTTGCTGATTTTTTAAAATAAGTTTATTTTTGCAGATAATTTATCATTAAACATTATTCATGAGTCATCTAAAAAAAATAAAGAAAATACGTCTTCACCACGAAGGAACACATATTTTAATAGCTAGCGCAGCATTTCTATTACTTTTAAACGCTGTCTTTTACTTAGGTTTTGATTGCAAAATCCCATTTTATGTCATAGCATTTGCTAGTACCATTGTCTATTGTTTAATGGTGAATTTCTTTCGTTGCCCCATCCGACTATTTGGTCAAGACACCACAAAGGTTGTTGTAGCTCCGGCAGACGGAAAAATTGTCGTTATTGAAGAAGTCGAAGAAAATGAATATTTTCATGATCGCCGATTAATGGTCTCTATTTTTATGAGCATTGTTAATGTGCATGCCAATTGGTATCCTGTTGACGGAAAGATCAAAAAAGTGGCTCATCACAATGGGAATTTCATGAAAGCATGGTTACCTAAAGCAAGTACGGAAAACGAGCGTTCGACCATCGTGATTGAAACTCCGGAAGGAGTTGAAATCCTAACTCGGCAAATAGCTGGTGCAGTAGCTCGCCGCATTGTGACTTATTCAGAAGTTGGCGAAGATTGTTTCATTGATGAACATATGGGTTTCATTAAATTCGGATCTCGCGTCGACGTATACCTTCCTTTAGGTACGGAAGTTTGCGTGAAGATGGGACAGTTGACGACCGGAAACCAAACCATAATCGCAAAACTTAAATAAGAGAAAGCAGACATGATTAAACATATACCCAATACCATTACTTGTTTAAATCTGTTCTCAGGTTGTATAGCTTGCGTCATGGCTTTTGAAGCACGCTATGAAATGGCTTTACTTTTTATTATATTAAGTGGAATATTTGACTTTTTCGATGGCATGTCGGCTCGTTTATTAAATGCGCCTTCTCCGATTGGAAAAGAATTAGATTCACTTGCAGATGACATCAGCTTTGGAATAGCGCCAGCATTAATCGTCTTCTCTTTTCTAAAAGAGCCTGCACTATCCTATCCTTCTTTTTTAAATGAGTATAGAGACTATATCCCCTATTTAGCATTTGTTATTGCCATTTTTTCAGCCCTTCGATTGGCTAAATTTAATATTGACACTCGACAGACCTCTTCTTTCATAGGGATGCCAACTCCGGCAAACGCTTTTTTCTGGGGATCACTCATCGCAGGAGGAAAAGACTTCTTATTCGCAAATAGTAATGTTTTAATTATACTACTTTTAATCTTTATCTTCTCATTCCTATTGGTGTCGGAACTTCCGATGTTCTCTTTAAAGTTCAAAAACCTGTCTTGGAAAGATAATAAAATAAGCTTTACTTTCTTGTTGATCAGTATTCCACTTCTATTTCTAGGAATTAGTGCATTTGCTGCCATTATTATATGGTATACAGTCCTCTCTTTTATCGTTTGGAGAAAAGGATAAAACTTTGGCATGCTTATTGTACGTAAGAATACAATAACATCGTAAAACAAAAAGATATGCATATTATTGCCTTTATTTTTATCATCATATTTTTTCTACTTGTTGTAAGCGGATTAGTGATTAGCACGATATTCAGAGTAATCACTAGAATCACACAAGGACTAGGTATAGGAAGAGCTAAAAGAAACTGGCAAGAGAGAACAGAAAGCCAGACCTCTCATTCGGAAGAAAAGACAAACAAAGAAACACAACAAGAACGAAAACACAAAAAAATATTCACCAAAGAAGATGGTGAATATATCGACTTTGAAGAAATCAAATAAAATGATTCTGATGAATTAAAAAGCTAAGTCTATTATCGCTTAGCCACAAAAAAAGACTTCATTAATTCTGCACACTCCTCTGACAAAACCCCTTTAACCAAAACCGTTTTAGGATGCAAACAGCTTGGAGCATATTTCTGATAACCCCGCTTCACATCTTCGGCACCAATAACTAGTTTGCCAAGCTGCGACCAGGCAATTGCCCCAGCGCACATCACGCAAGGCTCCAACGTCACATAGAGTGTACATTCTTTTAAATATTTCCCTCCTAAAACATTAGCAGCAGCAGTAATGGCCTGCATCTCTGCATGAGCAGTCACATCATTAAGTAACTCAGTCAAGTTATGTGCTCTTGCAATAATGCGTTCTTTGCACACCACAACAGCTCCAACAGGAATTTCTCCTCGTTCAAAAGCTTTTTTAGCCTCAAGTAAGGCTTGCCTCATAAAATAATTATCATCTAATACCATAAAATCAACGACGCATGTCATGTTCTCCAAACAATGTTGGATAATCTTTTTCCATATTTTTATGAATAAACATAAGAACGGTTTCGCGCAACCAACGTGATTTATTCGTGATCCTATATCTATCCAAATAGCGATCAATAATCAGCTGCTCCTCCTCACTCAATAAAATGCTCATTCGCCGTTCTCTTTTTACGGTATCAACGTGCACTTTCAAATTATATTTATTCCGTTTCTTCATATCTCATGCAAATTTAGTTTTCCTTCTGTAAAAACAAAGAAAAAAAACAGTAAATTTGCAGAAAGAGAAATAGATACAATCAGAATAATAGCGTGCAAGACACTAATCTGATTGTCATAAGGACTAAACAGAATGGCTGAGCATAACGATTTAGGGCAACTAGGCGAGAATGCTGCTGCCCAATATTTAGAGAATAATGGCTATTCCATCCGGCATAGGAATTGGCATAAAGGCCATTTAGAACTAGACATTATTGCAGCTAAAGAGGGTGAGTTAATCATTGTTGAAGTCAAAACTCGTCGAAACACTCTCTTTAAGAAACCTGAAGAGGCCGTTGATCAGAAAAAAATCAGACATATGGTACTAGCAGCTAATACTTATATCAAGTTATTTCAGATTGATGCACCAGTTCGTTTTGACATTATAACAATAGTTGGCAATGAAAGCCACTATTCTATAGAACATATTAAGGAAGCTTTCTACCCACCCCTATTTTAAATCCATTAAAAGATGAATGTAGAAGATATCAGAACTTATTGTTTAAATAAAAAAGGAGTTACCGAGTGTTTCCCTTTTGATGAGACATCGCTTGTAATGAAAGTGATGGGTAAGATGTTTGCACTGATTGATCTGGAAACGGCCGATCGCATAGCGTTGAAATGCGACGCCAATAGAGCTATCGAACTCCGTGAACAATATAAAGGAATAGAGGGTGCCTATCATTTCAATAAAAAATATTGGAATTGCATTTATTTTGATCAAGATGTCAATGATAAACTCATCAAAGCTCTCATTGACCATTCTTACGATGAGGTCATCAAAAAATTCACAAAACAGCTACGAACTGAGTATGAAAACATTAAATAATGAAGGTTTATACCCTATTATTCATCTTCAAGAGACTACTTCCACAAATAGTTATCTAGCAGACCTCTGTGAAGTCAGCAACTTAAAAGAATTTACAACGGTAATTGCAGATTTTCAAACCATAGGTCGAGGCCAAAGAGGAAACACGTGGGAATCGTCACCTTATAAAAACTTATTATTTAGCATCCTCCTTTTTCCTGATTTTGTCGAAGCACGCCATCAATTTTATATTTCCCAAATCGTATCGTTAGCCGTCAAAAACACGTTAGATCAATACACGAATGAGATCACAATCAAATGGCCAAACGACATTTATTGGAAAGACAAAAAAATTGGTGGGATACTCATCGAACACACACTGACCGGAACGCATATTGATCGGTCCATCATTGGAATTGGACTAAACATTAATCAAGAAAAGTTCCACAGTTCGGCACCCAATCCGATATCCCTCTATCAAATCACTCAAACCAAACATTCCCTATCTGAGATTTTAGATCAAATCATTGAGCAACTAAGAGTTTACTATGATAGTTTGAGAGAAGGAAACATCGGTTTTATCGCCCAATCCTACCATCAATCTTTATTTAGGAAAGAAGGTTGGCATCCCTATGCAGATAAAGAAGGGCGTTTTGAAGGTAAAGTAGTCGAAGTGAAACCAAGCGGAGAATTAATCATAGAGAAAAAAACTGGTGAAATCAAGGCCTACCAATTCAAGGAAGTTCAACAGATTATAAATCCAAACCAAAACCTATTTCGGTATTAAAAAACACCACCAAAGCATAATTGTCATTCTTTTTTATATCTTTGCTTAAACAGAAAAAACGACCATTATAAAGGGCAGAAGAAAAAGCATGAAAAAAAAATATTTATTTATCGTCATGATTCTCACAACTCTACTCATGAGTTGTAACAACGAACCTGATCTACCGACCACAAAAAAACGTACCGTATTAATCTATATTGCAGGCCAAAACTCCCTATCCGACTTTGTCAACGGTGATATCAACGAAATGAAGCAAGGTTTAAAAAGTGTTGATATTAGGCAATATAATCTCCTAATCTATATTGATAATTATGATAGAACTCAACTTATACATCTAACGAAATCTTCGAATGGAACAGTTATAGAAAAAGCCATCAAGAATTACGACAATCAAAATTCAGTCGGAGTTAATGAGATGAAATCCATCTTATCAGAGGCTTATACGAAATTTCCTGCGGAATCGTATGGCATTGTTTTTTGGTCGCATGGCGATGCTTGGCTACCTGCCGCCGCCGCATCCCGCCTATCCGCAACCACCCGTTGGTGGGGACAAGATCAAATCACACATTTCATGGACATTCAGGACTTGAATGAAGCATTAACCGCTGCACCTCATTTTGACTTCATCTTATTTGATGCTTGTTTCATGCAGTCGATCGAAGTAGCCTACGAACTCCGTTCGCATGCGGATTACTTCATTGGTTCTCCAACAGAAATTCCGGGACCTGGTGCTCCCTACCAAAACGTTGTTCCTGCATTATGCTCTTCAAAACAAGGGGCTGATTTAGCAAAAGGCATCGCCCATCAATACTATGCCCCGTATAGTGAAATTTATGACGGTAGCGTCTGGACAAGCGATAATGATTGGACCGGTGGTGTGGCCATTGGAGTCATCAAAAGTAGCGCCTTAGACAACTTAGCTCAAGAAACTAAAAACATCATTACGACTTTCGTTTCCGACCCTCAATACATAAATACCGAACAAATCCTTTTTTACGGACGAGGAACAAAATATTATCAATACTACGATTTCGATGGAGTGATAAAAGAACTGACCGTTCATAACAACTCAAACTACGATACTTGGAAATCGGCATTTCTTAATGCATCTATTCAATTCGAAACTACTCCAAAGGTTTATGCAGCATACGAATATACGCTACCTCTAAAAATGTTTCCTATGACAGGCGCTTGTGGCATCTCCTCATATGTTCCCAAAGGAATAAATCTTCAATATGACAATTTCTACAAAACATTATCGTGGTATAATGCGGTAGGATGGAGAGAAATCTTTGCTCAATAAATAGAACCAACTAAACACTTAAAGCAACTTCAATATAAATTAAAGCAAACACTCAAACAGCAAATATCAGTCTGTCAACATAAAATCAAGTTTGACAAATAAAGTTTAATAGTACTTTAGGATAAAAAAAAGTAAGGTTTTAACATATTATTCTATATTTTCTAATACATTTGTTTTCCAACTCCAAATAGTCGGACAAATAAAATAATCAAAAAAGCTATAGAACAAATCTGTTAGAGATGTAAAATACAAATTATCAAATGATGAAAACAAAATTATTTAATTATTGGGTATTACTTATCGTTGTCATTATAAGTAGCTGTAAGGGAGATTCTATTACTCCAAATTTAGAAGTATCAAAAACGATCTTTACAAACGTCAGTCCTAACGGAGATGATCTCACCATAAGTATAACGAGTAACTCATCATGGAGTGTTATTAGTAATAAATCTTGGTGTGTCCTTGATCAGAATTTAGGCAACAACGATGCGACTCTAAAAATAACTCTTCAACCTAACGAAGAGCAAACTCAACGAACAGCAAGTGTCACTATAAAAACAGAAACAATTACCAAAACGATAAGTATAACTCAAGCTGCATTGACTCTTACAGAAGATCAACTAAAGACCCATCACTACCGCATACCTGTCATCTTCCATGTCTTATACAAAGATCAGACGGACAGTAAGCAGTATATGAGAAAAGGTAGAGCAGCTGAAATTATCACAGCTTGTAATGCGCTATATAGCAACCGATCGGGGAATAGCACCGATATCAATCTAGAGTTTGTATTAGCAACAGAAGATCCGAGTGGAAACATGCTTGAAGAATCAGGGGTAGAACGTATTTTATGGGATACTCCAACTATGGACTGCGAGGCTTTTATGTCCAACAATGTTAAAAAGAATATTAACTTACTTTGGAATCCGGACAAATATGTTAACATCATGTTATACACATTTACAGAGGAATCAATATTAGGCATATCTCACTTACCTTATACTATCTCACCTGACGATTTAGGAGGTCTAAGTAACCTATTGTTTGTACCACAACAATCTAATCTTTCCTACCCGCACTGCGTTTCAATAAACAACGCTTACATCAACGAGGCACAAAGCCAAGAAGGGCAATATTATAATACATTAGACGTCGTTGCAACCTTAACGCACGAACTCGGACATTACTTCGGCCTTCACCATGCTTTCAACGAAAAAGAAGTTAATGGAGAGCTTAGCACTGACGTTTGCGAGAATACCGATTATTGCGACGATACCCCAGCCTATAATAGATATGAGTACGAAACCTTCTTAGATAATTATACTCCAATAAGTGGCACCAAGCTTACTTTTGCCGATCTACCTTATTTAATGAAAAGAAGAGACTGCATTACTCATCTCGAATCGACTCCTAATAATATTATGGATTATTCAATCTCTTATGTTAATCGTTTCACACCGGAACAAAAAGAGAGAATACGTTATGTACTTAACCACAGTCCATTTATTCCGGGACCTAAAGTGACTAGAACCCGTACCCGTTCAGTTGACGGACCTCAGGAGTTCCCCATGCAAATGCTTAAATAGAGCAATAAACCTCTCTTTTAAACGCCCCGTTCTAAACAGTTACTGTTTAAAGCGGGGCGTTTAAATAGTATATCTACCACAGCCGATCTACCTAACGGTTAACTTCTGCCTCTACCAAAGCTATTCGTTCTAACGTCTTTTTGATCTCAGAAGAAGGGAATTTGGTCATAACACGCGATAATAAGAGTCGTGATTTCAGATAATTCTCGGAGAAAATAGTCAATAAGCGATCACGATACCTCGCATATTGCATTCTCGTCGGCGTGAGATTCTTTTTATACTCGGCTTGTAACTCCTTTTTATATTTCTCACCAAGCAAATAATAATAGTTACCTAAGAAAATGTTAGCCTTAACATGTCCTTCATCAATCGTTAAGATTTTCTCATAGAAAGCAACAGCCTGCTTCTCATAACCTAAAGAGAAATTAATTTCTGCAGATAACAACAAATACTCTACATGGTCAGAAGCATATGAAATCAATTCTCGACAGAAAGTATTGGCTTTATCATAATTTCCTTCCTTTTTTGATTCAAGAGCAAGTTCCAAAGCCAGTTTTGAAAACAGAACAACATTTGCTTTTTTATTCGTCCAATAATAGACTTCTGCTTGAACTCTATTTTGGTCAATCGCTTTCTTAAAAAGAACAATCGCCTGATTAGAATTATTCATTTCAATTGCTTCTGTCACCCTTCGAAAAAGGTCATCAATAGGTCTATCTTGAGGGAAAAGAGGAAGTAAATAAAAACACAAAACCATTAAACAGCCAAATATTCTCATAAGCAAACAATATCTCAAATCCATGTATTTGCAAAGGTATCTTTTTTCACAAACCACCACACATAAAAAATGTTATTATAATGACAAACCATCAAAATCAGCTTAAAATACCTACATTTGTAGTTGAACTTATCGACCTATGGCTATGAACTCTTATATCAATCGTCAAATTTTTAAAATAGCTCTCCCCTCAATCATCTCTAATATAACCGTCCCTTTATTGAGTCTGATTGATGTTGCCATTGTAGGACATCTTGGTTCTCCAATTTATATTGGAGCCATAGCAGTTGGCGGGATGTTATTTAATATTATCTATTGGCTTTTCGGATTTCTACGTATGGGTACTAGTGGAATGACCTCACAAGCTTACGGAAAACGAGATTTGAAAGAAGCTCAGCAATTGCTTTATCAATCGCTCGGTATAGGACTACTCATTAGTTTAATCCTATTGCTATTTCATTACCCCTTAAAAGAATTTGTTTTTTATTATATCATTCACACGACTCCCGAAATAAGACAATCCGCGACCTTGTATTTTAATATTTGTATTTGGGGAGCCCCTGCGACTCTTGGGCTTTATAGTTTCATTGGCTGGTTTATCGGCATGCAAAATACCCGTTTTCCGATGCTTATTGCTATCACACAAAATATCGTAAACATCACAGTCAGCATCTGTCTAGTGGCCTTGCTTAAAATGAAAATAGATGGAGTCGCTCTAGGAACTTTAGTCGCCCAATATGCCGGATTTATACTAGCCGGATGGTTATGGTGGTTCTACTATAATAAACGGCAAAATCCTTCAATCCATCTCTCGATCTTTAAGAGAACGGCAATGGCTTGTTTTTTTAAAGTCAACAGAGATATCTTCTTTCGTACCCTCTGTCTGGTTTCAGTCACCCTATTTTTTACATCAGCCGGAGCTTCGCAAGGCGAAACAATACTAGCTGTCAACACGCTATTGATGCAACTCTTCACTCTATTTTCATTTATTATGGATGGATTTGCCTATGCAGGTGAGGCTCTTGCCGGACGTTACATTGGAGCCCGAAACCAGGTCTCTCTCCATCATACAATCCGTCAGCTTTTTTACTGGGGAATTGGGTTTTCATTACTATTTAGTCTATTATATGCGATTGGCGGACAACATTTCTTAAACCTACTTACTAACGAACAAACCATAATTGAAGCAACAAAAACCTATTACTATTGGGCTATTGTCATACCCATTGCCGGTTTCTCAGCCTTTCTATGGGACGGCATCTTCATTGGTGCAACAGCTACACGACCAATGTTGCATGCTATGTTTATCGCTTCAGCCCTCTTTTTCATCATTTACTACGCATTCCAAAATGAATATGGTAACCATGCCTTGTGGTTAGCATTTATCATCTATTTAGCGGCACGTGGTATCATACAGACTCAGATGGGTAGAAAAATATTATCTAAAACGAAGAAGGTATAAGGAGAATGGTGTATCTTTGCGGAAATTAATTGCATTGAATATGGCAAACTATAAAAGAATCTTATTAAAACTGAGTGGTGAAAGTTTAATGGGTGAAAAACAATACGGTATCGACGAGAAACGTTTAGCCGAGTATGCCACGCAGATAAAAAACATCCATGAAAAAGGAGTACAAATAGGCATCGTTATTGGTGGAGGAAATATTTTTCGTGGTTTAAGTGGCGCCAATAAAGGATTTGACCGCGTGAAAGGCGATCAAATGGGTATGCTGGCCACTGTCATTAACAGCCTTGCTCTTAGTTCCGCTTTGGTTGCAATTGGCGTAAAAACTCGTGTCTTAACCGCTATTCGCATGGAGCCAATTGGCGAATATTACAGTAAATGGAAAGCGATAGAGCACATGAACGCCGGCGAAGTAGTCATCATGTCTGGGGGAACCGGTAATCCATTCTTTACAACAGATACAGGCTCTTCGTTAAGAGGCATTGAGATTGAGGCTGATGTCATGCTAAAAGGCACACGCGTGGATGGCATCTACACAGCCGACCCGGAGAAAGACCCTACAGCCACGAAGTTTGCAGATATCACTTACGACGAAGTCTTAAAGCGCGGACTTAAGGTCATGGATCTTACAGCGACTTGCATGTGCAAAGAGAATAATCTGCCAATAATCGTCTTTGATATGGATACAGTCGGCAATTTGGAAAAAGTGATAGATGGCGAATCTATTGGCACTTTAGTACATAACTAAATCAAACAAAATTTCCCCGAAACCATACAAACATTCAAGCAAAAGTCTCGCTTACACCTCTGAGATTTTGTTTGAATGTTTCACTTACAATGCGACCTTTTTCGCTTCTTCCGTCAAAATTCTTTAAATAGGAAAAATCATTCAACGAATCCCCCGACATTCTTGCTTATCATTGTAAAAGTCTATAACTTCGCACAAATTATAGACGTTTATTTAGAAGAACGAAATGAACTCAAAAGCCAAAGGGGCTATTTACGGAACAGTTGCTGCTATTAGCTACGGCATGAACCCCCTATTCACTCTTCCACTCTATGCCGAAAGCATGAGCGTAGATTCCGTATTATTTTACCGTTATGCATTAGCCATAATCGTTATTGCAATTGTAATGAAGATCAAAAAAGAGTCATTCGCTTTGCGAACAAAAGAGATCTTTCCACTGATGATTTTAGGCTTGTTATTTTCAATGTCTTCATTGTGTTTATTTCAAAGCTACCATTACATGGATGCAGGAATAGCATCAACCATCTTATTTGTTTATCCCGTAATGGTGGCCATCATAATGGCTCTTTTCTTTAAAGAAAAGCTATCCCTTATCACCATTCTCTCTATTATGCTCGCTCTATTGGGTATTGCTTTATTATACAAAGGAGGAGACAATGGTAAACCGTTATCCACCATTGGAATTATCTTGGTATTGCTCTCTTCATTAGCTTACGCTCTTTATATCGTTGGAGTTAATCGATCGTCCCTAAAGGAACTATCGGGATTAAAGCTAACTTTTTACGCTTTAGTTTTTGGATTATCGATATACATTGTACGATTACACTTCTGTACGCATCTGGGTCTCGTGACCTCTCCGATCTCATGGACCTACATCATCGCTTTAGCCGTCATTCCAACTGTTATCTCATTGCTTTTCACAACGCTCTCAGCACATCATATTGGTTCAACCGCAACGGCCATACTAGGAGCACTCGAACCGGTGACTGCTCTCTTTTTTGGCGTTTTGCTTTTTGGAGAGCAGCTGACTATACGCTTAATCATCGGCATATCAATGATTATAGCAGCTGTAAGCCTTATCATCATCGGTCAGAAGACCTTAAAAAAGATGAGTATGGTGTTGCAGATAACTAAAAAATAGTATACTTTTGTTCGTTAATAATCATTTGAGCAACTTAAAATCATCAAAAATATGGTAGACGTAAAGACTTGTATCAGTAGCGCAGAAGAAAAAATGGAAATGGCCATCATGCACCTTGAAGAGTCATTGGCTCATATTCGTGCCGGTAAAGCAAGCACCAGACTATTGGACGGAATACGTGTTGATTCATACGGAAGCATGGTTCCTTTAAGCAATGTAGCCGCTCTAAGCACTCCGGATGCTCGCAGCATAACCATCAAGCCTTGGGACAAAGCGATGTTCCGCATTATCGAAAAAGCCATTATGGATTCCGACCTTGGCATAACTCCTGAAAACAATGGTGAACTGATTCGTTTGGGAATTCCTCCGTTGACAGAAGAACGTCGTAAACAACTAAGCAAACAATGTAAAGGAGAAGGTGAAACCGCCAAAGTTAGCGTAAGAAATGCTCGAAGAGACGGTAATGATACCTTGAAGAAAGCTGTAAAAGATGGATTAGCTGAAGATGAGCAAAAAAATGCAGAGGCTAAGTTACAAAAGATCCACGATAAATATATCAAACAAATCGATGACCTATTAGCTGAGAAAGACAAAGAGATCATGACTGTTTAATCTATTCATACATTAGAGGATTGACAAAGCACATCTTTATCAATCCTCTACTCATTTTAACACCCTATGCGTGGACTCGTTATAAAAAACACCGGAAGTTGGTATCTTGTAAAAACCGATAACGGTCAATCGATCGAATGTAAGATAAAAGGGAACTTTCGTCTAAAAGGCATTCGCAGTACTAACCCGATAGCTGTTGGCGATAGAGTCCAAATCATTCTTAATCAAGAAGGAACTGCTTTCATCAGTGAAATAGAGGATCGAAAGAATTACATCGTCCGTCGATCTTCAAATTTGTCTAAGCAATCTCATATTCTTGCCGCCAACCTCGATCAATCAATGCTTGTTGTAACCATCAACTATCCAGAAACTTCCACAACATTCATTGATCGTTTTCTAGCATCAGCCGAGGCTTATCGCGTACCTGTAAAACTGATTTTCAACAAAATTGACGCATACGATGAAGATGAGCTGCATTATTTAGAAAGTCTCATTACACTATATACTCACATTGGTTATCCTTGCTTTAAGGTCTCAGCTCAAAAAGGAGAAGGTCTTGAAACCATCAAGAAAGACCTTGAAGGAAAAATTACTCTATTTTCCGGTCATTCAGGAGTTGGAAAATCCACTCTAATTAATGCCATCTTACCAGAATGCCAATTGAAAACAGGAGAAATATCATCATACCACAATAAAGGAATGCACACCACAACTTTCTCTGAAATGTTCCCGGTAGATAACGGAGGTTACTTAATTGATACTCCGGGAATTAAAGGTTTTGGAACATTCGACATGGAAGATGAAGAAATTGGACATTATTTTCCTGAGATCTTTAAAACATCAGAAAACTGTCGCTACAGCAACTGTACTCATCAAAATGAGCCGGGATGTGCTGTACGTGAAGCTGTAGAACAGCACTTAATCAGCGAATCGCGCTACACTTCTTATTTAAGCATGCTCAAAGATAAAGAAGAAGGGAAATACCGTGCCGGTTATTGATAATAAGCCCTATCAATCTGCCTTAAAGCATATCAAAACAGTCTTAACTTGAGAATATAGGCTAATGGCTATAACCCCAAAGCTACTGATACAATGAAAAAGCTATTTTTATCTTATATCATCTTATCTCTTGCAACTCCTGTTTTTGCACAGAAAAAAGTTCTTGATCATACCGTATATGATCAATGGAAATACATTAGCTCTTCGATACTTTCTAAAAAAGGGAATATCGCAGCCTATGAAACACGTCCCCAAGAAGGAGATGGGGTATTAGCAATCCATTTCTTAAAAAAGGATTCAAAACTAATTATACCACGAGGCTACAACATCAAAATAACTCCTAATGAAAAGTATGCAGTATGTCTCATCAAACCCTTATATTCGGATACTAGAAATGCCAAAATAAAGAAGGTTAAATCAGACAAAATGCCTAAGGATTCTTTGGCTGTAATAGATTTAACGGATCGAACAATCAAGAAGTTTAAAGAGATCAGTTCATATAGCACTGGAGAAATAGACTTTCAGTCAATTGCCCTTCTGAGTAGTGATACAACTTTTATCCCCAAAGAGGAACGAAAGAAAAAGTCTATAACAAAAACAACATTACTAGTCCTTCACTTAGCTCAGAATCACTGCGACACTCTGCGACACGTAGATAAATATGCTTTTGATAAGAAAGGGAAATTTATTACGGCTCTAGTTTCAGATCAGAAAGACAAAACAAAAATCTTATTATATGATAACACCACAAGACAGACTGATACGCTAACAGAAAACAAAGCCTATCATTCTTTGCCAACATTCAATGAAGAAAGCAATAAATTACTCTACTTGGCTTCAGAAGATAGTACAAAGACCGGAGATAAACGTTGTGAACTTTTCCAATATGATCTGCTCAAAAAAGAATCTAAATGCCTTATCCATAAGAATTATCAAACCAATTTACCAGAAAACTGGGGTATAAATCAGAATAGTAATCCATTTTTCAGCCAGAACTCCAACCACATTTATCTGGGAATTGCCCCTATAAGAGCACCTAAAGATACCACTATTGTTCCCTTTGAAACGGCATCATTAGACCTTTGGAACTATATTGACGATCGCATTCCTCCTACCCAACTCGTCAACTTGCAGAAAGATTTAAATAAAACCTATCTAGCCATATACAAAGAAGACCCAAAAGGACTAATGCCATTAACTACAAGCTTCTTTGATCATATAGAATTAATCAATAAAGGGAATGCCTCTATAGCTCTCTCAGTGGATGAAACTGGACATGTCATAGAAAAGCAATGGGATGTGCAAAATACGGTAAAACTTTCTATTATTAATCTAAAGGATGGAAGCCGCACCATCATCTCTAGTGGAAAATATACTCAGATCTCTAGCTCGCCATCAGGAAAATATATTATTTGGTATGATTTACCGAACAAGCAATGGCATTTATTTGATATTGCGAAAAACAAAACATTGTGCCTAACAGCATCGTGTAAAGTAGCTTTTTGGGACGAAAAATCTGACATCCCAAGCTATCCAGAACCTTATGGTATTGCAGGATGGACTAACAATGACAAAGACGTTTTGATCTATGATCAATTCGATATTTGGAAATTTTCTACTGACAACGCTACAGCTGTTAATTTAACACAAGGCGAGGGCAGACAAACCAATCGCACGTTCCGGTATCTAAATCCTAAATCCTATATTAACAAAATTAATCCGAAGTATGATTACATCTCACTAGAGAAACCTCTATTATTAGACATATTCGATCATACCACTAAGAAACATGGTATCGCAAGCCTAAATATGCGTAAAAAGCGTCGCCTTCAGATTCCATTATTAGATCATTTTACATTTAGCTCTTTAAGAAAAGCGGAAGAAGCAGATATATATATTTATCAGAAATCGAATTTTCAGACTTCTCCCAATATATATACAACCTCAACTTTATGGGAAACATCAAAGCAGTTATCTGACATTAACCCACAAATGAAGGATTATAATTGGGGAACAGCTGAATTATATAAATGGAATGCATATGATGGTACACCATTAGAGGGGTTGTTATACAAACCCGAAGATTTCGATCCGACAAAAAAATATCCAGTCATTATCTATTTTTATGAAAGAAGATCGGATAACTTATATAGCTATTATGCACCATCGCCAAGTCGCTCAACTATAAATATCCCATTCTTCTGTAGTCGTGGATATCTGGTCTTTGTCCCAGATATTGTATACAACACAGGCATTCCTGGAGAATGTGCTTATAACTGCATTGTATCAGGTAGTGAAGCTCTAGCCCAAAATTCATGGGTAGATAAAGGGAATATGGCTATCCAAGGACAGAGTTGGGGAGGTTATCAAGTTGCCTACTTAATCACTCGCACTAACTTGTTTAAAGCAGCCGGAGCCGGTGCGCCAGTATCAAATATGACTAGTGCTTATGGTGGAATTCGCTGGGGAACAGGAATCAGTCGCCAATTTCAATATGAACATACCCAAAGTCGTATAGGTCAAACTTTATGGGCAAGTCCGGAACTCTATATTGCCAACTCTCCATTATTCAAAGCAGACCATGTAGAAACACCTTTATTAATCATGCATAATGACAAAGATGGCGCAGTTCCATGGTATCAAGGTATAGAATACTTCATGGCTTTACGAAGACTAGGGAAAAAGGTTTGGATGTTACAGTACAACAATGAAGATCATAACTTGAAAGAACGACGTAATATGAAAGATTTATCTATACGTTTACAGCAGTTCTTCGATTACTATTTGAAAGCAGCCCCCATGCCTGCTTGGATGAACACCGGCATACCTTCTACTAGAAAAGGAGAATACTTTGGAACAGAGAATGCAGAATAAAGATAAAAAAGGCGGTGAAAGACCTTAATAAAAAAACGGGGAGACTCTTTATAGAATCTCCCCGTTTTTTATGGTTGCGGAGGCCTGACTCGAACAGACGACCTTTGGGTTATGAGCCCAACGAGCTACCAACTGCTCCACTCCGCGATGTTTAACGGGTGCAAAGATACGGATTTATAAACTACTAAACAAATTTATCTACCCTAAATCCCCATAAATACGACAAAAAGTATCATTTATACTATTAAAACTGATCATGCCCATACACCAGACAAGACGGTATCAAAGGGGACTCGTGGCACCAGACGGCCCAGACCGATACCCAAGACAATGGCAAGACACGGCACGGCACAAAAAAAGACCCTTCGAAACATTACTGAATCGAAGGGTCAATCAAAATGGCGGCTACCTACTCTCCCACTGTTACGCAGTACCATCGGCGTGACGAGGCTTAACTTCTCTGTTCGGAATGGGAAGAGGTGGAACCCTCGTGCTATAACCACCTAAAGAAGGTTATGACATGTG
>JBKEDO010000006.1:0-25283 GCA_047975405.1 Bacteroides sp.
AAAGCATATCCAATCAGGAAACTGACCCCGGCAACGCTAAAACTCAGTACAGCCATCTCTGTGAATCGGTGGCGGAAACTTTCTCCACGAGTCACGGAATAGTAGTAGTTGAATAGGGCGATGATGATCAGAGCCATGATGAGCATGATTCCTAATGCTACCAATGGGTTGTCGGCTAGGAAGAATGGGGTCACTAGCGATGCAACAGTTACGATATAGGCGAATCCAGTGTAAATGGCCGCTTTTACGGGATGTTTGTCGTCCGATGCTTCTGATTTCGTGGATAGATACTCCGATGAGGCCATTGATAGTGCGGCGGCAATACCGGTGATGCTTCCTGTCAGTGCAATGAGTTTGCTATCGCTTAAAGCCAATGTAAATCCGGCTAAAGCACCGGTAAACTCAACCAAAGCATCATTCAAGCCCAATACAACGGAACTCATATATTCTAATCGCTCTTCATTGATCAGGCTGATCAGTTTTTTCTCATGAGCTTCTTCGTCGGCTGATAACCGTTCTAGATCAGGAATATCGGCATACTTCTTATAGTTTAGATGGGCATTTCCTTCTCCCGATTCCATTAACTTTATGGCAAAAGTATTACCGAATAATCGTGCCAAGAGATAAAACTTCATCACTCGTTTGTGATCCGGTTCAACGTCTTGTTGAGTATATTTCTTAAGGATATTATAATGTCCTTTCTCTTCGGCTGAAATTGCTCGAAGAGTCTTTTGATTTGCTTCGTCTTTCTCGATAGAAGCCAAACGTTCGTAAACGATGCTTTCTGTTATTTCGTTTCGTTGAAATCGAACAAAGTCTTTTAATTGTTCTGGAGTTAAGTTCATCTTTTTATCTGTTTTTTACAAAAATACGATATTTCTATAAATAGTGCTTAAATCTATTTTAAAAGTTTTTCTGTTTGAGCCACCAATAACGGATGAAAAGTGTTCCTGTAACGATCAGCGCAATGGATAGCCCGGTGTAGAAAAATGAAATAAAGCTATTGGGTAGTAGGTGAAATGCTCGTATGCTAATGCCAAGAGTAATCATAAATGCCATGATCAGCCAACTCTTTAAGTCGAAAAAAGAAAAAGGACAGTGCTTGTTGTCATGCTTTTGTTCAATCCGCAAAGTGTGCTTATAATAAAGCTTCTTGAAGATTAGAATAAAGAAAAATAAGAAGACGATCGTTGCTTCGCAGATTCTGAATAAAAGTTCCTCAGAGGTTCCGAACCAAGTGACGATACCGATGCGGAGGACATTTGCACCGGCAATGATCCAGACTAAACCGGCGATGATAAGTAAAGTTTCTTTTTTAACTCCGTATTTCATGAGGTTTCTTTTATATAAAGGTGGCGTTTTAATCAAACAAAGATAGATATTGTGCGTGAGCTGACAAAGCTTGTCGACACACAAATGATATAATGGTTTTCTCTAAAGAAATGTTTTCTTTAATCTTAAATTAGCAAAGAACTTTATCGATTAAGTCACTTTCTACATCAGAAAAGACAAACGGCCTTTATCCCATATTTTCCCTCATTTTATGAGGCTATTCTGTATCATGCCGTTCTTTATCCACTAACCTCAGGCTGTTAGCCGTTCTGCTTACTTCAGGAGTTGTTTTTCTTATTCCATTAAGAGTTGTTGAGGCTTCATCTGTTGAGCCCTCGTTCGAAGGCTCTTCAGCCCTCGAACGAAAACCCATGAGCCCTCGAACGAGGGCTGAAGAGCCCCGCTTTGAGGGCTCAACAAATAGAACTTATCCATCAGTTAAAGAAGCGGTAAAATGAATTAAAGAGAGCTCAAGAAATGGTTAATGGTACGATGAAAAAAGAAAATTGACCTAGGGTTTCTCTTTAAACTTGAAGACAAAAAAATAGTCCCTCGTTGATTCTATAAAATCAACGAGGGACTGATGAGGTGAACGACCTTTGTGAGGTCAGATTCTACTTGAATCTGATATCAACTACTTAGGGCAATCAACGAGCTTATAATCCGATTTGGCATCTCCATAGATCGCGCGTTGCGGATTAATATAGATGAGTCGCCATCCACCGAAACGTGCCGGCACACAAGTGTTCGGATCTAGATTATTATATTTCATCTTCAAGGTCGACAACTTAGGTAACATTGAGAAGCTTGCCGGGAACTCTCCTGTGAATCGATTAAAGTCCATTTCTATCCAAGTGAGTTTCTGTAGAGCCGGTATGTCGGGGAACTCTCCACTGAACTGATTGGATGTGAGATACAAATGAGTCAGATTAGTCAGGCGGTTCATGCTTGCCGGTAATGGACCGGATAGCTTGTTGCGTTGGACTTTGATCTTGATGATCTCGGTTAACCAGCCAATTTCGTTTGGTAATGATCCCTCTAGGTTAAATTGCGCGAGTGATAGATCGACTACGCGAAGCTGACCATTGACATTGTCGAAGAAAACTCCCGGCCAATTACCATCAGATAACGGTAGCTCTAGTTTCCAGTTATAGGTCCAATGATCACCATTTGTGGCTTGATAAAGCGCAACTAAAGCCAAACTGTCTTTCAATCGTCCATCGGGAATGATCTTTTGTTCGATGGTGATCTGATCGCTCTTGTCGGTTTGAACCAATGATTTGATGGTGAGTTGTGCACTTCTTTCTCCTGTGGCAGCTGAGGCCTTCACGAAAATGTTTGCATCACCTTCATATTCGGTTTTTTCTATTTCCAACCATGCCGGGATATTCTCTATTTTCCATTTGCCATCACCCTTCACCGAGAAGACAAAACGCGATTCAGCTTCGTCGAGCATGATTTTCTTATTACTTGGTGTAACAACAGCCAAATTCAAAGGACGTCCTTGTTGCGTGACTTTTATGCTATCCTTTAAGGTTGGGAACTCTATTGATTGTACGTAAACATACATCGAGCGTTCTTCTATCGATTCATTTTTACTCACGATGAATGAACCGGCTTCCGATCCTGATCCTTTCTTCGTTAATACCGTGCTCCAGTCATCGGTCGACTTGGTAAATGCTCTCCATGCCGTTTGACTAGTGACATTGAATGCAATCTCGCTAAAGGATTCTCCCGATAGAGGTGCTTCTAGCAATTTCGATGTGAGCTTAATCTGATAACCTTCTGGTATAAAGTTAGATGCACACTGTTGGGTGATGGTTAAGGTATCAAACTTGGTATCGCCAATGGTGTTCTGAACGACAATCTTTGCTTGACGAGTATTGCCGACGTTCTCGGGTAGTTCAAAGCGAATGGTATCGTTAAACTCTCCACTTTCTGTGGAGCAGATTAACCAATCGGTGATGCTTTTGGCTTTCCAACGGGCATTCGATTTGATGAGGGCGTATCCTTTTTGGGCATCCGGTGTAAAGAAACCGTCGTCCTCTGTTGCCGCAACGGTTTTGACAAAAGGGTCTTTCGCTCCAAACAGATACTCATTTTTCTCGTCACAAGCCACAAATAAGAAGGCTAAGCAGGCTGATATTAGTATGATTGTTTTAGATTTCATATCTTTTCGTTTTGTGATTAATTTGTTTTTTCCAAAACAAGATTTTTAAGTGCATAATAAATAGAAGTGGCATCATTTTCTCCAACAGATAGACCTACTAGTGAGCCATTTGTGAAGTAAAGCTTCTGTCCCGAGCGTTCGATCTTCAGCGGATCGATATTGGCATTACCATCGTCTTTTAGATTCATGATAAAGCCTTCGCCTTTGCCGTAATCGCCAATCTTTTGTTGCATAGGCATTGTCATATTTCCATTAGCATCGACGGTGAAATAAAGATCATCGCCCATGGTTAATGGGAGGATCTGAGCGCCATTGATTAAGTTGAGCGTTCTCAGATAGTATTTGTTTTCGTCGACTTGATCTTGCACAATCTGAACGCCACCTGCCGCTGAAGAATATTTGGTTCCATCAATGAAGTTTTCAGCAGTGAAGGTGTATTGTCCGGCCAAGGTGAATTTTTGCACATCTTCGCTAATGATATAGACTTTGACTGCCGACTGTTGACTTTGCACATTATTATTGGCTTTGATGTTGATCGTAAATGTTTTCATTTGTTGGGTGATCTCTTCGTTATCGATGATCTTCACCTTCAATAAAGACGTGCCGCAACTATTGAAAGTTAGTTTACGATCTATCAACTCATAATCTGTTCCGGCAATTGCTTCACCATCTGTTGTGGTGATGTCCACTTCAACTGCCAAAGGTTGGTCGTCTCGATAGCCCGATAAAACAACCGGTATTTCTAAGACATCGGTATTTTCGCCCACATCAACCTTACTTTTCTGAAAGTTGACACTGAGTTGTGAATAGTCTAATGGTTCTGTTTCGTTACAAGCAAATAGAAACAGTACGACCCATAAGTGATATATAATTCTTTTCATATTTGTTTTTCCTATTAGTTTGTTTTCCGATTTACATCTTCTTGTGTGTAGGGGTAAAGCGTGAAAAAGCTGCCAACGATGTCTTCTTCATCAATAACTTTCACGGTTGGGTTATTAGTCGTGGTACCTTGTGCATATAGTCCCCAGCCTTTTTCATTGAGTAATCTGAAGAGCATAGGCAGTGCTTCTTTGGCTTTCTGCTTCGCATATTCAGTCTGATCAGGGTAAGCTTCAATAAAGGCTTGTTCAATAGAACCGGCCAATGAAATGACCCACATCCGACTAGCTGATGTTTCGAAGGTAACCGGGATGCGCACAAAGGTGGCATTGGCTCCATAAAGATCTTTGTCTGAATAGCTAGGGTCGGAATCGGCATAGATTAATGTTAACTCTTGAGCATACTTAAACGCATGGTCGCCCATGTCTTTGTCTATATTCTTAGCAAAATAGATCACGTTTAGATGTTGTTCTGTTGGTGCATAAGGTGGGCGTAGATCGTCAAAGTATTTTTTGAGATTACGACCGATCGGGTCACCGGTGGCATGGTAAACTTCGATGCCTAAATATAGTTTGTCGAAGACACTAAATGGGGTGCGCTGTACGGCTGGTACTTTATCGGAATAGACGATCTGAAGATCGGCATGGTTCGACTCCACGATACGGTGAGTTGATTCATCGACCGTAAACTGTTGAATATTACCGACTCCATTTATATTTAGTGGTTTAACGAGACTGAAACCTGTTGGAGTGATGTAAAACGGTAGAGTTTCTATCTTATCATTAACAACTCCCATCGATTTATAAAGCACAACTCTCGACTCTGCATCAATTAAAAAGATGTTTTCAAGGAGATCGTTTTTATATTGCAGGCGTTGATATTTCCCTTTTGCCGGATCATAATTGATTGCTTTTCTGACTTCAGCTATTGGGGTTAAGTCCCAATCCGATTCATTGGCTTCTTCAAAGATATATGTCGATATTTCTTGAGCTTGTTTGCCTACGCCGATAGTCGACTTACCGGTGAGGTAAAGTTTGCCATCTTGATAACGATTGATGATGAATTGGGTTTCTGGACCGGCATACCTATCAACATAGCCATCGCCATCACTATCCACCACAAATTCGTTCCATGCGGAAAATTGTGAGAAAGATTCAAACACGAGTTCGGGGAACTGCGAGTAATTTAATCGATAAGTAATAGGATCTTCAAACTTAACCCCATCTTTGTAATAATAATCAACCGGATCACATTTCATGGTGACGGTTCCGTCTGCATTGAAATCCATAAGGATTAACCATCGTCCGAGTTTGTCGCTTGTACCGAAATAGGTCTTCCAGCCATGTGGAGATTCGGTCAGTATCTTTTGATATTCGGTTTTAACTTCATTTATTCTTTCTTCCGGTGTCTTTTCAAACAAGCTGTCTACGCTGTTGTCCGAACAAGAATAACATAGTATTGCGAATAGAATATATATAATTTTTTTCATTTGATCTTTTGATTTACTTCATATTAATTTCGTTCAATCGTTGTAGAATAATATCTCTCAGGTTCGATAAATTAATCGAGAAATTATTACTGTAGTAGTCCTGTACCAAAGTCAACTTTTGTTGAATATTTGCTTTCCCTTCATTGAGAAAGGGACGCTTGCTATCGGGCAACAGATAAGTCTGGTCGAAAACGAGTGGTTCTGTCAATAAGTAAATAGAGACAATCTCTGCGAAATCTTCAAATTCGGAAGACGTACCATACGGGGTCAACATCCCTCTTTGAATAGCCATATTTTGAGAGACAGAGTCGACTTGTAGTCGAGTTGGTTTATCGATTCCATTCTTTATGAGCTCAGCTTCTGCATTAATATATATGTCATCCCAAGCTTGTCCGGTATAATTGTTTTCTGTGATTTTATTGAATCCATTAGGCATCTTATACGTTTGGTGAATGATGTGCGAGAATTCATGATGGATGGTGTGTAATTGTTGAATGACCCATGATTTATTATTTAAATCAAATAGGTTCAACTCAGTCAGCGTGATTCGTACACCCGCATCTGCATATCCGAGGGTACGTGTACCGTCGGCGTTCCGCAGTTCCGATCCTACACAGACAATTTCGGGTGGAAAATGTTTGCGAATAAAGTCGCCGCTTGCCTTAGATTCGAGGATAAATGGTTCAATCCAAAATCGACGGATCATTTCACCGGTCGGTATTAAGACTTTTCGCATAGCCGGAGCTACAACATAATTGATGTCCACATATTTATCTACCCATTTCCAGCGAACTGCACATCCATATTTGTCTTGGAAGTTTTCTTGGAAATAAGTATCGATCTCATCCGTAGAGTAGTCCTTTACTTCGGGGGTATATTTAATGGCTTCATCTTTAGAACAAGCCGTAAAACTAAAAGCTAAGCAAAGAATATAGATTATATTTTTTTTCATAACAATTTTAATTGTGTGTTGTTAAATGAGCCTTTGGTTCAGTTGTGATTTCTCTCTCGTTAGGTTTTAATCCTCCATAAATAATTGCCGATGGCGGAATTTGAAGGATTTTTCTAGGGTCATTAGGTTGTAAGATGTGAGTCACTCCTTGTACGTCGGTATGAGAAACACCGATCTGATGGCGACAGATATCAAACCAACGCACTCCTTCTTCTACAAACTCGCGGCGTTTCTCGTCTAGCACCATTCTTAATCGTACGTTATCTTCTGTCAGCTCGGGATAGAAGCGTTTGTAGTTACTGAACAATGTGGCATAATCGACTGTCCCATCGTAAACTGTTCTGATGTATTGGTTAAATTGACTTTCGAACTGAGCTAGTTTGGTTGTTCCTTGCATCGCCCATGCTTCAAGCCGATTAAAGAAAGCTTCTTCACCTCTTATGGCAACTTCTACGGTATAAGGGTATCCTGAGGAAGATGTTATTGAGGTCTTACGCATCAATTCTCGTTCGAACTTCGGTAGTAAAAAGGCTGTTCCTCCGTAGTTGTAAGAAATCGAGAAGCGGAGGTCTTTTTTTGATAAGACTAAACTTTTGTAGATTTCTTGATTAATTCTATAGCCGGCATAGGCTTTATAAGCATATAAAACGTCTTTGCGAATTAATAATAAATTCGACGGAAGTGTGGGCGCAGTGAACTTTCTAGCCATAATTTCTGATGATGTACCGGTATAGATCTGATTATAATCACGGATCATTTGTGAATTGTAATCAGTTCCTAATAGTTCTGTGGCATATTTCTCTGCATTTGCATAGTCTTTCTTGAATAAGAAGAATCGTGATGCAAAACCGAGTAATGCTGCTTTGTTGAAATGGTATTTTCCGGAGTTCTTATAATATTGATCGGAAACGAGTGTAATGGCTTCTAGCAAATCTTTTTCAATAAAATTGTAGACTTCTTGAACACTACTGCGTTGATACTTTGCTAATAAGGTGACCTCTGGTTGCTCCATAATGACCACGCCTTTATCAGAAGTTGCCGTTTGTGGATCGTAACTTTTTGCAAAGGTGTTCACAAGCATGAAGTGTGCGAATGCCCTACAAGCCAATGCTTCTCCACGAATGGCTTTCTCGTAGGCCGGATTATGTTCTTTTATTTCTCCTAAAGCTAATAAGGCTTGATTGGCATGTGCAATAGCTTCATAATTAGAACTCCAATAGTAAGAAGGGGTATCTTGTCCCTCTAGCTCTACTTCCTGCCAAGTATAGGCTTGAGTGATCTCTTTCCGTTGTATGTTTTTGGGATCTGCTCCAACGTTATCACTCATCCACTCCATGAAGATGCCGCTACCGCCAGGATAGGCATTGGTTACTAACTCGGCTATTTTATCGTAGCTGTCTAGTCGTAATCTATTGTCAGGTGTCTCATCCAAGAAAGAATCACATGAGGATAGAGTGATTAGAGCACCTAAAACAACAATGGCTTTTTTATATATAAATCTCATGAATTTATGGTTTAAAAGGTTAGATTAACTGTAAATGTATACATTCTTGATACTGGAGAAGAAACTCCACCCGATAAATAAAATTCGGGATCAATACCATTCAACTTGCTGTCTGAATAGAGAAGCATAAGGTTGGTCGCTTGAAAAGACAAGTTGGCACTATGGATCGAAGAGCCTTTGAGCCAATTCTTAGGAATGTTATATCCTAGACTTAAATCTTTTAAACGGATGAAATCACCTTTCGCTATTCTTTCGGTACTCTTGTTATACATTTGATAGGTCTGCATGTCTTCGATTTTATCGAAAGTACGCTTATCCAATATGGCCGGGATGTTGGTCTTTTTTTCGTCTCCCTTCATGATCCAGCGATTTTTAAGTTCTTGTGGAAATGTGGAATAATCATCATAAGATGGATAGAACTGATCATCCAAACGGATCACATTACCATATTTATAAACTAAGCCGAACGATAATGTAAGATCTTTGTAACGAAAAGAGTTGGTTAATCCACCATAACTTTTAGGCTCCAACGGACCTTCATATTTTAAGATCTTATCAATATCTTCTCGCGATTGTAAGTCCATATTATAAACGATCTCATTATTTCTTCCGTAGAACGTTGGGATTCCCTCTTGGTCAAGTCCTGCAAAACGTATAGAAAATAGTCCTCTTTGTGGGTAGCCTAGCATGGCTGTACCGGTATTGGATATTGCTGTTGATAGTCTCGAGAAGTTGTTTAGCTTTGTGATCTCACTTTTATGGAAGTTCAGATTCAAGCTGGTCTTCCAGTCAAAATTCTTAGTGGCAATATTAACGGTACTGATAGCAAATTCAAAACCGGAAGATTTCATATTACCGATATTTCCAAGTTTGATTGATTGTCCACCGATTCCCGGAGTACTAACGTAATCGATCAAGTCGATTGATTTGCGTCGATAATGGGCGAAATCGATCATGACTCTATTATTAAAGAGTGCGGCTTCAAATCCTAGATTAAGTTCGTACATCTTTTCCCAAGTCAGATCCTCATTCTTTAGACTGACGATGTCATTATAAACTTCGTTATCTGTTGGACGTAACGTTTGTTTGGCATATATGGTTAACTCTGCACTAGTTGATGGTCCCATAATACCGTTGTATCCGTAAGAGATCTTTGGTTTCAGTAGATTGACAACTCCGGATAATCCTTTCATAAAAGGTTCATCGTGCATGTTCCAAGCCGCACTGACGTTCCAGGAGGGTAGATATCTAGCATCTCGTGAAGTACCTAGTTGGTTTGAACCATCATATCGGAATGCGCCGTTGAAGATGTATCTTCCTTTATAAGAATAGGCAGAGTTGATAAAAGAAGAAATTCTTCGGTCGTGGCCTTGATAATAAGTATAATAGACCTCTCCCTGTTTGTTGAGATAATTAGTTAGGTCGGGATGAGTCACCACAACCCCTCCTCTGTCCCATAAGTATCCCCAACCATCGTTGGCTCTAGTTTGTCTTTCTACTTTATTGATTTCTAAACCGGCAAAGAAATTGACCACATGATCCAAACTTATTTTAGGGGAGTAGTCTGCTGTTGCTCTAAAATAAGTGTGTCGAAGATCAGATTCATTGGTGTTATAAAACCCACCTTCGGGTAAGATGCTATATGGGTTGGCATTGGGTAATAACGGATTCTTAAAAAGGAATCGGTTGTTGTCTATAATTGCTTGCGAATAATCAGCCCGATAAGCTTCTGCTTGATTAGAGAATTCATGTATTTTGTGTTCTCTCAATGTATTTGCTGCGCGGTACTGAAAAGACCCTTTAAGAGTTAAGTCTTTTATCGGGTTATATTCTAAATCGATTTGTGTCGAAAGGTCTTTCACGGTTAAATCAACATAATTATGATTTAATTCGTGTATGATGTTGAAATCGGTAAAACTTCTTCGGAAAAACTCCAAATTACCATTAGAGTCGTATGCACGCATACTTCTACTCGTATTTAAGGCATAGTTAAATGGGTTAATGTCGAAGTCACGCTTAAATTCGCCGGTTATGGCATCGAAACTTCGGTCCTTAGTTCCCGGAACTCTTTGGTCGCGAATATTAGCTGACAATTTGACTCCTAAGTTTAATTTCTCCGAAACATTGAAATTACCACGTAATGATGCGGTATAACGGTCGACCTTATCCGAAGTTATGGCCATACCATTGTCGTTATAATAGCTTAATGAGGCGTAGAAGGTTGACTTATTTCCACCGCCGGATATGCTTAAGGAATGCTGATTGACTAAGGAATTGTGAAAGAGTGTATTAAACCAATCGGTGTTGCTGTTAGCGTAGATTGATAAGAAATCTTCATTTAACGAACCGTCAGGTCCCCAATTGATATTCTTTTTGGTTATTTCATCAAACATTTTTCCTAGTGCTCCAAAATTTTCACTTCTGGCAACGGTTGTAATGTCTATCCATCCCTTGCGCTCTAACTCCTTATAAATTGACATTTCGTCTTTAGAGTTCATAATATTGAAGTTCGAATAGTCGGGGCGTTCTTTAATCGCTAAACTTCCGGTATAGTTGATTGACAAACGATCTTTTTTACCTTGTTTAGTGGTAATAACAATGACCCCATTCATAGCTTGTGCACCGTATAATGCCGTTGCCGATACATCCTTTAGAATCTCGAAACTGCTGATATCTTCAGGGTTTAACCCGGCCACTCCGGAACTTAATAGGGTAGAAAGATTTCCAGAGGTTAATTCTTCCGCACTGACAGTCATTAAATCTTCTAGAACGACACCGTCAATGACCCATAAAGGCTTGTTCGTACCATTAATTGACGAGTTTCCGCGAATGGTAAGCACCGGACTTGCACCAAATGAACTGGAAACATTGCTGATCTGTACACCGGAAACTTTTCCTTGTAATGAGTTCGTTAGATCAGGATTACCTTTTAAAAGAGTTTCATTTGCGTCTACTTTTGTTGCCGATCCTGTAAACAACTTGCGGTTTATTTTCTGATAGCCCGTAACGACCACATCACCTAAGCTTACAGCATTGTCTTTCATCGTGATGTTTAAAACCTTCTCTCCAATTTTTCGTTCTATTGTTTCCAATCCGATATAGGAGATAATCACTTTATCCTCTAAAGAGGCCTCAAGGTTGAAATTACCATCAATGTCGGTAATGGTTCCTTTGGTAGTGCCTTTAATTTTTATAGATGCTCCAATAATAGGCATATTTTGTTCGTCGACAATGGTACCCTTTATCTGAGTTTTTTCAACCTTGATTTGTTTAGGCTTTGGGGTTAATACTATCGTAAAATCTTTAATGCGATAAGTAAATTCAAACTGTGGTAGAAGCTTGTCTAAAACAGTGGTTAAAGATTCTTTGTTGCATGAGAAATTGATCGCTTTAGATCCATCGATTAAATCTTTTCGATATAGAAACGTATATTTTGTTTGTTTCTCTATGGATTTAATACAGGTCTCAAATGACGCTTTTTCTAAGTTTAGGGTAACTCTTGGAATATTCTGCTGCGATCTTATTAATTGGCTGTGACAACATAAAAATAGAATGATTGTCAAATACTTAAAAGATTCAAATACCGTTTTTTTCATATTCATGTACTACTTAATTTAAATGGGTTGAAGACATTTTTTGAGCAAAAGAAAGGGAAGGGATCTCATAGGAGATCCCTTGTTGGAGAAACGTTTTTTCATGAGAGATTTTTGTGAGTGATTTAGAAATATCCAGTAGGTCTGGCTTTAGGTTATCATTTTCGAATAATTAAGTTGTCGTCATCTTTATCGATATGTATTAATCCGCATTCTTCAATCATTTTAATAATATCATCTAAATGTTCATATTGTTTGAAGGCTCCGGTAAAGTGTATTTGTTGGAGTTGCTGATCAGTATATTGAATGTTGACATTATATAAACGACTTAAGGTGTTCATGATTTCTCTAAGCGGTTTATCTTTAAATACTATAATATCGTCTATCCATGACGTATATTCGTAAGTATCTACATTTTTTATGGTTAGTTTATCACGTTCCACTCTACATTGTTGCCCGGGGGCGAGTATGATAGATTGTTCTCCTAAGGTGTACGATATCTTTCCGCGAACTAAAGTTGTGGTTGGAATTTCATCCTGATAGCAATGTACGTTGAATGCCGTTCCTAAGACTTGGATTTTACCATTTGGCGTTTCTACGATGAAAGGATGTGCTTTATCTTCGGCAACATCAAAAAACAGTTCTCCTTTTATCGAGACTAATCTGTTTTTTTCATTGAAATGATCAGGGAACGTTATTTCAGATTCAGAATTTAGCCACACAATGGTTCCATCGCTTAGTTTCATTTTGAATCTTTTCCCTCGGAGTATCTTTAATGTGTTGTAAGCCACAGCAGTATTCGCAGTGGAGGCTTTATTGTTAGTCGTAATCGATTGATCTCCAATTTTGATTGATTCGGATGAAACGGTCAGCATTTTTTCGGTATTATGCATTGGAATTGTTTTTCCGCTTGCTGTAATAAGAACGATGTCTGCTGAGTCTGTCTTTGATGCGGGTTGTTCTACAGCACTATATGCATCTCGTGATAGTTGAGATAGGTTTTTGTCCGACGAAACATAGATGAATAATGATGATAAACAGACAAAAGCAAAAAGAACTGCTGCTGCGGCATATTTATTTTGAAGAATGTATTGAAATGGCGATCTAGAGTTCACACGATTCATAAATAGCTGATACGCTTTTTGCGACTCCATGAGATCTTTTTCAAAATCGACAGACGATAGAAAGTCTGGATGTTGATATTTCTCGAAAAGCTTTTGATGACGAGGAGACTCTTTTAGCCATTCGTCTAAAATCTTTTGCTCTTCTGCTGTTATATTACCAGAAAGGCTTTTACTTATTAAGGTTGAAATATAAACTATTCTTTGGCTATTCATACAAAATATCCTCTTGTTTTATCTAATAGACACTTTAGAGTTTCAAAAGTGGCGCATTTATTAAAAAAAAGCCATAAAAATCTTTTTTTTTGCGTGTGAATAAAATATTTGCTCTATTATTTAGATTTAATCACATAATCATTATATTTGCAAAATTCCAATAAATTAATGTAAAGTCTAATCTTGATAGTATATCTTTTAAATGAGTAATTTTGATCATAATGAACTTATCGTATCTAAAATGGCAATTGATTTTGATGATGGATTTCAGTTGCTTTTTATTACTTACTATAAGCCATTGATGCGTATTGCTGAGAAAATGATCGGTGATGAATTTGCTGAAGATATTATACAAGATACTTTCATGATGATTTGGAATGGCCGAAAATGTTTCGATAATGTTTTTTCTTTAAAATCTTATTTATATACAACTGTACATAACAAATGCCTGAATGTGATACGTAAACATTCTCTTTTAGAAAAATATCGCGAAGAGTATCAGGTCGATTTGTTTGAAGAGTATATTTTCGATGAAGATGTGATAGCACAGCTCTATCAAGCAATGGACTTACTACCAGATCATTATAAAGAAACAATGTTGAAAACATTGAACGGAGAATCGATTGCAAACATTGCATTATCTATGGACACAACAGAAGACACTATAAAAGCGTATAAACGTAGAGCAAAACAGTTACTTAAAAAAAAGCTATGTAACCAGACCTTAATTTTTTTCTTTTAAACAGTCTAATGCATAAAAACCGATTCAACGAGTTGAATCGGTTTTTGAATTTTCTATGATAAGTGTTCCTTTTTCAAATTAGAACAAGTCGAGTTCTGCTATCGCTGCAATAGAACCATTGCCAGCCAAATGTTTAACGCTAATTCTTATATATCGAGTTGTGATCTCAGATTGGAAAAAGTGCGCACGTTTGGTCGGATCATTGATCAGATTTCCAAATTTAAAGGTTTCTTTATCCGACCAAGTTATTCCATCATTACTGACTTGTATGATTCCTTCCTCTATCATTCCGTCGGAAGATTTAGTCGATGGCGTATAAGAAAATCCTTTGATTTGTTGTATTTGGCCAAGATCTATTGAGAGTGAAGGAGCCTTATCCGTGGGTAATGAACTCCAATAAGAGTTTGTGTTAGCATCAATTGCTAAGTTTCCTTGATGTTCTTTGGGTGCGCTGCTAGTTGCCAATACCTTCCAATCCTTTTTTATCCAACCAAAAGATTCGGAGTGTATGGTCCCTTTTTTATTTTTTACTGTTGCAATTGCCTTGACTTCTCCTTTTTCAAATTTAAATGGGGCAATGTATTGTATACTGCTCTGATTTGGAGTTGTTCCGTCTGTTGTATAAAAGATCGATAAATCGGCATTTAAATTTTTGGAGATGTTTTCTCCGTGAGAATTCCAATTGAATCCCTCTTGCCGTGGAGTGATGCTAACCATTCCGTTAATATCTCGATAAAACTTTAATTGAGGGGGCTGCGAGTCATAATAGTGAGCGGTTATATTGCATATGGCAGGAGTCAGTCTAGATTTGATGATTCTCAGTCTTATTTTTGATGTTTTGACTTCAGGGAATCGAAGTATCCTTTTGTACCCAATGTTTGTAGCGTGAGCAATTTCCACCCAATTATTGTTCTTCCAAATGTCGATTGCATGTTCTTCTATACGTTCGCCTCTTGAGGCAATAGCCTCTTGTAGAACTAAACGGTTAAATGAAATAGGCTTAGGAGTAGAGATCACAATATTGTTTGTTTCTACAAAGGTCGTTGGATTATGATCTAACACTTGTTTAGGACCTATGGCATTTGATAATAGATCTTTTCCATAAGTTGCTTTAATCCGATTGCCGGTTTCTTTTAATACAGCGACATCAGTAGGAGATAAACGTCCTTCACGGTTAGGAGGAATATTGAGTAGGAAAGTTGAGTTTCCTCCAACAGATCGCTCGTAAATATCAAAGACATCGTCTGCGCTTCTTACTTTCTGTAGACTATCATCTCGATAAAACCAGCCTTCACGGATGGATGTATTGGTCTCTGCTTGTTGATAATGCAAGTATTTAGCAGTGTAAAGCTTTTCACGGCTTCCTAGATCAGTCGCAGTTAGGTCACTAAAATGACTGGCTGTATCTGGATTGCACGGGTATGGAATTACGTTCCACTCAGTTTGCCTAGTCTTTCCACCTTCATTTCCACACCAACGAATGTCTTCTTTCCCAAAAATAACGGCATTTGGAGCTAATGTTCTTATGAGTTTTTTCCATGCGCTATAATTGTATTTCTGTCCACCTTTTCTTTTAGGATGGGCTCCATCAAACCAAACTTCATCAACCGGACCATATTCTGTTAGAACCTCAAACAGTTGGTTTAAGAAGTACTCGTTATAGTCGTCTACAACAAAGTTAAAGGTCGTCTTATTCTTGAAGGGTCTATTGGTAACCTTTCTAGGGATCGTTCTTAAGGTGTACGGACTTAGGTTGCCATATAATCCTTTTGGATTTTCAATTTGGTACAAATCTGCCGGCGATAGATAAATCCCTAATTTAAGATGATATTTCTTACAAGACTCGGATAATTCTTTGAGAATATCTCCTTTTCCATCCTGAAAATCAGTAGACATGATGCCATGAGTCGTATATCGGCTTTGCCACAATACAAATCCATCATGATGCTTCACGGTTAGCATAACCATTTTCATCCCTGCAGATCTGATGGCTTCGCACCATTGGTCAGTATCTAATGCCTTTAAATTGAAAATTTTGGGATCTTCCATGCCATTTCCCCATTCCATTCGTGTAAACGTGTTCGGGCCAAAATGTATAAAGGCAATGAACTCTTTTTCAAGTGCTCTCATTTGGTTGGAAGATGGAATAACGTGGGCTGCTTTTTCAATAATTATTTCAGGATTGTCAGTAGACGAAATCTCTATCGTGTTTTTAAAGGCCATTTGTTGACTATATCCGTCAATGCAGAGTGCAGCCATAAAAACAGATAAGGACAATAGACGTGTCTTCATGTTGTTTATGTTTTAAGTTTTATTTTAGGGATAACACAAATTGAGAAAAGGAGTTTTAAACTTAAGAAATATTAGATCTATAACTTAAAAAGGTTATTCTGAGTCGATTAAATTACTCAGAATAACCTTTTCTATTTTTACTTCTTGTAATTCTCTAGTCCTGTGTTTAAGAACTCGATATACTTAGATACATCTTCATTATATGCATACGATTTATTTAAAGGCTTGCCTTCATTGTCGATCAAGACATAAAATGGTTGTGCACTAGCTCCAAACTTATAGCGTTGTAAGTAACTCCATTTGTCGCCTACAGTACGTAAAGTTCGTTCTGTGCCGTTTTCTGTTATTTTAATATTTTCAGGCAGTGGCGTTTTATTGTCAACATACAAAGTGATGAGTACATAATCGTTCGTCATAATGTGACTCACTTTAGAATCTGTCCATACGGCAGCTTCCATTTTACGACAGTTTACACATCCGAATCCTGTAAAGTCGAGCATAACCGGTTTGCCATGGGTTCGTGCATATTCCATACCGGTTTCATAATCATCGAACTTAGCGTGCACTTCATTCTTGTATAGATTAAAGTCTTGGGTATTCATTGGTGGAGCGAAAGCGCTGACTGCTTTTAGTGGTGCTCCCCATAATCCAGGGATCATATATACGGCGAATGCCAAGGAGATTAATCCCATGAAGAAACGGGAAACGCTTACTTTAGTATTGTCATCATCGTGAGCAAATTTAATTTTACCTAATAGATATAATCCTAATAACCCAAAGATCACAATCCATAAAGCTAAGAACGTTTCACGATCGAGCAACCTCCAACCGTATGCCAAATCGGCAACAGAAAGGAACTTTAAGGCAAAAGCCAATTCCAAGAAGCCTAATGTTACCTTAATCACATTCATCCATCCCCCCGATTTAGGCATTGATTTCAGCCACGATGGGAAAAGAGCGAACAGCGTGAAAGGTAAGGCCAAGGCAATAGCAAATCCTAACATCCCAATAGCCGGGGCGACGACACTTCCCGTCGTTGATACCTGCACCAATAAGAAACCGATAATCGGGCCGGTACATGAGAAAGAGACCAATGACAACGTAAATGCCATGAGGAAAATACTCAATAGCCCACTCGTTGATTCTGCTTTACTGTCCACAGCATTACTCCATTTCGAAGGCAGAGTAATCTCAAATGCGCCGAAGAAAGAAGCCGCAAAGACCACTAACATTAAGAAAAACAAAATATTAAACACAGCATTGGTCGATAATGCATTTAAAGCACTTGCGCCAAAAATCAGGGTAATAGCCAATCCTAGGGTGACATAGATGACCACGATTGAGGCTCCATAGGTCCAAGCATCACGAACACCTTTTTTCTTATCTTTGCTGCGTTTGAGGAAGAAACTTACCGTCATCGGTATGATAGGCCATACACATGGAGTAAACAAAGCAAGTAGTCCGCCTAAGAATCCGGTCACAAAAATATAGATCCATGACATGTCTTTGTTGGAATGTTCTTCACCAAGAGCTTTAAGGTCGTCCACAACAGGAGCCCATAAATCGCTTGATGCCACAGCTGCTGGTGTAGCTGATACTGAATCGGCAATTATCGCTGCAGTTGAAGAAGCTGAGTCAACATTCTCTTTATTAGCATTTGCTCCATTTTGAATCTCTGAATTGGATGCTGTAGTTTTGTTCACCTTCGCTTTTCCGGAGAATGAGAATGAAACTTGAGTGGGTGGCAAACAACTTTCATCATCGCATGCTCCATATTCTAAATAGCCCTCGATAGAGTAATTCTTATCTGTGAATTTGATTTTTTGAATAAACTGAGCTTTTGATGCGAAGTATCTCACTTTCATTCCGAACATTTTGTCGAATGTGGAGATCTCTTTGCCTACAGGCTTAAGTTTTCCAACCAGTTCCACCCCGTTTTTTTTGTCGATATTAAACGTTGTAGAGGTTGGACCACCATCTCCCAAATCGGTTGAATACACATGCCATCCCTCGTCAATAGAGGCGTTGAAAGTGATTTCGGCTTCGGTATCTGATAAGGTTTTAAAATCAACTTTAAACTTAATCGGGTCTATGATTTGTGCTTGACTGACCCCTATACTTAATGATAAGATTAAAAGAAGAAGTATTTTTTTCATGGTTTTTTTATTGCGGTATTATAGTTTATAATCTACACATGATCGACTTTCTTTCACATTCGCTAATAGTTTCCCTGCAGCAACGTGATCAGGATGAACGGCATAAGCCTTTATATCTTCTAATGAGTCAAACTCACTGTACAATGCTATGTCCCAACTCTCATTAGGGTTAGTGTTGAATCCAACTTCAATTTTCTTTATCGTAGCGATCTTTTCTGGAAGTGCTTCAATTGCGGCTTTAAACTGATTCATCGCTGTCAGTTTCTCCTCATTTGAGATTTCGTCTTTCAACTTAAATAATACAATGTGTTTAACCATAACGTTGGGTTTTTAATTATTTGTTTTATATTTGTCTTACTAAAGCATTAAAGTTTAAATGCAAAAATACTTTTTTTGATTCATATATATACTATAAACAAATGTTAATAATAGGAATAGCCGGCGGAACCGGTTCTGGAAAGACTACTGTCGTTCGGAAAATTATTGAAAGTCTCCCTGTAGGAGAAGTCGTTTTGTTACCTCAAGATTCATATTATAAAGATAGTAGTCATGTTCCTGTTGAAGAAAGGCAAAATATAAATTTTGACCATCCCGATGCGTTTGAATGGAGCCTTTTGTCTAAGCATATCATGCAGCTGAAGGAAGGTAATAGCATTGAACAGCCTACCTATTCCTATTTAACTTGCACACGTCAGCCTGAGACGATTCACATTGAACCACGAGAGGTCGTTATTGTTGAAGGTATTTTAGCTTTGTGTGATAAGAAGCTTCGTAACATGATGGATCTTAAGATCTTTGTTGATGCGGACCCAGATGAACGTCTCATTCGTGTGATCCAACGTGATGTTATCGAACGAGGACGTACGGCAGAGGCTGTGATGGAACGCTATACTCGTGTCCTTAAGCCCATGCATTTACAATTTATCGAACCGTGTAAGCGTTATGCCGATTTGATTGTTCCTGAAGGAGGGAATAACAAAATAGCGATTGATATTTTAACCATGTATATAAAGAAACATCTCCGTTAATTATGAAATACAAACTATTGCTTTTCCTTCTATCAGCCGTCTTGTTATGTTATGTCTTTGGGTGTCGTAACAAGGTTCAGTCTAAGAAGCAAATCGATAGTTATGATTTACCACAGATCAAAGATAGTGGTGAACTTGTCGTATTGACTCTTTATGGATCGACTTCCTATTTTATATATAGGGGGCAGGAGATGGGTTTTCAATATGAATTGAGCCAGCAATTTGCAAAAAGTTTAGGTCTGAAACTTCGTGTTGTTGTTGCCAAGAATGTCGCTGACCTTATTCATAAGCTTCGCGTCGGTGAAGGAGATATTATTGCTTATAACCTTCCTACAACGAAAAAGTGGAAAGATAGTTTGCTTTATTGTGGCGAAGAAGTCATTACTCACCAGGTTTTAATACAACGCAATGTGAGACGTGTCAAACCTTTAAACGACGTAACCCAACTTATTGGCAAAGAGATTTATGTCAAGCCGGGGAAATTTCATGATCGTTTGGTTAATCTTAATGAAGAACTTGGAGGGGGAGTGTTAATAAGGTCTGTTGAGGGAGATAGTGTGACAACCGAGGACCTTATTCAACAAGTTGCACAAGGGAAGATTTTATATACTATTGCAGATGATGATTTGGCTAAGTTGAATAAAACGTATTATCCGAATCTTAATATCGACTTAGCTGTTAGCTTTGATCAACGTTCATCTTGGGCTGTTCGCTTAGATTGTCCAGAATTGGCTAAGGCGGTTAACGATTGGCACAGAAAAAATAGCTCATCATCTGAATATAAGGCGAGTGTTAAGCGTTATTTTGAGATCAGCAAGCAAACTTTGCATACCCCAATCTTATCTTTGAGAGAAGGTAAGATTTCTCATTTTGATAAACTGTTTAAGAAATACGCTAAAGAGATTTCTTGGGATTGGCGTTTATTGGCGTCTGTTGCCTATACCGAATCGAATTTTGATACAACAGTTATCTCTTGGGCCGGTGCTCAAGGACTTATGCAACTTATGCCTTCTACGGCTAGGGCTATGGGTATTCCTTCCGGTAAAGAGCATAACCCGGAGGAGAGTATAAAAGGGGCAGTAAAGTATATTGCCGCAACCGATAAACAATTAAGAATGGTCAAGGATAAGAATGAGAGGATCAACTTTATCCTTGCGGCATATAACGCTGGCTTGGGACATGTCTTTGATGCAATGGCTTTAGCCGAGAAATATGGAAAGAACAAAACCGTGTGGAGGAATCATGTTGAAAAGTTCATTTTATTAAAAAGTAACGAACAGTATTATTCTGATCCGGTCTGTAAGAATGGTTATTTTCGTGGGATTGAAACTTATAACTTTGTAAGAGACATTAATACCCGATATAAAATATATAAGGATAAGATAAAGAAATAAATTCTGTTATCTCATCCTTATTTTTTTTAGTCTTTTTAAAAAGAGTTTTATTGAATCAGAGCCTTTTGATGCCTCTTAGAAGAGATCTAGTTTATGCTCTTGTGCTTCCTTCAATGGTACAATTTCTCTTTGCATCTTTTGTCCCTTTTCTCTTAAAGCATTATACTCCTGTTCCAGTTCGGCGATAAGCAAGGACTTTTGTTCCGGATTGAGTAAGCGTGCGGCAACACCGGCATTCAAAGAAGCATCTTTTAAGTGAACGACCGGAGCACTATAGACTGGAGCGATCTTCAGTGCTGTGTGCATTTTCGATGTGGTTGCTCCGCCGATGAGTAATGGAATACTTAGGTGCGCTTTCTCTAACTCGCTTGCTACATGTACCATTTCTTCAAGCGATGGCGTGATCAATCCACTCAATCCAATCATATCGACTTTCTCTTCAACAGCCCGTTGGATGATGGTTTCGGTTGGTACCATTACACCTAAGTCTATGATCTCGTAACCATTGCATCCCATCACTACCGATACAATATTTTTCCCGATGTCGTGTACATCTCCCTTAACCGTTGCCAAAAGAACTTTTCCGGCCGATGTGCTATTGCCGGTTTTCTCAGATTCGATGACCGGTTGTAGTATAGATACCGCCTTCTTCATCGTTCGAGCTGTTTTTACGACTTGAGGTAAGAACATCTTTCCCGCACCAAAAAGTTCTCCGACATGGTTCATACCATCCATTAATGGACCTTCTATGATACTAACCGCTTTGTCGTATATAGCTAAGGCTTCGCTCAAATCTTGTTCAAGATAATCGCCAATACCTTTCATTAAAGCATACTTCAACCGCTCTTCAAGACTCGTATCGCGCCATGCATCATGTTTGTTTGTGGAAGATAGGGGTTGCTCACTTGAAGTTGCTTTTAAGCTTTCGGCCAATTCGATCAGTCGTTCTGCAGCGTCTGGTCGACGATTAAGAACAACGTCTTCAATCTGCTCTAGTGTATCAGTCGGAATGTCGGAGTAGAGAACCGAAGTGCTTGGGTTGACAATACCCATATCCATTCCTTTGCTAATCGCATGAAACAGAAAAACGGCGTGCATGGCTTCACGTATATAGTTATTGCCACGGAAGGCAAACGATAAATTGCTAACTCCTCCGCTGACATGTGCGCCTGGGAGGTTCTTTTTAATCCAATCTGTTGCTTCGATGAAATCGACGCCGTAGTTATTGTGTTCCTCAATACCTGTAGCTATGGCCAAGATATTAGGGTCGAAAATAATATCATGAGGGTTGAATTTTACTTCTTCCACCAAAATGCGATAAGCTCGTTGGCAAACCTCTATCTTGCGTGCTGCGGTGTCGGCTTGTCCTTTTTCATCAAAAGCCATGACTACAACGGCAGCACCATATCTTTTAATTTTTTTGGCATGCTCAATAAACAAAGCTTCGCCTTCTTTTAATGAGATGGAGTTAACAATAGACTTTCCTTGTAAGCATTTCAATCCGGCTTCGATCACTTCCCATTTTGACGAGTCGATCATGACAGGTACACGTGCGATTTCCGGTTCAGAAGCCACTAGGTTCAAGAAGGTTACCATCTCGCTTTGTGCATCAAGCAACCCATCATCCATGTTAATGTCAATTACCAATGCACCGTCTTCAACTTGCTGTCTGGCTATGGTCAGTGCTTCGTCATATTTTTTCTCATTAATCAAACGTAAGAACTTCCGTGAGCCTGCGACGTTACAACGTTCGCCTACATTAATAAAGTTCATTTCCGGCTTAACTTCCAAACGCTCTAAACCTGATAGCCACATAGCGTCAGGGACTGATACCGGAATATGAGGTTGAGCATTTTTGATCAAATTCGGGTATTCTGCGATGTAAGCATCGGTTGTACCACAGCAGCCTCCGATAATATTCACCATGCGTTCATGAATATATTCTTTAACCTCATGTGCCATATCTTCCGGCGTTTGGTCGTATTGCCCTAAACTATTAGGCAATCCTGCATTGGGGTAGGCACTAATATAATATGGAGCTTGGAGAGCTAGTTGTTGTAAGAACGGTTTTAGCTGTCGTGCACCAAACGAGCAGTTGAGCCCGATAGAGAAGATGTTTGCATGTTGAACAGAGGCTAAAAAGGCCTCAAGAGTCTGTCCGGACAATGTTCGTCCACCAGAGTCGGATACAGTAATAGAAAGCATGATCGGTACGGTCATTCCGACTTTGTTCATGGCTTCTTCTGCTGCATATATCGCCGCTTTGGCATTCAATGTATCAAATATCGTTTCAATCAAAAGAGCATCCACTCCCTCTTTGAGTAAAACTTCCATTTGTTGTTGATAAGCCAAGGCTAACTCGTCGAAAGTCAGTGCTCTAAATGCCGGATTGTTGACATCCGGGCTCATTGAACAGGTTTTATTGGTTGGCCCGATTGATCCTGCTACAAATCGAGGTTTATCTGGAGTTTTTAAAGAATATTCATCAGCTAGTTCGCGAGCTAATTTGACCGCAGCACGATTAATCTCGTCAACATAACTCTCAACATGATAGTCTGCCATAGATATCGTTGTAGAGCTAAATGTATTGGTTTCGATAATATCGGCACCTGCTTCCAGATATTTGCGGTGAATCGCGCTGATTACATCAGGACGCGTCAAGCAGAGCAAATCATTATTACCTTTCAGTTGTCCCGGAATATCGGAAAAACGTTTATCGCGAAAATCTTCCTCTTTAAGATTAAATTGTTGGATCATGGTGCCCATAGCACCATCGAGTATCAAAATTTGTTCTGATACTAGCTGTGTAATCGTTTTCTTCTTCATCGGCCAATCGGCTTGTAGTGCTACCTATTAAAATTATTTTTTAAACATCCGATCCATATCCCTACGATCGTCTTTCTCTTTTAAAGCTTCTCTCTTGTCATATTGCTTTTTACCTTTAGCCAAAGCGATAACCACTTTAGCCAATCCTTTTTCATTGATGAACATTCGCACCGGTACGATCGTAAATCCGGCATCTTTAGTTCCCCGTTGTAGTTTATCTATTTCTTTCTTGTTCAAGAGCAACTTTCTATCTCTTCGTGCGGTGTGGTTGTTGTATGAGCCGTAAAAGTATTCAGCAATGTGCATGTTTTTCACCCATAATTCTCCTTTAGCAAAATAACAAAAGGTATCAACAAGGCTGGCTTTACCGAGCCTGATCGATTTGATTTCAGTACCGGTGAGTACAATACCCGCTGTATAGGTGTCGATTAATTCATAATCGAATGTTGCACGTTTATTTTTTATGTTGATCGGAGCTTGTTTCATTTTGAGAGTTTAGTTTAATACAACAATGAGCTTATTGAAGACGATTTGAATAATCCAAGGGCATACCATTAATAATACCGAAGCTATTATTGTAAATCGAAGTCTATTCTTCTCTTGAATTCCCAAAAGGAGAGGTGCTCCTTCCCAAACGATATAAAAAGTATACATTTGGAGAAAATAACCGATGATACGAAAAGCCGGAAGGATACCTGTGATGATGTCGAGTGAAAAGATCACAATCATGGCATATCCGGCAAAATATCTCATTTGAATGATGTCATCATCCATACCAAGCATCTTAATGCCGATTTGATTGATGAGATAGGCTGCTAAGAAGTAGCCTCCGAATAGGGATACGGCAACCGCACAACACACGGTCATAGCGATTTGAAAACTTTGTGGACCGCCCCATCCATAGTCGAGTAAAGATCCAATGAAAACTGATAGTCCACATAAACCAATCATAGGATAAACAAAAGTCATGTATACGTTTCGTTTATCCTCTTCCAACGAAATTTCCTCCCAAGCTTTAGCAGGGGAGGAAATCAGTTTTATGGTAATTTTAAATAATTCCTTATAATTCAATGTCTTTAGTCTGTAAATTTATAATCGTAAGTATAAGTTTCTTCAGTTGCAAGATCTAACTTATTGTTATCTCTATTTTGCATGATAACAATTGAAACCTTTGTTGGTTTTGTGTCGTTATTATTTACTCGGTAGTCTAATATTGCTCCGGATAAATCGTATGCTTTATAGTCGTATGCATCTTTTGTTCTAGTGACTGTTTCTCCTTCTGGATCAGTAATTCCATGATATAGACGAAGTTTTAATGTTCCGTTTTCGGCCGGTTGAGTAGAATCGTATACTAGAGTAAACGCATGTCTTGCTATTTCATTATTTGCTTCTTCTTGCGAATTGATATCTCTAACCTTATAACCGATAGGGACAATTAACATGTTGCTATCGAAAAAGACGCCTTTTAAGGTTCCATATCCAGTTGATGGTTCCAAAGTCACCATTGGCGCATTCTCTGTAATATCTTCCGATGAACCGATTCTAACAGGAGTTCCATCGATATATTTAGGGTCGGCGAGTAAAGTAAT
>JBKEDO010000077.1:0-32868 GCA_047975405.1 Bacteroides sp.
AAGAAGAAAATGGGTGGATATTATTATGTTGATAATTTATCGTTTACCTGTAAGGTGATGGCCGTAGGAGCCACTAAGAACTTATCGTTGGCCCTTCAACTCGATGATATCTCGCCAGCTGCTATCAAGAGTGTAACCAACAATTACAGCTACTCCGCATTAGGGATGAATCACTTTAACCAAAGTGGCTATATTGAATATAATCAGCAGTACGCGGTTATTCCTCTATTCTATAGCGCTCACCGCATGTTATCGAACAATGTAACGCAGATTAATACAATCAAACAAGGACTATCCGGCTCAACACAAGAGTTTACGGTAAACATCTCGTTTAAGAACAAAGCATTGAGAGAGCTGACCATAAGAAATAACTTTAATCTCTTTATCATAACCGACGGACAGGTGAACAAGAACAGAAAGGAGATTCACTTGAGTGGCTATAAACCAACAAATCTTGCTTCAACAGTCTTTTTCAACAACAACAACGATAAATCGTCTAGAGGTTACTATACGAGTGAAGACAACTTGCCTTGGGGATTCTTGATTGCACAAGATGAATATCTCTCCAACGAGAGTGCACTCTGGAAGTGGCCACAAGAATATATTCCAATCATCACGGCTTACAGCAAATTCGCCGATTGGGTATTATCGGGGGGGACAACAGAGCTCCAATGGTATAAAGTATACGATAGCGATAAGGTCTACTAAAATGCTAAAGAATAATAAGAGCCGGAAATTTGAAAGAGTTTCCGGTTCTTTTTTCATATAAAAGTTTAAAAAAAATTATATTATATATATATTTGCGTATTATATATTAGAGATATTAATCTTGAGCATAACAAAAGCTTTCTAATTTTATGAAAAAGAAAATACTACTGATCGACGATAAATCGACTATAGGCAAAATAGCAGGCATCTACTTAGGAACGGATTACGACTTTACTTATTTAGACAACCCCATCAAAGCCATCGAATGGTTAAACGAGGGTAATATCCCGGATTTGATCATCTCGGATATCAGAATGCCATTAATGACCGGTGATGAGTTCCTTAGATATATGAAGAAAAACGAGCTTTTCAAAATGATTCCTATAGTGATGCTATCGAGCGAAGAGAGCACTTCAGAACGCATTCGCTTATTAGAAGAAGGAGCTGAGGATTATATCTTAAAACCATTTAATCCGCTAGAACTTAAGGTTCGCATCAGAAAGATTATTGACTAACCGAAGAGACGTGCATGGAATATCTTATTTATATTGGGAGGCATCAACAAACCATTAAGCGCTTCTCTGAATTTTCGCAAGGCGTCTTTTATGCGGTTCCAACTCCGGAAAAGGCAAGCAAACTCCTTGAAGGAATTCGAGAAAAGTATGATGTTGCGTTGCTCTTCGAACAAACCAATATAGAAGTAGACAAAGAAAAAATACAATTCATCAAAAGCCGATATCCCGGAATATATTCTATTCTCATCATCGACTCGCTAACAAGTCAGGAGAGCAGAGAATATTTGAGAGCGGGAATCAACAATACCATCTCTTTCTTCGCCACTGAGGAATCGTTCATTACGCTCTTCAACTATCTCAGAGCAAGGAAAGAGCAGAAGATGAAGGACCTTCGCAAAAAATATCAGAACAGGCAACAGACCTTTGTTATGCCGCTCTGGAAAAGGACATTCGATATTTTATTCGCCGGGATGGCTGTAATCGTACTTTCTCCTTTACTGCTGGCTACAGCTCTGGCTATTCGCCTAGAGAGCAAGGGACAGATCATCTATAAATCAAAACGAGTGGGAAGCAATTACGATATTTTCGATTTCTTGAAGTTCAGATCAATGTATACCGATGCCGATAAGCATTTGAAAGAGTTGAATGCTCTGAATCAATATAGCTGCGAAAACCAGGGTGAAACTGTTGAAGAATCAGTCGAGGAGTCATCTGAATTAACACCGAGCCATGAAGAAGAAGTGATTTTAATCTCAGACGACTTTGTCATCTCCGAACAAGAGTACATCAGTCAGAAATCGCAAGAGAAGAAAAATGCTTTTGTAAAGCTGGAGAACGACCCACGCATCACAAAAATTGGCCATATCATTAGAAAGTATAGCATCGATGAGTTACCTCAGTTGTTCAACATCCTAAAAGGAGATATGTCTGTGGTAGGCAACCGACCATTACCACTCTATGAAGCGGAACTGCTGACTAACGATGAACATATCGACCGCTTTATCGCTCCGGCAGGGCTAACAGGCCTCTGGCAGGTTGAGAAAAGAGGGCAATCGGGTAAGTTATCGGCCGAAGAACGCAAACAGCTCGATATAAAGTATGCCAAAACGTTTACCTTTGGATTAGATCTGAAGATCATCTTTAAAACGTTCACGGCTTTCATTCAAAAAGAAGATGTTTAATCTATAACACTCCGGAATCTGATGGCAATGATCGATCGACTGAAACAAAAAGCTCAGAGCAATCCGCTACTCAAAAAATGGTTGCACCGTTTCATCATGCACCCGGTGAAGACCCGACCGAATTGGTGGATCCGTCTATTCGCATTTGTCTATATCAAACGCGGAAAGGGATCGGTTATTTACCGCAGTGTACGGAAGGACTTGCCTCCATTCAACCGTTTTTCACTAGGATGTTATTCGGTTGTAGAGGATTTTTCGTGCTTAAACAATGCTGTGGGCGATTTGATCATAGGCGATCACACACGAATCGGGTTAAACAATACAATTATTGGACCGGTCTCGATCGGTAATCATGTCAATCTGGCTCAAAACGTCACGGTCAGCGGACTGAACCATGTGTTTAGTGAAGTCGACCGACGGATAGACGAGCAAGGAGTTTCTACACGACCGATTCGTATTGAAGATGATGTTTGGATTGGTGCAAACTCAGTCATACTCCCCGGAGTAACCATCGGAAAGCATGTTATTGTTGCTGCAGGCAGTATTGTGACTAAAAACATACCGGATTACTCCGTTTATGGAGGTAACCCGGCACGTTGTATTAAATCATACGATTTTAATCAAGCAAAGTGGATCAGAGCTGATCGGATCGATCAATAGAGGAGCTTAACGTTATCCACCCATAAAGAGTTTCCCGGAGCACCGATGTAAGCTCCTCCATGACTCGAACTAAACTGTACATAAAGATGGGTCGGATACTCATCACCATTCGCCCAATCGACTTCATGGATAGGTACGCTTTCTCCTTTACTGTTTACGGTATAATTCTCCGTCACATTAAGACGCATCATGTGAGGCTTGTATTCGGCTCTATCCCTAATGTCTCCATACATGATCTCAAACGACGAATTGTCCTTCCAATCGGTAGAATGATAGAAATAATGAACCAACGTCCCTACCCGCTTGGCATAGATATTACCTGCTGCATCTTCCCAACGTTTCTGTAGAAAGAGAACCACCGTAGGATAATCTTTCCCGGGTATACTGGTTATCTTACTAAAGCCAGTGGCACGGACGCGATTCTCTACTTCAGCAACATTGGCTTTATAATCGAACTGCAGAGCAATCGGTTTCTTCGTAAACGCAATACCAGTCTGCAACAATTTCTGTGGATTTTTAGTGCTCTTGATCGGCTCGTGCATCGATCCGGTAAAGACTGATCCTGCCGCCAAGACCGTGATGTTAACCAAACCAAGAACTTTGACACTCTCCATACGGGTATCTAAACGTGCACAATAGCCGTCACCTCTCTTTTCAGGAAACACAGAAGTGTTTGTTTTAGTAATCCCGGCAACCTTAGCCATCACATTCGATGTGGCCCACGGTGATCCTCCCATGTTAGAATAAGGACTATCTCCTTTAATCAACATACTCGGGGCAATCTCAAAGACGTGTTTGACCTTTCCCCCGATGACGCTAGACTCTTTGATCTGTCGATCGACCCATTGATCCATATCCCCAAAGGGTATCGGTTCTGCCCGATGCTGTCCAAAAGACTTCCCCCCATTGGTCAGAAGTAAAACAGCAGCCATACCAATCATCTTATAACTATTCATAAGGCATCAAAACTTAATGTTCCTATTCTTTTTTAATGATTATTCAAAAAAGGCAGTAGCTTCCCAGCTACTGCCTTTTTATCCGAAAGAAACCCTTCGGATATATTACCAAAAAGAAATTAATATATTCTATATAACAACCATGCACCCTGGAAGTCTGAACGACTAGGGAATTTGGCTTTAAATTCATCACGAGATCTCTCTGCCGAATCTCTATCAGCAAATGAACTTACGATAACGCGATACATTGCTTTTTCTGCATTGAAAGCAATCGTTGCATTATATCCTTTATTATCCAACCATTCTTTTAAACCTTCAGCATTAGCTTTCACACCAAAGCTACCTGCAACGACACTATAATCTTTTAGTCCGTCGGTACCAGATACAACAGTCACTTTCTCTTGACGAACACCACTAGCTACGCTTGTTGTTCTTTTAGTTTCTGCAGGAACAACAACAGGAGTCACCTCAACAGGAGTTTCAACCTGAGGTTGTGCCAATTCTTGTTGTTTAGCTTTCTCATAAGCTTTTTTATAAGCGCTTTCGCTTGATTTACAAGCAGAAAAGAACAAAACCATACAAAAACTCATCCCTAATACAACTGAATTTTTCATAATCTATACATTATTAAATTAATATTTCATTTTTATACTCTAGCCTATCTCGGCAATAAAATGACAAAATAAGATATTTTTTATCAATCGACAAAATAGAACGAGCAAAAACATTACTCTTGGGGCTTTTTATAGCTAATTGTGCCGGTTGCCTGATTAGTCGGCATAAGTAGCACCTCTGCAATTTGAATATGCTCAGGAACAGATGCAACATAGTAAATCGTTTCCGCAATATCTTCGCCCGACAAAGGGCGAATGCCTTTATAAAAACGATCGGCCGCCTCTTTGTCTCCTCGATAACGCACCACAGAGAAATTGGTTTCCACCATTCCCGGTTTGATATTCGATACACGTAAAGGAGTATCAACCAAGTCGATACGCAACCCATCACTTAAGGCTTTAACTGCAGCTTTAGTTGCGCAGTAAACACTTCCGCCCGGATAGGCAGCATCGCCGGCTATTGATCCGATATTGATGATATGCCCCGATCCACGTTTAACCATCTCTGGCACGATGAGACGTGTCATGGTCAACAGCCCCTTAATATTGGTATTGATCATAATATCCCACTCGTCGAGACTGCCTTCAAACTCTTTGTCCAATCCAATGACCAATCCGGCATTATTGATTAACAAATCGATCTTTCTCCATTTTTCAGATAAAGAACCGATTGCATCAATCGCTTCCGAACGATTCTGAACATCGAATGGAAGTAAGCAGACCTCAATGTTAAAATGAGATTCTAACTCGGTCTTCAGCGCATTCAGCTTTTCTTTATTACGAGCATTCAGAATCAGATGCCAGCCGTTAGCGGCAAATTTTCTGGCACATCCTTCGCCGATACCACTACTGGCGCCGGTTATAAAAGCAATTTTTGTAGTCATAATGATCTGTTATTTAGATAACAAAAATACACTTTAAAACCCATCTTTCCCATTCTATACGAGGTTAAATATCATTAATTCAACAGAATTTTGTGCAACAAATGGTCTTGAACAAACCAAGCGAGATGATGTGAGAATTTAAAAAAGACTTTGAATCTGAAAACGGTGACTTATCAGAGAGGAGATAAAATAAAAAAACGAGTAATCATTCAATATTGAAATTACCCGCTTTGACAGCAGAAAAGTCGAATTGACTTTTCTTTAAAAAACTCTTTTTGTTATTTTCCTGAAAACTAAAATTCTTTTTACCCAAAAGAACTGATACCCATGAATTAAATTTTACCTTATAACTAAAAAACTATCCTATTTTAACAATCTTAATCTTAAAAAATTACCTTATCATTCTAATACCAAAAAGTTGTTTCTTTCATAAATTATGCTGCAATTTCCCAACTGCAATGCAAAGGTACAACTTTTTTTTGTGTGCGCAAACGCTTTCATACTTTATAACATTCTTTTAAAGTTATAAATCTTTCACTTCATCAAGTGAAATAAGCTTATTCACAATGGCATAAATAGTCAGGCCAGAAGCACTGTGTATCTGCAACTTACGACTGATATTACGACGGTGCGTGATCACCGTATGAATCGACAAAAACAGCTGATCGGCAATCTCTTTATTAGTCATTCCTTTGACCACACAGACCACAATTTCTCTTTCACGGTAGCTGAGTGTTTCCTGACCTTCATCTTCATCTTCTTCTTCAGCGGTATTGAGCAAAGCCGAGAGTTTCGTGGTGATGGTTTCTATACTATCAAAGATAGAAAGCCGGTCGTCGAACTTATTCAACAACGAGGTATCGACAAATGAACTGACCAAAGCTACTATCTTCACTCCTTTTTGCATCCCAAACTTTTCTCTAAAACGCAACAAATCGAAATATTCACCAAAAGTGGGACTGACAATCAACACATCCAGATCTTGGGTGCGCATACAATCGTTAAGGGCTTCAACCGACGCCAACTCTATGGGCTGAACCCGCAGTGAAGGCAACCGTTTTAGCACTAGAGCCATCCCCGTGCGGATCACCACAGACGATTCGGCTACAGCTACACGAATTAGTTCATTCTTTCTCATTACCCTTGATTCTCCTTTCCAATTTTAATATTGCTGGAACAAACAGATAGTCTTCGACCTTGCAATGCGACTCTAACCCTTCTTCACAAGCGTAAATATCGAACAATGCAGCATTCAGCAAATTGGTATTCGCCTTTGCCGGACAATATTTAATAATGATTTTCTTCAATTCAGTCAACTTCTCTCCCACTTGATCATGATGTTTCGAGAATGTCGAGATCTTATAATTCGCCAATGTTTTTCCTTGTAGTAAAGCATCGACATATTTAAATACTATTTTCTCTTCATAATCCATATGTTTACGTACTTCTCGCATATACTCATCGAAGAACTTGATGATCAAAAACGAAATGTCGTCTTGCGAACAGTCGATTGCTTCGATCAGTTTGCGCCGAATGGCCGGAAGAGAAAATTCCAAGAAGTAAAAATGGGCCTGACGTAGGTAGTCGACCAAAGCAGGTATTGAAATCTCCTCACTACTATCTAAACGAGAGAATCCTTCGGCCACAAAGTTTACGACCAACAAAAAAGTACGACAATCGACTTTATTCATCTCACAAACTTCTTGCACCGTTTTATCTCCAAACCCAAGCGATAATCCAAAACGACTCATCACTTGTAATAAAGAGTAATTATCACTGATGAGATCGATCATCCGATCACTCTCTTTATACTTTTGTAACCTGTCCATAATTCTGTTTTTTTTATCAGTACAAAATAAGTCATTATTTCGGAAGGAAACAATAGCCTTTTATAGGTATATTCTACCTACATGATGGGAGTGAACCGATCGATCACTCCACTCCATACCTACATATAGGGATTGCCAACCTATCAATACCACTATCTATGGGGATTTGCAGAGCCATTTGTATGTCCTACTTTTGCAAAACAAATTGAAAAAGAGAAGAACAATGATCGGCATCAATCAATGTATTGCCTGACGAGACGACCGACTCATTGAAACATGAACCAAACAGACAACAAACTTATGATTGTAAAACAGACCGTTCCCGGAGAAATCCGCATTTTCCTCAACCACATCTACGAATTTAAAAAAGGGATTCGTCACATGGTTCTTTATACCATGAACAAAGAACACAAGACTTTCGCCTTAAAACGGCTGAAGAATCAAAATATTGAGTATATGATTCAAGAGGTTGGGACGAATAAGATCAACTTATTCTTCGGTAAGCCGGAATGTATAGAGACCATACGCCATCTCATCGACCGTCCACTGAATGAACTATCGGCAGAAGAAGACTTCATTCTCGGTGCCATGTTAGGATATGACATTCGTCAACAATGTCTGAGGTATTGCCATAAAAAACGAAATATCTCCATCGCTGTAGCTGTATAAAGATCCCCGCATTCGTTTCAACAATTCCAACCCTCATAAATATTAAAGACGGTGGCTTGTGAAAGGCATTCTCATAGAGTAGATGAACACTTTCAAACGCTCAATCATTTATTAGGAAAAGAAGAATTCAACGTTTTTAAACTGTAGTCGTAAAATGATAAAGAAATTAATTAGCAAAAACAAGATGACCCTTATTGGGATCGTATTAGGAGCTATTGGAGGATACTTGTATTGGAAGTTTGTTGGATGTAACGGCGGAAATTGTATGATCACTTCTTCTCCGATTAACAGTTCGATCTGGGGTGCTGCCATAGGAGGACTATTTTTCAACATCTTCGAGCAGAAACCTAAAAAGAAAGACTAATTCTCTCGAAAATTATCGACGAACCAGCCGATAAGAACTTATAGAAAGGCGGATAAGTGCAATACCTTATCCGCCTTTTTGAAAAATTGGAAATGAGAATATCTAATATACCTATAGATTTTTTTGATTCAATACGTTTTTAATCCGCACACATAAACCACTCTTTAGAACACTCTTCACGTTGACCCTGACTGTTGATCCATTCTAACTTTAACATACCACCGTTACGATCGAAATAACGGATCTCTACCGGATGAGAACCTTTCTTCAATGCTCTCTGAGCAATAAGCTCTTTAGGAGAGTGGTTCCCATCATTATCAATCAACAACGAACCGTCTACTGTCATCGTACTACCGTCATCGGAAGTGAGGACAAAAGTGTAAATGCCATCTTCCGGTATCTGAATAAAGCCCTTAAGGACTAGTCCGATATTTCCCTTGACTCCGTCAGGAATGGAAACTTGATCGACTTGATAGTGACCTTTTAACGGAGCCTTATCGATCTCTTCACAACGAGTTCCTTTAAAGTCGTGCCAAGCTACATTAAGCCCTCTCTTCAAAGGAGAACAAATCATCACACCCGGAGCGTAATCCGATTTCACAAAAGAAGCTTTGGTCACATCGCTAGCCGATCCATCCGGACGGAACGTACGGAACGTCAAATCAGTGGTCTGTTCCAGGCGCAATTGTCCAGTATACAATGGCGATGTCTTGGTAGGCATTGACCCATCCGTTGTATAGCGAATGATAGCATTAGGAAGCGCACATTTTATATTTAGATCGTAATGATCGACAAAAGCATTGACACGATAAAATCCTTCCAAATCGGGCACACGGTAGTTGACTTGCATCTTATCTAAACGTTTAAACTCCGGTACAAGTTTCGTGTAAAACTCACGAATAGTCGGTTTCTGATCGGGTGCAGTCCATGCAACTTCACTCAACGCTAACATACGAGGCATGATCATATACTCGACACGCTTCATCGAAGGCACCCACTCAGTCCAAAGATTAGCTTGCACACCTCTGATTAATCGACATTGCTCAGGAGTTAACTTATCAGTATACGGCTCGTATTCTAAGACTTTCTTTACAGAATTTTCGTCTTGTTGGTAATCGAAGTACATGCAGAAATTCGGGCTACAGATGGCTTCCATTCCCATTTTTGTGGCATCGGGCACAGCATTAGGCGACCAACTTCTCCACCACATGATAGTCGACGCACTCGACAATCCGTCACCAACCACTTCATCCCAACCAATGAGACGTTTCCCCTGAGAGAGGAAGAACTGTTCCATCTGACAAACAAACCAAGCTTGAAGACGTTCTACCGACTCCAATTTTTCGTCTTTAATACGCTTCTGACAAAGCGCACATTTCTCCCAGTTTTTCTTTTCAACCTCATCACCACCTAAATGGACATAGCGAGAAGGGAAAAGTTCGAAGACCTCTTTAAAAATATTACGGCAAAACTCTAAACTAGAATCTTTACCCGGACAAATGGGAGAAGAAAAGGTTTGTCCCCATCCAAGCATACCATCGCACGTCAGTTCCGGATACTCATTGATCGCTGCAAGAAAATGTCCCGGCATATCGATCTCCGGAATCACTTCAATACCGCGTTGACCGGCATAAGCCACAATTTCTTTAATCTCTTCTTGAGTATAGTATCCGCCATAAAGCGTATCACCGTTCTCTATTCTCAACTTATCATCTGGAATCAGATAATCGGGATTATCAGTTTTCTGAGCCAAGTCGATGCATCCCAGATCGTGTTTATTGAATTTTCTCCAAGCGCCCTTTTCTGTTAGCAAAGGGTATTTCTTGATTTCAATACGCCAACCTTGATCGTCGGTCAGGTGCCAATGAAACTTATTCAATTTATATAATGCCATCAGATCGATGACACGTTTGACTTCATTCGGCTTCCAGAAATGACGAGAAGCATCGAGCATCAGACCTCTCCACTCAAAACGAGGTGCATCTTCTATGGCAACCGCCGGAACAGTATAGATAGACTCTCCCCCTACACCCACATTGAGCAATTGACGCAACGTAGAGATGGCGGAGATAACACCTGAATAATCGGCTGCTTCAATCTTAATCTCTTTCGACGAGGAATTCAACCGATAGCTACCGGGAGTTTTCAACGATCGTACGATATGAAGCGAAATGTCACCTTTTCGTTTGGTATAAGCAACAGAGGATTGAACCGATTGAGGAAGAACCTCTTGAAGGAATTGTGCAGCAGGTAATAATGAGCGATTAGAAACAACAATGTTCACTTTATTATTTAAGCGAAACTCTCCTGTCTTAGCAACCATTGCTTTAGGGGTCGGTATAACCGAAAGCGTATGATTAGAAGACTCTTGCGCTAGAGATGAACAAGCCACCCAAACCAGCTGTAAAACTAAAAATACTTTTTTAAACATAAGGCTAACTTTTATCTTTTGATATTCTTTATATATAATACAATCAAATGAGTTAAATCACTAAACTGCGTGAGCTATAAAAACAATAAATTTCCTTAAAAAGACCTATTCCATTAACACATTCACGCAAATAGAGTTCAGGATATAGAAAAATCGTATAAAAATACAGAATATATTTTTATACGATTTAAAATCTGATTTCAAGAACAAATTTAATAACTTATTTTCAATCCTGCAAAGAAACTACGCGGAAGAGACGGTCCATACATATAGCCGGAATCACGATCTTTTCCTTTGTCAAAGTCATTTTGGAATGCATTAAATAAGTTTTGAACCCCACCATTCAATTGAAGCTTCATCGATTTATAGAGTTTGAAATCATAAGCCAATTTCAATCCCATGTCAAAAAAGTCCTCAGTATTGATGGTTGTCGGCTTGTCAATGTATCCGGCTTCATGGTTCACTAACATCGAACCGGTATAGGTACCCGACAATGTAATACTCAACGGCTTAATAGGCGTATAAGTCGCCGTAAAATAGCCATACGCATCAGGTGTCCGCATCATCTTCTTCACCGCTGGAGCTTCACTATTCCATTCCAACGGCACATCGTAACGGCTACGTTGAATCGTCATCCCTGCCTGAAATTGCAAGAGCGACAAGTAAGCCAACTTTCCTTCAAGATTAATACCCATCACTTTAGCACCAGGCTTATTAGAACGTATACGCGTTAAAATTCCATCGACAATCTCACCATCGGTCAAGAAAAACACATCCTTCAATTTTGTATAAAACCCTTCAGCCAGCAAATTCATCTGCCAAGCTCCAAAACGATGGTAGAAGTCGACCGAAGCGCTCAAACTCTGCGATTTCTCTTCTGTCAGATCATCGGCCAATTTAACCATTGCTACATTTCCACCGACATTCTCAACATGCAAATCTTCATCGAAAGCTTGTGGGGCACGGAATCCGGAAGAATAACTTAAACGGAGATTAATGTCTTTTGTTGGGTTATAGCGTAAATTAGCACGGGGACTGAAAATCACGTGATCAATCAGGTTATGCTTATCGAAACGCCCTCCTACAAGGAATCCCCAATGTTCATTCTTCCATTCGTTCTGCAAGAAAGCGCTAGAAATATGAACCGTCTGATTGATGAAACGACGATATCCCCACATGTTATCTTCTAGTTTATCTTGAGTGAACTCCACCCCTGTTGTAAATTCCGAAGGCATGAAAAGAAGTTTCGAGAAGTTAAAGACATATTGAGATCCGGCCATCCAAGTCAAGTCGGTGGTCTTTCCATACGCGTTCAAATCTTGTCCCCCACCATAGTAACTATCACGATTGATATGTTGTGCTGAAGCAAAAACACTCCAACGATGTTTTTCGTTTGGTGAGAAATAGTCGAACTTCAACCCACCACCATTGATCGAGTGTTTGATTTCCTCTGCAATATTGGCCTGATGAGGAGGTAAATTTAGCGAATCCCCACCACGACGATATTCTTGCATGTGATGATATTCAAAAGTCAACTTAGAGTAAGGACTCGTCTTGAGATAAGAACGAAAACCAACAGTTTGTCCGTGGATAACCGGTAGTTCAGAAAAGCTATCCCCATCGTGATCATAAGCTGCACGATGACGACTCTGTCCGAAGATATATAAGCCAGCCTTCTGATCATCGGTAACCAACGAGGCATTTAAAGACGTACTATTATCGAATGCCTTACCGTCGCCGATCCCGGTTATCGTATGAGAAAGCATACCGGAATTACGACTCGGCTCTTTAGTAATGATATTAATCGTCCCGGCAATTGCAGAAGAGCCAAACAAGGCCGAACCGCCTCCGCGCATCACCTCTACACGTTCGATCATGCTTGCCGGAATTTGTTCAATTCCATAAACCCCCGATAGAGAGCTGAAGATTGGACGTGAATCTAATAAGATTTGAGTATAAGGTCCTTCAAGTCCGTTGATGCGCACCTGCTGGAAACCACAGTTCTGACAGTTAGACTCCACTCGAACGCCGGGCTGAAAGTTCAACCCCTGAGCTAGATTTACAGAATTTGTACGTTCAAAAAGTTTCAGATCGACCACATTCACTAAGGTTGGCGCGAGACGGCGCGTCGTTTCGTTACGATTGGCCGAAACCACAACTCCATCGAGGGCGATCGCATCTTCTTCGATCTCAAAATCAATCTCCAATGTTTTTCCCTTCTTCAAGACGACTGGTTTAGAAACTGTCTTATAACCCACTGCGCTAACTTGAAGTGTGAAAGGTCCTTCAGGAAGATTCTTTAAAAAATAGTGACCGGTCACATCGGTTACCGTTCCGATAGTTGTTCCCTTTAAAGAAACCGAGATGTAAGATAAGTGTTCCTTTGTATTTTTATCCAGGATGTGACCAATGATATTAGCATCAGATTTTTTCAACTCAGGATATTCCGGATATTCAGTTTGCCCGCCCATAGCCACAGCAAGGACGCAAAACAAGCTGAAGAAAGTCAATATATATTTCTTCATAAAAATAATTTCTAAAAATTTTAAATACAAGATAAGAGACACAATAAAGCTCACAGAACCCCATTGCGACTAAGCAAAAGAAAAGAATAAAAAAACGGAAAGATTAAGCCATCGGGGGTCCCCGAAGAGAAGACGTTTCATGTAACGAACAGATAGGACCACCCAATCGCTGCCCTAAAGCAAGGGTCAATAAAAGTAAAGCGAAGAACGCCAAACCCAGATTAACCGGTAAACCATCGGAAGTAAAATGCGATAAAGAATAAATGGTAAAGAACTCAATGGTCTTATGCGTATGTGAGTTCCCCTTATTAAAAGGATGCGAGTGTACAATTGTTACCCCGTCTACAATGTGGACATGGGTAAAAAGCGATATGTTCGCCAAGTACGATACAAAAAGTACAAGGAAAAAATACCTAAAGCTATTCAATAACAATCGTTTCACTATTTTTCTTTTTCTGGCGCAAAGATACGAACATTTTCCTTATCCGGCAATCCCCTTTAATAGGTATTTAAGAAAAGACCCAGACAACCTAAACGATTTAAACGTGTTAAGATTTAGATATAGCGATGTTCTTGATCGCACATACAGCTTTCATGTTCAAACTCCAATGTGGCATGTCCAATACCCAGATGAACCAAGTTTGCTTTAATCTGAGATTTGATCTCCTCCATACGGGACATCTCTCTAAGAACCACATGTACAGTCAAAGCAATATCTGTTGTGCTCAACGCCCAGATGTGCAAATGGTGACAATCCACCACATCCGGATCGGCCAACACGACTTGTCGCACAGCATCATTATCAATAGCCATCGGTACACCGTCAAGCGACAAACGCAGACTATCACGAAGAAGTCCCCAAGTCGACACCACAATAACCGCAGCAATGATCAATCCGATAATCGCATCAATAATCACCCACCCGGTAAATAGAATCAAAGCTCCGGACAGAACCACTCCGACAGAAACCAAGGCATCAGCCGCCATGTGTAAATATGCCCCTTTAACATTAAGATCTTTATCTTTATCCTTCAAAAACAAGAAAGCCGTGAATGCATTGATCACGACACCAATCCCTGCCGTCCACATGATAGCTCCTCCCTCAATCGGAGCCGGATGAGAGAACTTCTCGATACTCTCAACCACAATAAAGCCGACAGCCACTAACAAGATGATGGCATTGAGTAGCGAAACAAGCACCGTACTCTTCTTATAACCGTAAGTATATCGATCGCTCGGACTAATCTTAGTCAGCTGCACCGCCAATAAAGCCAGAATCAAACTAGTCACGTCACCTAGATTATGTCCGGCATCGGAAATCAAACCTAATGAATTATAAAACAGACCAACCCCGAACTCTACCCCCACAAATACAACGTTAAGAATAATACCGACTATAAACGCACGGTTCACAGAAGGATTCACAGCAAAATGAGAGTGGTGATGAGAGTGGTGATGAGAATGTGTATCGTTTTTTACCATAATAACAAGGTTTTATTTTATAGCTAGTTAAATCGACGAGAGCGATTGTTAAAGCCTTTAGCATTTGTCTGGAACAAAGATAAATTAAAAAGATGGAATGCACCATACCTACTTTTAGGTAAATCAACAAAAGGCAAAAGAAAAGCAAAAAAGACAATAAGACGATGAAAAAAAAGAGAACTATTCCCTTCAACCCTATCATAATTTTGTTTACCTTTGCCACAGTTTTTTGAAATTCCTTTTACTCCTTACTCCTTTACTGTGCGCGAAACACATATTGTGTCTATCGAGATAGATACAATCCTTACAAAATGATAATTACAGTTCTACTAAACAGACATCATTAATAAGATTGTATGAATATTCATCAAGAGTTAAAAGAATTATCAAAATTTCTATCGGAATACTCCACATGCCTTATGGCGGTAGGTGTTCAAACATCAAGAATCGTGCGTAACACATCGCGAATCGCAGAATCTTTCGGGTTCTATTGTGACATGACCATTTTCCAAAAGACGATTATCATGACCCTACGCGATGCCGATAATTCACATTCTTACAGCACAGTAAACAAAATCAAACCTATGGGGCTCAATTTCACGATCAACTCAAAGTTGAGTACCTTAAGTTGGGAAGCTTACGACGAACGCTTATCGTTAGAAGAGATCAAGAGCCGCTATCACGCGATTGTCAGCAAACCTCGCGAAAGCAAATGGTTAGTCCTAATATTGGTTGCTTTTGCCAATGCTTCTTTCTGCCGTTTGTTCCAAGGCGATCTAACCTCAATGGGTATTGTGTTTGTAGCAACCATCGCCGGTTTCTATATTCGCACCTTATTAATGGAACACCATTGGAATCATTTAGCCGTGTTTATCATCTCAGCTTTTGTAGCTTCAATGATCGGAAGCATGGGATACGTGATGCATTGGGGAACCACTCCAGACATGGCTTTGGGTACAAGCGTACTCTACCTCATCCCGGGCGTTCCTCTCATCAACTCCATCATGGACGTGATCGACGGACACGTATTAGCCGGTACATCAAGATTCATTAATGCCTGTCTGCTCATCATTAGTATCTCGATAGGCCTTTCTATAACCCTTTTAATTACAGGAGTCAGCGCGTTATGATCAGTTCTTCTTTTTTTATTGAAATTATACTCGACGGTGCTTTTGCCGCCGTTGCAGCCATTGGATTTGCCATCATCTCCAATCCACCTAGAAAAGCGATCCTAATCTCAGCTTTTTTAGCTGCAGTCGGTCACGGATTGCGTTATTTCTTACTACATACCGACATGTTTATTGTCGACATTGCAACAGCGTCTTTCTTTGCGGCTCTAGCTATCGGATTGTTGGCAATCCCTTTTGCCAAAAAGATTCACTGCCCCGCAGAAGTCTTCTCTTTCCCATCGTTATTACCCATGATCCCGGGAATGTTTGCCTATAAAAGCATCCTAGCCTTAACCCAATTCATGCAGACCAAAGACGATTCGGCTTCATTAAAATACCTCGTCGATTTTTGTCATAACGGTAGCACCACGATCTTTATCCTTTTCGCGTTAGTAGTCGGAGTAGCTTTACCTATCTTTATCTTCCAACAACAATCGTTCAGTGCGACTCGTCTATTGAAAAAGTTGGTTAAGAACTAACATAAACTCAACTCTATAAAAAAATAAGCTATCGAAATTATATTTCGATAGCTTATCCCCTTTAAACACCTCTAAACAAAATGAAATATGCCTCTAAATCAAACTAACTAACCCTATAAGTGAGGCATATTTATTCCGGCGATAGTCCTGCGAAATGCGTTAACCAAGACATTTACATGGACTATCGCCATTTTTTTATTTTCGAGCTTCAGCAATATAGCCGAGAGCCTCTTGGCATTTAGCAGAGACATACGTCCAATCTTCTGCATCAACCTTATCTTTAGGAAAAAGTTTAGAACCCATTCCCACACAGAAAACACCAGCTTTGATCCAAGCGGTTAAATTCTCTTTTGTTGGCTCAACTCCTCCGGTAACCATCAACTTCGACCAAGGCATAGGAGCAACCAATCCTTTAACGAAGTTCGGTCCATAAACATCACCAGGGAACACTTTACATAAATCACATCCCACTTCTTGCGCAAATCCCACTTCAGAGACAGAACCACATCCCGGTGTATAAGCCACCAAACGACGATTACAAATCTTAGCGATTTCAGGATTGAACAATGGACCAACCACAAAGTTTGCTCCAAGTTGCAAATACAAAGCTGCAGTTGCCGGATCTACAATCGAACCGATACCGATAGCCATCTCAGGACACTCCTTATTGGCATATTTCACGATCTCAGCAAACACTTCTTGAGCGAAGTCTCCACGATTTGTAAATTCAAAAGCACGTACGCCACCTTCATAGCAAGCTTTCATAACTTTCTTAGCAACTTCGGCATCTTTATGGTAGAACACCGGCACCATACCTGTTGAGCCCATTTTACTCAACACAGCTATCTTATCGAATTTAGCCATATTTCTTTTATATTAAGTCAAACAATCGGTTGAAACAACCGGTCGCCCTAAAAGAGAGCACCCCGTTGCCCATATTTCAATAATGATTAGCGCTGAACACGACCATTAGCGTCGCCACCGGCTAAAGCTTCTACTTCTTCGACAGAAACGAGGTTAAAGTCACCGTTGACCGTATGCTTAAGTGCAGAAGCAGCCACAGCAAATTCCAAAGCCTCACCTTGGTTTGGTTTAGTCAGCAAACCATGGATGATACCTCCGGAGAAAGAGTCTCCGCCACCCACACGGTCAATAATCGGATCGATATCATAACGTTTAGACCTATAAAACTCTTCACCGTTATAAATCATCGCTTTCCAACCGTTGTGCGTAGCAGAGAACGACTCACGAAGTGTAGAAATCACATATTTAAATCCAAATGCCTCACGCATCTGTTTGAAGATTCCTTTATAACCTTCAGCGTCGGTATGACCAGCCTCAACATCAGCATCCGGCTTAAAGCCTAGACACAACTCAGCATCTTCTTCATTACCAATACATACATCGACAAACTGCATTAAAGGTTTCATTACAGACTGTGCTTTTTCCTTAGTCCATAGCTTCTTACGGAAGTTCAAATCGACAGAAACCGTTACCCCATGACGCTTAGCAGCCTCACAAGCCAATCGAGTCAATTCGGCTGCTTGATCAGAGATAGCCGGAGTGATACCTGACCAGTGGAACCAGTCGGCTCCTTCCATGATCGCATCAAAATCAAACTCAGCAGCTGTAGCTTCAGCAATAGCCGAATGAGCACGGTCGTAAATCACTTTACTCGGACGCATAGAAGCACCGGTCTCTAGATAATAAATACCTACACGGTCACCCCCACGAGCGATAAAGTTTGTATTAACCCCATACTTACGTAAAGCATTAACAGCCGATTGTCCAATCTCATGTTTAGGCAACTTCGTTACAAAATAAGCTTCGTGTCCATAGTTGGCACAACTTACGGCCACATTTGCCTCTCCGCCACCATACACCACATCAAAACAATCTGATTGTACAAAACGTGTATTGCCCGGAGTAGATAATCTAAGCATGATTTCGCCTAACGTAACGACTTTCTTTCCCATAATCTTATTCTTATAAACTAAGTAATTAATAAATAAACTTTCAAATTATCATTTTATTAAAAAACAGCGATAAATAGCTGCAATACTGATAAATAAAACGATATATTATATTCGCACACAAAAACCGTGTGCGGGCACAAAGATACAACATTTTTCATAATTACAAAAATTGTCATATATTTGTAGATAAAATAATAATATTATTATTGTGTGCGAGCACATTACCCCATTAATGGAAGCCGCACATTTATCTTATAATAGCAATATAACTCGTGGTATGAATCAATTGCCTGAACGCATCAGAATCAAAGACATCGCTCGATTGGCCAATGTCTCAGTAGGAACAGTCGACCGAGTTCTTCACGGCCGTAGCGGGGTTTCGGAAGCCAGTAAAAAACGCGTAGAAGAGATCCTAAAACAACTCGATTACCAACCGAACATGTACGCCAGTGCTTTAGCATCGAACAAAAGATACACCTTTATCTGTCTCCTTCCCCAACACCTTGAAGGCGAATATTGGACGGCAGTAGAAAAAGGGATTCAGAATGCGGTTACGACCTATTCCGATTTTAATATTACGGTAGAGATCAGCTATTACGACCCGTACGACTATCAGAGTTTCAGCAATACCGCTCAACCTCTTATCGAGCGTCAACCCGACGGCGTGATGCTGGCTCCCACCATCAAAGAACATACCCTTGAATTTGTAAATGCTCTGACTGCTGTTAATATCCCATTCATCTACATCGACTCGTATATCACAGAAGTTCCGCCTTTGGCGTTCTATGGACAACACTCTCACCAGAGTGGATATTTCGCCGCACGAATGTTGATGTTATTGGCCGGACCGGAACAAGAAATTGTGATCTTCCGCAAGATTCACGAAGGCATCATTGGTTCTAATCAGCAAGAAAGCCGTGAGATAGGCTTCCGTCAATATATGGAGGAGCACCACCCGAATTGCAAGATATACGACCTCGATCTGCTCGCCGACCCTTGTAATCAAGATGAAGAAATGCTTCAACAGTTCTTCGACCGTCACCCGAACATTAAGAATGGAATCACCTTTAACTCCAAAGCCTACATTATTGGAGAACATTTAGCCAAGAGCAATCCGCATAAAGAGTTCAACCTTATCGGATACGACTTGCTCGAACGTAATGTGACTTGCCTAAAGCATAAGCAAATCTCGTTCTTAATCGCACAGCAGCCGGAACTACAAGGATTCAACGGGATCAAATCGTTATGCGACCACCTTGTTTTCAAAAAGGAAGTCACCTGTATTAACTATATGCCGATCGACTTACTCACAGCAGAAACGATCGACTATTACCAGAACTTTTAAGACGAATCATCCGATCGTTGTAAAAACGCTCAACAAAGCAAACACTCGCTATAATCGCAACATTAGAAAAAGCGACTCACATTCAATACTCATCGATTTGAAGACCACTCAAAAGGTTCAAATCGAATGAGTATTAAATAAGTAAAGAAGCCATTTTAATCATCTTTGCGCATTCAAAATCAAAAAAAACGACAACGTTTCATGCAATCAAACACCGAAAAATCAAGTTGGTGGGCACTCAGCCCATTAGTGGTATTCCTCTGTTTATACCTCGTCACCTCTTTACTCATCAACGACTTCTATAAAGTTCCCATCACCGTGGCCTTTTTAATCTCTTCCGGTTATGCTCTAGCCATAACCCGCGGCATCGATTTGGAACATCGCCTGCAACTTTTCTCCTCCGGAGCAGCAAATAAAAACATCATACTGATGATCTGGATTTTCATCCTAGCCGGAGCCTTCGCACAAAGTGCCAAAGCCATGGGCGCGATAGATGCCACCGTCAACCTCACCCTGCATATCCTCCCCGACAATCTCCTATTGCCGGGAATATTCATAGCCGCCTGTTTCATCTCACTATCCATTGGTACCAGTGTCGGCACCATCGTTGCCCTCACCCCCGTAGCCATCGGATTGGCCGAAAAGACCGATATTGCTCTTCCCTTTATGGTAGCTGTGGTCATTGGCGGTTCGTTCTTCGGAGACAACCTCTCTTTTATTTCCGACACCACCATTGCCTCGACTAAGACCCAAGGGTGCGTCATGCGTGATAAATTCAAGATCAACTCCATGATTGTTGTCCCGGCTGCCATTATCGTGGCCGTGATCTATACCATCTACGGCTTATCGATCAATACGCCGCACAGCGTTGAAGAGATCGAATGGCTCAAAGTCATCCCCTATCTCATCGTCTTGGGAACAGCCATCGCCGGATTGAATGTCGTTTTAGTGTTAACCACGGGTATCATCACGAGCGCGATCATCGGTCTGAGTACGGGTAGTTTGGGTCTGTTCGATTGGTTCGGTGCAATGGGAAAAGGCATCACCGATATGGGAGAACTGATCATTATCACCTTATTGGCCGGAGGAATGCTCGAACTCATTCGATACAACGGAGGCATCAATTTCATCATTCAAAAGCTGACCCGCCACGTCAACGGTAAACGTGGAGCAGAGTTCTCAATCGCTGCTCTAGTGAGCATTGCCAACCTCTGTACGGCCAATAACACCATCGCTATTATCACCACCGGTCCCATCGCTAAAGACATTGCCGAAAAGTTCCACCTCGACCGTCGGAAGACCGCCAGTATTCTCGACACCTTCTCGTGTCTCACACAAGGTTTGATCCCTTACGGCGCACAAATGCTGATTGCAGCGGGACTGGCCAACATCTCTCCGATCAGCATCATCGGCTATCTTTACTATCCGTTTATGATGGGGTTCTTCGCCATATTAGCGATTCTGTTCCGTTACCCTAGACGATATTCCTAAAGACTAAAACCGTCTACCGCAATCAGTAAAAGACGGAACAAAAAAGATTCACCACAGCACCCACGAAACTTCCTACGGTCGAAAAAATAGTTTCCTAGGTAGAAAATAAATTCCCGACCGTAAGACACTTCAAGTTCCACCTATTGACAAAAAATTGCCATACTATTGACCATTTATTATCAATAGGTGGAACTTGAAAACAGCCTATCGATAGCAAAATCACGAAAAAGAAGAAGAAAATACTTGTCGGTCGAAATAAAAGCCGTATATTTGCGCCCGCTATTACGAGTTAATAGCATATAATTCAAATCATTAATTAAATATTATTTAAACAATGGCAACTAAAATCAGATTGCAAAGACACGGACGTAAAAGTTACGCGTTTTATTCAATTGTTATTGCAGACAGCAGAGCACCACGTGATGGTAAATTTATTGAGAAGATTGGTACATACAACCCAAACACCAATCCTGCTACAGTAGATTTGAATTTTGAAACTGCATTATCATGGGTACTTAAAGGTGCACAACCAACAGACACTGTACGTACCATCCTTTCTCGCGAAGGTATTTACATGAAAAAACACTTGTTAGGTGGTGTGACTAAGGGTGCATTTGGTGAAGCAGAAGCTGAAGCTAAATTCGAAGCTTGGAAGAACAACAAACAATCAGGTTTGGAGGCATTCAAAGCAAAACAAGAAGAAGCTGCAAAAGCAGACGCTAAAGCTCGCTTAGAAGCAGAAAAGAAGGTAAACGAAACAAAAGCTAAAGCACTTGCTGAAAAGAAAGCTGCTGAGGCTGCTGAAGCTGCTGCTGCGGAAGCACCTGCAGAAGAAGCAACTGAAGAAGCTCCAGCTGCTGAAGCTACTGAAGCTGCTGCTGAATAATAAGCAGTTGTATATCTTCAAAAAAAATAATAGGCCTGTTGCACATCGCAGCAGGCCTATTTTATTTTACCCCCCCGATCACGTTCTCATATCGTAGACACACGCCTTCTCCCCCTTCACTAAACGAAAAAAATCGGTCCACTTCCCTCGAAGCAGACCGACCATTTATCAATCACATTTTGAAACTCCTCCTATTTTGTCGGAGGAACGTATCTTTGATTAAGCGAGGAATTTCACTAAATCCTCATCAACCGTACTGATACCGCCAATACCAAAGTTCTCAACCAAGACCTTAGCTACATTAGGCGATAAGAATCCCGGAAGTGTAGGTCCCAAGTGAATATGCTTTACTCCAAGCGACAACAACGCCAAAAGGACAATGACCGCTTTTTGTTCGTACCAAGCAATATTATAAACGATTGGCAAGTCGTTCACGTCGTCCAAACCAAACACCTCTTTCAACTTCAAGGCAATCACCGCCAATGAATAACTATCGTTACATTGTCCCGCATCGAGTACGCGAGGGATACCGTTAATATCGCCTAAAGGCAATTTGTTATAGCGATACTTCGCACATCCGGCCGTCAAGATCACGGTGTCTTGAGGTAAGCGACGAGCAAACTCAGTATAATAATCGCGACTCTTCATACGACCGTCGCAACCAGCCATCACGAAGAACTTACGGATCGCTCCACTCTTCACCGCATCGACGACCTTATCGGCAAGAGCCAACACCTGACCGTGGGCAAAACCACCGACCAAGCTACCCTCTTCAATACCCGTCGGAGCCGGACACTTCTGAGCATGGGTTATCAATGCCGAGAAATCTTTCGGTTCATCGTTCACGCGTTCAGGAATGTAATGTGCACCCTCTAGTCCACAAGCTCCCGTCACATAGATACGATCGAGATAAGTTGCATTCTGACGAGGTGGAACAATACAGTTGCTCGTAAACAATACCGGTCCGTTGAAGCTTTCGAATTCCTCTTTTTGCTTCCACCAAGCATTACCGTAATTACCCACCAAATGAGAATATTTCTTCAATTTCGGATAGTAGTGAGCCGGTAACATTTCGCTATGCGTATAAATGTCGATTCCTTTACCTTCCGACTGTTGGAGCAATTCTTCCAAATCGCGCAAATCGTGTCCACTGACTAAGATACCCGGACGTGTACCAACCCCAAGGCTCACTTGAGAGATTTCCGGCTGACCGAAAGTTGCGGTGTTAGCTTGGTCGAGAAGTGCCATCACTTGCACCCCGAAACGACCGGTCTCAAGCGTTAGTGCCACCAACTCATCAGCAGAAATATCGTCACGTGTCAACTCAGTCAACGCATGCTGCATAAATGCAAACACCTCATCCGATTTGAAACCGAGATTATGAGCGTGTTCAGCATAAGCCGCAATTCCCTTCAGACCATAATGCACAAGTTCTTTCAACGATCGGATATCCTCGTTCGCCGTACGCAACACTCCCACGTGAGTAGCCTTGGTCTCAAATTCCTCTTCCGATCCATCCCAAGTGCATTCATCCGGTGCATTCGTCAGCGTCACTTGCTGAGCCAACTCCCGCTTCAACGCGAGTCCGTCTTTAATCTTAGCAATAATATCCGCTTTGTCAAAATTGGCATTTGTAATCGTTGTAAACAACGAGTTATAAATGAACTGATCCACCCGTTCGGACGACTTTCCTTGTTGACGTAACTCTTTGTTATAGACCGCCAAGCCTCTTACTACAAAAAGTAGAAGATCTTGCAAGTTCGATACATCCGACGTTTTGCCACATACACCTTTTAAAACACAACCGGTTCCCATGGCTGTTTCTTGACATTGATAACAGAACATACTCATAATTTCTACGTATTTTTAAATGATTGTTTTCTAATAACAACACAAAAGTACGCTGTAAGTTCACCCCAATTCTGTAACCAATGTTACAACCCTAGAAAAGATTTGGAAAAATAGTCAGAAAGAAGAGATCATAAAGGGAAAGAAGAGGAAGGAAGAAGAGAAAAAGATAGAGAAGGAGAAAGAGAAGAAGGAGCAAATGAAAAAGATCCTCCAAGAAACTCAGAGGATCAGTATGGTCAATATCATAAAAGCCAAAGGCCCAGAGACCTAAGGAGATCTAAAAAGCAAAGAAAGAGCTCAGATCATTATTTACGGGTGAAGATAAAACGCCTCTACCCGTTGACTCCAAAATCGATAAACCTCTTGAAGTTCGGCTACCGTAGGTGTACGCTGTGCCCATGCCTGACGTCGCGTCGACAGTTCATCGAACAGTCCATTCTCTAGCTGTTCGATCCGTTGTAAGAAACCGGTCTTTTCGGCATTCACCAACAACGACAAATTCAGATAACGATACTGCTCAACTGTTTTCATCGGAAAACAACGCGACTTCCACGCCATGGCCCAATCGGAAAGTGGCACCCGATTCTCCTTATCGGGTGTCAACATCTTCGGTAACACTTTACCCGCACGCACCCACAACGGAAAACTGACACACGTCTCCGGAAAACCGACCTGTACCCAGATGGTACTCATATCTTTCGACTCGGACGCCTTGACGCCTTCAATCACAATGGCCGATGAGGTGTCGTGGCGCGTAATCAGATCGCTGACATTGATAAAAGGCATCTCACCATTTGCTTCCTTCTCAAAAGTCGTACGATAATCACAATTGAGGAAAGCATGTTTAAAACAACGGCTGTACTCTTGCAAGAATGTGGCAGGAGATAAGCGATTGGTCATATACCCCTGCATCAACAAGTCTTGTGCTGTCTGAAAACGACAATAGCCCAACCCTTTATCCTTTTCACCGGTAAACGAGAAGTTCGTACGCAACACATAGCCACAAGGTGCCGTCTGTTGGTCGTTAGCATCAAACTTTGTAAAGGTACGGTTGTTCACCTCATAAAACGCGGCTCCACCTTCACCATCGATCACCCCAAAGTGAGCAGCCAGCCCCATCGGTTTAGAGGTTTGTTGGAGAAGCGCCTCAAAATCGGCCAACGTTGCACACGTTGCCAACGCCTTCTTCATAAAGAAGCCTTCTTGATCTTTTAAAGCTGACGAGTCATTGACGTTCACGTTGAACGACGCACTATTCATGATGGCGAAGCCCACCTCATTACTTCCGGCCCAAACCTGACTGCCACCGGTATCTTCCGTATTGACCAACCCAATGAAAGCATATCGACCCGAGTCAATATACATCATCTTATTGTTCAAACTCTCCGTGTCGCGTACTTTCCACAACATCGGTTTACCATCGGGCGTATAGCGTCCGGAAATAACGGCTGTGGTGCAAGCTACAATCTCAACCGTAGCACAAACCACCACCAACCACAAAGCATAGAAACGTTTCATGTTCAACATAGATTCAGATATTACACCGCCAAACCTCGATTAACGAAGTTTGGCGGATAAAGGATTCGTATAATTTACTTATAGAGTAATGCCCCGGAGATGCACCAGTAGCTAAAGCTACCCCCTTCTCTAGGACCTAGAGGAATCTTCACCGATAGCGTATGCTCACCGGCTTCCAAATCGCCCAGATAGATGTAATCCGGATTAGTAACCGTACCCGGACACCAATTCGAGCGGCTCAAGTCCGATGAACTCTGTCCGTTACTAAAGTTGCCCGATGCCGGATTCCAGTTGCGATAAGTACCACAATCATCTCTCCAAGGAATGAACGAGATCACTTTCGCACCATCCATATAAATCGTATTCAGTTTGGGGTTAAACTCATCGCCATTATCCCAACCTCCATGACCGGTGGTCAGATAAAACAATTTAGCTTCTTTCACCGCCTCTTTGAGAGTGAAAGTCACCCGCAATGAGTCTTTATCCATGAACGTCGGATAAGGTTGTCCCGCCTGTTCCATATAATTCACCGTATTAAACAACGGCATCACTTTCAATTCACGCTCTCCTCTGCCATCAGGATAATACTTCAATCGCAAGTTCACCTTATGTCCGTTCTTATCCCAGTTGCCGATATATGCACCAATCCATACCTCACCGGTTAAGAGTGAAGCCAAAGCCGTCACGTCTGTTTTATAAATCACCGAGTCGGCCCATTGTTGTCCGGGTACCTTAATATGATTGAACTTGCCGACACCGAAAGAGGTAAAGAAACGCATCAACTCAACCGGAGTGCTATAATCGGGTGTTGAGATCAAAGCCGGATATTCCACGCCATTCGACACAAAAGCCGGTACCGATTTCAGAGCACGCATGGCATCAAGGTACGACAAAGGTTTATCGGTTGGAATCACAAAAACGGACCCGGTGCGATCGTATGCATCACCATCCGAGCATTGAATCAATTCAGCAAAGATGGCCTTTCCATCAACATTCTTTGGAAGAGTGACCTTCTTCAAGATAACCGTACCTCCTCCAACGTTGTAGACCTTATCGGCCTCAAGCGTCTCAGGCATCTTTTCTCCGGTGAAATGAATTCGTCCATCGGTAAACACCGGAATTGTTTCTACTCCACTATTATTAATGGCAAAGCGATAATGAGCCGCATCCATCACTTTCCCCCATGATTCCGGTAATAACTTCACCATCTTCTTTGAAGGTTCGATGAGCGAAGCCGTCAACGCACGATTGCCGTTATAAGTGATCTTCAAGACCAATCCATCGGGCACACCGACACTCGCTCTTGGTGTTCCCATAAAAGGCAACTCCTTTGTATACCAAACTTTGATCGTATTCGAATTGATCATCGTCTGCACGACCGTACATTTCAAACCGAGAATGGTCTCCTCACCGACAACAGTCAGCCCAGTATTAAATTTAAAATCGTTCGCCATTGCGATCACCTCTCCATTGGGAAGTTCCGTACGGCTATAACTCTTCATCGCCCCATAGTCGACAAAGCTCTTCTCTTGTAAGCCGCGACTCTCTGTCTGATTCTCTGTCTGATTCTCTTCAGCCGATGCAATAAGCACCTCCTGTCCACAAATCGTCATCAGTAATTTTCCGGGATACACCTTTCCATCACTCGACGACTGATAAGTGATTACCACACTTTTGGCTTTCTTTAATTTCGATATTTTGTTGGAATCAGTAGCCCCATAAGCCGTTAGATTCATCACAAGCCCTACAGCCAAGGTACATAATAAAAAAAGTCTTCTCATTGTTCGTTTGTTAGTTAGATTAATTAGGATGCACAAAAATAGGAATATAAACCGTAATTCAAAAGCTAAATAGTCCCTTATTTGGGCATACATCATTAATAAAGCATGCTCAAATAAAGGACCATTTTTAAGTCATTTGCCGAATTAGGCTTTTAAATCGGTATCATTTAGTTATAATGAATAACCGGATTTAGAACTGCAAGGTGATGTGTCCATAGTTTGGAGACGCATCTAGTGTCTTACAATAATCTCCCCAACCAATCTCAGGATAATCCCAGCGTGTATTGACATATAGCAACAAACGTTCATCGGCCATCTTATTCAATCTACAACCTAGAGAAGCATCTGCAGAGATGACCTTAATTGCAGCCTTTTGATCACGAGCAACCGTATACTGCCAAACGTTTTCTTTCATTCCTTTGGCCCTATTGGTAAGCGGACGATCGCAAATAGCTCCCTTATCGGCAAAATAATAGTAATTATGAGTATCCTCTCCCCAACTCTGTTTTGGGTCAGCACCATAAGCAACTGCATGAGCATTATACAAAGAGGTTTGCCCTTCATTGCCTGCAAAACTGTGAGCCGGATAATAACTCCAATACCCTTTACGCTTCCATGAGAGCCCGCTCATCTCTTTCGGAAGATAAAACTTCGCTCCGGATTCGCGTAACCAGCCATTAGGCTCGCCTACGGTTTGGAAAGAGAAAGAGCATTGTCCTGTCGATTCTATTTTAATGTTGTATGTGACGGTAATATTGCGATAAGTACCAACTAAACGAACTTGAACGGTTGATCCCATCTTTTTCCAAGTTAACGATTGTTTATTCCAAGTTTGGTCGTCCAAAATAAAGTTGCGTGCTTTTTCACGCACTTCGGGTCCGGTGTTGTGATTGAAGTTCAGATCAAGATTAATAAACGGACCTTTATCGATCACCACCTTACCGTGGGATGTAGCCTTCTCGATGAGACCGGTCGCTTTGTTAAACGGAATCTCGAAAGTCGCTCCTCGAATCGTCAAATAATCAGGATTATCGATCACAGCTAACTCTTCTTTCGACAGATTCATAGGCAATTTGTGAGCCTCTGCTCCTAAGGTCAGCTGTTCAGCATCGATCAGTTCTCCTTGAGTATTAAAAAACTCGAGTAGGACTGTGTCGCCAGATTTCCAATCATTGGCAGGGATGATTAAAGCACCTTTCTGATGAGGAAGGATGGATGGCAAACGCATACTCTGTACTTGACCCTCATAGTGAAGTTTCATTGTCACCTCATTCAAGCTTGTGTGATCAAAACGATTGTAAACCGGTACATAAAGTGGAGCATCAGAAGTAAACGACGAGAATGTTGTTTGTAGCACCCGAATCGGAGAATAGGCTTTCTTTGTTCCCCAGAATTCCGGCTTTTCACGACGCCACACATCAACAATGCCCCATTCGCCATAACCCACACATTTTCCCTCAAACTCCTTGGGTTTGGAAGTACGAGCAAATTGAATCCAATACGGTTTTCCCTCTTTCAAATCGGGAATCATAAATGTTTCATCTATATATCCCCAAATCGCACCGCCAAGTCCACCGGTAGCATCGAACAAATTACTCCACATCTTATCGAGCGATGCTCCCCAAAACTCGCGAATATTCGGATCATCTTGTAGCGTGGTATACGTATAGCATGGCACGTGAGCCCACTCGTCAAAAATACTCGGATATTTTGCGGTTTGGAAACCTCGAGTTGACGGTCCAAACTGCTCCATATTTCCATCAACTCCAGGATAATGAAAACTTAGCAAGTCATAGCAAACTTTATCTTTAGGAACTGTTCCCGGATAACTAAAAATAACGGGACGAGTCCGATCCCATCCCTTCGTCCAGTCGTAAGTCGATTGAAAATTAGTGCCATAAGTACTCTCATTGCCAATCGACCAGAAAAGTACCGAACTATGATTTGCAAAAGTCTTCACCATCTCTTGCATCTGACTCATATAATGCGAAGCAAACGCTTCATCACTTTGGCTCGTTCCCGGAGCATAATTCTTCTGGCGATAAGTACTCACAAAACAAATCGCTGTCTCGCATTCCACATAAATGCCCATCTCATCACAGAAGTTCATAAAATCTTCTGCAGGAGGGTAATGAGAGGTACGAACAAAATTCATGTTCGACCGTTTGAATAAAGCCACATCCAAACTATCTAGCTCACGATTAGTCGACCGTCCTAAAGTCGGATGAATATCATGACGACAAGCTCCACGAAGTTTAACCGGTGAGCCATTCACCAACATTCGATTCCCCACAATTTTAATCTCACGGAACCCAATCTTCTTTGCGAAACTGTAATGACGATCAGTACCCGGATCAACATCCACCAAGAGTGTATACAGATTTGGATGTTCAGCGTCCCATTTCATCGGACGAGAAATCGCAAACTCATGATTATTTGCTCCAATACCCAACGATAGAGTTGCATTCTGCAGCGTCACTGATTTTCCGGAAGGATCAATCAATTGATATTTTATTTGAGCAGTAGCAGAAGCCTCCATCGACAAACGAAGCTTGGCATCGGTATAAGTCGAGTCAAGATGTGTTTCAATCTTCAGATCCGTAAGCCTAGTTTGTGGTAAAGCATAAATTGAGACTTCTCGCAAAATGCCTCCAATAGGATGATGAGCATAACCCGAAGCATACGAAATATCATCCTTCCGATCAGTTACCTCAAGGCGGATCTCATTTTTCCGTCCCGTCTGAACAAACGAAGTAATATCGGCTTCCCAACGCGTAAATCCTCCAAAGTGATCACGCACAAACTGACCGTTTACAAACAAACGAGCATACGAATAGACCCCATCAAAACGAATGATCGTATTCTTTCCTTTAAAGTCACTTGGCAAAACAAATTCACGTCGATAGAGATAAGGCTGATCGTGTTCGATGCCGAACCCTTGCATTGCTAATTCCCCGGGCACCTTAACGGCATACCACGTTCCCTTGGGAGTAAATTGGAATTGCCATGAGCCACTCAAGGTAAACTGTTGACGTTGCACCCCCGCGACCTTATCGGGTTTCACAAACACCGATACTTGAGCATAAGCATCGTATGCAGCAAGAAAGAGAACAAAAAGGAGCAAAAAAATCTTAGATTTTCTATTCATTGTTATTGATTTTAGTTACCACCATAAAGTATAAAAGAATATGAGGACCAACATTATCACGACGGCCATCACATTAAAGACACGGTCGGTTTTAAACAGTGACCGACTAAGCATTGCTTCAGATTCAGCCCCTTTGGGGTTAACTTTCCCCATAAGCACAATCAACCCGCAACAAAGCAAAAAGACAATTCCCATGCGATCCATCCAAGGTAAGCCAGGCATCATTAGTTTTAAAACAGTAGAGAAAACAAACGATCCTAAAGCTGCTGCTAAAGCGCCATTGGCTGTTGCTCGTTTATAGAAGAATCCGGCAAGGAAAATACTTAATGCTCCCGGACTGACGAATCCTGTAAACTCCTGAATGTATTGAAAAGCTTGATCCAATCCGGACAAGAAAGGAGCAATAACCACGCCAATCCCCATCGCAATAAGGTTAGTCGCCTTACCAACCTTCACTAATCTGTGATTATCGGCTTGAGGAGCTACATACCCTTTATAAATATCCATTGTGAAGATTGTAGAGATGCTATTCATTATAGATGCCAAAGAACTAACAATAGCCGCAGTCAATGCAGCAAAAGCCAAGCCCTTAATACCAACCGGCAACAATGTACTAACCAACCAGGGATAGGCAGCATCCGATTTGGCTAAAGGTGCATCAAGAGCAAAAGCAGCAATCCCGGGGATAACCACCAGAAGAGGTATAAACAACTTCACAATGCCGGCAAAAGCCATACCACGTTGAGCCTCAGAAATACTTTTTGCCGCCAATGCTCGTTGGATAATATATTGATTACATCCCCAATAGTAAAGATTAGCCACCCACAATCCGCCAACAATCACAGAAATACCAGGCAAATCGGCATATCCAGGATGAGAAGGATCGAGTATTAGGTGAAACTTATCTGACGCCCGCTCGTAAAGATTGGTACAGCCTTGTAAAAAGCCTTGTCCTTCGCCCAACAAATTCAGTGCGATAACCGTCGTGAAGAGTCCCCCTAAAACCAAGAAAACCACTTGAATCACATCGGTAAGCGCGACAGCTTTGAGCCCGCCTTTAATGGAATAAGCCACAGCAAACAAAGCCAAACCAAGCACCCCATAAATCAATGGAACTCCAACAATATTCTGAATGGTCAACGCACCTAAGTAAAGAATGGAAGTCAGGTTGATAAAGATGAAAACCAAGAGCCAGAAAACGGCCATAACTGTTTTGACACGTTTATCGAACCTCACCTCAAGGAACTGCGGCATCGTCATAATCTGACGTTTTAAGAAAATAGGCATAAACCATTTTGCCACGATAATCAACCCCAAAGCCGCAATCCATTCATAAGTCGCCATGGCCAATCCAATCGCATATCCGGAACCGCTCATTCCGACGAACTGCTCCGCAGAGATGTTCGATGCAATGATGGAAGCTCCAATGGCCCACCAAGACAACCCTCTACCTGCTAGAAAATAGTTATCGGCACTTTCAATCTGTCCGCTTTTCTTTCGAGACACAAACAGACCAATAAAAAGAACAAGACAACAATAAACCACAAAAATCAATAAATCCCAAAACGATAAACTCATACTTGTTCCTCCTTTCGCTTAAAAGAATAATGATTCTGTCCCGCACGCACCGTTGTTTGGCAAGTAAATAGACTTCCACTTAATGGATACTGTTCCAATTCAGCTTCATTCAATCCGGCACGAGCAGTGGTGATATACAGCACCCCATCCTTGCCAAAGGTGCAAGAAGCCACATTAGGAACGGGAACTTCCACTTTATGAATCAATTCTCCGTTTGTTGGATTCCAAACATACACGCCGAATCCGCCCCAATGAGCCACCCATAAGTTGCCTTCACTATCGATTGTCATACCATCAGGCACACCGAAAGCCTCGGGCACCTGAACAGCCACGCCTTGATAATCAAGCTCACCGGTTTCAGGATCATAGCCATAACGTTCAATACATCTTCTCAATGAATCGACATAATACATAACGTTCAATGCCGGATCCCAAACGATACCGTTAGGAATGGATTGTCGGTCGACCACCCGATGAAGAGTCAAGTCACCATCTATACGATATAACGCACCATTATTCTCATAGTCGGATAGTTGCATAACCCCCATAAACAAACGTCCATCGGGAGAAGCCTTCACATCATTAGGGCGCTGGTTAGAAGGAAAAGGCAGATTGAGCAAAAGCTCTTCTTCACCGGTAGAAAGATGAAACTTTAAAATTCGATCTTGAAGAAAAAGCAACACGACATCCCCTTCAAACGGAACGATAGACGAAAGCATTGCATTAAACACATGATGCTGAAAAGTCTTGGTTATAGTGTTGTACTCATGAAGTGTTCTTCCCTCGATATCGACCCATAAAAAAAGAGATAAATCAGGAAGCCATATT
>JBKEDO010000057.1:0-59991 GCA_047975405.1 Bacteroides sp.
TGACTATCTATCAAATGCCGGAATAAGGCATATTTCTCAATAGTCTTGAGGTCCTTTTCAGAAATTTCTATGCTGCGAGAGCCGCTGGGATTGGCTTGAATAGTATACATGGTGTTTCTTTTTAAAGGTTATTACTACAAGCAAAGATAAAAATAATCATTAGAGTTTATCCATTTAAGTCATTTATTTTTCTAAAAAGAACTTAAGAACGGTTGCCATAATGGCCGAACGGTCGTTTTCTGATTTTATGCTCTCAAAAGGGAAGCCCAAAACAAAGGTGCGATAGTCGCTACCTTTATAGGCTATTGCCGCAGGAAGATCGGTCCCGTGGTATAATAGAACCGGGAAGGCGGTGGCGGTGGCTTGCAGACTTTCCGGAGCGGTAACTGCATAACGATCCGGATTGAGCTCGCGGGGAATGGTCACTGTTCGTCCCAATCCGCTGATCTTGTCGGTCTCTACTGTTCTGATAGATTCTTGATAACGGTATTTTAGAATGTTTTGGGTAAATTCTCGATCGCCTACGGTCTTATTCATATCGCTGCCGAGGTAGGAACCGCTGACGAGCAAACGACCACCGGACTGACAGTAGCTGGTGAGTAGACGTTGCATGGGTGAGGTGAAAGTCTTGTAATATCGTGAAGCGGCGGGATCGTCTTTCTCTAAACCGAGGATATAGTCGACTGCGGCATAAGGCTCTAGGTCGATCTCGTTTTCTTCAACGGCCTCGTCACTCGATGAGACAAAGCTGAAAGCACCGGACGCCTGAATAGCTTTCCCGTGAATGAATGGGTAATCGAACGTGTTGCCTGCTACTTTGATGCCTTCGAGTTCGCTACCACTATAACCGAGACTTCCTTCGCCCTCTTTTCCGCCTTGTTTGCGATCGAAGGTTTGCTGTGCCCCACATAACGAGAGGTTGTAGTGGTAGGCTACACCGGGGTCTTTGGCGAGATCGAATCCGCAGGTGGTCGCCGTATTAATGATGGCAGGACCGGATAAACGGTCGAACCCATTTATAATCAGTATGCGGGCTTGCTCTTTAGGCGCTTTATAGGCTGAAAGGATCTCCGACGGAAAACTTTCGCCACCACGGTTGACGGCAGTGACCTTGAACGAATAGACCAAACCGGGCTCGATTTTGAGGGTGTGGTGAGGCTCACTCATGTAAACGCCATTATCGAAACCTCCATAACCGATCCGGGTGTAGACCACATAGCCTTTGGGAGTGGCGGTCGGTTCTAAAGGATCGTTTTCGGGTCTCCACGATAGCTCGACTGTGTTTTTCTTTTTCCCAAACCGAGTTGAGAAGTGGGTGACGGGCAACGGTTGTACGGTATAGCTTTCGTGATGTTGTGTGGATAGGAACTCTAGGATACCTTTGTAGATCGCACGGCTCACCGTAAATTTAAAGTTTGGATCGTGTCCGAGTTTTAAATCGGCAAAGTTCTGGTGAGAGAGTAGTTCGATGATGGTTGAAGGGACTGCCGGTAAACGCGTCTCGCTATAGTTTCGATCCCACATGCTGCGTCTGGTCCAATCGACAGGGTATATCTTTTGAATATCATGATTGAGTTGAGTCAAAACAATATCGGTCAAGTCGCGTGAAGCGTATCGACTATGGCCTGCTTGAAGTAAGCCGTTATTAAAATCGGTGGTGTAGACGCCTAACGAACCGATAATCTCGTCCTCTTTACTGTGTCCCGCATCGCTATGTAGAGCAAGGGTCATCTCAAACGGAACCTTTAATCCTTGGTCTTGAGGATTATAAATCGATCCTCCGGAAAGGTAATTGATGGTGTTCGATCGAGTATTGATGTCGTCGGCATAGTCGTTGGCGCGTTGTGGATTGGAGTAGACGGATTGAGGCATACCCGACCATTGGGCATTATAGCGCGCACCTTCTAAATAGCGCGGTAAACCGCTCACGGTCTGACCACGTTTGATGTTGCCTATACCGCCACCAAATCTCACCGCATCGGCACAAACTACGCCGCGTTCTTTACTCTTATTGTTGAGTACGACCATTCCGTAATCGTTGTTTCCTTTATCAAATTCGAAGGTGCCGAGGTAGACCCAGGTACCACCGCCAATTTGTTGGTTGACCGTAAACTCGGTAACGCCTCCTTTGTGGAAGACGAGATAGTTAGCGTTGCTGATGCTACCGGGAAGTGATTGGTAGGAGACATAAACGGCATATTTTCCGGTTTCGGGGATGGTGGGTACCCATTCGGCAAAGGCTTTACCTTTCTTTTCGGTCGAGACATAACGGGCACTCCCACTTTGAAAGGGGGCTTCTCCGTCTTCATAGGTGCTCTTCCGCTGAGCAAAGCCCTGACGATCGGTGGTTTGCCATTTACCTTTACGACTCTTGATTTCTAAATAGACTGATCCGTTCGGGGTGTCATTGTCGACAATGACTTCATGGGTTTGTGTGTCTCGTTCGCGAGGTGTATATACATAGGCGCCCGCGTTTTCGAGCATTGGGATGAGGTAAGGAACGACGAACGATTGAGTAAATAGGTCTTCTGTGGTACAAAAGAGTCGCGGACGTTGCCATTCCCATTGTTTGGTTTCGTTTCTATAATATTTACCGTGACTTTGCCAGAGGGCAAGGTGACGATTCTCAAGTCCTTCTTTGATGTCATAGGGGCGTGAGTGATTGCTGACCCATGGCGCGCTTTTGTACTCTGACGGAGATAAGCGGCTTTTATCTTTCTTCTTTAGGTAAAGGTTAGGAATGAGTTCTTCTATTGGTTTTCCATGACTGTATACGGTGGTTTTAAAAAAACAAACCGGACCGGGGAGGAGTTGTTTGATGTCCGAATAGATGCGTTCAACTTGATCCGGACGGAACGGCTGGTAAGCAAAGCTTTCTGAGGTTTGGATGTCGATCGTTTTATGGTCATAGTCGATTTTAACGTCTTCGATTTTAAACGTTGGAGTTCTTGTGTCGCAAGGATACTGACTGAGATACTCCGATAAGCGTTGCTTGACGGTCTTTTCAATGGCTTGTCCGAACAAGACTGGATGGGCGCTTAAAGTAAACAGTATAAGGAGGAGAATTATCTTTTTCATGATTGGGATGTTTTGTCTAGTTATAAAACCAGAGTGATCGAAGATCGGGGCTTTGGTTTCTGTACAAAAATAAAACATTTAATTGAAGGGAAGATCAAAAGGATGATTTCTTTTTTCCTTCTGAATTGGTCACGCCTTTTGAAGGTGGTCGATTATTGGGATTGATTCTATCATGGGGGGTGGTAACAGATTCAAAGAAAAAAGTCTAACTTGGTTGAGGAACGAGTGTGGTGAAGTTGAGGAGTCTTGAGTACAAAAAAGAAGGGATTGTCCGATTTAACGGACAATCCCTTTATAATGATGCTTTATTTTTATAGAGGAACGTATTCTACAAACGCTTCCATAGCTTCATATGATGCTAAACCGAGGCTGTCATATAATGCAGCAGTACCGCGGTTACGCTCTTCACTACGTTGCCAGAATAATCTCTCGTCATTACCCAAGAATGGAGCACTTTCCATTTGAGATTGATGCTTCAAGATCGAGTTACGTTTAGCACGCAATTCTTCCGGACTAATAGGAACAGCCATTTCGATGTTCTCGATTTCCCATTCAGCCCACGCACCACGATACATCCAGATACGACAGTCTTGCAACCATTCTGCACCTTCTTCTTTTTCAAGATCGATTGCTGCAAAGACTGAATCGGTACAAACACGGTGAGTTCCGTGAGGGTCTGCTAAGTCACCGGCAACAAAGATTTGATGTGGTTGTATTTCACGTAGCAATTCTCTGATGATCTTAACGTCAGCTTCGCTGATTGGATTCTTCTGAATCTTACCGGTTTCATAGAACGGAAGATCTAAGAAATGACAACGTTCCAAAGGAATATTGTTGTAAGTACATGCTGTACGTGCTTCACCGCGTCTGATCAATCCTTTGATGGTTAAGATATCGCGGGTATCCATGTCACCGTCTTTCTTGTCTTTCAGGAATTTACGAATTTCTGCGTATTTCTTATTGATCATCTCATCTTCACTATTATTGAAGATTTGGTTGAATCCATTGATGAAGTGTAAGAAGCGTACAACTTCTTCATCACCAACGGCAATGTTACCAGAGGTTTCATAAGCGACGTGAACTTCATGTTTTTGCTCAACCAACCGACGGATTGTTCCACCCATTGAGATCACATCATCATCAGGGTGAGGAGAGAAAACAACAATGCGTTTTGGATAAGGTTTCGCACGTTCCGGACGATAAGTGTCGTCTGCATCAGGTTTACCACCTGGCCATCCGGTAATGGTATGCTGAAGATCGTTGAAGATCTTAATATTTGCGTTGTAAGCAGAACCGTATAATGCCAATAATTCACTTAATCCGTTTTCGTTGTAGTCTTTATTGGTCAACTTCAAGATTGGTTTGCCGGTGATCTGACATAACCAAACAATAGCGCTTCTGATCAATTTATCGTTCCATTCACAAGAAGTCACTAACCAAGGACGTTGGATACGAGTCAGGTTGGCTGCTGCAGAAAGGTCGATAGCAACGTGTGCGTTATTATGAGTTTGCAGGTAAGAAGCCGGAATAGAATCTGATACTGGGCTTTCGACGCATTCTCTGACCATTTTGGCTTTGTCTTCACCCCATGCTAGCAAATAAATCTTTTTACCGGAAAGGATGGTTGAAACACCCATAGTGATAGAACTGATCGGTGTGTTTTCAATGTTTCCAAAGATCTTAGCGGCTTCGTTACGTGAACTGTTGTCCAATAGGATTAGACGGGTCGTTGAGTTTAAGCGAGATCCCGGTTCGTTGAACGCGATGTTACCAACGCGACCAATACCTAATAAGGCGATATCAATGCCGCCGAAGCTTTCGATACGTTGTTCGTATAAGCGACAATGTTCAAAGATTGTATCTTTAGCAATTGTACCATCTGGTGAGAAAACGTTTTGTAGGTCAATGTCAACATGGTTTAAAAGCATGTTTTTCAATGCGTTTAAGTTACTGTTGATGGCGTCGGCAGAAAGTGGATAATATTCGTACATGTTGAAAACAACCACATTACGGAAGCTTAATCCCTCTTCTTTGTGCATACGGATTAGCTCTTTATATACAGGGCTTGGACTATTTCCACCCGGTAGAGCTAAGACACAAAAACGTCCGGCTTTTTGTTTGTCGCGAATCATTTGAGCAATCTCGCATGCAATGTAGTTCGCGCCCTCTTCGATTGACTCATATATTTCTGTAGGAACTTTTTCTAGACGAGTCAAAACTGATTTTTCAAATGCATTCTCAGGTCTGTAGTATCTGGGGGAGACCCTATTGAGAGTGATTTGAGAACTAAGATTAGTTTTCATAAAGTTGTATATTAAGTTATGTTAGATAAGAGTCTAGTGTGACTGTGTTTGTTTTTGAACCACAAAGATACAAAAGAACTTTTAAGGAAGAACTACTAAAAACTAGGTATTGTTGCGTATAGTTGTCCTTTTTAACATTTGTTTGACTATGGTTGTTAAAGCTGAAATTCGTCAGCATCTTTCCATACAGGAAATTTCTCTCTGAACTCTTTTAGGCTATTTAAAGATAATCTGGCTGTTATGCAATTTTCCTGTTCATCGTTGGCTTGAGCTTGTATTTCTCCTTTGGGAGAATAGATGATGCTACCACCATTATAGGTTAGTCCGTAGCCGTCTATACCGATACGGTTGACTCCGCAAACATAGCATTGGTTCTCTAAAGCTCTGGCACGAAGTAGGGTGTCCCAGACTAAACGGCGTGAGGTGGGCCAGTTGGCTACATAGATCAATAGATCGTATTCATTCTTTATGTTGCGGCTCCAGACCGGAAAACGAAGGTCATAACAAATAAGTAAACAGATATTCCAACCTAGGTAAGAAATGATCGGTCGGTGGTTTCCGGATTGAAACGATTTGGGTTCGTTGCCCATCCGAAAGAGATGGCGTTTGTCGTAGTAATATTCTTCGCCTGTAGGAGTTAGAAAGAAACCTCGGTTATAATGTCGGGTGCCTTCAACTGCAATATAGCTTCCTGTGAGGGCTATTTGATATTGTCGACTCCAGTCTTTTAGGGTGGTTATGGTTTCGGCATCTGTTTTTTCACCGAGAAGATGACTCTGCATGCTGAATCCGGTGGAAAACATCTCGGGTAAAACAACAATCTCCGTTGTTCCACAAAGGACTTGAAGCCTGTCGTGGAGTAAACGGAGATTTTCTTTTTTATTTTCCCAAACGATGTCCGATTGTATGGCTGTTATTCGTATAGGGTCCATGGTTCGTTCGTTTTATAGTTCCCCTAAAGCGAAGTTTTCGGGGTGTTTGCCTTTAAAGTCTTTGAAATAAAGCTTTATCTCGCGGAGATCTTTCTCTAAATCACCTGTGGGCATTAATGACTTGGTCATGGTAACTGTCTTTTTTTCATAGTCAATTCCAATGAGCACAATAGGCACTTGAGCCTTCATGGCGATGTGATAAAATCCTTTTTTCCATTTCGGATTAGCCTTTCTTGTTCCTTCGGGAGTAATGGCTAAATGAAATTTTTTAGACTTTGCAAAGACTTTGGTCATCTGATCGACTAGTGATGTTTTTCGACTTCTGTCTACCGGAATACCGCCAACTGCTTTGAAGAAAAGTCCAAGAGGAAAGAAAAACCATTCTTTCTTCATCATGAAACTTGTTTTACGCCCAGTTGAACCGTAAAAAAGTTTACCGATAAATAGGTCTAAATTGGTCGTGTGAGGAGCAGCGCACACTACACATTTGTCGTATTCAGGAACAGAAACTACCGATTTCCATCCTAAGATGCGATGGTAGATAAAGCTATAAATGGCTTTTTTCATTAATCTAAGTTTTCGATGGCTTTGTAAATTTCTTCTGTCTTTTTATCAAAATCGGTAAAGAGTTTCTTATAGAAATTCTTCACATTGCCTGGCTCTGTGTGACTGATGCGGCTTAGAAACTCGCATTGAGTATTGATGATATCAGCCAAAATTGCTTCGGCTTTTTCTGCATTTGCTTCAGGCTTGTTCTTTTTGCATAAGAAACAATCGATGAATAACTCACTACAGATATTATTGATACTTTTTTTTAATAATCTTCTACTTGCCATAATATTTAGTTTAAATTGATTATATCTTTTAAAGTTGCAAATTTAACAATAAAATCAAATAGGTTCATACCTTTTGACTACTATTTTTAAATAGGACGAATGAAGCCTAGAAATAGAATCCTAAGTTTATGTAGGAGTTAACTTTCTGTGTTCGATTGGAATATCCGATGGAAAATTCAATCGGACCGAATGCACTATTTAATCCATAGGCTATAGAACCACCGTAAATCGGCTTACTTTTTAATGTTTTAAAGAAATGATTGTTGCTTAATGCGCAGTTGGCTGTTAATGTTAGATAATGTACACTTCCCATGCGTTGTCTGAATTTTAGAGAAGCAACGGTTAAGGCATTATCCAAAAGTTCGATGTCTGCCATTCCTTCAAAAGGGAGTTGTTGAGGTTCGTACATTCCTGGTGAGGCTCCTCCTAGAATGTTGTAATAAGGGTATGGAAAATCTCGTCCGATCAAAACCCGACTGTAAATGGATGGCAGTATTGAGAAGCGGGTGGTGATTGGTATGACGTTATTCCATGATAAGCTGAGGGCTGAGAATGGCGTATGTTTCTTGTATTGTAGGAAATTGTCTGTGTAAATGGTATGCGATACTTTAAAGTCGTTTCCTTTATTGGGGAAATACCCTCTGTCGAAGGTGTTGTAATGCAGTTGCACATAATAACTGAGAAAATGTTCTGATGGGACGTTGATGGTATATTCCGGTTTCCTAAATAAGAAGTCTTTATAGTGATAGTATTCAAATCGTATGCCGGCACTGAGACGTAGATTCTTGTGCCAGACGTCGGATAGGCTTAAATCGCCCATATGATAACTATAGGTCACATTGTAAGAGCGACTACCGTTCCGGTAAATATTGAGATCGTTGTATTGGTATAAGTAAGACAATGTAATGTTTCGTTGTTGAAGAGGTTCTAGTATATAATCCACTCGTCCGGCGTAACGTTTGCCTAGCCGTCCGGTTATTGATACTCGGGATGGTGTGCGTGTGTTGAGACGCGTTGTACCGTTAATGAGCAAGGTGGCTATCTCATTTGAGTCAAATCGAACGCCGAGATTGATTTGTTTTTCATATTTTTCTTCAATAAAGAAACTTAAGTTGTATCCGTCATCTGTCTTTGTGAGTTTGTAGCTAACACCGGAATAGGATTGATTGCCTCTTAATTGATTCAACACAAGTTCGATTTGTTGAATAGATGTTTCTTTGTTTTCTTCTAAGCGACCTTTTTTCATGAGCCATTTCTTGTCTTGTTCTTCAACCCCGAAAAACGAGATCTGTTTGATGTATATTTTTCTTAATATTGATAAAGGATTGTATGGACCGTGGGGTTTTATTTCGAAATCCTGACTGATTCCGATTTTCTTTTTTAGTGTTAATAGCGCTTCCCATTGATTGCGAGCAGCATCTTCACCTCGCTTCATCAGAGTGTCTATGGCTGTTGGTGTGAAACTTGCAGAAGAATAACCTTCTACATTGACTTTGATATAAATATCGGTCATATCGATGTTTTCTTGATGGTTTGATTGACAGGTAATATCTACGATTTGACCAATGATTTCCGGAGCGCTATTTAGTTGATTGGCTTCTTTGAGCTTACTTTGAACATCTACTCCGATAATAATATCCGCTCCCATTGCTTTTGCCACATCTGCGGGATAATTGTTGCTTATTCCTCCATCGACTAAAACCATATTGTTTAATCGGACGGGAGTGAAAACTCCGGGAATAGCCATGCTTGCGCGCATTGCCGTGGCGAGTTCCCCATGATGAAAAATGATCTGTTCACCGGTCACAATATCATTAGCTACACAAGCGAAAGGAATGGGAAGTCGATTGAAATCGATGGAGTCGTGATAACCGACAGTGAGACTAGAAAACAGGCTCGTTAAATTTTCTCCCTTAATAAATCCGCCGGATATAGCGTCTTTGGGCTTTTTGATAAATGGAAAAGATAAGACATACTTTTCTGATAATTCGCGGTTATTTAGCGATAAATCGCCACGTTTTACCCGATCGGAGAGTAGAAATCCCCAATGTTGTTTTCTAACCATGCTGTCCAATTGATTGGGGGTGTAGCCTATAGCATATAGACCTCCAACGATTGATCCCATACTCGTACCTACTACTAAATCAATGGGAATGCCAGCTTCTTCGATAACTTGTAAGGCTTTAATATGGGCTAAACCTTTAGCTCCACCGCCACTTAATACAACTCCTACTTTCTTTCGGTTTTGTTGTGGGTATGCTGTCACGATAAAGGTGGGGAAGCATAAGCCGATGAGTATAAATGCATGTAGTTTTCTCATTTTTCTTTAGATTTGTTGATCAGCACTCTAATTTACTAAAAAAATATTATAATGATGTTGCCCCGTTGTTCTTTAAAAATCATAAATAAAGGATTTTTAAACATCCTATCATGATATTGTTAAACACTATACCTTAAACTAATGTTCTTATTATTAGAAATAATTAGTGAAGCACCTTAGATCGGTACTTTAGCTCCTCTGAGATAGACAATAAAATAGAGTGGTTCTTTCATTTCTCAGAAAAAAATGCGAAATTTGCACCGCTTTCAATAGATATGAAACTTACTAACACCTTTAATATATAAAGAAAATGACTAAAAGTGCATTGCAAATAGCAAGGGCTGCTTATCAGCCCAAACTTCCTAAAGCGCTTGCTGCGGGAGCAGTAAAAGCTGTAGAAGGCTCTTCTACTCAATCGGTTGCTGATCAGGATGCGATCAAAGCATTGTTCCCTAACACTTATGGAATGCCATTGATCACATTCGAAACAGGTGAAGCTGCTCAACTACCGGCTATGAATGTGGGTGTGATCCTTTCGGGTGGACAAGCTCCTGGTGGACATAATGTGATTTCAGGTTTGTTTGACGGAATCAAAAAAATCAATTCAGAAAATAAGTTGTTTGGATTTATTTTGGGCCCTGGTGGTTTGGTTGACCATAACTATATTGAATTAACTGCTGAAATCGTTGAAGAATATCGTAATACTGGTGGTTTCGATATCATCGGTTCTGGTCGTACTAAATTGGAATCTGAAGAACAGTTCGAAAAAGGATACGAGATTATCAAAGAACTTGGTATTAAGGCTTTGGTTATTATCGGTGGTGATGATTCAAATACTAACGCTTGTGTATTGGCTGAGTATTATGCTGCCAAGAAATGTGGCGTACAAGTTATTGGATGTCCGAAAACAATTGATGGTGACTTGAAAAACGAGATGATTGAAACTTCTTTTGGTTTTGATACAGCTTGTAAAACTTATGCTGAAGTGATTGGTAATATTCAACGTGACTGTAACTCTGCACGCAAATATTGGCACTTTGTTAAGTTAATGGGACGTTCTGCTTCTCATATTGCTTTGGAATGTGCTTTGCAAGTTCAGCCAAATGCTTGTATCATTTCAGAAGAGGTTGAGTCTAAGGATATGTCATTGGATGATGTTGTAACTTATGTTGCCCAGATTGTAGCTGACCGTGCTGCGCAAGGAAATAACTTTGGTACAGTACTTATTCCTGAAGGATTAATTGAATTTATTCCTGCGATGAAGCGTTTGATTTCTGAGTTGAACGATTTCTTGGCTGCTAACTCTGAGGAGTTTTCACATATCAAACGTTCTCACCAACGTGATTATATCATTAGCAAACTGAGTCCGGCTAATTCTGCTATTTATGCTAGTCTTCCTGATGGCGTAGCTCGTCAGTTGACTTTGGATCGTGACCCTCATGGTAACGTACAAGTTTCTTTGATTGAGACTGAAAAATTGTTATCTGAAATGGTTGGAACGAAATTGGCTGCTTGGAAAGAAGAAGGCAAATATGTGGGTAAATTTGCTGCTCAACATCACTTCTTCGGTTACGAGGGACGTTGTGCTGCTCCTTCGAACTTCGATGCGGACTATTGCTACTCATTAGGTTACACAGCTTCTGTGTTGATCGCTAATGATAAAACGGGTTATATGGCTTCTGTTCGTAATACAACAGCTCCTGCTACAGAATGGATTGCTGGTGGTATTCCTATTACGATGATGATGAATATGGAACGTCGTCACGGTGAGATGAAACCTGTTATCCAAAAGGCTCTAGTGAAGCTTGATGGTGCGCCATTTAAGGCTTTTGCTTCAAAACGCGAACGTTGGGCTGTTGAAACTGATTATGTTTACCCGGGTCCTATTCAGTATTTTGGTCCAACTGAAGTTTGTGACGAACCGACCAAAACTTTACAATTGGAACAAAGCAAGTAATTGCTTAATATATTCTTTGCTTTTATGATGGAAACGTCATAAAAGCAAATGATTTGAAAAATAAAGCCTCTTTTCTTTTTTTTCTTTTCATTATTAAAAACGATAAGAAAAGAGGCTTTTTCTTTTTGACTATTATGGCTACATCGTCCAAAACTTCTCGTCAAGCAAAGAGTGCTTCCTTGAAAAGGAAAAAATCAACAAAGAAACGGGGTAAGCACAATCGTACCATGCCTGCATGGATACGTCATTTGTTGACGATAGGTGTTATCGCTTTTTTTTCTTGTGTATTCTACGTCTTTTTTATTCGTCCTTATGCTTATCGTTGGAAGCGTTGTCCGGGGCATAAAGAATATGGTGTTTGCATACCTTGTGGATATCAGGTTCATGGATTGGACATTTCTCATTATCAAGGTAAGATAGATTGGGCTCAATTAGCCTTGAATAAAGATTCTGAGTCGCCTATTCATTTTATCTTTTTGAAAGCGACGGAGGGTGGTGATCATAGTGATAGTACTTTTCAAAGGAATTTTTTTGAAGCTGGCCAAAATGGTTTTATACGCGGAGCATATCATTATTTTATTCCAAATACAGACCCTCTAAAACAAGCTGATTTTTTTATAAGTATCGCTAAACTGGATTCAGGTGATTTACCTCCGGTTCTCGACGTTGAAACGACTGGAAGAAAAAATAAGAAAGATCTTCAAAGAGCTTTAAGGAGATGGTTAGATCGTGTTGAAGCGCATTATAATGTTAAGCCTATTTTGTATACGTCTTATAAATTTAAAATGAAGTATTTGAATGATGCTTCTTTTGATGCTTATCCTTATTGGATTGCGCACTATTATGTTGATTCTGTCGAATATAAAGGGAAATGGGACTTTTGGCAGCATACGGATGTGGGACGGGTGAATGGCATTGAGCACGATGTTGATCTTAATGTGTTTAATGGCTCTCTTGGTGATCTGAAAAGTTTGACCATTCAAAGTAAAGTGACGCCTTGATATTGTCTTATATGAAAGATAAAAGTGAGACTTATCATTAATGCTAATGTAAATCTCACTTTGTTTCTTTAACGGAAAGCTTGTGCTCTATTTTAAGATAAACTTCACCATAGCCCAATTATTCTTTTCTTTATGATATTGAAAACTTAGCTGGTGCTTCTCTGCTTCTTCGCGTATCGTTGGAATATCTTCGATGTAAAACCCACTCATTAATAATTCACTGCCGGATTTCATGCATCTGACGTATTGTTTCATATCATTGAGAAGAATATTGCGATTTATATTTGCGATGATCACATCAAATGGCCCTTTCCCATCAAGCGTATTTGCATCTCCTTGTAATACCGTGATATTATCAACTTGGTTGAGCTCAATATTTTCTTGAGAGTTGCGTATACACCATTCGTCAATGTCAATGGCTAGACAAGGGCTTGCACCTCGCATTCGTCCCAAGATGGCCAATATGGAAGTACCACATCCCATGTCAAGGAGAGATTTATGTTCTAGTTTTGCACTTAATAGTTCGTTAAGTATTAAGCTGGTTGTTTCGTGATGTCCAGTACCGAAAGCCATCTGTGGATTGATCACAATGTCGTAATCTGTCGATGGAATGTCTTTGTGAAAAGTGCTGTGAATAGCACAGCGGGTATCTATTATAATGGGTTGAAAATAATTCTTTTCCCATTCTTCATTCCAATTTTTGTCTTCTGCTTCAGAATATTGATAAGATATCTCGATATCTGGTAATGGGAAATCTTCGATGGCTTCTTTAATCAAGTTCTCATCACATAATTGTTGTTGGATATATGCGGTTATTCCATCTTCTTGATGAGTGAAGCTTTCGAATCCAACGTCGCCTAGTACTGCTGTCAAAACGTCATTTGCAACTTCTGTGCATGGATGTGTTTTGAATATAAATTCAAAGTATTTCATTTTTTTTCTGATAATTCTATTAATGATGATGCAAAGATAGTGAAGAATAGGGAATTCCCTATTCTTGTTTCGGGAAATTCTTCCTAACAACATTATTTCCTTTATTATCTTTGTAACATGCAAAAAGAGTGTGAATTTATGTAAACCTGATTGTTATGAAAAAGATTGTTTTTTTATTAATTCTAATGCTGAGTCAGATTGTAAACTTGATGGCTCAACAAGTGGAGGATGATCTTTACTTTATTCCTTCTAAGGATAAAAAAGAAAAGAATGAGGTGAAAGTAAAAGAGAATGCGAAAAAGCAAGCAAATACGACTCGCATTTATACTTCACCGGGAACAACTGTGGTCGTTAAGGATCGTAAGGGAAATGTTCGGGATGTTGATGAATATAATCGTCGATATTCTGCTCGTGAAAATGAATTTTCACTAAATGACGATACTTTGATTATAGAAGAAAAGGATCGCCCAGACTTGGATGGTGAATGGATTGGTGGTGAATTTAGAGGTACACGTGATGATTACGAATATGCTGAACGCATTATTCGTTTCCGTAATCCTCGTTTTGCAATTAGTATTAGCAGTCCGTTGTATTGGGATATTGTTTATGGTGTTAATTCTTGGGATTGGAATGTCTATACAGACGGATTTTATGCTTATGCTTTTCCGACTTTCACTAATCCGCTTTGGTGGAATTGGCGATTTGATTCATGGAGTTGGAGATGGTCTAGACCTTATTATGGCGCAGGATATTATTCGAATTATTGGTATAATGATTTCTATTGGGGCAATAGTTGGTATGGCTCTAATTACTGGGGATACCCTTATTGGAATTCTCCATCATGGGGATGGGGTGGTGGATCTCATCGAGATATGGTTTATACTAATCGTCATTCTCCTTCGAGGGATCATTGGACTGGACGTGATCGAACAATAAATTCGCGATATGATTATACTAGTCGATCTCAAGCTAATCGTGTGGGAGCATACAACCGTTCAACTGGCAGGGTTGTTGGTAGTCGTACTTCTCTTGATCGTTCTAGAGTGAACTCTCGTTCAAGTAGCTCTTCTAGCCGTTCCAATGTGTATACTCGGCCAAGTAGTACTCGTGAAAGTGTTAATACAAATAGAGGATCTAGCAGTCGTTACTCTGGATCAAGTCAAGGAGTACGTTCTTCTTCCTCTTACGATAGCAGATCTTCTAATCGTTCTAGTAGTTCTAGTCGTACATATGTTCCGCAGAACTCTAGTAATTCTAGAGAATCGTATAATAGTTCTTCTAGCAGCAGTTCTCGAAGTAATAGCTCTTCAAGCAGTAATTCGCGAAGTAGTAGTGGATCTTCTAATGGTGGATCAATGCGTGGAAGTAGTAGACGATAGATTTAAATTCTTTTCATTAAATATATAGCTTATGAAAAAATGGATATATTCGACTTTAATTGTCTTGTTTTCAGCAACGAGTGTGTGTGCTCAGACTATATACGATGTTGTGAATTTGAGTAATAAAGATCTTAATGGTAATGCTCGGTTTGTTGGAATGGGAGGAGCTATGGGTGCTCTAGGTGCTAATATTTCAACGATAAATACTAATCCGGCTGGAATCGGTTTGTATCGAAGTAGTGATATTATGACTTCGTTCAGCTTTTCGACTTACGGAATTGAATCGAGTTATGGAGCAGAAACGTTTAAATCTAACCATAATAAATGGTCGTATGATAATGTCGGTTTTGTTTATTCATCAAAAGTGGGAAATACTTCGACTTTGCGATATGTGAATTTTGGATTTAATTATACCCGTTCGAAATCATTTGATAAGTACATGTCAATGGCAGGGGTGATTAATAAAACTCTTAATGGTAAGCCTATTTCGCAAACCGATCAAATGGCTGTTAAGGCTAATCAAATGAGAGGTGATTATGGGTCAGCTGGTGATATCAAAACAATTAAGTCATCAGATCTTTTTGATCATAATTTGGTTGGTTGGCTTCCTGCCGTTGGTTGGTTAGGTCATTTGTATGATTTTTCAGATTCGGATGATAGATATGTTACGTCATTTCCTCAACCTGATTCCTGGTTTGATTCTCGAGAAAAGGGTGGAATTGATCAATATGATTTTAATGTCTCCTTTAACTTTAGTGACCGATTTTATTTAGGATTTACTGTTGGTGCTTATGATGTCAACTATTCTAAAAGGTCGACTTATGGAGAAGAGTCTGATTTACTTGTTGGTGAAAACAAATACAAGGAAGGGTATGAAATGACCTCTATGAATAAAATAAATGGTTCTGGGGTGGACTTTAAATTAGGTGCTATTGTTCGTCCGTTTGAAGATTCTCCTTTACGCTTTGGCTTGGGTTTAAATTCTCCGATATTTTACAATTTGACTTATAGAACGAATGTTAGACTTTCGTCAAATATATATTCTTTCGATGATAAGGAGCTTAAAAATTATATAGTAGATTCTTATGACTATATGAACAATAGAGATTATGGGTATGATTTTCGAATTCGGACTCCATGGAAGTATAACTTAAGCATGGGGTATACTGTTGGGAAAAATGTTGCTTTGGGTGCAGAGTATGAATATCAAGATTATTCAACGGCTAAAATGTCATATTCTGACGGTGCAGACATGGCTTATGAGAATTCAACAGCTAAAGAAATGCTTAAAGGAGTACACGCGGTTCGTCTTGGAGCTGAATGGAAAGTTGTTCCTCAGTTCGCTTTGCGTTGTGGGTATAACTATATTTCTGAGATATTTGGATCTAGTGCATTTAAGAATTTAGCTCCTAACTCTATTAATACTGATACTGATTATTCTAATACAAAGTCTCAGAGTAATTATACTTTAGGTTTTGGATACCAAGGCTCCTCGTTTTATGCCGATTTAGCTTATCAGTATAGCCAGTATAGTGCTGATTTCTATCCGTTTGATCATCCCGAACTTGCAAAAACTAAAGTGACAAATATGGCTAATAAGGTCTTATTAACTTTAGGTATGCGTTTTTGATATTTTCTAAGTAATAATAATTTTTGTGTGTTTCCCCTAGGTCTGCTGAGTGTCTACAGCATCCTAGGGGTTTTTGTTTGATAGTTGGTTCTTGTGTTTTGTGCTTTGATGTAATTGCATTTTTATAAAATTGTAATGTCGATAAAGGATATTGTTTGTTGCATTTTTATAAGTATATGTGTCGTCCTTTGAAAATTATGTGTAGTAAAAAAAGATTTCTTGACTTGCCTATAAGCCTTTTATTATCGGTTGAAACATCGCTTTGACGTTAGAATGTTTTTAGTGTTTTTGAAATAAATGATAAAATCAAATTTCAAAACAGTCTATACATGAAAAATGTATATTTAAAATATATTAATTAGAGGTGTTTTAGATCACATTTCTTTATATTTGCATATAAAAATTAAGAAAGTCTAAAATAACACTTAAGATAGATAGAGATGGTAAAGGAAGAATTGATGAAAAAGGCAATATTGCTTTCTAAAGAAAATATAGAAAATGGGGGTGGCCCTTTTGGCGCTATTGTTGCAACACCTGAAGGTGAGATTATTGCAACTGGTGTTAATCGAGTAACATCCTCTTGCGACCCAACAGCCCACGCTGAAGTTAATGCTATTCGTATGGCTGCACATAAATTGGGTACTTTTGATCTGTCCGGTTACGAAATCTATACATCATGTGAGCCTTGCCCGATGTGTTTAGGGGCTATTTATTGGGCTCACTTGGATAAAATCTATTATGCTAATAATAAAATAGATGCTAAGAATATTGGATTTGATGATTCTTTCATTTACGATGAATTGGATCTGAAGCCGATTGATAGGAAACTACCTTCAGAAAGGTTGTTAGCAACTGAAGCATTAGAGGTCTTTAAAGCATGGAGTAATAAAGAGGATAAAATCGAATATTGATTTTTTCTTATATCATTAACTAAACATTATTAAAATGAAAACAAAAAGTTTTTTAGCCATTTTAGCTATCGGCTGCTTGTGCAGTTGTCAGCAAAATGAAGAATTTGACTCTTCAAAGAAGAGTGATGCCATCAGTTTTACAATGAACAGTGATGGTTTAAAAATGGATGGTACAACTCGTGCTATGATTAATGAAGGTTTATTGAAGACTTCATTTGTTAGCGGTGATGTTTTATCACTAGGTACTAGTGATTCGTTCTCTCGCTATATCTTGGGACAAAGCATTTATTCATGGGCTAACTTTAATGCGAGAGGAGTAACTTTTTGTGCCCACTATCCAGAATTATCTAGCTATCAGTTGATCAATAAACGTTATTTTGTCGGTGGTAATGAATATATTTTTGGTACTTCTGCAAATGATGTTACACCAGCCGTTAAGAATGTAAATTTGTCTTTCAAGCGTATGAGTATTCCTGTTGTGTTAGTTGATTCTAAGGGGGCTCCTTATGCGGGGAATGCGAAGGTCACTCTTCACTTGAAAAATCATGGCGTTCAGAATTTGGAAACGGGAGCTGTTTCTGTTGACCCTTTAAATGACACCTTTGCAAATATAGAAGTGAATAAACAATCGGAAGGAAGAATAACCAATATTATTCCTCAAGCAGTTGAATCAGACGATGTGTTTATGACTCTTTCTATTAATGGGCAAAATTATGACTTAGCTCTGCCTAATGATGCCGCTTTTGTATCTGGAGAGACAAAGGCTATCGTTATTGCTTTACCAGCTATGACAAGAGGAATTAATAATAGATACAATGTTATAGTAAATGCTGATAATGGCTATTATAATATTGGAATTATTGATGGTGACATTCCTTTGAGACGATAATAAAGAATATTTATTTTAGGAATGCTTTTTATGATTTGAATAGAATTAGCATTTCTTGTCTTATAATTGAGTAGAAGTGTAACTGTTTAAAGTTCTCTTCTACTCAGCTTTTTATAGCTGTCATTGAGTCTTTAGTGTTCTGGATAGAATACAACCTGGATCTGAGTATTTTAACTAGATCTGAATGAGTCGATTTACTTGCTGAATATATTAATTCCCTAACTAATTTCTTTCTGCTTATAAAAGAAGACTAGTTAGGGAATTATATTATACTTCTGTATTGATTTGTTCTTTTACAGAATCTCTTTTGTTAATGTTATTCAGCAATAACTACACGGCTAAGACTAGCGTCATCGTAGAACATGTTATCTACGCCGCCTTTATAGTCTACCTTTAACTGAGCTGCATCTACACCGAAATCATTAACCAACGCATCGCGAACAGTTTCTGCACGTTCCTTACTTAATTTTTCATTGATTGCTTTGCTTCCTGTTTTATTGTCAGCATATCCTGTAATCGTAAAGATCTTATCTTTTGGAGCTTTTTTGATTGCTTCAGCTAAGTAACCTAAGTTAACTTTTGCACCTTTGTTAAGAGAACTTTGTCCGATAGTAAATAGAATGATGCGTGAAGCAGCAGTTGTTTCTTTTTCGATGATAGTCTGAGGCTTCTTGTTTTTAGCAGCAGCTAACTCATCTTTTAGATTTTGATTTTCTCTCATCATTTGATTAAGTTGTTCTCTTACGCGTTGCATATCTTCTTCGCTGATGCCTGTTGTTTTAACACAAGGTTTGTTCCAACCACGTTGCTTAAATTTATAAGTTAAGCCAACTGTTACTGCAGCCAACCCTTCTTTACCATTGCCGCCAACTTCTCCATCAAAACGATCGTGGATTAATGTTCCTCTAGCTTCCACATTTAAATCTAAAGCGTTAGATAAACGGAATTTGTTGATGATACCAATTGTGGTAGCCAATTCGTTTGTTGTTGCTGCATCGTCAAATGAGTGTACTGCACCAAATCCTACATAAGGAATAAGGTTGTAAAGACGATTTTCTTTGTATCCATAGAACATGTTAGATAGATTGAATAAAACATCTCCATGGAAATGAGCCATATTCCATTTTTGTCGGTATACCCCGTTGTCGTTTTTTGTTCCGTAAGCGTATTCGCCAAATCCAAATCCTTTAGCTTGAAGTCCGCTGTATTCTATACGGAGTCCGATTCCTGGGGTAAACCACTTGCCAACAGCAATGTCTAAAGCCGGTGCAATGCGTTTTCCGAAGCTGCCTTGGCTGTCGTTGTCACCTACGTAAACTTGCCCGCCGGCACCTACACTGATAAACCAATTGTTCCAAAACGTATTGGTCTCTACCTTGTATTTATCTGCACTACATTCCTTTGGGGATTGTGCATTAACACTTCCTGCAACTAGTATAGCTGCTAAAAGTAAAATTGTTTTCACATTTTTTTTCATAATCTTCTACTTTTTTTTTAATAAAACCTGATATAATATATACCTATTCCTTTCTTTATATTTGCTGATATTAAAAAACAAAGCTATTCTTATATAAAACAATGTATCAAGAAACTTGTTCAAATGAAAACAAATTTTTATTGTCTATATCTGTGTGCAAATGTTTATAAAAAAAATAAACATTAAAATAAAAGTGTTCTAAAAATAACGTTTTTTTTCTATATTGTATTTTTTTTAATATGTTTTTTGGAGGATTTGTTTGTCATAATTGAATGTCTTATTCTTTTTATTTTTGCCTTTTGGGGGATCTATTTATGGTTTTGTGGGATATAAAAAATAATATTGTTTCTGAAGCCAAATAATAATTGTATTTTTGTACCCTAATTATGAGTAGAATAATAGCAATAGATTACGGGAGAAAGCGTACAGGAATAGCCGTTAGTGATACGCTACAGTTGATCGCTAATGGATTGACGACAGTAGCAACTCATTTGCTGCTTTCTTTTTTAGATGATTATCTTAGGAAAGAATCGGTTGAACGGATTATCATAGGTCTTCCGAAACAAATGAATAATGAAATGTCTGAGAATATGAAATATATTCAGCCTTTTGTTAATTCTTTAAAGAAAAAGTATCCCGATCTTCCGGTGGAGTATGTTGATGAACGTTTTACCTCTGTGCTTGCTCATCGGGCGATGTTGGATGGTGGTTTGAAAAAGAAAGATCGTCAAAACAAAGCTTTGGTTGACGAAATTAGTGCAACTATTATTTTGCAAACATATCTTGAAAGTAAACGTTTTCTTAGTCTTTAATAAATTTACATTAAGTTATATATGATTTTACCTATTTATGTATACGGCCAACCGGTGTTAAGAAAGGTGGCTGAAGATATTACGCCCGATTATCCGAGCTTGAAAGAGTTGATTTCTAATATGCAGGAAACAATGGTTCATGCTGATGGGGTCGGGCTTGCTGCGCCTCAGATTGGATTACCCATTCGTGTGGTTACTATTACACTTGATCCTTTGTCGGAAGACTTTCCGGAATTTAAAGATTTTAATAAAGTTTATATTAATCCCCATATCCTTGAAGTTGACGGGGAAGAAGTGAGTATGGAAGAGGGCTGCTTAAGTCTTCCTGGAATTCATGAAACAGTAAAAAGGGGTGATCGTATCCGTGTGAAATATATGGATGAAAATTTTGTTCAATACGAGGAGGTTGTAGAGGGTTATTTGGCTCGTGTGATGCAACATGAATTTGATCATTTGGAAGGCAAACTTTTTATTGATCATATTTCACCTTTGAGAAAACAGATGATTAAAGGGAAATTAAATACGATGCTTAAAGGAAAAGCCCGTAGCTCTTACAAAATGAAACAGGTGAAATAAAGATAAAAAAACAGTCTATTTCATTTGAATGGAGTAAAAAGTATTACTTTTGCTCCATTCACAAACATAAATAGATTAATAATGAGGAAGATATTAATAGCTTTATTTTTGTTCCCTGTTGTCTTGTGTGCTCAGATTAATACGGATAGGGTTATGGTGATTGCCCGGAACGCACTTTATTTTGAAGATTATGTGCTTTCCATTCAATACTTTAATCAAGTTATTAATGCTAAACCTTACCTCTATGAACCTTATTTTTTTAGAGCTTTAGCTAAAATTAATCTGGATGATTATCAAGGTGCGGAGACTGATTGCAATGAAGCTATCCTGCGGAATCCGTTCGTGGTGAATGCTTATCAAGTTCGAGGATTGGCTCGCATTCGACAGAATAAGTTTGATGTTGCTATTGAAGATTACCAGAAAGCTCTTGCTTACGATCCTGAAAATACGACTTTATGGCATAATTTGGCTCTTTGCCATATGCAAAAGAAAGAGTATGATCATGCCAAAATGGATATTGAAAAACTTCTTGCTGTCTCTCCTCGTTATACACGCGCTTATCTGATGCGTGGAGAAGTTAATTTGCAACAAAAAGACACGGTTGCTGCTTTGGGTGATTTTGATCAAGCGCTTGATCTTGATAAATACGATCCAGACGCATGGGCTTCTAGGGCTATGGTGCGATTGCAGCAGGCTAAATATGCCGATGCTGAAAAAGATTTGGATTCTGCTATTCGTTATAGTGTTAAGAATTCTGGACTATATGTTAATCGGGCGCTCGCTCGTTTTCATCAAAACAATCTTCGGGGTGCGATGTCTGATTATGATCTAGCTTTACAAATGGATCCGAATAATTTTATTGGACATTATAATCGAGGCTTGCTCCGTGCTCGTGTAGGAGATGATAATCGTGCTATTGAAGACTTTGATTTTGTGATTAAAATTGAACCTGATAATATGATGGCTATATTTAATCGTGGGCTGCTTCGTGCTCAGACTGGCGATTATCGGGGCGCAATTAACGATTATACCTCTGTTATTAAACAATATCCTAATTTTCTTGTAGGGTATCAATACCGTGCCGATGCTCGGCGTAAAATTGGGGATAAGAAAGGTGCGGAATTTGATGAGTTTAGGGTTTTGAAAGCGCAACTTGATAAACAGAATCGGGTGAATAATAAAAATCTAGCACAGAATAATTCTAATCAGTCTGATAAAAATAAGACGCGTAAGAAATCGGATAAGAATATGAATAATTTCCGTAAGATTGTTATTGCAGACGATTCGGAAGCAGATAAGAAATATAAAAGCGATTATCGCGGTCGGGTGCAAGATCATAATGTGAACATTAAAAATGAGCCGATGTTTGCCTTGACTTATTATGAAAAGAGTAGTGACGTTAAGAAGTTGGTCTATTTTCATAACGCTATTGATGATTTGAATCGTTCAGGCATTTTATCGAAACGACTTCGATTGACGAATATGGAAGCGCCTCTGACTGAAGAGCAAGTTAAGTTTCATTTTTCTTTGATTGATTCTCATACTTCAGTTATTGTGGCTGATCCCAATGATGCTTGTAAGCGTTTTTCTAGGGCTTTGGATTTTTACTTGGTACAAGATTTTTCGAGTGCCTTGGCTGACTTGAATAAGGCTATTGAATTGGATGAGAAGTTCTTCCCTGCTTATTTCATGCGTTCGCTGATACATTATAAACAGCTAGAATATAAAAAGGCTGAGTTGAATGAGAAAGCTATTGAGGGAGGTGAGGATGTTGAAATTAGAGGAACGCTTGATGTGGGTGGAGTGACTTATGATTATGTAAGAAAAGATTTAGATCGCGTGATTGAACTGGCCCCTGATTTTGTTTATGCTTATTATAATAGAGCAAATTTATTTACGATTACTAAGGATTATCGTTTGGCTATTGCTGATTATGATAAAGCGATAAAACTTGATCCGTCATTTGCTGATGCTTATTATAATCGTGGTTTGACTCATATCTTCCTTGGAAATAATCGATTAGGATTAATGGATTTGAGTAAGGCTGGAGAGCTTGGAGTCGTGTCGGCTTATAATGTATTGAAGCGGTTTACCGATCAATCGGAATAACATTTTATTAATTATAAATGGGAAACTCAAAAGAAATAATTACTTTTGCGACTTATTAACAGAAAAATATAACATCATTATATCATGATAAAAATTACATTTCCCGATGGCTCTGTTCGTGAATACAACGAAGGAGTGAACGGTTTACAAATAGCCGAAAGTATTAGTTCGCGTTTGGCTCAAGATGTTTTGGCGTGCGGCGTGAATGGTGAAATCTATGATTTAGGTCGTCCTATAACAACGGATGCTTCTGTTGTGCTTTATAAATGGGACGATGAGCAAGGGAAACATGCTTTTTGGCACACGAGTGCGCACTTGCTTGCTGAAGCCTTACAGGAATTGTATCCGGGTATTCAGTTTGGTATCGGTCCTGCCATTGAAAATGGTTTTTACTATGATGTTGATCCGGGAGAGGCGATCATTAAAGAAGGTGATTTGCTCGCTATTGAAAAGAAGATGGCCGAACTTGTAGCTAAAAAAGAAGCTGTGATCAGACAAGATATTGCTAAAACTGATGCTTTGAAAATGTTTGGTGATCGTGGTGAGACTTACAAATGTGAATTAATCTCCGAATTAGAGGATGGTCGTATCACGACTTATACCCAAGGAACATTTACAGATCTTTGTCGTGGTCCTCACTTGTTGACTACAGCTCCGATTAAAGCCATAAAGTTGACTTCGGTAGCTGGTGCTTATTGGCGCGGACAAGAAAATCGTAAGATGCTGACTCGTATTTATGGTATTACTTTCCCTAAGAAGAAAATGCTCGATGAGTATTTAGCGATGGTTGAAGAAGCGAAAAAACGTGATCACCGTAAAATAGGTAAAGAGATGCAGTTGTTTATGTTCTCTGATACGGTGGGTAAGGGATTACCGATGTGGTTGCCTAAGGGTACTGCTCTTCGCTTGAGATTACAAGATTTTCTTCGCCGTATTCAGATGAGACATGATTATCAGGAAGTGATTACTCCGCCAATTGGAAATAAGTTGCTATATGTTACATCGGGGCACTATGCTAAATACGGAAAAGATGCTTTTCAACCTATTCATACTCCAGAAGAGGGTGAGGAGTACTTCTTGAAACCGATGAACTGTCCTCATCACTGTGAGATTTATAAAAATGTTCCACGTTCATATAAGGATCTTCCTTTGCGTTTGGCTGAATTTGGTACAGTATGTCGTTATGAACAGAGTGGTGAGTTGCATGGGTTGACTCGTGTGCGTAGTTTTACTCAAGATGATGCCCACTTGTTTTGTCGTCCTGATCAAGTGAAAGATGAATTCCTTCGTGTAATGGATATTATCTCTATTGTGTTTCGCTCAATGAATTTTGAAAATTTTGAGGCTCAGATTTCTTTGCGTGATAAAGTAAATCGTGAGAAATACATTGGTAGCGATGATAACTGGGATAGAGCAGAGCAGGCGATTATTGAGGCTTGTGAGGAAAAAGGGCTGAAGGCCAAAATCGAATATGGTGAAGCTGCTTTCTATGGTCCTAAACTTGACTTTATGGTGAAAGATGCGATCGGTCGTCGTTGGCAGTTGGGAACCATTCAAGTTGACTACAACTTACCAGAACGTTTCGATTTGGAATATATGGGATCTGATAATCAAAAACATCGTCCAGTGATGATTCATAGAGCACCGTTTGGTTCTATGGAACGTTTTGTGGCAGTTCTTATTGAACATACTGCTGGAAAATTCCCATTATGGTTAACTCCTGATCAAGTTGTTATATTGCCGATTAGCGAAAAATTCAATGATTATGCCGAGCAGGTAAAAACTTACTTGAGGATGAATGATATTCGTGCTCTTGTGGATGATCGTAATGAAAAGATCGGACGTAAGATTCGTGATAATGAAATGAAGCGTATACCATATCTGTTAATTGTTGGTGAAAAAGAGGCCGAAAATGGTGAAGTTTCGGTACGTAAACAAGGCGATGGTGATAAGGGAACCATGAAATTTGAAGAATTTGCTAAAAATTTGAACGAAGAAGTTCAGAATATGATAAATAAATGGTAACTTTGCAGCCAATTAATATAATAAATTTGCGTGAATAATAAAAAACAAACAGGAAGTAGAAAATTTTCTATGAAGAATGACAGCTTAAAAGGGCAACATAGAATCAACGAGCAGATTCGGGCCAAAGAAGTCCGCATTGTGGGCGATGATATTGAACCAATGGTGTATCCGATTTTCCAGGCCTTAAAGATGGCCGAGGAGAAGGAAATGGATCTTGTAGAGATCTCTCCAAATGCACAACCACCTGTTTGTCGTATTATTGAATACTCAAAATTCCTTTATCAGCTGAAGAAACGGCAGAAGGAACAAAAGGCTAAGCAAGTTAAAGTCAATGTGAAGGAGATCCGTTTTGGACCTCAGACAGATGATCATGATTATAACTTTAAACTAAAACATGCAAAAGGTTTTTTGGAAGATGGTGATAAAGTTAAAGCTTACGTATTTTTTAAAGGTCGTTCTATTCTTTTTAAAGAGCAAGGTGAAGTCTTGTTGTTGCGTTTTGCAAACGATTTAGAGGAATATGCTAAGGTTGATCAATTGCCAGTACTTGAAGGTAAACGAATGATTATTCAATTATCTCCTAAAAAGAAAGACGTTGCTAAGAAGTCAGCTGCTAAGCCTTCAATTGATGGTGCTTCATCTGAAAAGAAAGCTGAAGCTTCTCAAAAGAAAACAGAAACTTCGCAAGAGAAAAAAGACTGAAATGCGTAACGCGCAGGTATAGTGCGTTGCCATATTATTTAATAATTTAAAAATAACTAAGATGCCAAAGATGAAAACTAACTCCGGTTCGAAAAAGAGGTTTACCCTTACCGGAACAGGTAAAATCAAAAGAAAGCACGCTTTTCATAGTCATATCTTGACTAAAAAGTCTAAAAAGAGAAAAAGAAACTTGTGTTACTCTACAACTGTTGATGCAACTAACGTAGCTCAAGTGAAGGAACTTTTAGCAATGAAGTAATCAAAGCGTACAAGTATTATTAAGTATTAACCGAATGCATTAGCTTTAAGATCGCTACGTGAAGTAACGGCGCTAACATTCAAAAAAAGTAAAACTATGCCAAGATCAGTAAATCATGTTGCTTCAAGAGCAAGAAGAAAGAAAATTTTGAAACTTACCAGAGGTTACTTTGGTGCAAGAAAAAATGTATGGACCGTAGCTAAGAACACTTGGGAAAAGGGTTTAACTTACGCGTTCCGTGACCGTAGAAATAAGAAAAGAAACTTCCGCGCACTTTGGATACAACGTATCAATGCTGCTGCACGTCTTGAAGGAATGTCATATTCTAAATTGATGGGTGGGTTGCATAAAGCAGGTATCGAAATTAACCGTAAGGTTTTAGCTGATTTAGCTGTTAACCATCCGGAAGCTTTCAAGGCTATCGTTGCTAAAGTGAAAGCAGCATAAGCTTAGAATAATAGAAAAAGTAGGCGTGTCGGATTATTTTCCGGCACGTCTTTTTTTTAGCTTTGCTGTTCTTCTAATAGGAATAGTTCTTTGGGGATGAAATGTTGTCTATGTTTGTAGAGTGGTGACAATTACCTCCTCTTTTTCAAAAATACTTTTCTTATAGAATGCTTTGTTTATAAGTTTTTTAACTCATTAATGGATGCTTGTTGGGTTTGTGGGTTTTGTTTTTTAGTTTTCTCACAGAAGAAAAAACGTTTGTTTTCTTTGCTTTTTCAGTAAATAGCTCTATATTTGTAATACGAAAATATTGGCCGTATCGACTGGATCGGGAAACTCTTCAAATTAATCTGATATACCGAGAAGGCTTCGATCTTCAATGGCGGGCCACATTCCCTAGGGATAGCATTTATGCCGGTGGATTACAACGAGGACGAGCGCTCAAATCTTGCTTTATCAGAGTTTCATCACATCGTCGGTACGGCTTTTTTTATATACACCTATGATCTTCTATTTCTCAGGGACGGGTAATTCTCGTTGGGTGGCGGAACAGCTAGCTCGGGAACAAAACGAGACGTTATACTTTATTCCACACTGCATTAGAGATAAGAACTATAGTTTTTCTCTTCGTAATAATGAAAAAATAGGCTTTGTTTTTCCTATTTATTCATGGGGGCCTCCTCTCATTGTTTTTCAATTCATTAAGCAGTTACAGGTGATTAGTTATCAAGGGCAATATTTGTTTTTCGTCTGTTCTTGTGGTGATGATATCGGACTAACTCAGAATGTTTTTGTTGATGCAATAAGTCGTAAGGGATGGAAGTGTGATGCAGGTTTTTCTGTTATCATGCCTAATAATTATGTCCTGCTACCAGGTTTTGATGTCGATCCTGATGATGTCCGGCAGAAGAAGTTGACTGAGGCTGTGGATCGTGTCCAGCTGGTGAGTCATTCCATTTGTTGTGAGGCTCACTTATTTGATTGTAATGAGGGGCGCTTTCCTTATTTGAAAACTCGAGTTCTTAATCCGTTGTTTAATAAGTTTCCGACTAATCCTAAAAAGTTTCATGCGGCCGATAGTTGTGTGGGGTGTGGGCGTTGCGTGAAAGCCTGCCCGATTCAAAATGTGAAGCTGGTTGATAGAAAACCAGAATGGGGATCATATTGCACTTCATGTTTGGCTTGTTATCATGTTTGTCCAGAACATGCGGTGCAATATGGTAAAGTGACTCAAAAGAAAGGTCGTTATTTTAATCTTTCACAAGGATAATCCTTTATCTTGATTTCACAGTGAGACAGGTCTTCAATGATAGCTAAGCTTTCTACCCGTATGCCTTTTTCTTCGAGCATCTTTCTTCCGTTCTGGAATTCCTTTTCTATAATGAATCCCATACCGACTAAGTTGGCACCGGCTTGTTTTACAAGGTCGATGATTCCTAATGCTGCATTTCCATAGGCTAGAAAGTCGTCTACAAACAAAACATTATCATTGGGTGTTAAGAAGTCAGCACTGATCACTACATCGTAATCTCTGTCTTTGGTGAATGAGTGGACAGTGGTCGACAAGACATTCTTAATGGTCTTAGGTGATTTTTTTTTGGCGAATACGACAGGAAGATCCATGAGATAGCCAGTCATGATAGCCGGAGCGATTCCGCTAGCTTCGATGGTCATGATTTTGTTGACGTTTGTCGAAGCGAATCGCCGTACAAACTCTACGCCAACTGACTTCATTAGAGCTGGATCCATCTGGTGGTTGATAAAACTGTCTACTTTAAGGATTCCCCCCTCATAACATTTTCCGTCTTGTTGAATTCTTTTCTTTAGTAATTGCATATTATTCTTATTTGAAATACGCTTTATGGGGATATGTACTTAAGCTGTTTGTCCCGATAAAGCATTATGATTATGTTAGTTGTATCTCTGTTTGATCTGCTTGTTCTTTCTATTAGTGCCTATCTGTTGTCGTGTTTATCTATTGAGGGATTATAAAAGGCTGCTATGTGGCAGCCTTTTATAATTTTGGTAGATGATGTTTTACATTAATTGTTCGGCAATCTCTTTTCCGGCGGCAAGTGCCTTTAAATTTAGATTAACAATGTCTTCCCCTTTGCGTTCGAAGATGGCGCGGACGCTATCTTTTATCACGTCATAGGCTATGCCAAGGAATGGAATGGTGGCACCTAATAGTACCATGTTAGCAGTTCTAGTCGAACCGACTTCCTTGGCTATCTTGTCAACATCGAGCACAATTCTATGTGGTAATCGATTAATCTCTAACATTAAGTCTTCTTCGGTGGGATAGTTCGTTATATTTATATATGGAGTGGCATTAGTTACCAACCAGCCCTCTTGACTGAGATATGGCAAATAACGCAAGCCTTCCATAGGTTCCAATGAAATAATCAAATCACATTTCCCTAGAGGAATTAAATCGGAAGCAATCGGACGATCGCTGATACGCAGGTTTGATTGTACATCTCCTCCGCGCTGGCTCATCCCGTGTACTTCTGCTTGTTTCATGAACAATCCTTCTTTGATTGCTGCTTTACCAATTACTGTTGCAATGGATAGGATACCTTGTCCACCGACACCTGATAAAATGATATCTTTTTTCATAGCTTATTTACTCCTTTTTTTACGTGCTAAAGTTTGGATACATTCTCTTCGCGGAATAATTACAGAAACGCCGTTATATGCTATTTCTTCACGTATAATCTGTTTCATTTCTTCATAATTCTTTTTCAAAGGTACTACCACACGTACGTGTTCGGGTTCTACACCCAGTCCGATGCAAATTGCTTCGATGCGTCCTGTGCCTGCAGAATCTTGTCCTCCGGTCATGGCTGTGGTTTCGTTGTCTGAAATCACAATTGTTACATTGGTTTTCTCGTTGACACAATCTAACAATCCTGTCATTCCAGAGTGGGTGAAGGTTGAATCGCCAATTACAGCTACCGATGGGTGTAATCCACCGTCTGCTGCTCCCTTGGCCATAGTGATCGATGCTCCCATGTCAACGCAAGAATCGATTGCATTAAATGGCGCGTTTGAGCCTAAAGTGTAGCAACCGATGTCGCTAAAGACTTTATGTAATGGATATTCTTCGCGGAGTACTTGGGTGAGCGTAGTGTACATGTCACGATGTCCGCATCCTTCACACAAAGCAGGGGGGCGCATTTCCACAAGGCTTGGAGTTGTGAATGGTGAGCTGTTCTCTTTACCTAAAGCATGGGCAACATTATCGGGAGTGAGTTCACCGTCGCGCGACAGTGTGCCATCTAAACGACCTCTAACTTTAAGGTCACGTCCTAAATAACCTTTAATCAAACGCTCAACAAATGGTTGACCATCTTCTAACACGAGGATCTCGTCGCAAGAATCGACCAACTGAGTAAGCTGCTTTTGTGGGAGAGGGTATTGTCCTATTTTGAGCACAGGATATTCACATCCTTCTGGATAGTTTTCCATCAGATAGTTGTAGCCAAGACCACAAGCGATAATTCCTAATTTCTTGTTAGGTCCGTCAATGAATTTGTTGTAAGGTGATTCTTCTGAGGCTGCAATAAATGCTTCTTGTTGTTTAAGAAGGACTTTATAACGTTTACGAGCAACTCCTGGTAATAAGATGAATTGTTTTGGATCGTTGCTGAATGACAATTTGTTTTGTGGCTTTTGTGATTTGCGTTCTACTCCTGAACGAGAGTGAGCCAAGCGGGTTACCATACGCATAAGGATGGGTTCGCCTATCCTTTCAGAAAATTCGAATCCGCTGTAGATCATATCGTAAGCTTCTTGCTGGTTACTAGGTTCGTACATCGGTATTAATGCAAAGTCACCATAGAAGCGGCTGTCTTGCTCGTTCTGAGAAGAGTGCATGCTTGGGTCGTCTGCGGCTACAACTATTAGTCCACCATTTACTCCGGTCATTGCCGAGTTGATAAAGCAGTCGGCTGCTACATTCATGCCAACGTGTTTCATGCAGACTAAAGTTCGTTTGCCAGCGAATGACATCCCTAAAGCGCCTTCCATGGCGGTTTTTTCATTAACGCACCATCGATGATGAATGTTTTTTTCGTGGGTTATAGGAGCCATTTGTATGTACTCTGTAATTTCCGTCGACGGAGTTCCAGGATAAGCATATACTCCCGAGAGTCCGGCATCTAATGCGGCTTGAGCTATTGCTTCGTCGCCAAGTAAGAGTTGTTTGCTCATAATGATTTAAAAATTAGTGTTTATCATGGTTTTTGATTTATCACAAAGGTAAATAAAACCTGTATAATTTTTAAATAATTATTTAAAAATATTTCTTTCGTTTAGAGCTTTCCAATATTTCTTGGCATTAACCATGTGATCGGTGTAATTTGATGCAAAGTTATGTGTGCCGGAAAAGTCTTCTTTAGCACACATATAGATGTAGTCGTGTTTTACGTGATTCAGAACGCTGTCTATCCCTTTTACAGATGGAATACGAATTGGGCCTGGAGGTAACCCTGTGTTGATGTAGGTGTTATATGGAGATTTTACTTTTAAGTTTTCGTTAGAAATGCGCCGGAGGGTAAAATCTTGTAAGGCGAATTTGATTGTAGGGTCAGCTTGTAGTGGCATGTTTCGGTGTAAACGGTTGATATATAAACCAGCAACCATTGGTTTCTCTTGATTGTTATTGGTTTCTTCTTCAACGATAGAAGCCAAGGTGCATACTTCTTCAGGGGTCATATTCATTGCGGTAGCTTGGGCTAAACGTTCCCTATTCCAGAAACGTTGATGCTCTTTTTTCATCCGTTGGAAAAACTCGTCGACTGAGATGTCCCAATAGACTTGATAGGTCTCGGGAATGAATAAACAAGCTATGGTCTCTTTAGTGTAACCCATTTTGACTTGGAAAATTGAATCTAAAAGTTGGTGGGCAACTTCTGCGGAGTCTATCATGAGTTGTTTGCCGACACTCCGAGCTAAACGGTCGAGTGTACGGACGCTTCCAATCGTTAGATTTATGGGTTCTTGGCGTCCTTTGGAAATTCTTCCGAATACCCGATACATGTTGTCTCTTGGACTGATTAGGTAGCGTCCGGTATGAATGTTACAATCGAATGGACGGATTAGAGCCATTAGATGAAAACCGATCATTGTTTGAGGGAAGCCGACCGATTTTACTTTATTGTAGATGGAATCACTTGTGTCATCGCGATCAACGTAAACATATGTCGATTCGTTAGCCTTGAATTGTGGGTAAAATAGACTGTATGCAACTATACCTCCAAAGAGTAAACTTATGATTGTGATAATCAGTAAAATAGACCGATTCTTGCTGTCCTTTTTCATATGCTTTCTTTTGATTTTAAAAAATTGGGTCAAAGATAGGAAGTTTTTAGTAAATGTTGGGCCTGATTTTCGATTAGTTGTGTCTGTTTTTCCTAAATTTTAGGTGGTTATAAGAATAAGAGGATGCATCAAGTTGAGTAGATATTAGTAGAGTTTAAATGGTTTTTGTATTTTCGGCTAGCTTGGATAGATTGAGTAAATGAGAGTTAGACAGTTTGTGGTAAATTACGGAGAGATTTTACATGAGATAGGAGATGAGTTGTGTTAGGAATAGATATAAAAAAAGGCTACTCATCACGAGCAACCAATCTTTGTTAACCTTAAATCTAATACTATGAAAAACACAATGCAAAGATACGACTCTTTGTGATAATGGCAAGTTTTGATCGTTTTATGACCTTATTTATAACATGCTTTAATATGGATCTTTGTTTGTTAACATATAAGATCTGTTATGCCTTGACTTGATTTTAATAGAATAAAGAGAAGTTATTAGGTATTGAAAAAATCTTTGATTTGAATAGTTATTTTATTTCATTGGGGAAACAAAAGAAGATAAAATGAATTTGTTGGAATTTGTGAAGAGTTAAAATGCTTGTGAATAAAGGTTTTGAGTTGTGAGCCGATAGCCGGACTTGAACCGGCGACCTACGCGTTACGAATGCGTTGCTCTACCAGCTGAGCTATATCGGCAACTCTCATTCCTTTACGGCATGCAAAATTAAAGCTTTATTTTATTTATCAAAAAGATTTTTCGATTTTTTTAATAAAAAAGGTTAAGCTTTTTCTTGCTCTTTTATTGATGGTGGGTGATGGTATCGGTTTATTTAATTTTTTGTTTTTTAAGTCTTGTTCTAAGGGCTTTATAATGGCTTATAAATCATGCTTTAACGTTTAACTTCTCTTTTTTTCAAAGAAACTTCATAAAAAAGCTTATCTTTACCACTTGAAAGTATTTCCTTATAGATATTATGAAAAAAATCATTGACATTATGGTCAAAATAACTTGTGGGCTGTTATGTTGCTGCAGTATGGCGCAAGCTCAAAGTCTTGATAATTCTGAGATTATGTTTCTTGATACCGATTGGGAATTTACCCAAGGTGGAATGAATCAATGGCATGCTGCTGTTGTACCGGGTACTATTCATCAAGATCTGATTCGTCATCATCTTCTGCCTAATCCGTTTTACGGATTGAATGAAGAGAAGGTTCAGTGGGTGGAGAATGAAGATTGGGAATATCGAACTACCTTTACTGTCAATGAGGACCATTTGCGACGTGATGGTGTGTTGCTGACCTTTGAAGGACTTGATACTTATGCCGATGTTTATCTAAATGGTTCATTATTGATGCGTGGTGATAACATGTTTGTAGGGCGTTCTTTTGAGGTAAAACCTCTATTACGTAAGGGGGCTAATCATTTGCAAATCTATTTCCATTCGCCTATTCGTCAGGTGATGCCTCAATTTGAATCGAATGGTTTTAACTATCCTGCAGATAACGATCATCATGCCAAGCATCTTAGTGTGTTTACTCGTAAAGCACCTTATAGTTATGGATGGGATTGGGGAATTCGGATGGTGACTAGTGGTATTTGGCGCCCTGTGACGATTCGTTTTTACGATGCGGTGACTATCGATGATTATTATGTTCACCAGGCATCACTCGATGATTCTTGGGCAATGACGTGGAACCATTTAAAAGTAAACAATGTTTTTCCCGAAGCGGTCGAGGTGACTGCTTCCATTCGCTGTAGTCTAGATGGAAAAACTTTTAAAACATCTAGTCGCACCTATTTGCTTCAACCTGGCCTGAACGAGCTTGATTTGCCTCTTGATATTGAAAACCCGAGACGATGGATGCCTCATGGTTGGGGTGATCCGACACTGTATTCTTTCAATGCAGAAATTCGCTTTAACGATCGCCTTGTAGCTGCGAAAACTCATCGCATCGGCTTGCGTACCGTACGATTGATTAATACTAAAGATGCGCACGGTGAGTCCTTTTATTTTGAAGTGAATGGTATTCCGATGTTTGCCAAAGGAGCTAATTATATTCCTAGTGATGCTTTATTACCAGCGGTGACCAGAGATCGTTATGAATCTTTATTTCGTGACATCAAGGACGCGAATATGAATCTCGTCCGAGTATGGGGTGGTGGAATCTATGAGGACGATCGGTTTTATGATCTAGCCGATGAAAATGGTATTTTGATTTGGCAGGACTTCATGTTTGCTTGTACGCCTTATCCGGGTGATGCGAACTTCCTTGCACGTGTGGAGGAAGAGGCCGACTATAACATCCGTCGTTTGCGCAACCATCCGTCATTGGCGATGTGGTGTGGAAATAATGAAATCTTAGAAGCAATTAAATATTGGGGGTTTCAGAAGAAATTTGATCCTGAAATTTATGAGGGTTTTTTTAGAGCTTACGATAAGTTATTTCGTGATCTTTTACCTAAGAAAGTGAGAGAACTCGATAGTAATCGTTTTTATCTACATAGTTCACCCTATGCAGCCAATTGGGGACGTCCTGAGTCGTGGGGTATAGGTGATAGTCATAATTGGGGCGTATGGCATGGAAAGAAGCCATTTGAATCGCTAGATACCGATATCCCACGGTTTATGAGTGAGTTTGGTTTTCAATCTTTCCCAGAGATGAAGACGATTGCGACTTTTGCTTCGCCTGAAGATTATGATATTGAATCTCCTGTAATGAAGAACCACCAAAAAAGCGGGGTAGGGAATGCTTTGATTCGTACTTATATGGAACGTGATTATATTGTTCCAGAACGTTTTGACGATTTTGTTTATACCGGTTTAGTTCTTCAAGGGCATGGTGTTCGTCACGGAATTGAGGCTCATCGTCGGAATCGTCCATATTGCATGGGGACTCTCTATTGGCAATTGAACGATAGTTGGCCGGTGGTTTCATGGTCGAGCATTGATTATTACGGTAACTGGAAAGCATTGCACTATCAAGTTAAAAAGGCTTTTGCTCCGATTATTATTAACCCGATCATGCAGAAAGATACTTTAGATGTTTATCTCGTATCCGATCGACTAGATACTCTTGGAGGATTGAAACTACGGATGGAACTTATTGATTTTGAAGGTCAGGTTTTGACGACACGAAAGGTGGATCCACTCACCTTGCCTGCAAACTCTTCCTTATGCGTTTATCGGGAATCGTTGGGATTCCTTTTGTCGCCCGAACAGCGTAAGAAGTCCTTCTTAAAACTAGTTTTGGCCGATCAGGGAGATGTGGTGGTTTCGGAGAATGTCTTTTTCTTTGCTCCCACCAAAGAACTTTTGCTGCCTCAAGTCGAGGTGGAAGTTAAAGATAAGGTTCGTGACGGACGGTGTGAGTTGATTATTAAAGCTGATAAGTTAGTCAAAGACCTTTTCATTGAAGTACCTATTCAAGGTGCTCGGTTTAGTGATAACTTCTTTGATCTGTTGCCGGGTGAAGTGCGAACAATTGTGATCTGTTCGCCACAAATTAAAAAGAGAGAGAAAGTAGAATGGACGATCAAGCACATTCGTAAAACATATCATTAATATTAACTACTAACACCTAACTTTTTTATTATGAAACATTTTTTCTCGAAATTAGCAGGGTGTGTGGCACTAGCGGGCGTATTAAGCTCATGCCAGACCACCATTGAAGCTGACTATCATGTCATTCCTTTGCCGCAGGAAATTACGGCAACCACCGGGTCACCTTTTCTTCTGACTGGTAGTGTAAAAATCTTATATCCACAGGGTAATGAGAAAATGCAACGTAATGCTGAATTGCTTGCTGGCTATTTGAAGACAGCCACTGGAAGTACGTTCACCGTAGAGGCCGGAAATGAAGGCAAAAAGGCTATTGTATTATCGGTCAATGCTGAATCGTCTAAACCGGAAGCTTACCATTTAAAGGTCGAAGCTGATGGAGTAACCATTGCAGGGGGCAGCGAATCGGGAGTGTTCTATGGTATTCAGACCTTACGTAAATCACTTCCGGCTAACGGAAATGCAAAATACACTTTGCCTCAAGTTGACATTAAAGATTATCCGCGCTTTGATTATCGTGGGGCTCATCTCGATGTTGGACGTCACTTTTTTACAGTCGACGAGATTAAGACATTCATCGACATGTTGGCTTTGCACAATATGAATCGTATGCATTGGCATCTTACTGAAGATCAAGGCTGGCGTTTGGAGATTAAGAAATATCCTAAATTGGCTGAGATCTCATCACAGCGTAAGGAGACCGTTATTGGACGTAACTCGGGTGAATATGATGGTAAGCCATATGGTGGATTCTATACTCAAGAACAAGCGAAAGAAATTGTAGCTTATGCTGCTGAACGTTACATTACGATTATCCCTGAGATCGACCTTCCAGGACACATGCAAGCGGCTTTGGCTGCTTATCCGGAACTTGGTTGTACCGGTGGCCCGTATGAGGTATGGACACAATGGGGCGTATCGGATAATGTGCTTTGTGCAGGAAACGATCAAGCTCTTCAGTTTATTGACGACGTGCTGACTGAGGTGATGGAAATCTTCCCTTCTCAATATATTCATATTGGTGGGGATGAGTGTCCGAAGACAAAATGGAAAACGTGTCCGAAATGTCAAGCGCGCATTAAGTCGTTGGGCTTAAAAGACGATGACAAACATTCTAAAGAAGAACGTTTGCAAAGTTTTGTGATCAATCATGCCGAACAGTTCCTTAATACTCATGGACGACGCATTATTGGTTGGGATGAAATTCTTGAAGGTGGACTGGCACCAAATGCAACGGTGATGTCATGGCGCGGTGAAGCCGGAGGTATAGAAGCTGCTAAACAGCACCACGACGTGATTATGACTCCTAACACCTATCTTTATTTCGACTATTATCAAACTAAAGATACGAAGAATGAACCGTTGGCTATTGGTGGTTACTTGCCGGTAGAGCGTGTTTACAATTACGAACCGATGCCATCGGTGTTGACTCCAGAAGAGCAGAAGTATATTGTTGGGGTACAAGCAAACCATTGGACAGAATACATGCCAACCTTCTCACAGGTGATGTATATGGCTATTCCTCGCTGTGCGGCTCTAGCTGAAGTACAGTGGACAATGCCTGAGAAGAAGAATTATCAAGACTTCCTCAATCGCTTGCCACAACTCATTAAATGGTACGATATTGAAGGGTATAACTATGCTAAACATGTGTTCGATGTGAAAGCTGAGTTTGTATCTAATACAGAGAAAAAAACACTCGATGTTTTACTTTCCACTGCCGATCATGCTCCGATTCATTATACGCTCGATGGAACTGAACCTACAGCTTCATCTCCGGTATGCGACAGTGTATTGCATCTTAACGAGAATGCTCATTTGAAAGCGGTTGCCGTACGTTCATCGGGCAATAGTCGTGTGCTTGAAGAAAATATCGCTTTTAATAAGGCTAGTTTGAAGAGCATTGTGGCTAATCAACCCATCAATAAGGGATATTTTTTTGAAGGCCCTTCTACTTTGGTTGATGGTTTAATCGGAGATACAAATTATAGAACCGGTCGCTGGATTGGTTTTCAAGGAAACGATATGGATATGACTATCGATCTTGGTGAGCCAACCGAGATTTCAAGCGCTGCAATCAATGTTTGCGTTGCAAAAGGTGACTGGGTGTTTGATGCTCGTAACTTTACCGTAGAGGTGTCGACCGATGGTAAAACTTTTGTAAAAGTGGTTTCTGAAGATTATCCAGTTATGGCTCAAAATGATGCTAATGGAGTGAAGACTCATCAGTTGACTTTTGCTCCGGTGAAGGCAAAGCTAGTTAGAGTGGTTGCTCAATCGGAAAAAGCTCTTCCGGACTGGCATGGTGGTAAAGGAAATCCGGCGTTCTTATTTGTTGATGAGATCGTCTTAAACTAATCACCTTACAGATCGTCTTTATCTCTTTATTCATAAAAGGCCGACTGCTAGTATCTGAATTGATCTGGCAGTTGGTCTTTCTTTGTTTTCTTTTTTTCATTAACTTTGGAACGATAATTATAATCCTTGTGATTTTATAAAGAGAAAAACATGAAAGACATGAAACTACTCATCGGTAGGTTGGCCTTTGTATTGGTCTTCTTACTACTTTGCAGTACATTTACCGTACAAGCTCAAAATGTTATTCCTATTCCTTTACACATGCAGCGTGGGGAAGGTTCGGTTGTGTTACCGACGCAACTTCCGTTTTACACCAATCTGAAACGTTCGGAAGCACGTCTCATGAAAGAGTGTTTGAATACTGTTGTCCCAGTTAGCAAAGGAAAGAAGCAAGCTAAGTCAATTCAAGTTAATTTATTGCTGACTGTTGCTGACGATCTGACGACTTCCGAAAGTTATACCTTGTCGGTTACTCCTCAACAAATTGTGATCAAGGGGAAGACTGGTGCTGCACTGTTCTATGGTCTACAAACATTGATGCAACTGATGGAACAAAAAGCAGGTCAGATAGAAGTTCCGGTCATTGAGATTGCCGACACACCCCGTTTTGCTTATCGCGGGTTGATGCTCGACGTGTCGCGCCATTTCTTCTCGAAGGAGTTTGTGAAGAAGCAGATGGACGCATTAGCTTATTATAAGTTCAATCGCTTACATCTTCATCTGACTGATGCGGCAGGTTGGCGATTGGCGATTAAGAAATATCCACGACTCACAGATTTCGCTGCTTGGCGAACTGATGGCGGTTGGAAAAAATGGTGGTTTGGTGATCGTAAATACCTCAACCGTACTGATAGTGGAGCGGCCGGAGGGTATTACACTCGTGATGATATTCGTGAGCTTCTTGAATATGCTCGCCAACGTTATATTACCATTATTCCCGAGATTGAGATGCCTGGACATTCCGAGGAGGTTTTGGCAGCCTATCCTCAACTCTCTTGTGCTGGTGAGCCTTATAAGAACTCTGATTTCTGTGTCGGCAATGAAGAGACTTTCACTTTTTTAGAGAACGTGTTGACCGAAGTGATGGATTTGTTCCCATCGGAATACATCCATATTGGTGGTGATGAAGCCGGCAAGAGTGCTTGGAAGAGTTGTCCGAAATGTCAGAAGCGTATTCATGATGAACATCTTGATGGTGTTGATGGATTACAAAGTTATATGATTCATCGCATTGAGAAGTTTCTTAATGCTCACGGTCGTAAGCTGTTAGGTTGGGATGAGATTCTTGAAGGAGGATTGGCACCAAATGCGACAGTGATGTCGTGGCGAGGCGAATCTGGTGGACTAGCGGCTGTACGTTCCGGTCACCGTGCCATCATGACTCCCGGTAAGTATTGTTATTTCGATGCGTATCAAGATGCCCCACCTTTCGAGCCTGAGGCTATCGGTGGTTATCTACCCTTGGATAAGGTATATAGCTATAATCCTGTGCCCGATTCGTTGACGGTTGCGGAAGCTGCATTAATCTATGGGGTACAAGCTAACCTGTGGACTGAATATGTACCGACTCCTGAACATGCGGAGTATATGATTTGGCCGCGTTTGTTGGCTTTGTCGGAAGTGGCATGGTCGGCTCCCGAACGAAAGTCGTGGCCGGCCTTTCGCGAACGGGTTTTGAAGGCTTCTGCTGACCTTCAACAGAAAGGGTATCATCCGTTTGACTTGAATAAGGAGAGGGGAAAGCGCCAAGAAGCTCGTCAGCCGGTGACTCATTTGGCCGTGGGGAAGAAGGTGATTTATAACGCTCCATATAGTCCACGTTATGTAGCTAAGGGAGATGGAACGTTGACTGATGGTTGGTTGGGCGACTGGACCTATGGCGATGGTGCATGGCAGGGGTTTATCACTCGTCAAGGCGTTGATGTGACGATCGATATGGAACAGATTACAAATATACATTCTGTTTCGGCTGAGTTTATGCAAGCTGTTGGCCCTGGTGTGTTTTGGCCGGGAGAAGTTACCATCTCTGTATCGACCGATGGCGTGAATTATACAACTTTGAAAAAAGAACAATATACCGGAACTAAAGAACCTCCATTTGGGTTTAAAATCTACGGTTGGGAAGGTGAAGCGAAAGCTCGTTACATTCGTTACCAAGGAACAACGAGCACCGAATATCACGGTTTTGTATTTACTTCTGAGATTGTTGTGCGATAAGTAAGCCGGCAAATTTATAAGTTGGAATCGGAGAATCTCCTTTATTCTAGTTTAATCTGAAAAGGATAGAAGTAGAATAGAGGAGATTTTTCTTTATTTTTTTTCGACAATAAATGGTGATTTAAAAATAAATTATATATTTGTGATATTAAAATGATATCACAAATGTTAATATAATATTTTTTAAATCAATCGAATATGGGAACAAAAGAATGTAATTTTAGTGGTTTTAATATGAACGGGTTTACGGCCTTGTTCTTTCATCTGGTTGTGCTTACTGGAGCTATTGTCGCCGGATTTTTTGGCTCGATTCTCACTTGTGTGATTTCTCTTTTACTCATAGTTTTGTGGCTTATTGCTTTTGCCGGGTACATGCAACTCGAACCTAACGAGGCTCGTGCAATGGTATTCTTTGGCAAGTATCAAGGTACCTTTAAAGAGACTGGCTTCTTCTGGGTTAATCCGTTTATAGAAAAGAAAAAGTTATCATTGCGTGCCCGTAATCTTGATATTGAACCGATCAAGGTGAATGATAAGATCGGTAATCCTGTTCTTATTGGGCTTGTATTGGTTTGGAAGCTTAAAGATACTTATAAAGCCATGTTTGAGATTGATTCGCAGACTATGGCTGGTTCGGCTTCCATCGTCTCTACCAATCAAGTGACTATTGGTAATGCTGTGGCTAATCGGATGAATGCTTTTGAGAACTTTGTGATGATTCAGAGTGATGCCGCTTTGCGCCAAGTGGCGGGACAATATGCTTACGATGACAATGAAGTTCATGTTGGCGAACTGACCCTTCGTTCGGGTGGTGAAGAAATCAACGAACAGTTGGAGCAAAAGCTCAACGAGCGTCTGGAAATGGCCGGTATAGAGGTAGTAGAAGCTCGCATAAACTATTTAGCTTATGCTCCTGAAATTGCTGCTGTGATGTTGCGGCGTCAACAAGCCTCGGCTATTATCACAGCTCGTGAGAAAATTGTAGAAGGTGCGGTCTCAATGGTGAAAATGGCTCTAAATAAGCTTTCCGAAGAGCAGATCGTAGAACTTGATGAAGAAAAGAAAGCTGCTATGGTGAGCAACCTCTTGGTGGTGCTCTGTGCCGATGAAGCTGCTCAACCGGTGGTGAATACCGGAACGTTGAACCATTAATTTATTGTTGTTCGGTGGCTAAAAAAGAAAATTCGACTAAAAGCTTCGTTTTGCGTGTAGATGCGTCGACCATGGATGCCATAGAGAAATGGGCAGCTGATGAGTTTCGTAGCACTAATGGTCAGATCCAATGGATCATTGCCGAAGCTTTGCGCAAAAGCGGGCGGTTGAAAAAAAGTAAAAAAAGTACTTCGAAAGAAGAGGTCGGGAAAGAGGAATGACCTTAGTTTACTTGAAATTTAAGAGATAATGACTTCTATTGGCCGATGTAAAGCGACCAATAGGAGTCTTCTAACTTTAGATATTCTTACTTTTCCTTTGTTGTTCTAATTCTATCCCATGATTTTCTTCCCGGTTTTTCCCAATTTACGTATTAGTGTGACAAATATTGATGAAACGAGCAATACGGAGAAGGTCTCGATGATGAGTTTAATCATCGTGTGGCATTCTAGTTGGTCTATCAGTTTGTAAATCGGACCGACAAATAGGAAGTGACACATCCAGATACCGAACGTGGCAATAGAAATCCGGGTTATGATTTTGTTGAATGGGAGGTTCTTGTAGTTTACATCTTGGAGTAATACAAATAGTGCAAATGACATTAGGGCGACATTGGGGCTACAGAAAGTGAAGAACAACTCGACCATGGATTCGGAATCGCTATGATTGGCAATCATCTCTTTGAAACCTGTTAGGGTAACCATATAGCCTATTGCAAAACAGGTAAAGGCTATCAAATATTTGTTCGTTTTAGAGAGTTTTAAAGGGTATTTATTTAGATGGTAACCCAAAAGTAAGTATCCACTGAACCCCGAGAAGTAATAAAATAATCCGAATTCATTCCAAGAACAAACACCCCAAAGATTTTCGGTTAGAAAGCATCGTAGGTAAGGCACGAAAAGCGACCCAAACCATATAACCAAGAAGAGACGCTGTGCTTTTTGGTCCGATTTTTCAACCCAAGCCGAGAAGATGGGCAGATATAAATATAAACCGATGAGCATATAGACATACCACATCTGTACGGCAAAAGGTGAGAATTGGAAAGGAATCATTAAGATGTTGTACGAAGCGTTTGTTGTAGCTTGTACAGGGTCAGCCCATCTGTAGAAGAGGTTTATGGTACTAGCATCTAGGCCGAACAGTTGAAAAAGGTGGGGTAGAGCGTTATATAAAAGTGACCAGAACAAGAAGGGGATGATTAATCGAGAGATTTTCTTCTTATAAAAAGTGCCCATTGATAAGTTTACCGGTAGTAATAGAATGCCTGTAACCATCACAAATAAGGGAATGGCCGGACGGGTAAAGGTGTTGTAAATACTACCCCAGATTTGATACCAGGGTTCTGTTCGTTCGATTGGTGATACGTTGTCTACACAGTGATTGGCTAACATTAAAAAGATAGCGATGACTTTGAGCATATCTAGAAAGATAATACGCTCTTTTGAAGTGTTTGTCGATTCCATAGGGGGAATTGTTTTATTATGTTGAGTCTTGATGATATAAAGCCTTATGATATAAATGTTTTATAACGTTAAGCTCCTATTGTGTTCGTTTTGTGTTGAAGTAAGTAAAATAAAAAATAGAGAAGTATTCTTATAATCTTGCGTAAGGATAGTTATAAGAATACTTCTCTAAAGGAAACTGAGATTTTATTTATTCTTTTCGTTTTTATATTCTTGTTTCCTTATTCTTTTGACCTTTCTTAGAATTTACAGCCTAAAGAAAACCCTATTGTTTGATTTTTCATCTTAGCTGGCGTGTTCATTTTTGTTAGGCCAAATTGTGTATCAATACCTATTACAAAGCATTTAATTTCGGTTGCAATACCAAATTCCAATCCGGCATCTAGGCGGTTTAAACGATCTTTACCAAAAGAATTCTTTTCTATTGCTTCATAGGGATCGTTTTCGGTTTTTATTTTTCCACCTATCCCATAAGCTAAATACGGACCGCTATTAAATACGACGTTAACCAATTTATTTACTTTAAAACGTGCAGTAGCTTTCATTGGGCACTCCAAATAAACGGCATTAATAGTTGTTTTTTCTAGTTTAGCCCCTTTAGAACTAATGAAAAGGCCAGTTTGCATTCCCATGTGTTGGTTGAAGTAGAAGTCGAATCCTGCACCGAGCTTAATGCCGACTTTTTCTGTGTAATCAATTTCATTGCTAATGTCACTAACGTTTATGCCGGCTTTAACAAAGAAGTTATATTCACGTTCTTGGGCCATACCCATGATGGTTATAGCAACAAGGCTTAATGTTAAGAAAAGTTTTTTCATAAGTCTAGTCATTTAATTGTTTTAGATTTAATACCTCTCGCAATCGTCTCTTTGTCGAGATGATGTTTTAAGATTATGCAATATTAAAGGTTCTGTTTCTTAAAAGCAAGTAAAAAACTTTATTTTCTTATTTTATTTGTAAAATAGAATGGATGATTGTAGGTTTTTAATGTTTTGATTTACGGGTTCATTGAAAGAAGGAATGTAAGTCAGGTTGTTTTAGCTCTTGTTTCTATTATTGATAATCCTAGATTTAGAATCGGTTATAAAAAAATCATCGACTTTCTTCTCTTTATGAGTGAAAGTCGATGATTCAATGGAGTATTGTTTATCGTTTAATTGCTGGTCTTCTTTTATTGAATTAGTCAAAGAAACTCTTAAACTTTTTGAATATTTTTTCCTTAACTGAGCCACTTGGTTTGAAGTTGTTCGAGTTCTCGAAGTTTTCGAGGGTACTCTTTTCTTCTTTGCTGAGTGATTCGGGAACATAAACGCTGACGTTGACTAGCAAGTCGCCTATGCCGTAACCATTCACGCTAGGAAGTCCCTTGCCACGTAGGCGAAGTACTTTACCCGGCTGTGTGCCCGATTCAATTTTCACTTTTACTTTGCCGTCGATGGTTGGGATCTCTACTGCGCCACCTAAAGCTGCGGTTGGAAAGCTTAAAAGTAAATTGTAGATCAAGTCGTTCTCATCGCGGATCAATTCCGGATGTGGTTCTTCTTCTACTAAGATCAATAGATCGCCCGGTACGCCGTTACGCTTACCGGCATTTCCTTTCCCGCTCATTGAAAGTTGCATGCCTTCGGCTACGCCCGCAGGAATCTTTACTTCAACAACTTCTTCGCCATGAACGATACCGTCTCCACCACAAACCTTACACTTTTCTTTGATAATCTGACCTTCTCCGTTACAAGTCGGACAAGCCACGCGAGTCTGCATGGTACCTAGGATGGTTTGTTGGTTGCGGATGACCGAACCGCTACCGTGGCAGGTGGAACAAGTGGTCGAACCGCTATTGCCTTCTCCGCCCGAGCCATGACAGTGCTCACACACCACATATTTCTTTAATTTAAATTTCTTTTCTGCACCGGTTGCAATTTCTTTAAGCGTCAGTTTGACTTTTACGCGAAGGTCGCTTCCACGATGACGACGTTGTTGTGAACCACCGCCGCCTCCGAAGCCGCCAAAGCCTCCGAAACCGCCAAATCCACCACCACCGCTGTGACCGCCGAAGATGTCGCCAAACATGGAGAAGATGTCGTCCATTGACATGCCTTGACCACCAAATCCACCGCCAAACGGACCGCCATTACCGGCTGCTCCGCTTACACCGGCATGACCGAATTGGTCGTAACGCGAACGTTTCTCGTCGTTGCTCAGAACTTCGTAAGCTTCGGCTGCTTCTTTAAACTTCTCCTCAGCGACTTTGTCGCCCGGGTTTTTGTCGGGGTGAAATTCTATTGCTTTCTTGCGATAGGCTTTCTTTATCTGATCGGCTGTGGCATCTTTAGCAACACCCAGTACTTCGTAGTAATCTCTTTTTTCTGCCATCTTTTTTCTTTCGTCTGTTGATATAAACTCCTAAAACTAATTGAGGTGATCGTCCGTGGACCATTTATTCACCGACAACGACTTTGGCGTGACGAATCACTTTTTCGTTGAGGGTATAACCCGTTTGCACACAGTCGATAATCTTGCCTTTTTGCTCATCGCTTGGTGCGGGGATCATGGCTATAGCTTCATGGTAATCGGTATCTAATCCACAATCTTTGGTTTCAATGATTTTTACACCGTTTTGGCCTAAGATAGAGATGAACTTCTGATAGATCAAGTCGATTCCTTCACAAACAGCGGCCACATCAGTTGCTTTTTTCATCGTTTCAAGAGCGCGTTCCAAATCGTCGATGACCGGAAGAATGCTGCTGATACTCTTTTCGCCGCCGTTCAAAATCAACTCAGCCTTTTCTTTCATGGTGCGCTTGCGGAAGTTGTCAAACTCAGCAGAAAGACGAAGGTATTTATCTTTTTGCTCTTCAATGTTGGCTTGTGCTTCTTCCAATGCCTGACGAAGTTGTTCTTCTTCGGTAAGCGGAGTGACTTCTTCGGCCTCTGTAGAAACCGTTTCTTCAGCCGGAGCATCTTGTACTTGTTCGTCTGTGACGTGTGCTGTGTTTAGTTCTTCTTCTTTAACTTTCTTTTCTTTTGGATCCATGTTTATAGTGTTCTTTTATTTATTTCTAAATTTTAATATTGAGACCGAGGCATGACCCGATAGGGTTGTCCGGCTTGTTTATGCTTAACAAAAACTTTGCCATTATGGTGCGTTGAGGCATAAACGGTGCAAAAGTAATATAATTATGTCAGATTGTCACACTTTTGTTGCCGCATTATTCGACGGAATTGTGTACCTTTGCACGCTGAATAACAAATGGATGTTTAATTATTAATGAGTTATAGATGTGTTGCGACACCGAGCTTGCGTCTTGGGCAGAGTGAAGAGTGGCAACCGAAATAAAATAAGTTTAAAAAGAATGATTACAGTTTCGAACGTTTCGGTACAGTTTGGTAAAAGGGTGTTGTTTAATGATGTAAACTTGAAGTTTACAAATGGTAATTGTTACGGTATCATTGGAGCTAACGGTGCCGGTAAGTCGACTTTCCTAAAGGCCATTTATGGTGAGATCGACCCGACTACAGGTACGGTGGCTTTAGGACCGGGTGAACGCTTATCGGTGTTGAGCCAGGACCACTTTAAGTGGGATGCATTTACCGTAATGGATACGGTGATGATGGGACACACGGTGTTGTGGGACATCATGAAACAGCGCGAAGTGTTGTATGCTAAAGAAGATTTCACCGACGAAGATGGTCTGAAGGTTTCGGAACTGGAAGAGAAATTCGCTGAGTTAAACGGATGGAATGCTGAGAGTGATGCCGCGATCTTATTGAGTGGATTGGGAATCAAGGAAGATAAGCATTATACGCTGATGGGTGAGTTGAGTGGTAAGGAAAAAGTCCGTGTGATGTTGGCGCAAGCCCTTTATGGTAACCCGGACAACTTGTTGCTCGATGAGCCGACCAATGACTTGGATATGGAAACGGTGACTTGGTTGGAAGAGTACTTGTCGAATTTCGAGCACACCGTATTGGTCGTGAGTCATGACCGTCACTTCTTGGACTCGGTTTGTACGCATACAGTCGATATCGATTATGGAAAGATCAATCTTTTTGCCGGTAACTATAGCTTCTGGTATGAATCTAGTCAATTGGCTTTGCGTCAGCAACAGAACCAGAAGGCAAAGGCTGATGAAAAGCGTAAAGAGTTGGAAGAATTTATCCGTCGCTTTAGTGCCAACGTGGCAAAAAGTAAGCAGACCACCAGCCGTAAGAAAATGTTGGATAAGTTGAATGTTGAGGAGATTAAGCCATCATCACGTAAATATCCGGGCATCATCTTTACTCCGGAACGTGAACCGGGTAATCAGATCCTAGAGGTTTCGGGCTTGTCGAAGAAGACAGACGAAGGTGTGGTGTTGTTCAACGATGTGAATTTCAATATCGAGAAGGGTGACAAGGTGGTATTCTTATCGCGTAACCCTCGTGCCATGACTGCGTTCTTTGAGATCGTTAATGGCAACTTGAAGCCGGATGCCGGACATTTCAATTGGGGCGTGACGATCACAACAGCTTATCTGCCGGTCGACAATACCGAATTCTTTGATACGGATTTGAACTTGGTAGACTGGTTGGGTCAGTACGGTGAAGGTAATGAGGTTTATATGAAAGGCTTCCTCGGTCGTATGTTATTCTCCGGCGAAGAGGTTTTGAAGAAAGTGAATGTGCTTTCGGGAGGTGAAAAGATGCGTTGTATGATTGCACGTATGCAGTTGCGTAATGCGAACTGTCTCATCTTGGATACGCCGACTAACCACTTGGACTTGGAATCTATTCAGGCTTTCAATAACAACTTGAAGACGTATAAGGGTAATGTCTTGTTCTCATCACATGACCACGAGTTTATTCAAACGGTAGCGAATCGTATCATCGAGTTGACTCCTAACGGCATTATCGATAAGATGATGGATTATGATGAGTATATCTCTTCTGATCACATTAAGGAGTTGAGAGCAAAGATGTATGCCGATTAAGCGATAAAGAATTGATTAAAAGGTCGTAAGCGACCATCAGATAAAGAAAAAAGGTGTGAATAACAGCTGTTATTTGCACCTTTTTTGCGTTTTTATGCATTTTTTTTCGACCTTTGGATAAGTACGACGTATCATTAATAAAAGGTTTTAAGTTTGATGAGGTGGAAAGAGTCGCGCTCTATTAAGCTAAAACAAACTCAGACGGAATCGAAAAGAGATGGAACAGCAACAGGAAATACAGCAGTGGATCAGGGATTGCCGCAAAGGGGATGCAAAGGCTTTTGCAAACTTGGTGGCGAAGCATCAACAACTGGTCTACCGACTAGCTTTCCGGTTGCTTGGTGATGACGATGAGGCTAAGGATATGACGCAGGAGACGTTTATTAAAGTTTGGTTGGGATTAGATCGTTATCAGGAGGAGTTCCGTTTTTCGACTTGGTTGTATCGGGTGACGTGTAATGTCTGTTACGATCGACTGCGGTGCCTCGCACATTCGCCGACTCGTTCTCCAATAGAGTTGGATGGGATTTCGGAGCGATGTATGAGTGGAGAGGATGTCGAACAATCGTTTATCGGACGTGAACTTCGGGAGTGGTTGTTTCGGGCAACGGAGACGTTACCGCCTAAGCAGAAGTTGGTGTTTGTTCTGCGTGAGTTAGAAGAGTTGGAGGTGAATGAAGTGGCTTATATGACGGGGCTGTCAGCTCTACAGATCAAACAGAATTTATATTTGGCAAAGAAAACCATCGGGCATCAATTGAAGAAGATGGATTGGAAGGAGGTAGAATATGGATAGACGTTATCAGAATTGGTTGGAACAAGTGAAACGGGTGGAACCCATATTGGACGATCCGGAGAGTTTCAGCGAAGAGATTGTGAAACGAGCGATGCAGAAAACAAGACTTGTTGATCGGCGTCCCGACCGGAACGATTGTGCTGAAGCGGTTGCCCATAGCCGATCTTCGAGAGTGCAAAAGATTTGGAGCTGGAGTATGGGAGTCACAACGGTTGCGGCTTGTGCGTTATTGGCTTTTGGGACTTATGAACTTCGTTTGGAAGAAGGGAGCACTCACCAAGGAATGACGACAGAAATCATTGTGCGGGGCATCGGAGACCCGTCTGGTTGTGGCAATCGACAGACCGAACGGTATACTACTGTCGCCGAGCGAGCTTTGTTCTCGAATGCTTCCGCTCCCGAGAAGTTGGGAATGGCTCAACGTTTATTGAAGCAGCGTGCTGAGCGAGAAGCTGTGGTGCGGTCAAATTGGATGAATCGTAGATCTCAATATGAATAAGGAGGAATCGTTATGAGAAGAATGAAATGGAACTGCACTATCTGGGGGGTGTTGATCTGGGTAGGTTTGCTGACAGGATGTTCGTCGAGCTATAGAATGGTGACGACCGTACGATCGGACGGAACGCTTCATCGGAAGGTTTTTGCATACGCCGATTCGACTTTCTTATCGGGCGATCGTTCGCATAACCCATATTGGTTTGCACTTGACGACCGTTGGACCGTGGTGAAAACGGATTCGGTCTTGAAAGAGGATCTTTTGGGAGAGTCTCAGCGGTTTAATGTGTGGGTCGAAGCGACCTTCCATTTTCCGGATGACTCTGCCGCATGGCGTGCCAAAGAACCTTGGATGGTTTCTATGGCAGAACCGAAGGAGCAGTTGAAACGTCGTTTCCGTTGGTTCTACACCTATCATGAGTATCGTTGTCGTTTTCCTGAATTGGCAGACAAAGGACCGGTGGCGTTGGAGAATTATTTGACTCTCGATGAGCAGAAGTTATTGTTTGGTGAAGGTTTGCAGAAATACACTTGGATGAATGGTGCGGAGATGAAGGATCGTTTGGATGTGTTGTCCGACAAATTTCAGAAGTGGCTGAACCGAACGCAATATGAACTTTGTTTGGAAGCGTTGACTCGCTTGAGAGGCTCTAATCAGGAGGATACCGCTTGGGTTGTCGATCGGGATCGGATTTATCAATGGATGGAACAATCGAAGAAGGAGATTTCCGATCTATCGCCAAACAAGTTGTGTCAATGGTTAGATGAGTATTATCGGAAAGACGATTATTCTGCGTTCTATGCAGCTCATGCTCAGTCTATAGAGGAGTGGTATGAGCAACGCATTCGGGTGGTGGACTTGTTCGGAGGACAAATTAAGTTTGAATTGAACATGCCGGGACGGTTGACGTCGACTAATGCACGGCTCACTGAAGAGAATGGCGTATTGGTTTGGAAAGTCGATCCCTACCGGCTATTGCAAGGGGATTGTTACCTAGAGGCTCAGTCGCGTACGGTGAATGTATGGGCGTTCGTAGTCACAGCCTTTCTTATCGTGTTGCCTTTCTTTTTATGGGGCTTACGACGAAGAAAACGAAATAAGGAATAGGCTTTAATAAATTTTCCGCTGATAAACCGATGTCTGATGGATTCATCCGGACATCGGTTTATCAGCGGAAAGTTTATGTTTTTAGATGAGCTTTATTGGCGATAGACCAGTCGGCTGGTCGGAGCATCTCCAAAAAGTTGATCGCCCACTGTGGTGATTTTATTACCCATGGCTACAACTTGGCGGAGGTTATCGCAACCCATAAACGCTCCAAACTCAATAGCTGTGACGGTAGCCGGTAAGCGAAGGGTGCCCGAGAGACGTCCGCAATTACTAAATACGCGCTGTCCGATCACTTTAAGCTGGTGTGGTAACTCAATGCTAAGCATATATTTCTTTTGAGCAAAGGTAAACTCCGGAATTGTGGTTGCATTGGTCCGACTAAGGTCGACCGTCACCAGATTGGGCATGTAGTCGCGTATCAATTTGAAATCGGCCGCATCGAGTTTGCCTTCGATCGTTAGAAAGTTGATGGCTTTGGGTTGTATGCCGGCCTTAGAGAGTTCCTCTTCAAGGCTACTCATGAGTCCCACTTGTAAGGTTGCACTTAGCGGCTCACCTTCAATAAGAGAGAAATGTTCCCAATTCTTTTTACGACGGTATTCGTCGGTACTGCCTAACGGAATAAAGATCGCTGCGGTACTGTCGGCTAAAGCATTCTCGGCTTGTGCAGGCGGGGTTTTCTTTCTGATTTGAACCACGCGAAGACGATCGCAACCTCTAAAAGCATTATCATCTATGGTCTTGATTTTCTCCGAAAGGACGATGCGTTCTAGCGATGGCTTACCCTGAAACTGCCCATTTGTTAAGGTCGTGAAAGCGTAAGCCGGAATATAGTTGAGCATGTAAATGTGAAATTTATCGCCGGGGTAGGTTCCATTCTTTCCGGTGTACATTCTGATGTCGACATTCGAGAGATCGAGGCTTTTCAAGCTAGTGAATTCATCACGGAGATGTTTGAAATCTTCGGCATTAATCTTGCCGGTCAAAGTCAAGTCGGTGATGCTATTGGCTTCCTCTTGGGTCATCATTGAGATGAGTGTACCGGGTTTGCTGACAAAAAAGGTTTTGCTGACTTGTGCGCATAGGCCTGAGAGTTGAAAGGTAAGAATAAGGCTGATTACAATTTTCTTGAAATGCATGATTGTTTTTTGTTGTTTCTACAAAAATAGGAAAAAACAGTCAAAAAAGCATAGCCTTTCGTTTTTTAAGTGATCAATAAAAGTTAATGATCCTTTTTTTCTCTAATTTTATTTAGAGCGCTTGTCGGCTAGGACATAGCGTTTAACCTCTTTTACTTCCTCGTTTCTATCAATACCTTTGAGAAAACGATTATTGAACCGATGAATATTTTAACTATCTATAATACCCAAACTTACTTCAACTTTTTGCCCTATTTTGACACGCACTTTTTCCAATCAGTTATTCAATAACAAATTAAATTCACCTAGAGAGTACCGTTTACGATAATAATGGTAAACTAGCTCCAAAGGAGCAAAATTAGAAAGAATCATACGCCATTGGCACCCCGTTTTCACTAGATAAAAGATGGCATTCCATATCTCACGCAATTTTTGTTTTTGTATCCTTTCTTGCAAGTTCAACATTTTCTTGATAACTTGCCGCTGTATTTTTTCTAAATTTGTACAATACATAATTATTTAACCCTAAATTCTAGTAAATAATGCAACCGATTAGAGCAAATAGGGTGAATAAAATTGAAGAAAATACTTCTTTAGTGCGGAAAGAGGAGCCGCTGTTGTAGTAGCTATTTCTATAGATGAAGCGGAAAGACTGCAGAAGAATTTATTTATTATGTGACTCATTAATATTAACGATGTGTAGTATGGATAAATCAATAGACGAGTTATTAATATCTATTATTAAGAATCCTATAATTAAAATTGTAGCATATTTTATTGCTGCTTATTTTATTTATTCGGCAGGAAAGGCTACAGGGGAATTTATTTATTACATAACTTAAACCCCGTAACTTATAATGTTTTCGACATTATTGTTCGGAAAAAGATTAAGAACATGCAATTCATGTGTATATTTAGGATTGAGGTTATTCTCGTTTACAACACTAATTTAAGCGAATCTTTAGACATGGCAATCTCCTGAATAACTTTGTTTTAATCCGAATGTTGTGAAAATATTTAATTTGTAATATTGTGGAATTAAGGTACACAAAATAAGGTTATGAAGTACAATGCAAACCGATGGGGCTCCGTTGTCGTTTCTCTGATTCTCTTTTTCTTGGTATTCTATACTTTGGTGATCATGGGTCACTTTTTGTATGCGGGACTGCTTGAGAATTGGGTCTCGAGTATTTCTGCAGAGTCGGAAGAATCCCTTAATCAGACTTTGGTTTCTTATGTCTTTGTGTGGCTTGCCGGTTTTGGGGCGACGGGGGCTTTGTTGATGATCGAACGGCGGGGATGGCTCGATCTCGGCCTTGGGCTTAAGTCTCGTGGAAAGGATATGATCTATGGAGCGTTGACCGCTATTATTTTTTACCTTGTGGGTTTTGGGGGGTCTTATGCCTTCGGATGGATTGAAATCACGGGGGTGGAATGGCAGTGGTATGATCTATGGGTGACTTTCTTGATGTTCGTCTTGGTGGCGCTGACCGAAGAGGTGATGTTTCGTGGTTATCTCCTCAGTCGGCTGTTAAATTCTGGCGTACAGCGTTTTGTCGCGCTATTTGTCACATCAATATTGTTTGCCTTGATGCATCTCTCAAATCCGAGTATCGCTTGGTTACCGATGGTGAACTTGGTCATTGCCGGCTTGATGCTCGGTGTGGTTTGCCTTTATACGCACAACCTCTGGTATTCGATCTCGCTTCATCTGTTTTGGAACTGGATACAAGGTCCGGTACTAGGATATGAGGTCAGTGGTAATAGCTTGTCGCACTCGTTGGTTCAATTACAGTTGCCTGATCACTCCGTTTGGAATGGTGGAGCGTTTGGCTTCGAAGGATCTTTGACTTGTACGCTGCTGATGGTACTCTTTATTGGTGGAGCGATCTGGTGGGGAGAGAAAAGAAAAGGCGTTCAGCCTTTTTTATCTCATTGAATATTTTTTTTACACACCGTGATTAATCAGCTCTTTAATTGAAATTAAAAGTTTTTGCAGTCCCTTTATATGCGGCTTAAGCGTCATTTGTTGAGCCCTCGAAGCAGGGCTCTTCAGCCCTCGTTCGAGGGCTCATGGGTTTTCGTTCGAGGGCCGAAGAGCCCACGTTCGAAGGCTCAACAGATTAGACTTGATCAGACCCTTAATGAAGTAGGGTGACCACTTAATTGCCCTTGAATAATACTTAATTGCACTTGATAAATGTTTAATTGCCCTTGATAAATGTTTAATTGCACCTGAGCAATAATTAATTGCCCTTGATCAATAATTTACGAGAGGACATAAACACTCTATTGTCGCAGGATAATTGTTCGGTGAACTTGTCTTATGAAGCGAGATTGAAGAGACAAAAACGGGCTCGAGTGTGAGATGGTGTGGGATAAGCTCTATTTAGTGTGGGATGAACCCCATTTAGTGTGGATGAGCCATAAAAAAAGTATCCCACACTACCCTCAAAAGCTTATGAATAAAGCCTTTTCGAGGAATTTAGTGTGGGAAGTGTGGGAGTATTGAACTTTTATTTCTTCTGGTGTAGAAGAGGGCAAGCTTTTTAAGATTAACTTTGAGGAACCCCTAGCATCGTGAGCTGAATGCGTTTACGTTCAGTATCGACGCTTAGCACCTTCACCATGACTTGCTGATGAATAGAGACCACCTCGGTTGGATCGGAGATAAAACGATCGGCCAATTGTGAGAGATGCACCAATCCATTCTCTTTAATGCCAATGTCGACAAATGCGCCGAAGTTGGTAATGTTTCCCACAATACCGGGGAGGATTTGGCCTTCACGCAAGTCGGCGATGGTTCGTACGTTGCGGTCGAACTCAAAGACCTTGATCTCTGCACGGGGATCACGTCCCGGCTTGTCGAGCTCTTGAAGGATATCTTGTAGAGTCGGAAGCCCCACGGTAGCCGTGATGTAATTTTCGATCTTGATCTGCTGACGTAAGTTCTTGTCGGTAGTCAGTTCGGCAACCGTGCAATGTAAATCCTTGGCCATCTGTTCTACAATATGATAGCTCTCAGGGTGTACGGCTGTGCGGTCGAGCGAATTTTTGGCTTGTGGGATACGGAGGAACCCGGCACATTGTTCGAATGCTTTTGCACCCATACGCGACACTTTGAGTAGTTCGCGACGAGAAGCAAACGGTCCGTTTTCTGCTCGGTGGTTCACGATATTCTGAGCCAGCTGTGGCCCTAAACCGGAAATATAAGTCAGCAGGTGACTGCTTGCTGTGTTGAGGTTGACGCCCACCTGATTCACGCAGTTTTCTACCGTCTGGTCGAGCGCTTTCTTGAGCTTGGTCTGGTCGACATCGTGCTGATACTGTCCCACGCCAATCGATTTCGGATCGATCTTCACGAGTTCGGCAAGCGGATCCATCAGACGGCGACCGATAGAAACGGCACCACGTACGGTGACATCGTAATCGGGAAACTCTTCGCGGGCAATCTTTGAAGCGGAATAGATCGATGCCCCTTGTTCGCTGACCACAAACACGTTGAGCTGTCGGTCGAAGCTCTGCTGACTGATGAAGGCTTCGGTTTCGCGACTCGCCGTTCCGTTGCCAATGGCTATGGCTTCAATCTGATAGGCTTCCACCATCTTACGAAGTTTAGAAGCGGCTTCACCGGGTTTGCTCACGGGCGGGTGAGGATAGATGTTTTCGTTGTGCAACAGGTTGCCTTGTGCATCGAGACAGACCACTTTGCAGCCGGTGCGGAATCCCGGATCGATGCCCAATACTCGTTTTTGTCCCAAGGGAGCAGCCAGTAATAGCTGACGGAGATTCTCGGTGAAGACGCGGATGGCTTCTTCGTCGGCTTTCTCTTTCGATAATCCGGCGAATTCAGTTTCGATGGAGGGTTTAAGGAGACGCTTATAAGCATCGCGCACGGCTTCGGCTACCTGTTCGCCACAAGCGTTGGTACTATGTACAAACTGTCGTTCGAGTCGCTCCAGACATTCGTCGTCGTCGGGACTGATCGACACTTTAAGTAATCCTTCGGCTTCGGCGCGACGGATGGCCAATAGGCGGTGGGAGGTGCTCCGTCTGAGAGGTTCGGAGAAATCGAAATAGTCGCGATATTTGGCGGCCTCTTCTTCCTTGCCTTTAACGAGCTTGGCACTGATGACGGCTTGTCGTTCGAAACGGTTACGTATGGTGTTTCGGGCACGTTCGTCTTCGTTGACTTGTTCGGCGATGATGTCGCGTGCGCCTTTTAGAGCCTCTTCCACATCTTTGACTTCTCCTTTGACAAAAGCGGTGGCTTTGGCTTGTAGCTGATTTTCTCGTTGGAGTAGGAGGAGGGTGGCCAAGGGTTCGAGACCTTTCTGACGGGCTACTTCGGCTCTGGTTCTTCGCTTCGGTTTGTAGGGCAGGTAGATGTCCTCTAGTTCGGTGGGGTTCCAACTCTGCTCGATGCGTTGACGAAGGTCGTCGGTGAGCTTGCCTTGTTCGTTGATGGTGTTTAATATGGTCTCTTTGCGCTTCGCGGTTTCGCAGAACTTATCATTCTGTTCTTTGATCTGTTCAATCTGCACTTCGTCGAGTCCGCCGGTGGCCTCTTTGCGGTAACGGCTGATAAACGGAATGGTAGCCCCTTCTTCAAGGAGTTGAAGGGTACTTTTTATCTGTTTTTCCGAAATGCCGAGCAAATCGGAAATCATTTTAGAAAATAGGTTCATTGTTTTTATGTTTTAAGTCACAAAAATAGTCATAAATCTATTATAGCAGGCAAGATTTACTATATTTGCGCATTCAAAATGACGAATCGTTTGGCTCTATTCGTAGAAGATTGGGGGCTGGCGGCCGACTAAAAGCTGAATAAACGATTCCGAACGATCTTTTTGTTTAAGCGTTAGATAAAGGTCTTGTTTAAGTGTTAGATAAGGTTTTGTTTAAGCCTTAGGTGAACGCTTGTTATAGAAAAGAGTACTGAAAAAACTATTTTAGAGATGAAACAATTGAAACGAAATATCGGTTGGCTATTATTTTGTTGGTTTTGTATCGGATTGCAGGCACAAGAAAAGACGGTGCGCCTAAAGATCCTTCAGACGAGTGATGTGCATGGTAACTTCTTTCCTTACAACTTCATTACACACGAATCGTGGAAAGGGAGTTTGGCGCGCGTGGCTACTTTTGTCGACGAACAGCGACAGACGTATGGCGATCGTTTGTTGCTCTTTGATAATGGTGATATTTTGCAAGGTCAACCTACGGCCTATTACTATAATTATATGGATACGGTAACCCCTCATCTTTGTGCTCAAATGATGAATCGGATGCGTTATGATGCGGGGAATGTTGGCAATCACGATGTGGAAACCGGTCGCTCGGTGCTTGCACGTTTTGTTCGTCAATGCGACTTTCCTATATTAGGGGCGAATATTATTGATGTGGCGACCGATCGTCCGTTGCTTCCGCCTTACCGGATTTTTGTACGCGATGGAGTGAAGGTGGCGGTGTTGGGCCTGATCACACCGGCTATCCCGGCTTGGCTGCCGGCCGATCTATGGAAGGGGTTGCGTTTCGATGATATGAAGCAAACGGCCGAACGATGGATGAAGGTGCTGAAAGAAAAAGAACAGCCGGATATTGTTATCGGCTTGTTCCATGCGGGACAAGAGGCGGTGCGTATGGCGGGAAAATATAATGAGAATGCTTCGCTCGAGGTGGCACGGTCGGTCCCCGGCTTTGATGTGGTCTTGATGGGACACGATCATACGAAAGCGTGTAAAAAGGTGGTGAATAGTATGGGCGACTCGGTATTGGTGATCGATCCGGGGAGTAATGGAGACTGGGTTTCGGAGGTTGAGCTGACGGTTCGATTGAAAGAGGGTCGGGTCTGCAAGAAGAGAGTTGACGGACAACTCCGTTCGATGGCGGATTACACTCCTGATAAGGCTTTTATGACGACGTTCTCTACCGCATTCGACACGATTAATGCGTTTGTCTCAAAGAAAATCGGACGGTTTACTCAAAGCGTTTCTATTCGCCCGGCTTACTTCGGTCCTTCTGCTTTTGTCGATTTTATTCATGCTTTGCAGTTGGATATTACGGGTGCTGATGTTTCGTTTGCTGCTCCGCTCTCTTTCGATACGGAGATCAAGAGTGGTGATGTATCGGTCAGCGATATGTTTAAACTCTATCAATATGAGAATATGCTGTATGTGATGACCTTATCCGGGCGGGAGATTAAGGGTTTTCTGGAAGAATCTTATTACCATTGGACAAACAGAATGACTTCGCCCGATGATCATCTGTTGTGGTTTCGTCAGAAGAAAAATAAACGTCCGAACGATGATTATAAATTGCAATACTTTAGCTTTAACTTCGATTCTGCTGCCGGGATCTGTTATACGGTTGATGTCACTAAACCGAAGGGAGAGAAGATCACAATCATTAGTATGGCCGATGGTCGCCCGTTTAGTTTAAATAAGATTTATAAGGTGGCCTTAAACTCTTATCGCGCTAATGGTGGGGGAGAGCTGCTAACTAAAGGTGCAGGCATTCCGCAGGAACGATTGAAGGAACGGGTGATTTTTGCAACAGATAAGGATTTCCGCTTTTATCTGATGCGCTATATTGAGAAACAAGGCGTGTTGACCCCAAAAGCGTTGAATCAATGGCGGTTTATTCCCGAAGAGTGGACTAAACCTGCTGCTCAAAGAGATTATAAATTATTATTTGAAAATTAAAATAGAAAGACTATTATGGATGAACAACTGACTCTTGTTGAGGGTGCGAAAGAAGAATGTTATACGGCTTTGCTTCCCCAAATTAAAGCTCTAACCGAAGGAGAAACTGATCTTATTGCTAACCTTTCTAACGTCTCGGCCGCTTTGAAGACGGTTTTCGAGTTCTTTTGGGTCGGATTCTATTTGGTGAAGGAAGATGAATTAGTATTAGGTCCTTTTCAAGGCTCTATCGCTTGTACTCGCATTTGTAAGGGACGAGGCGTTTGTGGCTCGGCATGGGCAGAAAAGCAAACGTTGGTTGTGACCGATGTTGAGGCTTTCCCGGGACATATTGCTTGCAGTTCGCTGTCGCGCTCCGAGATTGTTGTTCCCCTTTTGCGTGATGGTGAAGTTTGGGGAGTGCTCGACATTGATAGTGATGAGCTCAACACGTTCGATGCAACCGATGCACGGTTCTTAGAACTGTTGTGTGCCCATCTGTCGTCTCTGTCTATTTAAGGATCTTTGTCTGTTCGGGTTTAGCGATTTTTCTCTGTTTGGGTTTAGTCGCCTGTGTTTCTTCCGTCGCTTTTGTAATCTACGATTAAGTTTTTTACAGAACGCCTGAACGGACGCGACTTAACGTCTCCGGAGTCATGAGTAAGTACGATGCAATGTGTGCTAGCGGAGCACGCTTGATCACCTCCGGATGCGTTTCAAATAAGATGTTGTATCGTTCGCGAGCGGTCTCGAAACGCCAAGAATCCGCCTTGAGTTGAGATACAATAAGTGAATATTCTAAAACTTTTCGGTAGAATAAGTTAATTTCCCAGTTCTCTTTCGTTAAGGTTTCGAGGATATCGAAAGGTAATAGAAAAACGGTTGCCGGTTCGAGAGCTTCCACCATCAATCGGGTAGGCTCTTGCTTCAAGAAGCTTTCGATACACATCAAGATGCAGCCTTCGTATGAGAAGTGTTCGGTGACATCTTTTTTATTCTTATAATAGAATTGTCTGAGCATTCCCTTTCCTACAAAAATGATTGAACGCGCAATGTCGCCTTCTTTGAGGGCAATCTCTCCTTTGTGAAAATCCTTCTTAATTAAGAAGTGTGCGATGAGTCGACGACCTTCGAGGCTCATCTCCGGAAATCGGGAATTGACCACGGTATCGACGGTCTGTTTTAAAAGAGTATCCATGTATTTGTGGTTTTATGATTTGCAAAAATAGTAAAACAATTGATATAAATCAATTCAAAAGGAATCAGAATCTATCACTTTTGTCGAATGATGAAGCTGTTTTGATAGATGATGTCCTAAGGTATAAGTCGATTAAGTTCAATAATGTTCAATGGACCGCTTTTTTTGTACACTAATTCTTGTTTTAATTAGGATGATCAAGTTTAGTGCTATCGGGCGAATCTGTTTTAGTGAAGGTTCGCAAGTTAGTAAGGTAATGTTCAGAAAAGGGTAATGTTCAGAAAAGTGTGTATGTTTTATTTCTCTTTCATTTTAGGTTACAATACAAATCTAAGAAATATTGGGATTTACACACTTTTTAAAACGCTATCCTATCTAATTCGTTGTGTGGATAAAGGAAGGATTGAGGATTTGATTTATAAAAAAAGCCGCTTACATGTTAGGTGTAAACGGCTGTGAATCAGACTGTAGTGGATACGAGAATCGAACTCGTATTACATGCGTGAGAGGTGTGATTTGGTGTTTATTAACAGTCTGATTATGAGCCTCTTGTCTTCACCTTTAATTTTATTTGCACCTAATTTGCAACGTTTTCCTAATGGTTTCTAGTTACGTGTTATGTTTTCTATAATTTCGTCGATGAATAGTGATCTGTAATGAGGACATTCTGTTATTCCTTTGTGCTTTGCCTCTCGATAGACTTTAGCAAATAGCTTTGCCTTTTCTTTTTCCGTTTCCGGTAGTTCGTCGATTGGTGTTGAAAGGAACTTGCATCCCCATCCTTTGCAGGTTGGCGTAAGTGAGCAGTGAGATTCACTTTTCCACTGACATGAGCAATTATATACTTTCTGAATCATATATGTAATTTAGTATCGTCGTTTTATAGATAAAAACTTATTTGTTTTTTTTGTTATTAATGTAATTGGTCGCCTCTTCTAATTGCTTGTTAAA
>JBKEDO010000094.1:0-7139 GCA_047975405.1 Bacteroides sp.
GATAAAATAAAACTACCACCCATTCAAGGAGAACGGGAAAGTAGCATAGAATATATCATGAACAAAAAACCTATTAGAGATAGGTTTTTCTATTACGAAATTGCTTGCGAATTTACTGTAGAAGAACTCCGAGTGTCGTTGCAAAGTGAAAAAAGAAATCCGTTAGTTATATTCTTTTCTTTAGACACACGAGGGGAGGTGACTAATTTTAAATTTCGTATTCATAAGGATATTGCATCTGCATTCTCTTACCGTCAAATAAATCGAATTAGAAATGCCATCAAAAGTAAATTCAAATTTAAAAATGACCCCAATTATAAACCGTATAATTATCTGGTTTATACTTGGGTTGCAGAAAAAACACGCATTATTTCAATATTCGATCAACTAATAAAAAGTCAGAATAAAGAAAATAAATCGAATGAATAAAAAATTTCACTTCTTATGTACGAGGAATATAGTCAAAACCCGAATAGATAATACTTTTTTATTCAATTATCTATTCGAAAAATTACCATTTTAGTAGAATACTCTCAGAATTGGGATGACGTTGTGTAAACGAAGTCGTCATCTCTTCGATCAATATTAGAATGGACGGAGAAAGGAAGCTAGTAAAACAATTGCAAAAGCAGGGGGTTATTGGGAGACAAAAAAAAGAGCGGTACTTCAGAGTAAAAAGCACCGCACCTCAGCGTCATGGCGACCGTATTACAGAATCGTGAGCACCGTATTCCAACGCTACAACAACCGCACCTAAAAAGTCACCTCTTTAAAAGAGGCCGAATGAGAACCATTTTTTCTTTTTCTTCGTCTTTTGCTGTTTTGCGCGTTCAAGACCGTAAACGTCATCGAATGATTTTCTCTCTTTCACCATTTGGTAAATCATTCCCCAATCGGGCAAACCGCCAACGTTTCGGTCGTCGATGAACATGTCAGCCTTCAGCTTACGTGAAAAACCTTGGTGCTTCTTTTCTTCTTCCGGATAATCTTTATTGACTGAGTAAAATTCCAATCCTCGCTGTTTACACCATTCAACAGCCTCGTCCAGAAGCTCTCCTTCACGAACACTCCATAGAATCAATCGGTGCTTATCTTGTTGTAAAAGTTTCAATGTCTCTACTGCAAAAGGAATCTCCTCCCCTATTTTCGGATAACGATGTTCTACTATTGTGCCATCAAAATCTACTGCTATAACCATAAATATGCTTTATTTTATATCGTTTATATCGTTTACACTTGATTAAATGAATTGTATAATTTAGGACAAAGATAAGGGGTGTTGTGCAAATCTAACTCCTATTCTTGTTTTATTAACATATTTTCTTGACCAGAACCTACAACCCCACCGGCCATTTCAAAACAAACCAAAGCATAAACAGCAGCGTCCAAACCACTAATATGGCTAGAGAATACCGCCAAGTGTATTTGAATAGTGTTCCATAACTGACTCGCTTGGTGTATTGTTGCATGTAAACCAAGACCAAGGGCATATAGAACAAGAACGGTGTAATGGCATTGGTTGCGCTATCGCCGATACGAAAGGCACACTGTACGACCTCCGGTGAGATGCCTTTCTCGGCAAACAATGGAATAAAGATGAAAGCCATGAAGCCCCATTTGCCGGTGGCGGAAACCATAATCAAGTTGACCAGTGTCACCACCAGAATAAACACAATCAGCTCCGGCAGTATGCTGAAGTTAAACGATGCAAACCAGTTAACAGCCACCACCGCGATGTATTTGTCCAAATGAGAATAGTCGAAACAAGCAAACATCTGTGCAGCGAAAAAGGCAATGATGAAGAACGAAGCCAACATCTTAATGGGCTGCACAAAGCCTTCAACGATCTCCGAATCTCTATGGTAACGTCCGGAATAAATGCCATAGGTTAGCCCTGTAATCCCGATGCCTAAAGAGATCAGGAACAGAATACCGGCAATAAACGGCGAGTGCATGATACCTCCGTTAACGCCGCGAAGGATGCCATACGATGAAAAGGTTAGGAACAAGATCAAAGCCGTGTACAGACCTAAGACCACTAACGAGATGATCAGAGCTCTTCGCTCCTTTCGGGATAACTGCTTATAATCCTCGACACGAACCTCACCTTGATACTCGCCCATGGAAGGTAAGAGCCACCGCCGAGTGATGACATAAATCACTCCGGCAAGGACAAACGTTGAAGCGCTCATGAAGAAGTAGTTACACAAAGGCTCTGTGTTGCCTTGGTAACCGATCTCCTCTAACGCCGCTTCCTGAGTCAGATTGGCCAATAGCGGGTCCATCGTACTCAGAAAGATATTCGCACTATATCCACACGCCACAGAAACGTAAGCGGTGATGATACCGGCTATGGGATGAAGTCCCACCCACTGAAAGAGAACGGCAGCGATGGGAAGCAATAAGATGTATCCTCCATCACCAACGGCATTCGACAAGAGTCCTAGAAAAATGACGCCGATAATGATGGCTTTCGGATTCCCCTTTTCACCGATCCCCCGTCTGATACAAGCATTGATGAGTCCCGAATGTTGGGCAACGCCTAATCCGAACAATGCAATAATCACCATTCCCAATGGGGAAAAGCTCGTGAAGTTACTGATAGAATGGCGCAACCACCAACGTATCCCCTCCGGACTCAACAAACTCTGTACGCGCAGTTCTTGCCCGGTATTGGGTAGAACGACTTTCAGTCCGTAAATCTCACAGATCCACGAGCAAAAGACGATCCCTAGAGTTAGTAGGAAAAACAGAGTGGCCGGATGAGGCATACGCCATTTATTCTTCATCTTCTTCTAAATTATCCAAATCAATAATGCGAAGCTCCAAAGCTCTGACCACCAAACGAGTCGCGTTGATCCCTACCCTTTCGCCATGGGCAAACAAGCGGTTGATCAGATCGTTCTGTCTCTTCTCAAGCGATTTAACCCCGAAAGGCATGCCTTTGAGGTTGGCAATCATATCTTTGGTGTATCCTAAAGCCAAGTGGCGCAAGAAACGCTCGTCGTATTCGTCGATATCGTAGTTGATCACAGCCTCTTGTCGCTTGGCATCGGTCGCTACCGACTTCTTAAATCGGTCGACAATCTTTTCGAGTATCGGATAGTTGAACACGAGCTTTTTCCCATCCATCACCGCCTGAACGTCTGTCTTAGTGAGCAGTTCACCTGTCTTGAGGATGATGCCATCGGCTCCCGCATCCAAAACATCGACCCACAACTTCTCATTCAAGATTTCCCCGGTAAAGATCAGAACGTGTACGCCTTTATACCGTTTGAAAATGTTTCTACAAATATCAACGCCAATGGTAGTCGACCCTCCAAGTCCCAAATCCAACAAAACAAGATCGGGAGTCTCAGCCTCTATCAATGGCCAGAATTCTTTCTCAGTCATGGCCGTACCAATAATCTCTGCGTTTGGTATTTCATGCCGAAAAATCTCCTCTGTGCCTTTTAATTCAAGTTTTACATCTTCGACAATAATAACTTTGAATTTCTTTTCTTCCATTCTATATCTAACTTTTATGTGTGTTTCAATTCTCGTTCAAACATTTCCCAATATCACTTAACCGTGTTTAAAATGTCGCCTAACGGTGTTTCGATTATCATTTAACGGCGTTTCGATTATCACTTAATCGCGTTTCAATTACCGTTTAGGGATCGTGAAATAGATGCTGAACCCACCATCCGGAGAAGGTTCGGCATTAATTCGGCATCCTCTACGTCCCGCGAACTCATCATGATCGCGTATGATCTGTTTGCAAATGAGATATTCTGTTCCTTTCAGTTCTCCCTTATCATCGGCCGTCATCCGCTCAAGAGAGGGATAAAACAGTTGGTTCAACTCTTCAGTCTCTTTCTGACGTCTACGGTCGGTGAAGATAAAACGCACATAATCGCGTTCACCGACCACCGACAGGCGTAGTTCCCCGGCTTCATCGACCGTCAAAGCTTCGTCGATGAGATTCTCAAACAAGAAACGCAACAGGTTAAGATCGCCCAGCACCCTGAGGTCGGACGTTTCGATCAGGAGACGAATCTCTGAACGAACCGTTTTAGAGGCTTTCTTAAAATACCGCTCAGCAAAGTCGAACAACTCTTTCACCGAGATGATGGTCCGTCTAAAGGTGACTTCTTCGAGTTGGCGCGAGGCACACGAACTTAAGATGGTGAAAATCCCTTTATAGTATTCGATCAGTTCGGTAATGGCTTCTACCGCTTCCAATTCCTCAGCGGTTGCAAGCGACTTCGTATTTAGTCGGTCGATGATCTGCTTGATCTTATTCGGATAATAGATCGTTTCGTGCTTAATCGTCGACAAACAGTTATCGAGTACCATGTTTTGCACGTGCAACACGCCGTCCTCCCAGGAGGCGCGATAAGCCTCTTCTTGAGCGGACTCAATGTCCCGATATCTCAAAGCTAAAGTAATCACCGCATTAAAGATCACAATGCCGACATACCGTCCAACCAGTTCGAAAAGCAAACTGTCGGTGGCCTGTTCGGTTCCGATGCGACGTTCTAAGTAGAGCACCCCGACGCATTTCTCCTCATCGCGCACCTCCACCATTAGAGGTAAGGTCTGAGTTCCATCCTTCGAGATGAGGGTCTTGGTCGCGAAACACTCTTCAACGATGCTCGGCATGGGACGGTTCGGACGCGAGACATAGTCCAAGGCATTCGTCGTCTCGTTGTATACCGCTATCCCCATACATTCAGAGGTCAGCAGTTCGTTGACACTATCGTAAGCTTCATCCACGATGCGCTTAGGGATCTCCTTCAACGCATTATCTTCACGTTCCAAGAGGTCGACCGGTCGCTCTTGTCGAATGATGGAAGCTGAAAACACGCGCTTATTGATTTCGAGGACTTGTTCCAAGTTAAATCTGTTTTGAATCCTCTTCCGCATATAAGCCAAATAGTACACAATGAGATAGAGCACTAGTAAGATGAGACACAAAATGATACCGATCGTTTTGTTGATCGTCGATTGTTCGAGTTGGCGACAAAAAGCTTCCAACGATTGATCTTCCCCTTGTAGCTTGTAGAGATCGGTAAAAGCTGTATTGTTATAGCTATACGCATCGAGCTGTTTCAGTGCAAGAAAAGCCACCGCAGCCTCGTTTCGAAGATCTAGAATGACGTGAAAATCGGTATTGTACCCCTCGTTCCACCAGAAGATTTCGGCCGGCTGATCTTGCCCTTTAAGGGTCATGAAATGCTGTTCCTGTTGGTTGGTCTGCTTGTTGACTTGCTTGCTGACTGGTTGATTGGCCTGCTTGCTGACTAGTTGGTTGAGAGAATACTTCCGGTAGTGTGCATTAAGCAAATTTATAGCCGAATCAACATATTGAATGGCCAGTTGATGGTTCTTGTCAATATTGGCATAATAAGCGGAATTGGCATAGTCTGAGGCTTGATTGAGCAAATCCTCGTAAAGAGAATCTTGAACCACCTCCGATAAATTCTGCGGTTGGTCGTCTTCCATCCGTTGAGCAGGGCCTTGCAGACAAGAGGCAAATCCCAAAGGAAGCAACATCAATAACCAAATCGTTAATGTTTTCCGTACCCCTAGCGGCAATCGAAAATAAAAACGGCTCCCCTTACCCTGTTCGCTGTCCACATTAAACAGACAAACCTTAAACAGAGGATTGGTCTTCTTGTATTTCTCAATGATGCCTTTGCAGTTCATCAAGCCGAATCCACTCCCCTTACTCTTCATGAGTTGTTCGGGGTCGACCGTATTCTCTAGACCAATCGACCGAGAATCATAAATCTTCTCCTCAATAATGCGACTGACATCCTCTTGGGAGAGTCCGGTACCATTATCTTGTACGGAGATTTCAACATAGCCGTCCGATGTCGCCGCATAGACCTCTATTCTGCCTCCTTCCGGAGTATATTTACGGGCATTCTCAGCCAACGTATTGATCATAAATAAGGTCAGCGCGCGATCGGCCTTCACCCACAAGTCCGTCGGTTCAACCTGGAGCGTTTGCTTCTTCAATTCATAAGCCCTTCGTCCCTTACCAAGCAAATCAAAGAGCGCATTCAGTTCGAAAGTCTCAATATTCAGATTGAGCGATCCTTGTTTCATCTTAATCCAAAGCGCCAAGATATCGTTATACTCATTGATCGTCGTAACCAGTTCATCGATGTATCGGAACTTCTCTCTTTTGATCGCGTCCTCTTTCAGATAATCCAGCGACGTCAACTTATGCACTTCATTGAGAATGCGGTCGATATAAGGCGTCATACCGTTTACAATGGCCAGACAAGATTTCTTGATTACATTTTGCCGTTTATTCGTTGCAATATGCTGTTCGTAGATATAGCGTTGCTTATCCAACAGTTGTCGTTCGTCGACCAGCTCCTCCATCATCTGTTCATTGCTTAGCGCCCAGTCGACATACGGTTGTATCAACAATAAGATGGCTTTATCTTCCTTATTCAAACGTTGAGACAGTTTGTAAAGAGCTTTACCATTGTCATCGAGATGAAGTTCTAGCTTGTTCTTCCCAAAGACCTCATCAATGCCTTGCTGTATCGAAATCAAGTCGACCGGTATCGATGAGATGATATCCTTACATAACTCCAGCGTCCGTTGTAGACGTTCGAGATAGAGTTGATCGCGGACTTTCATTTGTCTATTGAAAAAGATGAAAAAGATGATCAGCAAGACCAATCCTCCGATAACCACCAACATGACAACGGTGAGCTGATTAGACTCTGCCTCGAGAGATAAATAACGACTCTCCAGTTCTTTGTCTTGTCGGGTGAAATTCAATATATCCAGATAGGCATTTCGATTATAATCGGAGGCCCGTTTATTGTTCAGCCCGGCATACGACACGCTCAACTGCTCACGAATACGGGAGATCCATTCGGGCACGGTCTTGATATTGGTATGATCGCTCCAGGTCACGGCACCGGAATCGAAGTTTTCGTTAGAATACAACAGAAGCTGATCCTTTTTCTTGTTCGAAGAATGATAGAACTGTTCATGATGGCGATTCACACAGTCTAACGCCTTGGAAAGGGTATCTAAAGCTTCTTGATAACACCCATGAGCATTCAGGTAGCGGCCGATCGTCACATAGGCTCCGGCAACTTGATATAGGTCGTTGTATTTCTTAAATA
>JBKEDO010000062.1:0-20989 GCA_047975405.1 Bacteroides sp.
TTCGCACCGGGGTGAACACGCCGGGAATGGCCATGCTGGCACGCATCGCCGTACCAAGTTCGCCGTTATGAAACACGATTTCCCGACCATCGACAATATTGGTTGCCACACAGGCAAAAGGAATGGGCAGACGATTAAAATCGATCGAGTCGTGATATCCCATCGTCAACTCTGAGAAAAGATTCGACAGGTTTTGTCCTTGAATCATGCCACCGAAGACTTCTGTTTGTTTCTTACGAACAAATGGGAGAGAAAGAATGTACCGATCGGATTGTTCACGCTCGGTGAGTGACATATCGCGACGACGGATGCGATCGCTGAGGATAAAGCTCCAATCTTGCTTCCGTACCAGGCTGTCGAGTTGGTTGGGAGTGTAACCTATGGCGTAAAGACCTCCAACAATAGCCCCCATACTCGTCCCAACAATATAATCGACGGGAATGCCGGCTTCTTCGATCACTTTCAAGGCTTTAACATGAGCCACACCTTTGGCTCCTCCTCCGCTAAGAACGACGGCAACCTTCTTTCTGGAAGGTTGGGCTTGAAGAGGAGAAAGGGTATCTCCAAGCCTGCCCAATAAGAGCAATAAGAATAGAAAAACACGTTTATTCATAGATATGGGTTTAGTTAGAAAGTTTATACACAATCGATTGTATATAAATGCATAAACAAAATAAATGCATTTTTTAAATATCATAACGTTTCTGTCGTGTATTTTCTATTTTTTTGAGATTTACAAACCAAGTATCTTAATAAAGTATAAATCATGCCTATTGAAAGGAAACATATAGGGATTCTGCCTGTATCTTTGCTTTCATAATATAAACTGACATAAAATATTTTTTATTTAATATAACTTTTTTGATCAGATAGTTGTTATTATTAAATTAGTTAAATATTTCGACAAAAAGTCTGATTAGTTTTTTTTGAAATGATAGTATATAATAGTTTTTTGGCAAAGCTTTTTTTGGGTAGGAAAAAGCATAGCATGATGTTGTTTGGAGTGATATTCACCAAACATCGCAATATGGAGTTTTATCAAGAAATGGAGATGAGAATCTATAAGAAGCAGTACGACGAATGTCTGAGCTTGATTTTTCTTCCGATCTTGATTCTTGGCTTCTTCATCTCTTGGTGGTTATGGGCATTTATTCCTTTAACCTATTATCTGTTGTATGGACTGGAAAAATTAGTCTTCGGCCGCTCCATCTTTGATTGGGAAGCAAAGTGTAATTGTTATGATGCTTTGTACCTCAGAAAGCGTAAAGGATATACCTGGCTTAAACATTATGGAAAGAAGATGAACCAAAGTTGCTGACAGTTTGTTATTTAAAAGAATTACAAAACTTTAATCGAGCATGAAAAAGATTCTATTTGCAGTCGTTTGCCTAGGAATGGTAGCTTGTTCCGGTAAGACTAAAAGTCAGGTTGAATATACAGAGGTTGCTAATTCCGATTCGGTAGAATATTCTCAAAATTTATCATGGAACGATTATCAGTTTAATGTCGTTGTACAAGGCGACTCGCTGTATATTGAAACGAAGGGTAAGGAAATACCGACCCAAACCGTTCAGCGTGATATGATGGGTTATACGGTCATCGGATCTGAAGTCGGCGATTTAAACATTGATGGACGACCGGAAGTGATGGTTTATCTATCTTCTGATGGCAGCGGAAGCTATGGTTGCTTGATGGGATATTCAATTACGAAAGATGCTCAACTGTTGGCTTTGGAACTGCCCGATTTGAGTCTCGATAAAAAGAATAGCAAAGGATATATGGGACACGATGAATTTGCTATTGTTGAAAATACGTTCTGCCGTCGTTTTCCGGTCTATAAAGATGGGGATACAAATGCAAATCCGACGGGTGGAACACGACAAATTCAATATAAGCTTCCTAAGACTGATGGAGCATATACATTGGCTGTCGATCGTGTCGTAGAATACTAAAATTCTCTTCTCTCTCTCTTAATAAGGTTTTTTTGATAGCGGCATCGAGGAAAACGTTTCATCCTTCTCGATGCCGCTTTTTTAGACGATATCTTTAAATGAAATATTGGACTTATCTCTTATTTTTATGCTTATGTGCTTGTAGTCGCCATGAGGATATTCCACAGTCACCCTCTAATAATAAGAACTCATTTGCTAAAGGAGCGGATGTGAGTTGGCTGACTGAAATGGAGCAAAGTGGAAGAGTTTTTTATTCAAGAGAAGACAAGGCAACCGATGCTTTGACTTTATTAAAATCTCTTGGAGTAAATGCTATACGCTTACGCGTGTGGGTGGATCCAATCGATGGATGGTGTAACAAGGAGGATGTGTTGGTTAAGGCTTTAAGAGCTAAGGCTTTGGGATTGCGTCTAATGATTGATTTTCATTATAGCGATACCTGGGCCGATCCGGGACATCAGAAAAAACCTGAGGCTTGGAGATTACTTTCGTTTGAGGAGCTAAAGAATGCCGTTAAGGACCATACCCAAACCACATTGATGCTACTGAAGAACCATCAGATAGAAGTGGAATGGGTACAGGTCGGGAATGAGACAAGAGGAGGTTTCTTATGGCCCGACGGACAAGTCACTGCCGATGATTCGTCGAACTTTGCTCAACTGATTAATGCAGGATATGCGGCTGTGAAAACGGTTTATCCTAAGGCTAAGGTGATTGTACATTTGGACGACGGAGGGAATGTCGATTTATATACTTGGTTCTTCGATGCTTTAAAAGCAAATGGTGGTCAATGGGATGTGATTGGACTCTCGATCTATCCGTCTTGGTCGTCCGATTCTTGGGCAACACTGAATGTAAAATGTGAACGCAATATGAATGCTTTGGTTCGTCGATATGGATGTCAGGTCATGATTTGTGAAGTGGGCATGCCGTGGGATGCCTCAATCGAAGCAAAGGCTTTTCTTACTGATCTGATGAGTAAAGCAAAGCATGTTGTTGATCCGGGGTGTCTAGGCCTTTTTTATTGGGAACCGCAGGCTTATGACAATTGGAAAGGATATACTCTTGGAGCATTCGATAGAAGTGGAAAGCCGACTGAAGCTCTAGAGCCCTTTAAACAGGCAGAATGAATCGATTGAACCTTTTGATTTTAACCTCATTTAAACAAACGACAAAATATGAAAAAGAAAACAATTGGAATTATTTTAGGAGCGGTTATAAGCGTAGTCGTTCTAATTTTAGCGTTGGGTATCTATAAGTTTAACTATACTGATGATGATATTTTCTATTCAGGAAAAGGAATTCAGCCCGAAAGTCATAAGGCGTTTTTTGGAGCATGGATGGAACAGTCGAAGGAAGATGGAGCAGGAATTGGGTTTGTGCTCAACCCGGATAGCACTGCCTATTCAATAAATTCGGCAACATTGATCTATAAGAAGTGGAAAATTACTCAAGATACGTTAGTTCTAACTGCCATCGGGTTAGGTAATCATCAGATGACCGTCGATAATGAACGTTATCTGATCGAATCGTTTAATTTACATCGACTCTATCTCAAACGATCGGAACAAGAGGCCATCTTTGATAAGGTTGATCAGCCGGCTGACGAAACAAATCTGCCTGACATCACATTTGCTTATTGCCCGGTTGATTCAGAAAAAGGTATTCAGTCTCCTAAGGCAGAAATCGACTGGACAAGTAATCCGCGTGCACAAAAATTTCAAACAGTCTTAAACGAGGCTTATAAAACGAAAATCGTCAACTTTGCCGGACATTACCAGGTCGTGACTTGGGGATGCGGATCTGGCGTTCAAGAGGGCGTAATGATCGATACGACAACCGGTAAGGTCTACGATTTACCAACCCAAAAAGGATACAGAGATATTGGTTCGGGATGTGAGAGTCAGCCAAATAGCTTCTTATTTATTACGTTATATGGTTTGCAAAATCCGAATACCGGACAAACAGAAACCGAACGTACATATTGGATCTGGAATGAGAAGGAAAAGGAATTTATCCGATACAAATAGACAAACAGATCTCTAAAAGAAAGCGGCATCAAAACCCATTATGGGATTGATGCCGCTTTTTATATCATATACCTTATATCAATTACGGTCGTCACGACCGGATAGATGGCAATTATGCAATGCCATGTGCTGTAACACTGCTGTCGATCTTCTTAACCAATCCTTGAAGAACGGCTCCGGGACCACATTCAGTGAAATCTGTTGCTCCGTCGGCTACCATGTTGATCACGGTTTGAGTCCAACGTACAGAAGCTGTAAGCTGAGCCACAAGGTTAGTCTTGATCTCTGCAGCATCGGTGTGAGGACGTGCGTCCACGTTCTGATAAACCGGACATTTAGGAGCGTGGAAAGTTGTCGCATTAATCGCTGCCTCAAGTTCTACTTTAGCAGGATCCATCAATGGTGAGTGGAATGCACCACCAACTTTCAATGGAAGAGCACGCTTAGCTCCGGCAGCTTTCAACTGTTCACAAGCTTTTTCGATACCTGGAACTGAACCTGAAATTACAATCTGTCCGGGGCAGTTAAAGTTTGCAGCAACGCAAACATCACCTTCTGCATGAATAGCCGCACAAATCTCTTCAATTTTTTCATCAGCCATACCGATGATAGCAGCCATGGTCGAAGGTTGCATCTCACAAGCTTTCTGCATAGCCATCGCACGAGCATAAACAAGTTTTAGACCATCTTCGAAGCTTAACGCACCGGCAGCCACTAAAGCTGAGAATTCACCTAATGAGTGACCGGCGGTCATCTCTGGCTTGAAATCTTCGCCCATGCAAAGAGCTGAAATAACGGAATGAAGGAATACGGCAGGTTGAGTCACCTTAGTTTGACGAAGATCTTCGTCTGTGCCGTTGAACATAATATCTGTAATGCGATATCCCAAGATATCATTGGCTTTTTCAAACAATTCTTTTGCTAAAGCTGACGTTTCATACAGGTCTTTACCCATTCCTACGAATTGAGCGCCTTGACCGGGAAATACAAATGCTTTCATTAGTTTTACTGTTTAAATTATTGTTAATTGCGGCACAAAGGTACGGATTTTTGCGAAACGACCGCACAGTTTTTCGTTTTTTGTGCATTCCATTGTTTAAATTTAAGAGTGTGTAAAAGCTGAAGAGTCTATTTATCAGAGTTTTAATATCTAACAACGGCAACCTAAACCTACTCATAACCTAGTCTCCCTCATAAATTGGGCCTCTTCATAACCTAAGCCTTCTCATACATTAGTGATCACACTGAAGCTAAGGATCACACTGAAATTAGCTATCACACTAAAGTTGTCCAAACAAAGTAACACGCCAAGTATCTTCAGTTAAAATACCCTTAGGATTTAAAGTGTCTTCAGCATTTAAAGAATGATCAGCATCTAAAGAATGATCTATATTTAAAGCATAATGCCACCGATGGGAACGCTCATGAAGAAAAACGAGGAAGAGAAGTGCCATCAGACCCGTTACGTTTTGTTTTTTTAACAGAACGTTTTCACTCCTTTCATCAAACGATCTTTCGTTGACATATAATCGAAAGAAAAGTACAATAAGTCCCCGAATCTACCCACTCATTTATTGAATCGATAAGATCGTTCTGAGTATCTCTCCCCATTTATCACGATGTATAGATCTGATCCTGAGTATTATTCAGTAGAATACATATTGTAATCCGGACAATAACAGTAACAAGGCTTATTGTTTGTGGTATGATATCTATTTTTTTGATCTACAAGTCAGTATCGGACTATGAATTTCAATTTTTAGACTATATATTTGCAACGTCTTAATGCTATTTACTATGACCGGATATATACAAAAGAATCAACCTCTGGCCAACAATCACATCTCCGTCGATTGTGTGGTTGTTGGTTTCGATGGAGAAAAGTTGAAAATATTGCTCATTGAACGTGTTCTTGAAGAACAAGGGCAGGTGAGTCGTGATATGAAACTTCCCGGAAGCCTCATTTATAGAGATGAGGATTTGGATGAAGCTGCTAGGAGAGTACTGCATGAGCTTACGGGATTGAGGCATGTCAATCTGATGCAGTTTAAAACGTTCGGTTCGAAAGACCGCACAAAGAATCCTAAAGATGTACATTGGCTTGAAAGAGCCATTCAATCGAAGGTCGAACGAATTGTGACGACCGGCTACCTAGCTGTGGTAAAGATCGACCGCGCTTTGGTGAAGAACCTCGATCGATATAAAGCCTCTTGGGTGGCATTGGATGAGATCAAGACCTTGGCCTTCGACCATAACCTGATCATCAATGAGGCCCTAGAGTATATTCGACAGTATGCTACGCACAACCCTTCTATCTTATTTGAATTACTTCCACGTAAGTTTACGGCATCACAACTTCGCATCCTCTACGACTTGGTCAACGGGAAAGAAATTGATGTGCGCAACTTTCACAAGAAAATTATGCTGATGGACTACGTCGTTCCATTGGAAGAACGACAAGAGGGGGTATCGCACCGAGCTGCACGTTATTATAAGTTCGATAAAAAGATCTATAATAAGCTCAGACGTTGAGTCTAACTCATGAGTCTGATTAGAAAATCGGACTTATAGACCGGAATCATAAATCGGAATCGTGAATCGGGCTTATTAATCAGACTCATGAATCGAACTTATGGATCTAGCTTATGGATCTGGCTTATAAGTCTAATGTGACTAAAAAGTCTACTGAAGAAAATACAACTGAAAAACAATCTCAATTTATCTATAGACAATGGCTAATTATTTATTAGGCTACGATATTGGTAGCTCGTCGGTCAAAGCGAGCTTAGTGGAGGTGAACTCCGGAAGAAGTGTGGCCTCGGCTTTCTATCCCAAATCAGAGGCACCTATCATTGCTTTACAAGCCGGATGGGCCGAACAAAACCCCGAAATGTGGTGGGAATCGTTGAAAGAGGCAACCCAAGAGATCATGGGACGATCGACGGTTTCTCCAACAGAGATCAAAGCCATCGGCATTTCATATCAGATGCACGGGTTGGTTTGCGTGGATAAGGATCAGCAGGTGGTACGTCCCGCAATTATCTGGTGCGATTCGCGCGCTGTTCCTTACGGGCAACGGGCGTTCGACTCCTTAGGAAAAAGCTATTGCTTGGAACATCTACTCAATTCACCGGGTAATTTTACCGCAGCAAAGTTGGCTTGGGTGAAAGAAAATGAACCGGAAATCTATGAACGCATCGACAAAGTGATGCTTCCAGGCGATTACATTGCAATGAGGTTATCCGGTGAGGTTTGCACCACAACATCCGGACTCTCCGAAGGAATGTGGTTCGATTTTAAAGACGGAGAGGTGAGTCGCTCTCTATTAGATTATTTCGGATTCGATCGTACGCTCTTACCGGAAATACGCCCCACCTTTGCTGAGCAAGGAAGAGTTTCGAAAAAGGTAGCCGATGAACTCGGTTTAGCTCAGGGAACACCCATTACTTATCGTGCAGGCGATCAACCTAATAATGCTCTTTCGTTAAATGTATTCAATCCCGGAGAAATTGCATCAACTGCCGGAACATCGGGAGTGGTATATGGAGTGAATGGTCGGGTGAATTACGATCCGCAATCGCGTGTCAACTCGTTTGCCCATGTGAATCATACGGCCGATTTACCTCGCCTAGGCGTTCTTCTGTGCATCAATGGGACGGGCATTCTTAATGCTTGGACCCGTCGGAATATTGCTCCGCAAGGATTATCGTACGACGAACTCAACACCTTGGCTTCACAGGCTCCAATTGGCTGTGAGGGAGTATCGGTCTTACCTTTTGGCAATGGAGCCGAACGGATGTTAGGAAATAGGGAGATTGGGTGTAGTGTGCACGGCCTCGATTTTAATCGACACGACCGTTCACATCTGGTTCGAGCGGCTCAGGAAGGTATTGTCTTTGCTTTCAAATATGGTATCGAGATCATGGAGCAGATGGGTATTCCGGTTAAGAAGATTCATGCCGGAAAGACAAACTTGTTTTTAAGTCCGATATTCAGAGAGACCTTAGCCGGTATTACAGGAGCGACGATCGAACTGTACGACACGGATGGTGCGGTAGGAGCAGCTAAGGGTGCCGGAATTGGTGCGGGTATCTACGCCGACCATCAAGAGGCTTTTGCAACCCTCAAGCAATTAGAAGTCATCGTTCCGGATTCTTCATTAGAGACCTCTTACCAAGAGGCTTATAACCGATGGAGAGATTGCCTAAAGGAGAAAATAAATAATTATTAGATGAATAACCATTAGATGAATAACCATTAAATAAATAAATAAACGATGCCTTGATAAGCGCGACATCCAAATCAGTCGTTAAGCCTAACCATCGTGCAAAAACAAAAGAACAACTTAAAAATATTAAAACTTAAAAATACTAGAGCTATGGCAACTAAAGAGTTTTTTCCAGGTATAGAGAATATTAAATTTGAAGGTAAAGAGAGTAAAAACCCGATGGCCTTCCGTTATTATGACGCGGAAAAGGAAATCAACGGTAAGAAAATGAAGGATTGGTTGAAGTTTTCAATGGCATGGTGGCATACGCTTTGTGCCGAAGGAGCCGATCAGTTTGGTGGAGGAACGAAACAGTTTCCATGGAACGTTGATGGTGATCCGGTGAAAGCCGCAAAAGATAAAATTGATGCAGGATTCGAGTTTATGCAAAAGATCGGAATTGAGTATTACTGTTTCCACGATGTCGATTTAGTCAATGAAGCCGACACCATCGAAGCTTACGAAGCTAACCTTAAAGAGGTGGTTGCTTATGCCAAACAAAAGCAAGAAGAAACCGGCATCAAACTGTTGTGGGGTACAGCCAATGTGTTTAGTCACGCTCGTTATATGAACGGAGCCGCTACCAATCCGAACTTTGATGTGGTAGCGCGTGCAGCCGTTCAGATCAAAAATGCCATTGACGCAACCATCGAACTTGGCGGATCGAACTATGTCTTCTGGGGAGGACGTGAAGGCTATATGTCGCTCTTAAACACCGATCAAAAACGTGAAAAGGAACATCTGGCTCAGATGTTGAAGGCTGCCCGCGATTACGGTCGTGCACGTGGCTTTAAAGGTACCTTCCTCATCGAACCTAAGCCGATGGAACCGATGAAGCATCAATATGATGTGGATACGGAAACAGTGATCGGTTTTCTGAAAGCTCATGGCTTAGAGCATGATTTTAAAATCAATATTGAAGTCAACCATGCCACACTAGCCGGACACACCTTCGAACATGAATTGGCTGTCGCAGTCGACAACGGACTGTTGGGATCGATCGATGCCAATCGTGGTGATTATCAGAATGGATGGGATACCGATCAATTCCCGATAGATAGCTTCGAACTGACTCAAGCCATGATGCAAGTGATCCGTAACGGCGGATTCGGCAACGGTGGCACCAACTTTGATGCCAAGACCCGTCGTAACTCGACCGATCCTGAGGATTTGTTCATTGCACATATTGCAGCGATGGATGCCATGGCACGCGCCTTGGAAAGTGCGGCTGCACTCTTAAACGAATCGCCTTATCAGCAAATGGTCACAGAACGTTATGCTTCGTTCGATGGTGGCAAAGGACTTGCTTTCGAGAACGGTGAACTCACACTCGAAGATTTAGTGGCCTACGCTAAGGAGAATGGCGAACCGAAACAGGTGAGTGGCAAACAAGAACTGTATGAAGCGATTCTAAACATGTATTGCTAATCTAAATAGGTATTGCTGATCTAAAGGCGTATCGCAAATTGGAATAGCGATAATAAGATCACGATAAGCGGTACTTTATGTGCGGCTTATCGTATCCTTCGCTTTTCGATGAATCGTCTTTAAACCAACAAAGAACTTATATTGGAGAATCTATATTGGAGAATTTATATTGGAAAACTAATCTTGGAAAATTAATATTGAAGAAATAACGTATCCCTAAGTCGTGACCAAACACCGCATGAGCAAACCCAACTAACTTACGACAAAGCAACGATGAAAAAGGTGCGTTATTTTTTCCTTTTTTCTTAACCATAAAATATTTTAATATGACGAACACGATAACCACTGAAGGTAATAAACTTTACCTCTATTCGATTACTACAGTGGCCATTCTAGGAGGACTCTTATTCGGCTACGACACCGCCGTGATCTCCGGTGCAGAAAAAGGACTGGAAGCCTTCTTTCTTACGGCAACCGACTTCCAGTACGACAAGGTGATGCATGGCATTACCTCATCAAGCGCTTTAATCGGTTGTGTCATCGGTGGAGCTTTTTCGGGCGTGTTAGCTTCTCGCTTAGGACGTCGAAATGCTCTTCGTCTGGCTGCCTTGCTTTTTTTCTTATCTGCTCTCGGTTCTTACAACCCTGAATTTTTATTCTTCACCCATGGCAAAGCGAGTTGGGATCTATTAGTCGCTTTTAATCTGTATCGTATCCTTGGTGGTATCGGCGTAGGATTGGCCTCTGCCGTCTGTCCGATGTATATTGCCGAAATCGCTCCATCGAATATTCGCGGAACTCTGGTTTCGTGCAATCAGTTTGCCATCATCTTCGGTATGTTGGTGGTCTATTTCGTCAACTATCTCATTATGGACGGTCACCAAAACCCGGTACTCGTGAAAAGTGCCGAAGGTTTGCTCTCAGTCAGCCCGGAATCGGATATGTGGACCATTCGTGAAGGATGGCGTTATATGTTTGGCTCGGAAGCTGCTCCCGCAGCACTGTTTGGCTTCTTGCTCTTCTTCGTCCCAAAGACGCCGCGTTACCTGATGTTGGTTCACCAAGAAGAGAAAGCATTGGCCATCTTGAGCCGAATCAATGGTCCGAAACAAGCTGACATTATTTTAAATGAGATCAAAGCAACGGCTCATGAAAAAACTGAGCGCCTCTTTACTTATGGAGCCACCGTCATCGCGGTCGGAATCTTGCTATCTGTCTTTCAACAAGCCATCGGCATTAATGCCGTACTCTATTATGCTCCGCGTATTTTCGAAAATGCAGGTGCCGAAGGAGGAGGAATGATGCAGACCGTTGTGATGGGAATCGTGAACATTCTCTTCACCTTGATAGCCATCTTCACCGTCGACCGTTTTGGCCGTAAGCCACTATTGATCATCGGATCGATTGGAATGGCCATTGGAGCATTTGCGGTTGCCCTATGCGACAGTATGGGAGTAAAAGGAGTGTTGCCGGTCTTCTCCGTGATCGTCTATGCAGCCTTCTTTATGATGTCGTGGGGACCAATCTGCTGGGTGTTAATCTCCGAGATTTTCCCTAACACCATTCGTGGTAAGGCGATAGCGATTGCAGTTGCGTTCCAATGGATCTTTAATTACCTCATCTCCTCAACCTTTCCGGCATTATACGATTTCAGTCCGATGTTTGCTTATAGCTTATACGGAGTCATGTGTCTGCTGGCGGCAGTCTTTGTCTGGCGTTTAGTGCCCGAAACCAAAGGAAAGACTCTGGAAGAGATGAATAAACTCTGGAAAAAAAGAAACTAAACGAAACAGACGAAATAGTTTAAAATAGATGAAGTAGACTATTTAGCCTACTTAGACAAAGTAGGCTAAATAGACCGAACAGTTTACGGAACACTCTGAATAAACGGAACGGAATAAGTAAACAGAACGGACCGAATCTATACAAAATAGAATATACACAAAATAGAGCAACAGAGATAAAAAAGCATTCCTCTTGCCTTTCTTTATAGGGCAAGAGGAATGTCGTTATTATTACACGAAATCTAAAAGGAAATAGACAATAACGCTTTGAATGTACTAACCTAAGAAATACGCTGCAATTGATTGCTCAAATCGTTATTGAATATATCTTAACCGGAAAGGGTACTAACCACAACACTCATCGTTCGTAGATCCCGGATAACCGTATTTCAACGTAGGTGGATAGCCATATTTAACAAGAGGCGGATAACCGTATTTAACGATAGGTGGGAAACCATATTTTTCGGTCACACACTCATTCTCAACGCAAGGATAACCATACTTCAACAATGGAGGATAGCCATACTTTAAAGCGGCTAGTAAGTCCGCATTGTGACCGGCATAATGCGCTTCATTCTCGTTGTATTTCACAAATCGACGTCCTTCCACACCATTAGAAGGCACAACCTGAACATGAACAACAACTCTCTCCTCATATTTAAACGGGCTTAATTCTGAAGCAACTTGAGTTAAACAGCAAAGTCCAAACTCAATCTCTATAGGTTGCTTTTTAGGAGCCTCTACAGCAATAAAAAAGAATTTTTGAGTGACTAACGATAAGCCATCGACAGGATCATTGGCTTGTCCGGCGAGAATAATACCTTTGGGCATAGAGATCAAACACCAACCATAATTTGTACTTCCTAAATGAGATTCAAGATTTACGCAAAAACTTTTGCCTTGATAAGCGGTAATCGATTCATTCATGTTAATAGATTTTTTTTAATTAGACATTGAGAAACAGACTATTTGCTAGCTAAATACTCTTGTTTGATGATATTTAAATCGCTGATCAGATCCGTATCACTATACCCGCTGAGCTCATTGGCTTTTTCGAGGATATCGACTACCTCCTTTAGCGGAACTTCTTTCAGTTTATGCAGTGAAAGAGCCAAACCTTTCATGGCGTATGGGTTGTTGGGTGCCAGAGATAAAGCTGTTTTGTTCTCTTCCTTAGCTTTTGAATAGTTGCCACACATATATTCGGCATAACCTTTCAACAGATAAGCATCAATGCATTCGGGTTCGAGACTGATCACTTTTTCTGTCATCAATGCCGCTTCTTGCAAGTCGCCTTTCTGTACCGCTATCTGAGCATCATAAAACAACTGTTTTGAATCGATCTGTTCGCCGATCTTCCGACTTAAGGCTTTTAAATAGTTATTGTACGTGCAGTAATGATTTTCACCATAAATCGTATTTTGAGTCGTTAAACGCGTATTGGTACATCCTCCCAGACATCGACTGCCATAGATACATCGCTTACAATTGCCCGATAGCTGTTCCTTCTTCATCCCTCTGCGCCAAGCAAAAGATTGCTCATCGTTCCAAATATCACTCAAAGAGCGTTCACGAAGATTTCCCTCAATAAACTGTCGGTCGCGCACGGATGTACACCCGATGATATCGCCATTATGCAGAAGTCCGAAGCCCCGAATACCGGCATTACATCCATCCCAAAGCGTGTTGCTCGTTTGATATGACGCTTGACGAACCTCTTGTTCTTTCAAATCGTAATAACCGATACAATCGGCCGGGAATATCTTGATTCGTCCTTCACGGGAGGTCTGAAAACAAAAATCAATAATGTCGTTCATCTGAACAGGATCAAGCACCCATTCTTTATGTGCAGCCATATTGCCCATTGGTAAGCCAATCTGAACTTGCCACGAACGAACTCCCATCTCGATCAACTCTTCTTTCAGTTGAGAAAGAATATTGATGTTCCGTTTGGAAAGGGTAGTGATGGCGCCCACTTCGACGCCCAACTTCCGCAAGGCTAAGATCCCTTCTTTATCATGTTGATACGACCGGGGTTTGCGGATACTATCATGAATCTGTTCCGTTCCATCGATGCTCACCGCCACAGTGTCTACGCCGGCTTCTTTCAGCATAGCTGCTTTCTCCTTTAGCAACCATCCATTCGTAATGACATTGGTGGTGATGCCAACCTTCTTCAGTTGTTTAATCAAGAGAGGAAGATCTTTCCTTATCAATGGTTCTCCACCTGAAAGGGTGATCCACTTGAGACCCATCTGACTCATTTCATTAATAACAGCTAGAGCTTCATTGGTCGTCAACTCATCGATTAGGGGCTGTTGACACGATGAACCGCAATGTTTGCAGTTCATATTACACCCCATGGTGACTTCCCATACGGCGGTTACGGGTTGGTACTTCATCTGTAATTGTTTAATATGTAAATATTCTAACACGCTGATAAACAAAAAGTTTGCTTCACTTTTATTTTTAACTATTGTTTAAAACTATAAAATAAAAACTTAAAGACAGATCATTCCTCATCAGGTAAAGAGGAGAAAATTGGCACGATTCTTCATTAATACGATCGTGTAATAGGTGATTCTTTCCATACTATTCTATCACGATTGTATTGATATCATTGATGTCATTGATATAAACTACTGTTGCGCAGACATAGAACCGTGATGTGCAGGTATAGAGCCGTGATGTGCAGGTCTGGAATAGTGTTGTATCGAAATAAAGCAGTGATGTGTACGTATAAAAACGCTGTTGTGCAGCATGGTCGTTGCCCCCAGTTATAAATTACTGCTTCAGTGTATTTAATGGTTGTCATGCTTTGTTTAGCCGTAACGAAACGACGTTTTGTCATTACTAAACCGTCATTTCTTGAGCCCTCGAACGTGGGCTCTTCAGCCTTCGAACGAAAACCGATGAGCCCTCGAACGAGGGCTGAAGAGCCCTGCTTCGAGGGCTCAAGAAACAAGATTTAGCCGGCAATTAAAGGGCCTTTGAGAAAAAATAAATTCAATAAGAAAAGTCATTAATAATGGGGTGCTAAAAAACTCTTGAACTGTCTTCTAAGCTCCACCAAGCAATTTGTCCTAATTCTCTCGATGTTATTTCTAGGTTAATCCCTATGTTAATCTCTAGGTTAATTTCTACTAATCCACTCTAAACGATCAACTTATCATTAAATAAAAATTCTCTTTAATCGGTTGGAGGGAATCGTATGAGTGGTCTTTTTTATTTTATTTAAAAAAAATCGATTTAGGTGAGTACAAATCTTACGGCCGACTGTATAGCTTATACAAGAGTTAATCTAAACAGTATGAATAGACCAATACCCAAACTACCATTTGATATGGAAACTTTGAAGCATCTCATCCAAAAGAGTGAACCGCTCTTAACTTTGGACGAAAAAAGGCAGATGTTTCAAGGTATTGAACAACGGACCATAAAAAACAGAAAATCCATCAAAACCTTCCGCACTTGGTGGGTTGCTGCATCGATCATAACCATAATATTTACATTGAGTTTCTGGTTCTATTTCGATACGAGTTCGTCACCTTACCAACGGTTGGCCAATTTGGTGAATGTCGACACCTTAAAACAAGTCTCTTTATTCATTAACGACCAACGATTAGATCTCCCGAAACAATCGGAGATTGCCGTTTTGACCAATGGCGTTGAGGTTAGACCACTAGACGGTGAGCCTTTCAAGATCTCATCCTCCGAAACTCGACAGAGCTATGCACAGGTCGCTGTTCCCAAAGGACAGAAAGTAAAGATTATGCTGTCCGATGGTTCACGCATCACCCTTCGCGAAGAATCGAAGCTCATCTTTCCATTAGCTTTCAAGGCTAGTAAACGTACGGTACATCTTGTCGGTGAGGCCTATATGCAGATTGCACACGACGATTCCAAACGTTTTGTAACCCTGACCGACAAACTGAATGTTTCGGTGTTAGGAACGCAATTCTTAGTATCGGCCTATCCCAATCGGGTAGATCAATCGGTCTTACTCGTTTCAGGAAAAGTAGAAGTCGAACCTCAAAAAGGGAAAAAGGTGATTTTGAAACCTAATGAACAGCTGATATACAGTACTCAAACGCAAGCCATGACACTCAAACGAGAGCTTGATCCAATGCCGTTGATCGGCTGGAAAGAAGATCTGATGATTATTCATGAAGAATCGCTGAGTCAGGTCTTGAAGCATATCGAAGAGATCTACAAAATCGATTTAACCTACGATTGGACGGAATTGGAGAAGATCAAAATCAACGGTAAACTAGACATGAGCGTGCCTGTTGACGAACTCTTCGACCGTTTAAGCAAAATAGCCCCAATTAAAGTCGTCCGAAAGCAAAATCAAATCTTCATAAACGTAGAATCCTTAAAATCGCAAAAGCCTATGAATTAAGATAAGAAACAAGATAAGAAACCAGAAAACAAAAAGGCCGGAAAGATATTCGCGGTATCTCCCCGGCCAGTGCGACTTTGACAATTAATCTTTTAATAACCAAAATCTAGTAAATAATGAAGAATAAACATTATTTCTGCAATTATACGCATTTTCTGCGTAATAAGTTTGTACTGACAAGTTATATTTTATTTATCTGGGGGGCTTCTCCGCTGCCGATATCGGCCTCTGCATCCCCCAAAATCATGATTGTTCAGGAGAAAGAGATCACGCTTAAAGTGACAGACACTCCGATTCATCAAGTATTGCCACTTATCGAGAAACAAAGCAAATATGTCTTTGCATACAACAGTTCGGTGGTTAACCTCAATAAAAAGGTGACTCTCAACATCCGCTCTTCATCGATCAATGAAGTCATGGGAGCCTTACTGAAAGGAACCAATATCGCCTACGAAGTTTCTGATCGTCAGATCCTTCTCTTCATTAAGAATGACGAACAGAAAGGACGTTCAAAAGCTGTAAATGCCACAGGTGTGGTTCGTGATGAGAACAACGAGCCTCTGATTGGTGTGAGCGTACAGGTTAAGGGGACAGGACAAGGAACCATTACCGACATCGACGGTCGATATACGCTTCAGACTGAAAGCGGAAAGACTCTACAATTCTCCTATGTGGGATACAAACCGATAGAATTATCACCGTCGAACATGATGAACGTTCGTATGGAAAGTGATACAAAAGTCCTGAATGAAGTCGTCGTCGTGGGTTACGGTACAATGAAGAAATCGGACTTGACTGGATCGGTGACTAGTGTGAAATCGGACAACTTCAACAAGGGTTTGGTGACTTCACCGTCACAACTCATCCAAGGTCGGGTGTCGGGAGTGAATATGACGAACAACGGTGGAGAGCCCGGAGGTGGCGTGACCATTCGTGTGCGCGGATCGAACTCCATTCGCTCCGGTCAGGATCCACTTTATGTTGTCGATGGCGTGCCTTTGGATGTTTCGGACGACCAGCAGCCTTCCGGAGCAAACGTGGCCGGTGTGGGCGGTAATGCGACAAAAAATCCTCTGAACTTCCTCAATCCGGACGATATTGAGTCGATCGACGTGTTGAAAGATGCTTCGGCAACGGCTATTTACGGAGCTCGTGGTGCAAACGGTGTGATCATTGTGACTACGAAAAAGGGACGCGACGGACAAAGTCAGGTGAGTTACTCCACTTACGGAAGCATCTCTGTGTTGCCAAAACAATATGAGATGTTGGATGCCGATCGTTATCGCACGTTTGCCAAAGAGAAGAATGTCACCATAGAAGATGGTGGAGCCAACACCAATTGGCAAGACGAGATTTTCCGCACCGCTTATTCGCATAATCACAACTTATCGATCACCGGTGGATTTAAAAACGGTAACTATCGTGCATCTATCAGCTTCCAAGATCAAGAGGGTATCGTGAAGCGTACCGGCATGAAGAAATATACGGGTAGAATGTTTATCAGTCAGAAGGCACTCAATAATCGGTTGAATATTGAAGCCAGCCTGACCGCAACACGCACCAACGACCAACGAGTGCCCATCGGTGAATCGGGTGGCTTTGAAGGGGATGTGCTACTCTCGGCGTTGAAGGTGAACCCGACTTATCCCATCTATAATGCCGACGGGACGTATTTCCAAAAGAGTAAGGATGTTCGTAATCCGGTAGCCATGATTAATCTCACAGACGACCGTACAACAACCGATCGTATATTGGCGAATATCAACACGACGCTCGACATTTGGAAGGGTTTGAAGTATAAGATGAATATGGCCTTCGACGAGATGAAGGCTAGTCGTAAGGTCACACAAGACAAGGCCTTGATCTACCTTACCGATAAGGGTACGGCGGATATTAACAACGTTGAATCGAGCAACTTCCTGATTGAAAACTACTTAACGTACAACTTTAATATCGGCACCAAGCACCGCTTTAACTTATTGGCCGGACACTCGTATCAACGCTTCCGCAACTATCGTTATGGCTTCTCGGAAACAGGTTTTGAGGTGGACGACATTCGTTATATCTACAACTTATCGTTTGGCAAACAAACACAGATCTATGGTTCTTCCAGCATCTTAGTCAATGAGTTACAGTCGTTCTTCGGACGTATTAACTACAACTTGATGGATAAGTATTTGTTGACGATGAACTTCCGTGCCGACGGATCAACTCGATTTGGGGAGAATAAGAAAACGGGATTCTTCCCATCGGCAGCTTTGGCTTGGCGTATGAGCGAAGAACAGTTTGTCAAGGACTTAAACACTTTCGATAACCTCAAGCTGAGATTGGGATGGGGTATTACCGGTAATCAAGAGATTCCGAACAAGATCTCTCAAGTATCATTGGGTAGCAGTAGCATTGCTTCCGGCGGAGCCATCTTAGATGGGGGCAATACGGTCGTACCCGGAGTGACGTTGCTGCGCACACCAAACCCTGATATCCAATGGGAACGTACCGAACAAGTGAATCTCGGACTCGATTTTGCGATCCTTAAAAATCGCTTGAGTGGTACGATCGACTACTTCTCAAAGACTACTCGTGACGTATTACTGGAAGTGAACTCTATCGGTCCGTCGCCAACTCCAAAAGTATGGAGAAATGTACGCGACATGAAGATCGTAAATAAAGGTTGGGAGTTCGGACTAAATGGTCTATTGATCAACTCCAAAGATTGGCATTGGGACATGGGAGTTAACTTCTCGACCATCAAGAATGAGGTGAAGAATTTGCCGATGTCATACTTAACCACCGGTCAGCCGAGTGGCCCGGGTATTGATGGGTTCAACTCACAGATCATCAAGAGTGGTTATCCGATCGGTACCTTCTGGGGATATCATTTCTTGGGATTCGACGAGAACGGAAAGAGTTTATATGAGGTGGATGCCGATGGCAAGAAGGTTGAGAAATGCATTGGTAATGCTCAGCCGGACTTTACACTCAACTTCAATACCACGGTGTCTTGGAAGAACTTCGACTTAGGATTGTTCTTTAACGGGGTATTTGGTAATGATGTCTACAACAACTTAGGTAATGTGATGGATCATCTGAGCTTATTCTCAAAAGGATTCAATACGACACCTCATGCGACCACACAACCGGAATCGCTCGATAATATTCTCGACTATTCGAGCCGTTACATCGAAGACGGATCATATTTACGTTTGAGTAGTGCCACATTGGGATACACCGTTCCGTTGAAGAATAAGAAGTGGATCAGCAATATGAAGGTAACGTTGACGGGCAATAACTTATTTGTGATCACCGGATATAGCGGCTACGATCCCGAAGTTAATGCCAATAGAACGAAAAATGGCGTACCATCGTTAGGCATTGGATGGACAACTTATCCGATGGCCCGTAGCTTTAGTCTTGGTGTAACTGTTGATTTTTAAAAAGAAGACCTATGAAAAAATATAAATTGATAGCATATACGGTACTTATGGCTTTGTTCACAGCCTCTTGTACCGACCTAAAAGAAGAAATACTAAATGAGGTGGACGGCAGTAAGACGATCTCGAAGAGTGAAAGTGCTCAGATGATTGTGGCTCCGGTCTACGCTTACCTGCGTGACTTACAAAGCCGTACAGGGGTGTGGTTGGTGATGGAGAGCGTGACCGACGAGGTGGCTTTCCCGACACGTGGAACCGACTGGAACAATGCTAATTACCGCACGCTTTTTACGCATGAGTATGACGATAAGAATACGTATATCAAATACACATGGGATAGCTTCATGATTGGATTGAGCCGTTGTAATATTGCTTTGCAATACCTCACTCAATTCGAACCGACCGATGAGATTACTAACTACATCAACGAGACTAAGTTTATACGAGCGTTAGTGATGTACCAACTGATGGATTGCTTCGGCCAGTTCCCGATGCGTGAATATACCGAAATCGATTATTCCGCTCAGCCACACATCATGCAACGTTCGGAGGCTGTGGCTCGTATCGAGAAAGAACTTTTGGAGATCATCCCGGTATTGAAACTCAAAGGTGAGGTGCCTTATGGACGAATCACTCGTGCTGCAGCACAAACACTCTTAGCCAAATTGTACCTCAATCACCAAGTTTACACGGGCACTGCTCCGACGTTTAGCGACGGACAAGGGAAGTGGAAAGAGGCGATAGCGGTTTGTGACGAGATCATCAACTCGAAGAAATATGTCTTGGCGGACGATTATTGGAAGCTTTATATGGCCTTTAATGAAGAGTATTCGAATCAGACTGAGACCATTCTGCCGATTATCTACAACATGACTGCCGGCTTGAAGGGCATCGATTGGCTGAACATTACGTTGCACTATAATCAGACGTTTGGCACCTTCAAGGGGATGTGGAACGGCTGTTGCACGACACCGGATTTCCTTAGCACCTGGGAGGTTACCGACCCTCGTTATCAGGATAACCGTTTGAAGAGTCAGATCGGCTTTAACTTGGGTATCTTGGTGGGACAGCAATACGACTTGACAGGCAACAAGTTGAAAACGCGTACCGGGGCCGATTTGATTTATACTCCGGAGTTTAGCATTCAGAACTCAGGAGAGGCACAAGGGGCACGTGTGGTGAAATATGCCCCGGATCCGGCATCAACTTACGGAAATAAGAGCGAAAACGATTTCCAATATTATCGTCTATCGGATATTTATTTGATCCGCGCGGAAGCTAAATTCCGTAATAAGGATGTTGCAGGAGCTTTGGTCGATATCAATGCCGTTCGTACCAAACGCGGCGTTCGTCCATACGAGTTGAATGAGTTGACTCTAGAACAGATCTATAACGAACGTGGTTACGAGTTTTATTGGGACGGCCCTTCTCGTCGAAACGATATGATTCGCTTTAATCATTACTGTGCCGCCAGATATGAGAAGCCGGCTTCGGAACCTTTTAAGATTCTGTTGCCTATTCCGTTGAGCGCAAAAGAGGCCAATATCGATCTTACTCAAAATCCGGGATATTAAACTGAAACAGACAGGTATTAGTCTTATATAGTTGAAGAATCAAGCTCTGTTTAGGCCGACAACATCTGTTGTTTCTCCTTTACAGAGCTTTTTTCATACGGACGACTAACAACAATTAAAA
>JBKEDO010000010.1:0-18980 GCA_047975405.1 Bacteroides sp.
TAATGCCAATTGTGATATTTTATAGAAAATGCGTCTTCTAAGAGTATATGGAGGAAGCATTCCTGTGAATCGTTCTACAACAGTTGATGTTGAATGGTTTAAGTAGATATAGAGAGGGGTGTCTCCAATCTGTGATTTTAGTTTTTCCAACAAAATATGATCTGTATCTTTCCAGCCAACGATTGCAGAAACAATTAGCAAGTTTAAATTTGCTTCATGGAGTAATGCATTTGGAATATTCGTCCGATTTAAAGTAGGATGCTCTACTATAAGGATGTCTTCATCTCCTTTCTGGTATAAATCGTTTAGACTTGTAGCCAATGAGTAGTCTCTTGAATTTGGATTAAAATCTTTATCCCAAGATAAATGTCGAACCTTAAGCCCTTTTTCCTGCCATATTGTTTCAAGTAAAACCGCCAAATGACTCTTGCCGGTTTCTTCGCTTGTACTTAGCAAATTAATGATGTATGGCAGGTCTGGATTGTGGTTGGTGAAAAAGCGTAGAACACTTATGCTTAGGAAATTTGCCGCAATCAGTTTTCGTTCTTTATTAACTTGTGCGTTTAAAGAAAGTACAGAGTTGGGATAAGCCCCAAGAACTTTGCATCCCGTTAGTCTGAATGTTCTAATCGGGTCGCGTAATGTTCTATCAAAGAGTTCGATGAGCAATAGAAATCCTAATATGAATACGAAACTTCCTAAGAAAGAAGCTAACACTAGTTTTTTTCTAGAACTTTGTTCGGTACTAATAGGGTACGCCGGTTCATTAAGAACCCGTAGACTCGCTGATGTCATTTCTAGGTTTTTACGACGAATAAGAGCTTCATTATAACTTTGCAGAATGGTTAAATAGTTCCGTTCTGTGAAGTTGATAACTCTTTCCTTTCGTTTGATTGTTGAGCCGACAGGAGCATAAAAGGCATATTTATCATTAAGTTCTAAACGACTTTCTCTAATGATCTCTAATTCCGCTTTGGCTTTTTCGAAAAGAAGAGTCTGATCTAACCATTGCTCTAAGATTGACTTTTTGGTCATTCCCTCTTTGGTATATTGCTGAGCAATATAATTGTTCGATATAGTAGATAGTTCTTTTCTGGCTTTTTCTAACCGATTTTTATACTGTTGTAGAGAGTTTTGTCCTTCAGTCTGGTCTGAATTGATGGTCTCAAGTTCTGTGATTTTTCCTGTTAGAGAGGAAGCTTCTTTGAGCTTATCGATCAACCGAACATTGTTTAAGGCTTGTTTGGTATTGCTGTCCATTTGCCTCTCTAGCTCTTGAAGCATGGCTTTTGAACTATTATAAGCAAAAAGAACATCTTGTTCTCGTAATTCGTATTCTTTATTTATTGAAGCAATTTCTTTGGTTTCGTCGACGTAATTTATAATTCGTTTTTCGACATTATATTCGGTCAGATCATCTTCATTTTCGCGTAGCTCTTTCCCTATTCGTTCAAGCTCACTTTTAAAGTAGGCAATGACTTTGTCAGTTTCTCCATAACGAATCGTCTTATACTCATTAACAAATTCCCGGGTTAAGAACTCAATGGTGAAGTATGCTACACCTGGATCTGACGACTCATAGCTGATATCTAGCAAATCACTATTCCCTTTGCGAAAGACATTGATATTTCTTAAAGCATTGTAACTGAAGAATGGGTGATTATAATAGAATAACCCATACACATAATTGGTCTTGTCGGGTTGAGTGTATTCAATTAAATTTTTTATTGTTTTTTCTTCACTGCTTTTATCTATTAAAGATAAGATATGCTTTCCATCCGGGCTATTCTTAACATGATTGTAAACCATATTGTAAGAAGAGGAAGTGATATGATTGACGTTGTTTTTTGGATCACCGTAGATCAGAATATGAGCAAATAGCCGATACGAAACCCTTTTTAGGGTACTTTCGGCTTTTATAATATTGATAAGGTTGTCCATCGCATTTTGGGTTTCACTCCAATCCATCTTAGAACCATTATCTTCAATCGTGTATCCGGAAACAATTCCGGTATAAAGAGTGGCTTGTACGCGATAATTTCCTCTCATGTTTCGCGTCATATAGATGACTGTGAAGGTCACAATGAAGGTGCCTAGGATCAACCACCAGATTGATTTGTATAAAAAGCGAAAAAGATACCGAACATATTCCATAATAAAACGAATTTATTTTCGTAAAATAGAAGTGTTACTGACTACTTCTAATATCATTAAATCTCTGGTCAACTGAAATTTGGTGTTTTCAAACCGCTCTAACGCTAATGAATATCTCTCTTTTTCTGATGATAATTCACTGGATTGAATGTTGCCGTTAGCAAAATCCTTCTCGGCTATTTCGTATTGTACTTTAGCTAAAACGAGACTTTCTACTCTTAATTTTAGAACATTGAGTTGAGAGGTCGCTGATGCATAGAGGCTGATAATTTCTTTTTTTATTTCCTCAAATTTAACCTCTTTTTCTAATTCTGCAACTTTGGTGTTAAATCTTTGTCTTTTTACTTTTCCTCCAAGATCGAGTAGCTGATCTAGTGGAATCATGACAGCTCCTCCGATGGTATATCCATTTTGTGCTTGAGTCGAATAGCTCAGATAGGGAGGAATAGATACGTCGGTATAAGTCGACTCATTTCCGAACATGCCGTATTGATAGCTTCCCCGAATGCTGAAAAAGCTCAGAAAAGATCTTTTTTCTTTGGTTAAGAGTTTGCGTTCGATTTGTTCCTTAACCTGAGAAAGTTGATAATTTGGAGTGCTTTTGGCATTCTCAAACAATAAACTTAGTGGAGGAAGAGTTATGTTTGTATACTCTTCAGTACTTAATGAAGAGTAATCGCTGACTTCTTGAGCAATTCCTTTTTGAGTAAAAATCATCAGGAACAGCAGAATGTAAAAATAGAGGATTCTCATATTTAATTCAAAAAAGAGTGTTTATAACCTTGCAAATATAAATAATAATTTCATAATACTGTGTAGAAATTTGTGCTTTCACTCGTGCTTAAATCATATTTATCAATTTTCTATGGTGTTTGGTCTGTTTAATGCTCTTTAGTTATGGGCTTTTAGTAAATGTTTTTGTACTTTGTCTTTTTTGAAAAATATTTTTTTTGAAAAAAGAATCGTGTTTTGTTTGTATATATCAAGTCTGGTGAGTTAATTTACAGTTGAATTATAGCTTTTTAAATGTATTAATATATTTTTTATCTTTTATGAATAAACAAATTTTATCGTTTTTTGTTCTTTCTGCTGCTTTTTCCTCTTTGCAAGGACAAACGAATAGCGGCGGAATCAGTGAGGTTATGCTCAGAGAAATAGAGCAAAGTTATCATGAAATGCCTGCGGATAAAGCTTTGAGAAATGCTATTGGCAATAATGATATTCGCAAATTGGCTTTAAATCAGGATAACCTGAAGGAGATGGATACTTATTTTTCTGTTCGAGTAAAATCGAAAGGTATCTCTAATCAGAAGTCCTCGGGACGCTGTTGGCTTTTTACGGGATTGAACGTGATGCGTTCAAAAGCTATTGCTAAATATAATCTTGGAGATTTTGAATTTTCCCAAAATTATAGCTTCTTTTATGACCAATTAGAAAAGGCAAATTTGTTTTTGCAAGGCGTAATTGATACCGGCAAAAAACCGATGGATGATAAAATGGTTGATTGGTTGTTTCATAACCCTCTTAGTGACGGAGGTACGTTTACCGGAGTAGCTGATATTGTAAGTAAATATGGATTGGTCCCTAAAGGAGTTATGCCGGAAACTTATAGTAGTGACAATACTTCTAGAATGGCCGATTTGTTAAAACAGAAACTTCGTGAGCAAGGTCTTCAGCTTCGTTTAATGGTTAAGCAAGGAGATAAAGCGACTGTTGTTGAGAAAACCAAAGTAAAGATGCTTGGAGAAATCTACAGGATGTTGGTTTTGAACTTGGGTGTTCCTCCGACTCAATTCTCTTGGACGCGTTATAACTCAGCAGGTAAAGCGGTTGATACGATGGAATATACACCTCTTACTTTTATGGAGAAATATGGTGATGTGAATCTTCTTCAGAATTATGTGATGTTGATGAATGATCCAAGTCGTGAATATTACAAATCGTATGAAATTGACTATGATCGTCATCGTTATGATGGGAAAAACTGGACATATGTCAACTTGCCGATTGAAGATATTAAAGCGATGGCTATTTCTTCTTTAAAAGATAGCACGATGATGTATTTTTCGTGTGATGTGGGCAAATATTTGAATTCAGAACGAGGTTTATTGGACGTGAATAACTATGATTATTCTTCTTTGATGGGCGTTGATTTTGGTATGGATAAGAAACAAAGAATCCAAAGTTTTGCAAGTGGATCTAGTCATGCCATGACCTTAATGGCTGTAGATATTGATAAGAATAACAAGCCGACTAAATGGATGGTGGAAAATAGCTGGGGGGCTTCTTCTGGTTACAAAGGACATCTGATTATGACCGATAATTGGTTTAATGAGTATATGTTCCGACTTGTTGTTGAGAAAAAATATGCGACAGAAAAAGTCCTTGAGATCCTTAAACAAAAGCCGATTCGTCTTCCTGCTTGGGACCCGATGTTTGCTGGAGAACAATAATAAACCGGAAAGTGTTTAAACAAATTTATTTCGTCTAGAGATAACGTTGTTTTTAACTCGCAATATTTAGAATGTGTTCGTGCACGAGAGTAATTACGGAAAAAACTCCGTAATTACTCTCGTTTTTCGTTTTTAATCCATTATTATTTATTACTTTTGCGGGAAAATTTTTGAAACTATTATTTTATATAACATGGCAAATGTAATTAAGTTACGTAAAGGCCTCGACATAAAGCTCAAGGGAGCAGCTGCCGAAGAATATGCTAATGTGAAGGAATCTGGATTCTATTCATTGGTTCCGGACGATTTTACAGGCATTACTCCAAAGGTTGTGGTTAAAGAGCAGGAATATGTTATGGCTGGTGGACCCTTGTTCGTTGACAAGTATCACCCTGAATTAAAATTTGTTTCGCCCGTAAGTGGAGTTGTGACGAGTGTCGAACGTGGCGCTCGCCGTAAAGTTCTCAATATTGTGGTTGAAGCAGCTTCTGAGCAAGATTATCAGGATTTTGGTAAGAAGAAGGTGTCAGAGATGACGGATGAAACGGTTAAATCTGCATTGTTAGAAGCAGGCTTGTTCGCATTCATCAAACAACGTCCGTATGACATTATCGCTGATCCTACGATTAAACCGAAAGCTATTTTTATTTCAGCTTTTGACTCTAATCCGTTAGCTCCTAGTTTTGAATTTGCTCTTAAAGGAGAAGAACACAATTTCCAAGTTGGATTGGATGCGTTGGCTAAGATCGCTAAGACTTACTTGAGCATCAATGTTAACCAGAAAGCAACAGCTTTGACTCAGGCTAAAAATGTTGTTGTTACAGCATTTGATGGTCCGAATCCTGCTGGAAATGTTGGCGTTCAGATTAACCATATAGATCCGATTGTAAAAGGAGAAACAGTGTGGACAATCGATCCTCAAGCTGTTATTTTTATCGGACGTTTGTTTGAGACCGGGCATGTTGACTTTACACGTACTGTTGCTGTTACGGGCTCTGAGATTTTAAAACCGTCTTATTGCAAACTTAAAGTAGGCGCATTGCTTACCAATGTTTTTGCCGGAAATGTAACTAAGGATAAACATTTGCGCTATATCAGCGGTAATGTGTTGACTGGTAAGCAAGTTTCTGAAAATGGCTTTTTGGGAGCTTTTCATAGCCAACTGACCGTTATCCCTGAAGGAAATGACGTTAATGAACTTTTCGGATGGATCATGCCACGATTCAACCAATTTAGTGTTAACCGATCTTATTTTAGTTGGTTAATCGGCAAGAAGAACTACGCAGTAGATGCTCGTGTGAAGGGTGGTGAACGCCATATGATTATGTCTGGTGAATATGATGATGTATTCCCTATGGATATTTTACCTGAATTCTTGTTAAAAGCAATTATTGCTGGTGACATTGACAGAATGGAAGCACTTGGTATCTACGAGGTTGCACCTGAAGATTTTGCTCTTTGTGAATTTGTTTGCTCATCAAAAGTGGAAATTCAACATATTATTCGTGTAGGATTGGATATGTTGCGTGCTGAGATGTGCTAATAAAAGAGCCGTTTTTAAGAATATAAATAGTAATATTATAAATAATTTAATGAAAGCGTTAAGAAATTATCTCGATAAGATAAAACCTAACTTTGAAGAAGGAGGGAAATTCCACGCATTTCGTTCGGTTTTTGACGGTTTTGAAACATTTTTGTTTGTCCCGAATGCAACTGCGAAATCTGGAACGCATATTCATGACTCGATTGACAGTAAGCGTATTATGTCGATTGTAGTTATTGCATTAATACCGGCATTGTTGTTTGGTATGTATAATGTAGGTTATCAACATTTCACTCATACCTTGGGAGCGCAAGGTAGTTTTGTTGAAATGTTCGCTTATGGATTTTTAGCTGTGCTACCAAAAATCATTGTATCGTATGTTGTTGGTCTTGGTATTGAGTTTGTTGTAGCTCAATGGAAGAAAGAAGAAATACAAGAAGGATTTTTGGTTTCAGGTATGTTGATCCCAATGATTGTTCCGGTAGATTGCCCATTGTGGATCTTAGCTGTGGCTACGGCTTTTGCTGTAATCTTTGCGAAGGAAGTGTTCGGTGGAACTGGTATGAACATCTTTAACGTTGCTCTTATTACACGTGCTTTCCTATTCTTTGCTTATCCGGCAAAAATGTCGGGTGATGCCGTTTGGGTATCCGGTGAAAGTGTATTGGGGTTAGGTAAAAGTGTAGATGGATTAACTGCGGCAACTTCATTAGGTATTGCTTCTACTGCTGTTGATCCGAATGGTTTCCCTGCTTTTTCATGGGATATGGTTACCGGGTTAATACCTGGATCTATTGGTGAAACAAGCGTTATTGCGATTATGATCGGTGCGGTTATCTTATTGTGGACGGGTATCGCTAGTTGGAAAACGATGGGTTCGGTTTTCGTTGGTGGTGCTTTTATGGCATTTGTATTCAACACAGTAGGACCTGATACTGCAATGGCTAATATGCCTTGGTATGAACATCTGGTTCTTGGAGGTTTCTGTTTTGGTGCCGTATTCATGGCAACAGACCCTGTGACTTCTGCTCGTACAGAAAAAGGTAAATATATCTTCGGATTTTTAATTGGTGTTATGGCGATTGTTATTCGCGTATTAAACCCAGGATATCCTGAAGGTATGATGCTTGCTATCTTGTTGATGAATATTTTCGCACCTTTGATTGACCACGTTATTGTACAAAACAATATCAGAAGTCGTGTAAAACGTGCTATCAAGTCTAATAACTAAAACCGGAGATTAAACGATGAATACTAATAGTAATGTTTATACTATCATTTATGCTTCGGTAATGGTTATTGTCGTTGCATTTGCTTTGGCATTTACTTCTGCTGCATTAAAACCAGCTCAGAAGAAGAATGTGGAGCTCGATAAAATGAAACAGATTCTTCATGCGTTGAATGTAGACACTAAAGGTCAGAATGCAGAAGAAATTTATCATAAATATGTAAAGGCCGACCAAGTCTTAAATGCTAATGGCGAGGTCGTTGCCGAAAAGGGTGGATTTAAAATAGAAATGGCAGCAGAAATGGGAAAACCTGTTGAGAAACGCCAATTGCCATTATATGTTTGTGAGGTTGATGGACAAACTAAATATGTTGTTCCTTTGAGTGGTGCCGGACTATGGGGACCAATCTGGGGCTATGTTGGTTTGAATGATGACAAAGACACCGTGTTTGGCGTATACTTCTCTCATGCTGGTGAAACTCCGGGACTTGGCGCTGAAATTACAACAGAAGCTTTCCAAGGACAATTTGCCGGAAAGAAGGTCATGAAAGATGGACAAATCGCATTGGCCGTAGAGAAGTTTGGAAAAGTAACAGATCCTGCGTATCAAGTTGACGGAATCTCAGGTGGTACGATTACATCTAAAGGTGTAGATACCATGATTAAGAGCTGTCTGACTTCATACGATAAATTTCTAACAAATAAATAAGGAGGAAAATTAGAATATGAGCCAATTATTTTCTAAAAAGAATAAAGATGTGTTTTTCTCTCCGCTGGGTATTAATAATCCGGTAACCGTTCAGGTACTTGGTATTTGCTCAGCTTTGGCTGTAACATCTAAATTAGAGCCGGCCATTGTTATGGGATTATCGGTGACTGTTATTACAGCATTTGCCAATGTTGTTATTTCGCTTTTACGTAAAACGATTCCTAATAGAATTCGTATTATTGTCCAATTAGTAGTGGTTGCCGCTTTAGTAACAGTTGTAAGCGAAGTATTGAAAGCTTTTGCTTATGATGTTAGTGTGCAACTTTCTGTATATGTTGGTTTGATTATTACAAACTGTATTTTGATGGGGCGCCTTGAAGCTTTTGCTATGGCCAATGGTCCATGGGAATCTTTTTTGGATGGAGTAGGCAATGGATTAGGATATGCTAAGATCCTTGTTATTGTGGCTTTCTTCCGTGAACTTTTGGGTTCGGGAACTCTATTGAACTTCCGTGTTATTCCTGAGGTTGTTTACAATGCAGGGTATATCAATAACGGTATGATGTTGATGCCTCCTATGGCCTTAATCATTTGTGCTTGTATTATTTGGTATCAGCGTGCGAAACAAAAAGAATTGCAGGAAAAATAATTATTAATCATTAAAGAATGATGAGAGTTGTAGACTTTGTCTATCATTCAAAAACCAATAATATATGGAACAATTATTAAGTTTATTTGTCCGCTCTATATTTGTAGACAATATGATATTTGCATTTTTTCTCGGCATGTGTTCGTACCTTGCCGTTTCGAAAAATGTAAAAACAGCTTTAGGGTTGGGTATTGCGGTGACTTTTGTGTTGGTTGTAACAGTACCTGTCAATTATCTGCTTCAAACAAATGTATTAGGTCCTAATGCGATCGTTGAGGGAGTTGACCTCAGCTTCTTGAGCTTTATCTTATTTATTGCGGTTATTGCAGCTATGGTTCAGCTCGTAGAAATGATTGTTGAGCGTTTTAGTCCTTCATTGTATGCTTCATTAGGTATTTTCTTACCTTTGATTGCAGTGAACTGTGCTATCATGGGAGCTTCATTGTTTATGCAACAGAGAATAACTCTAGATGGAACTAATCCTCAAGCGATCACCGGTCTTGGTGGAGCATTCGCTTATGCATTAGGTTCAGGTATTGGATGGCTATTGGCTATTGTTGGCCTAGCTGCTATTCGTGAAAAGATGGCCTATTCTGATGTGCCTGCTCCATTGCGTGGTCTTGGTATTACGTTTATTACGGTAGGACTTATGGCTATTGCCTTTATGTGTTTCTCTGGATTGAAGTTATAACTAAGTAAAAAAGAAAAAACAATGACGTCTTTAATTTTAGCGAGCATAGGGGTTTTCCTTGGAGTAATCATATTGCTCGTCATCATATTACTCGTTGCGAAGAATTATCTTTCTCCTTCTGGCGAGGTCAAAATTATAATGAACGGTGAGAAAGAGATTAAAGCCCAACCGGGAAGTACACTGTTGAACACGTTGTCTGAAAACGGTGTATTCTTATCATCAGCTTGTGGCGGTAAAGGTTCATGTGGACAATGCCGTTGTCAAGTGATTGAAGGAGGGGGCGAGATCCTTCCAACTGAAACGGTTCATTTTTCACGCAAACAACAAGCTGATCATTGGAGATTGGGTTGTCAAGTGAAGGTAAAACAAGACATGTCTATCAAAATTGATGAGTCTATCCTTGGTGTGAAAGAGTGGGAATGTGAAGTGATTAGTAATAAGAACGTAGCTACCTTTATCAAAGAGTTTATTGTGGCTCTTCCTAAAGGTGAACATATGGATTTTATTCCAGGTTCATATGCACAAATCAAGATTCCTAAATTCTCTATGGATTATGACAAGGATATCGATAAGTCTCTTATTGGTGAGGATTATTTGCCTGCATGGAAGAACTTTGGGTTATTCGGCTTGAAATGTAAGAATGATGAGCCAACCATTCGTGCTTATTCTATGGCAAATTACCCTGCAGAAGGAGACCGTATCATGTTGACTGTTCGTATTGCAACTCCTCCTTTTAAACCAAGACCTCAAGTCGGATTCCAAGATGTAATGCCTGGTATTGCTTCTTCGTATATTTTCACTTTGAAACCTGGTGATAAGGTAATCATGAGTGGTCCTTATGGTGACTTCCATCCACTCTTCGATTCAAATCGTGAAATGATGTGGATTGGTGGTGGTGCCGGTATGGCTCCATTACGTGCGCAAATTATGCATTTGACTAAGACTTTGAAGACCACTGATCGTAAGATGTCTTATTTCTATGGTGCACGTGCATTGAATGAGGTTTTCTATTTAGAAGATTTCCTTCAGATTGAAAAAGACTTCCCTAACTTTAGTTTCCATTTAGCACTCGACCGTCCGGATCCTGCTGCTGATCAAGCTGGAGTGAAATATACAGCAGGTTTTGTTCATCAAGTGATTCATGATACTTATTTGAAAGATCATGAAGCTCCTGAAGATATTGAATACTACATGTGTGGTCCTGGTCCGATGAGTAAAGCTGTTGAAAATATGCTTGACTCTTTAGGTGTACCACCTCAAAATTTGATGTTCGACAATTTCGGCTAATATTGCCTTAAATTTATAGTTTTAATTAAATCCCTTGTACCTTATCCTCTTTTTTGTAATAGGAAGGATAAGAACAAGGGATTTTTTGTATTTTTGTTTTTATGATAGATAAATCTAAACTTATACCGTCTGTTCTTCTTAATTTGAAAATTGAGAAGTTAAACCGGATGCAACAAGCCACTTTAGACCAGATTGATAACATTGAGGACCTCATATTGTTATCGCCGACCGGTTCAGGAAAGACATTGGCTTATCTACTTCCTTTATTGGGATTATTGGAGGGTGAAGATAAAACCACGCAAGCGCTCATATTGGTGCCTTCACGTGAACTTGCTCTGCAGATTGAAACTGTTTTCAAACAGATGAATGTGACATGGCACATGTGTTGTTGCTATGGAGGACATTCTGTAGCTGAAGAGAAAAGAAGTATACTCGGTACTCGTCCGGAAATTATTGTAGGTACACCGGGACGTGTCCTTGATCATTTGCGTAGGGGAGTGATCCTAACCGACGAGATTCAGACGTTGATCATTGATGAATTTGATAAATCTTTAGAATTTGGATTCCATGAAGAAATGTCGGATATCATTAAGATGCTTCCGTCGTTAAAGAAGCGTATGCTAATTTCTGCTACCGATACTCCGGAGATACCCTTATTTACGGGAGTGAAGAACCCAGTAAAACTGAATTTTATAGATGATACAGCGGAAGAGAATGATGATCGCTTGAAACAAATGCAGGTTATTTCTCCGTTGAAAGATAAACTAGAGACCTTATATGCTCTTTTATGTACTCTTGGATCTCAATCGAGTATTGTCTTTTGTAATCACCGAGAGTCCGTTGATCGGGTTTGTAAGCTATTGGGCGAAAAGAAAATGGAGGTTGGACGATTTCATGGAGGCATGGAACAGGTTGACCGAGAGAAAGCCTTATATAAATTTCGTAATAAGAGTTGTAATGTCTTAATATCTACTGATTTGGCAGCAAGGGGATTAGATATTCCTGAGGTCGAACACATCATTCATTATCATTTACCTTTAACGGAGGAAGCCTTTATTCATCGTAATGGACGTACGGCCCGTTGGGATGCTACAGGAACATCTTATATTATTCTTTATTCGGAGGAACCGAGTCCTAGTTATTTGTCTCAGCCATTAGAAACTTTTCATCTGCCTAGTGACCTACTTAAACCTTCAAAACCGATTTGGCAAACTTTGTATATTGGTAAAGGTAAAAAGGATAAATTGAGTAAGGGAGATATTGCCGGTTTCTTTTATAAGAAAGGGCGGCTCACTCATGAGGATATTGGATCCATTGATATTAAGGAGCATTATTCTTTTGTTGCAATTAAACGTTCAAAAGTTAAACAGCTTCTTGCATTAATCCATGATGAGAAAATAAAAAATATGAAGACAATTATCGAAATCGCTTATTGATCACCTGGATATTTCATTTTGATAACGTTTGGGTTTACATGCGTAGCGTATATTGTTAACGATTTTATTATAAATGTTAATTATTAACTAAACGTTGTCATTTTGATAGTTTTGAGTATTTCTCAATCGTTTGTCTCTTCTCTTTAATGTGCCATTATTATATTATAAAACAGTAAAGAAAAATTCTAAATTTATAAATATTCGTTTTTTTATCTTTTTACTTTCAAATCTTAAGCAAATTTCATTTGTCAAGTTTATTTTTGCGTTTTAACATATTTCTTGTTAGATGTGTATAACAAATCATACCATATATCTTTAGTAATAGAATAAAAAGAAAGATTATTCGTTGTTAGGGTTATAATTTTATAGAGAAACATTTGTTGTAAAAATATAAATTAGTAAATTCGCCAAATCGAAGAGATACTAATTAAGAAAAATGTTAAACCAAAACAAACTTCAAATGAAAAAGCATAATTTCAGTGCAGGACCTTCCATACTTCCTCGTGAGGTAATAGAGGAAACAGCAAAAGCTGTTTTAGATTTCAATAATTCTGGTCTATCTTTAATGGAGGTTAGTCATCGTGGTAAGGATTTTCAAGCAGTAGTAGACGAAGCGGTTGCTTTGTTCAAAGAAATACTTGGCATACCTGAAGGCTATTCAGTGATCTTCCTTGGTGGAGGAGCAAGTCTGGAGTTTTGTATGATTCCATATAACTTCCTTGAGAAAAAAGCAGCTTATCTGAATACTGGAACATGGGCTAAGAAAGCTCTTAAAGAAGCTAAGGGCTTTGGCGAAGCTGTTGAAGTTGCGTCATCTGCTGAATCAAATTTCTCTTTTATTCCTAAAAATTACAATGTTCCTGCTGATGCTGATTATTTTCACATCACCACTAACAATACCATTTTTGGAACAGAGATCAAGACTGATGTAGAATGTGAAGTTCCGGTGATTGCTGATATGTCATCTGATATTTTCTCACGTCCTATAGATGTTTCTAAATATATCTGTATTTATGGTGGTGCACAGAAAAATTTAGCTCCAGCCGGAGTCACTTTTGTCATTGTTAAAGATGATGCATTAGGTAAGGTGACTCGTCGTATCCCAACAATGCTTGATTATAGAACACATGCCGAGAATGGTTCGATGTTTAATACTCCTCCTGTACTTCCTATTTATTCGGCGATGTTGACATTGCGTTGGATTAAAGCTCAAGGTGGTGTGAAAGAAATGGAACGTCGTGCGATCGAAAAATCAGATCTATTGTATGGCGAAATTGATAGAAACAAACTATTCGTGGGCACTGCTGCTGAAGAAGATCGTTCACGCATGAATATCTGTTTTGTTATGGCACCTGAATATAAAGAACTTGAAGCTGAGTTCTTGAAATATGCTACTGAAAGAGGTATGGTCGGTATTAAAGGACACCGTTCTGTTGGTGGATTCCGTGCTTCTTGCTATAATGCAATGCCAAAAGAAAGCGTACAAGCTTTGGTTGATTGTATGCGTGAATTTGAAAAATTACATTGATTCATCAATTAACAATAATGACATGGTAAGATAAAAGTTGTTTTTTCTTACCATGTTATTAATAATGTCTAATCTTTAATTATTTAATAAGCGATGAAAGTACTTGTTGCTACAGAAAAACCTTTTGCAAAGGTTGCAGTAGACGGCATTCGTAAAGAAACCGAAGCTGCTGGATATGAATTGATCTTGCTAGAGAAATATACTGAAAAAGCTCAATTGCTTGATGCGGTGAAGAATGTAGACGCTATTATTATTCGTAGCGATATCATAGATAATGAGGTGTTCGAAGCTGCTTCAAACTTGAAAATAGTGGTACGTGCCGGTGCTGGTTATGATAATGTTGATTTGGCTTCTGCTACAGCTCATCAGGTTTGTGTGATGAATACGCCTGGACAAAACTCGAATGCTGTTGCTGAGTTGGCTTTAGGTATGATGGTATACGGGGTACGAAATCTTTATAACGGAACTTCAGGTACTGAATTGATGGGTAAGAAGCTCGGTATTCATGCTTATGGAAATGTTGGCCATAATGTGGCTCGTATTGCTAAAGGCTTTGGAATGCACCTTTATGCTTTTGACCCGTTCTGTCCTAAAGAGGTGATTGAAAAGGATGGTTTAACTCCGGTTGATAGTGTTGAAGCACTTTATAAGACTTGTGACATCGTTTCTTTGCATATCCCTGCAACTCCAGAGACAAAAGGCTCTATTAATTACGATCTATTGAACTTAATGCCAAAAGGTGGTATGTTAGTCAATACCGCTCGTAAGGAAGTCATCAATGAAGCTGATTTGATTCGATTAATGCAAGATCGGGCTGACTTCAAATATCTGACGGATATTATGCCTGTGTCTCACTCGGAATTTACAACTCACTTCCCAGGACGTTATTTTGCAACACCAAAGAAAATGGGTGCACAAACTGCTGAAGCGAATATTAATGCAGGTATTGCTGCTGCTCGGCAGATCGTTGGCTTCTTGAAAGATGGCTGCGAGAAGTTCCGTGTAAACAAATAAGAGACTCTCTTATTGAAAAATCAAATACTTTAAATTCTAGAAAAACACAATATTATTATGGCTGTTATAAAACCATTTAAAGGCATTCGCCCACCGAAGAACTTGGTTGAAGAGGTTGCTTCTCGTCCTTATGACGTTTTGAACTCAGAAGAAGCTCGTTCTGAAGCTATGGGTAATGAAAAATCTCTTTATCATATTATTAAGCCTGAGATCGACTTTCCGGTTGGTACAGACGAACATGATGAAAAGGTCTATGTTAAGGCTGCTGAGAATTTTCAAATGTTCCAAGATAAAGGTTGGTTAGTGCAAGATCAAAAGGAGAATTATTATATCTACGCTCAAACGATGAATGGGAAGACTCAATATGGTTTGGTCGTTGGAGCCTATGTCCCTGATTATATGAGTGGGGTGATCAAAAAGCATGAGCTGACTCGTCGTGATAAGGAAGAAGATCGTATGAAACATGTGCGTGTAAATAATGCTAATGTGGAACCGGTGTTTTTTGCCTATCCTGATAATGATTTGTTGGATCGAATTATTGGAAAATACTCTTCTCAGAAGCCGGAATATGATTTTATAGCACCTGGAGACGGATTTGGACATACGTTTTGGGTGATTGATCAACAAGAAGATATTGAAGTGATCACTTCTGAGTTTGCTAAAATGTCTGCATTGTATATTGCTGATGGACATCACCGCTCGGCTGCAGCAGCTTTGGTCGGTGCAGAAAAAGCTAAACAGAATCCGAATCATCGTGGTGATGAGGAATATAACTATTTTATGGCGGTGTGTTTCCCAGCTAGCCAACTAACCATTATTGATTATAACCGAGTGGTTAAGGATCTTAATGGACGAAGTACTGAGGAATTCATTAGTGAGTTGCAGAAGAACTTCGTGGTTGAGAAGAAAGGTGCGGATGTTTATCATCCAACTGATTTGCATAACTTCTCACTTTATATTGATCAGAATTGGTACAGCTTAACCGCTAAAGCCGGAACTTACAATGATCATGATCCGATTGGTGTGCTTGATGTGACGATCTCTTCTAATTTAATTTTGGATGAGATCTTAGGCATTAAAGATTTGCGTTCGGATAAACGAGTGGATTTTGTTGGTGGTATACGCGGACTCGGTGAATTGAAGAAGCGCGTCGATAGCGGTGAAATGAAAGCAGCCTTGGCACTATATCCAGTTTCAATGAAACAGTTAATGGATATTGCTGATACTGGAAACATCATGCCTCCAAAGACAACTTGGTTCGAACCAAAGTTACGTTCAGGTCTTGTTATACATAAACTTTCGTAATTCTTATTTATAGTCGCTCTATTATTTTGAGCGTATTGTTTTTAATACTGTGCAACCAGAGTTTAAGCATCTTCACCGTGCTATGACTTTTGGTTGCACATTCTTTTTGTTTCATCGTTATTAATAATTGAGAGGTAAATAGACGTATTTATCTTTTTTTTCTGTAAAAGCTGTATCTTTGCAGTTATGAGTGAAGATACTTATAAAACAATTATCGAACCAGTTGAAGCTATTTACACAGAAAAGAGGAGTAAGTTTATTGCAATCGCATATCCTGTATCCTCTGTCGAGGAGATAAAATCACATCTTGAGGTCTGTCAGAAAAAATACTACGACGCCCGACACGTTTGTTATGCTTATATGTTGGGATTCGAGCGGACAAACTTTAGAGCGAACGATAATGGTGAGCCCTCAGGTACGGCCGGTCGTCCTATTCTAGGTCAGATTAATTCAAATGAGCTGACTGACATCCTAATTGTTGTGGTCCGTTATTTTGGAGGAATCAAATTAGGGACGAGCGGACTCATAACGGCTTATAAAGCTGCTGCCGCAGATGCCATTGCTAATGCGTCAGTGATAGAAAAGACGGTTGATGATCTAATTACCATTGCTTTTGAATATCCGTTTATGAATGATGTGATGCGTGTCGTGAAAGAAGAAGAACCGGAAATCGTTTCACAGTCGTATGATATGGATTGCTTGATGACGTTACGTATTAGACGGTCGATGATGGATCGATTACGTGCTAGGTTGGAAAAGGTGGAAACGATTCGGATCATTGAGGAATGATAGATTAATTATAGAGTTAGAATAAACATTTAAATTAAGATTTTGAGTATGGCATTTGAAGCAACTAAGCGGGAGTGGAGCGAATTATATACATTTTTTCGCTTGTTGGCCGATGGCAAAGTGGTGATGGGAGATCCGCAAGCTAAAGCTAGCGAGAACAATCGTCCGATTGCAATGGTTCAACGTGAGGAGCATGATGGTACACGGTGCTATTATATAGAAGGTGAAACGATTCGCATTAAAGGTGAAGAGTTTGAGAAGGAAGTTGCTCGTGAAGATTTTGCGGTTGTTGCCGGATTGATTTTAGATGCGATGAAGCAGTCGACTGAAAATGAGGTCGCTTCACCCGATGGGGTGGAAGAGTTTCTTGATGAACTCGCTATCTTTAACTTGGAAGCACAAACGAATGATCGGACAGATTTGTCTATTGCCTTCTATCATCCGGAAGCTCCACTTCATGGATTCAATGTGCGTTCTCGATTGAGTGTCATGTCTCCGCTACTGGACGGAGGACGAACAGCCAATTTGAAATTGGAGCAATCCGGTGTGAAATTTGCAACGCCTACCGTAAATAAGGTTAATGCTGATTTTGAAGATGCTCCGAATGAGGTGGCTGCACGTATGTTGATGATTGAACGTCTAGGTGGTGTTTTAAAATATTCAGATGTTTGCGATCGCGTTTTTCGATCGAACTTATTGATGATCGATCTTCATTTCCCAAGGTTGCTTGCCGAAATGATTCGGGTGATGCATTTAGATGGACTGACACGCATTAGCGAATTGACTGATTATATGAAGCAAGTCAACCCTCTAAAGATTAAAGAAGAGCTGATTGTCAAACACGGCTATTACGAGTTTAAAATGAAACAATTCCTATCGGCCTTAGCTCTAGGAATGCGTTCGGCTAAGATCTACAACGGTACGGATTCTGCTGTTGAGGGTTTCTTAATGGTCGATCGTAATGGAGAGATTCTTTGTTACCATAAATCGGATAAAGAAAACTTCGAGAACTTTTTGTTTTATAATACCAAGTTTGAACGTGGGGCTCTTGAAAAAGATAAATACGGTTATTTGGAGAGAGAGAATGGACTTTATTACTTCAAACTAAATGCAAAAATCGGATTTGTAAAACGATAATTGAACCCCAAAAATATGAATAAGGTTATTGACGCAATAAAATCACGACGGAGTATTCGTTCATATACTTCTGAACAAGTGCCCGAAGAACAGTTACTGGAAATCCTTCAAGCGGGTGTTTATGCTCCTAGTGGAATGAATTATCAGACTTGGCATTTTGTAGGCATACAGAATGGTGAGAAACTAGAAAAACTCAATACGGTGATTAAGCATGCATTTGGTCGAAGCGATCAGAAGTTGCTTCAAGAACGATCTCAAAGTGAAACTTATTGCTGCTATTATCACGCACCAACGTTGATCATCGTTTCTAATGATCCTACTCAATGGTGGGCACCAATGGATTGTGCTTGTGCCATAGAAAATATATTTCTTGCCGCTCATTCGCTAGGTATTGGGTCGTGTTGGATTAATCAGCTAGGAACGACTTGTGAGGATTCGGAAGTGCGTGAATTTATTACGAGTTTAGGCGTTCCTGCTCATCATAAGGTCTATGGCTGTGTCGCTTTAGGCTATCCTAGTTCGGATTTGGTCTTAAAAGAAAAACAGTTGAAGCCTGGAACAATAACTCTGGTGAAGTGATTCATTTATTCATGCTATTGTGCTCTAATACAGTGTTTAATCCTATTTGAATGATCATAGCAAAGCATTTATTGCTTCCTCCTCATTAGATACGGTTCTTGTTGTTCTGGAGTACGGTCGTTGGAACATTGGAGTGCGGTCGTTGTGTCGCTGGAGTGCGGTCGTTGTGTCGCTGGAGTGCGGTCGTCAGGTCGCTGGGATACGGTTCTTTTGGACGTGGAATGCGGTGCTGTTTTTTTTAGCTTACAATGAATAAAAATATGGGGATGTGTCCGTTTCGGCACATCCCCATTTCTGTATAATTATTGGGTTGATAGATCTTTTTTTGATCGCCTTTCATGATTAAGTCAAACCCTCTCTTTGTTCGACTGCATCATGAGAAAACCCTCAAAAGCTTAGATATTGCAGCAACCACCCAAGCTTGGTTGTAAGTTGCGATCGCCCAATGTGTTATCGACGCGACCAACGTTAACCCAGA
>JBKEDO010000056.1:0-6596 GCA_047975405.1 Bacteroides sp.
ATTAAGATAAAAAGTGATTTGATTAATCATCACTTCTTTTATCCCAAAACTTGTAAAACCATAATTCGCAATTTCGTTTTCAGGTATGAATGGCCTAAAATCATCTATTTGTATTTTTCTGTTTAAAACAACATCCTTGCCATCTTTAGTTACTGTTAAAATAACGTCCTGATGTATAGAACTAATCGTCTTATCTCCTTCCCCATAAGTGTCTGAATGTTTTTTTTGTAAACATTCAGACACTTTCTTTCAACTTATATAAAATGTGATAACTTCCGACTAGAGAATCAGTACTAAACAAATCATTATGAAAGATTTCATGTTTACTCCCTACCTCCTCCGTCTTTTTAGGAAGGCTTATACTTGCTGAGTCAGAGACTTTATTTTCATTGACTTTATTTTGGTTTACATTGCAAGATGTTATTGTGAATCCTGCGATAAAGACACATATAATTAGACGTCCGACATTCATAATTCTATTAGTTTATTTGTTTAACTTTAGGGATTTTTACGTCCAAGATTGGCAATGGTATCGGAGCTATTTTCGGACCCTGACCAACCACAGTTACCTCAGGTAAAGTACCGCCACTATAATTTATTTCTGGCCGTGGTCATGATGCTCTTGAGTCTATTATTTGCTGTGGATATATCAAGTGATCCGCTCCTTTTGAAGTATTTACATGAATGCCATCAACTGATATTTCATTGTGCAAATGAGCAGAATAACTTTCATATCCACCTGCACTAGGTCCACCTATAGTTCTAGTTTTGGTTAACTAGGAACAGAGTCTACATCTTTTCCCGTTGAGACTGATTTTATCCAAACAAAGATAGCCACCTATGGTCAGACCAGGCTCTATGGTGTTGCATTTTTTACGATTTTTAGCGGTCGGGACTTTACGTTAAGACATCTATGTCAACGAATGGGAACAATCCCTATCCGCCAAAAAGGTTTCATTTGGCAGATAGGGATTAAATAGAAAAAGACATTCAACAAATGGAGAAGCCTACTGTCTCTTAGGGTAAGACTCCTAAAGTAAGCAACGACATCCTAGATAAAAGGGCTCGCAACTCCTTATTGGCATTTGAAAGAACCTTTAGATTCGTTCCATTTATAAACATTCTCATCTTCCAAACTAATTAAAACCTCAATGCAATCGCCAATCTGATATTGCTTTGGATTATCTATGGGTTCACAAAAATGGATAACTTCCTTGCCTTTAATAAAATATCGAAATTTAATATATCCAATTTTAGGCTTTGCACCAAGTCCTCCTCTCGTTCTTATTCCTGCATCAATAATTTCAGCAAAAACAATCTCTGTTTTTCCATTCTCTAATTTATAATTAACATACATGGTACGAATACCATAAAATATAAAGAAAGCAGCTAATATTATTATGGCAAACAAAACATCATGGGTTATTTTAATACCCCAAACTCTTATGAAGTTTTTATCCTTTTTCTTATTTTTTACACTTCCCTTACCGTTCTTCTTTTTCATTATTTTTCAAGGTTCTATTAGTTGTAAAATTTGCTCCAGTCTCAGTAATATTTTGTACTCGTCCAACACTTGTGTTTAACATTTTTCACTTCTTTATTTGGAGTAATGTCAATTGCTGCTTTTGCTCCTTCCACCAACAGCATTCCTGCAACCTTAAATTTACCTGCAAGATTTACAGTTGATAAGGCAGCATCTAAAAAATCGACATCACCAACCCAAGCATCATATCCATATTTTCCACTCTTATAATTGTCATATACTTGAATACCATACTCTAACGCTGCACCAAGAATATTCCAAATAGGAAACCTCCCATCCGGATCTACGGCATTCATCGGATCATCCACACAATACGCATACGGACGATGTTCTCATCGATATCACGTATGCGTATTCTCATCGCAGAGAGTTCCTTTTCTTCAGGAGTCTGTTTGATTATGCCATTGCCGGGAAAACTCCCTTTGCCATATTATACATATTCTTTGCTCCAACGATAAATCAAAGCCGCACTCACACTAAGTTCACCAGCCAAACCACTCACATTCTTTCTCTCATAACTCAATTTAACCGCATTCTCTTTAAAGAGAGAGTCATAATGCATTCTTTCTTTTTTCATGGGGTAAAGTTAAACTTTTTATGCTTAACTCAATGTCCGGATAAAGTTAGCTATTCCACGATTACCCGGCTATCTGGAAAAAGGTTCCGGAAAAGAGGTGAAGGAGTTACTACCAAACGCTTGGAAAATAAAGAAATCCAATGAAACTCCAACGCAAATATAAAACGGCTCTAATGGGAGTCTAACAAAAGCCAAGATGCAACTATCATAAAATCAAACCGCCAAGGACAACTCCAGCCGAAGTTAACCTTGGCGGTTGCTTTTGGAAGAATCTTTAGTTTATCGGGGGCTTACTTTAAAACAAAGTAGTTAAAAAATCCCTCCATTTTTGCTACGTAGCAAAAATGAAGGGGAGTCCTATAGGGATGAAATAAAATTACCATTCTTCCTCACCTTCTTCAATTATCTCTTTTATCTTGACACTACCATTGCTTGATACGTTAAGTTCAAAACAATAACAATAATCAGAATTAGGAACACATGTATTAACATAAAAAATTAAGGAGTTGTCTTTTTCTACTCTTTCTAAACAAAATCGTATAATGCTAAAGTTTTTTATTTCTTTGCTTGGAATATATGAACTGAAATCTATTCTGTCTAGTTTTCGATTTAGAATCTTTTTTCCATCATGTCTTATTTCTAAAAGAACCTCTCGTCCTGCAAAAACTAAACCAGTAATATCAGTAATGACATCATCATTATCTTGAACTGTATAAGATATATGATACTTGTTAATAATCGTATCTACATGAATTGGAGTTTCATGATAATTTCTATCATTCAATAAAGGCTGCTTTTGCTCCGGTTTTGCCATTATGGTATCAACCGTATCTTTAGACACCGTTATATTGTTGGTTGCAACTTTTTTGGTTTCAGAGTTTTTGCAGGAAGTTATGAATACAACCAAAATCATCAGATAAAAATAAAATCTTTTCATAAATATTGTATTTTTAATTAATTTAAAGTCTATTTATTTCCGGTTTATTTTTTATTTCCGGCATAGGTATTGGTTTAGGAGCTAATCTGGGAGCAGTAATCGTAACTTCAGGAAGTGTTGCTTCCGGTTCTGAGACTTTTTGCGCATCTACTAAGTGATTTGCGCCGTTAGCAGGGTTTATGTTTACTCCATCTATTTTAATTTCGTAATGTAAATGAGATGTATATGTATCTGATTTACCTTTTCCAGATCCTCCCATGTTTCCTATTTGTTGTCCTTCGGATATATTAGATCCAATTTTAATTCCAGAACTTATCGCATCTAAATGCATATAAGATGTAGATACTCTTTTATCTTTAGATGTTATTTGAACTCTGTTACCTCCAGCGTCTTTGTCGCCACTACCAATCCTAACAACCCTGGTTACCGTGCCATCGTGCGTAGCAATAATTGGAGCACCTTTATCAGTTTCTCCTTTGCCCGTATGATTTATATCCACTCCTTTGTGACTTCTACCTTTATCTCTTGGTGCGCCGTAGTTATTTTCGTGTGATCTACCATATCCTTTGTAAGTTGGATTAATAGGCCACTCTCTTTTTCCATCCGAATCAATAAGATTAATCGGGTTATTTCCACAATACACATACGGACTTACTGAATAAAACTTCTCCGCCAGCGGATCCACCGTCATAAACCGTCCCAATGCCGGATCCATATACCGGGCAGAGTAGTCATAAACATTCAATCCACGTTCGCCATCGAACTCCTTACCGTTGTACTTATAAGGCTGAACCTTCGAATCACCCGTATTGTTTTCTGTGAATGTCATACCGAACGGATAGTAATGACTCACTTGAAGCACTGAACCATCGGCTTGAGCAACCACACGGTTATTACCTAAATGATTCTGGATATACCTGACGTTTTTCTCGCTTTGCCATAACACTATCCATATTATTTCGTTTTAAAGGTAAAACTATAACTCGGATCTAATGATTCGAGTTATAGTTTACACAATTTATTGGATAATGTCTTTTTAATCGGCTCCGTCTCTCTTTAAGTTAAAAAAATCATCAAAAGTAAAACAATCAATATTATATTTACCTTTATTGAAAATTATTTTAGTTGCATAAACGACTCTTGCAGGCAAAATTACTTTATTGATTTGTTCTTCCTTTCTAATTTCCGTAATATTCCACTCTGACACCAATTTCATCATGTATTTTGTAAATAAACATTGTTCTATTTGCATAAGTTCTCCGCTATCATTCGTATAAGACAACATATTACTTCTATTCCAAATCATAAAATTAAAATCACCTTCTATTCCTACCATGTTTAATATATAAATACTATCGTTCTCTTTTGAATAACCTACTTTATCCAAGTAATCCCACTGTATTAACTTGTTTATATAGTGCATCTGTATGCTTACATAATAGGGTTGTTTAATGTTATTAATATCAATACCTTGACATCTATAAATTTTGTCGTATATCTTGGAATGATAGGTATTCTTGGATGTACTACAAGACAAAAAGATGAAAATAAGTAATGAGCCAAATATCTGTTTTTTCATATTTATTTATTTCTATAAGTAAATGGTGTAATACCCATTAGATAATTTCCTTTTGATTGAAAATAAAACAAACTTAAATTTCCAATAATTGTTCGAGTACTTTCTAATCCAACACATTGCCCCGAACTTAAATCTATTCCATAATGAGTTCGCAAAGATATATTATTCTCTGCCCTTAATTGATTTTCTATATGAGTCGCATATTTTTCTGCATTTGGTATTGCTTTTCCACCAACAGTTACCCAAGCAGTATTATCAATAGTCCCTCTCCAACTGTCTTTAATATGAGCCATTTCGTGCCCTAAACCAATATAAGCCGGTCTGTTTTGTGTACCTATTTGGTTTATTCCTCCTTTCGTTGAGTTAGTATTCCATTTTATATAAGATCCATTTGGGCCGCTATATTTGCCCCTTGTGCTATTTGTACATTTTTTGTTGAGCTAAGCAAATAAGACACCAAAGCATTGCCAACATCACCACCTGTCCGTAAATCACTTAATGCTGTTGTTAGTGAATTTACAAAAACATCAGTTCCTGAATACAAGTTTCCACTACTGTCAATAAAACCATATGTCCCACTTGAATTTTGCCCATAATAATATTGAGTACTCTGTATACTTGTAGTTCCGTCTGGATTCGTAATTATTGTATTTACAATTGCAGTTATACTATCACCGCGAAATCTACCGCATTCACCGAATTATTTCCACAATACGCATATTTAGACCACTCAATACGTCTTTCAGCGAGTGAGTCCATCGTCATAAACCGTCCCAATGCCGGATCCATATACCGGGCAGAGTAGTCATAAACATTCAATCCACGTTCACCATCAAACTCCTTACCGTTGTACTTATAACGCTGAACCTTCGAATCACCCGTATTATTCTCCGTAAATGTCATACCGAACGGATAGTAATGACTCACTTGAAGCACTGAACCATCGGCTTGAGCAACCACACGGTTATTGCCCAAATGATCTTGGATATAGTAGTAATACTTATCATTTTCAATATAACCACCATCGACCAAGATACGTTTCAAAGAACCATTCTCGTAAATCATATTACCCACATAATCAGTCGTCTTTGTGTTCGCACGATTAACACCATACTTCATCTCGGCTTTCAACTTCCGCCCATCGGCAGAGTAAGTATAGTTGTTCAGTGCAGAACCAAAAGAGTTTGATATGGATAATGATATCGGCAAATGTAATGAATTATATGAAATATAATTCATTATTCCTATTAAAATCTTTTGTTAAATGCGGCTTATATAGCAGCTCGATGAGGACGACAGGAACACCGTCTTTAAAATCATTGATAAGATGCTTACTAGCAAATAGTTTAAAGACTTCTTTAATAAAAATATAGCAACACTATAAACAAGTGATATATTACCAATCGCTTTCTTCTTCTATTACCTCCTTGATTTCTAGATTTCCATTATCTAACAATGTTAGTTCAAATGAATAACAAAGATCAGATTCAGGAATGCAGTAATTAAGATAAAAAGTGATTTGATTAATCATCACTTCTTTTATCCCAAAACTTGTAAAACCATAATTCGCAATTTCGTTTTCAGGTATGAATGACCTAAAATCATCTATTTGTATTTTTCTGTTTAAAACAACATCCTTGCCATCTTTAGTTACTGTTAAAATAACGTCCTGATGTATAGAACTAATCGTCTTATCTCCTTCCCCATCAGTGTCTGAATGTTTTTTTTGTAAATATTCTTTCACTTTCTTTCAACTTATATAAAATGTGATAACTTCCGACTATAGAATCAGTACTAAACAAATCATTATGAAAGATTTCATGTTTACTCCCTACCTCCTCCGTCTTTTTAGGAAGGCTTATACTTGCTGAGTCAGAGACTTTATTTTCATTGACTTTATTTTGGTTTACATTGCAAGATGTTATTGTGAATCCTGCGATAAAGACACATATAATTAGAC
>JBKEDO010000072.1:0-8186 GCA_047975405.1 Bacteroides sp.
ACCTCCTAAAACAAAAAGAGAGTCACATTTCTGTAACTCTCTTTTCTGTGGTGCCACCAGGAATCGAACCGGGGACACAAGGATTTTCAGTCCTTTGCTCTACCAACTGAGCTATGGCACCTTGCTTGTTTGCGGTTGCAAAGGTAGTGAAAGTTTTGAAACTACCAAACCTTTTGAAAGGAAAAAACACTGATAAAAAGCTTGTGGTCTTATTATCAGTGTTTTAAATTTTGAACTTTTTTTATTTTTCTTCTTCAAGAGGATTCCAGCCTTGTGCTTTCAGTTCGAACTCTTGTCCGTCGCGGGTGATCAATGCACAACCAAGCTCAGGCTTGGTGATGTGTCCGATGATGCGGATGCCTTTCATCTCTGCTACTTTCTCGTGATCGGCAATGGGGACAGTAAATAGGAGCTCGTAGTCTTCACCGCCGTTCATCGCACAGGTGGTGAGGTTCATGTTGAACTCTTCTGCCATCACTGCGGTCTGATAGTCGATTGGGATATGCTCTTCGTATACACGACAACCGGCTTTACTTTGTTTGCAGATATGCATCAACTCCGACGAGAGACCGTCTGAGATGTCCATCATGGCAGTTGGCACAATGTTGGCTTCGGCTAGGAGCTTGATAATATCTTTGCGGGCTTCTGGTTTGAGTTGGCGTTCAAGAAGGTATTCTTTGCCCGTAAAGTCGGGTTGAACGTCGGCAGAGTCTTTTAAAACAACTTTTTCGCGCTCTAATAGCTGAAGTCCCATGTAGGCTGCACCCAGATCGCCGCTGACGCAGATCAGATCAGTCGGTTTTGCTCCATGGCGGTAGACTACTTTGTCTTTATCGGCTTCGCCAATACAGGTGATGCTGATGGCAAATCCGGTGAGAGAAGAGGTGGTGTCGCCACCTACAATGTCGACATGGTATTCTTCACAAGCGAGACGGATGCCGGCATAGAAGGCTTCCATGTCTTCTACACTGAATCGCTTCGATAGCGCGAGCGATACGGTGATCTGACGAGGAGTGCCGTTCATGGCATAGATGTCGGAGAAGTTGACAATGGCTGACTTGTAGCCTAAGTGTTTTAGGGGGACGTAAGTCAAATCGAAGTGCACGCCTTCCATGAGGAGGTCGGTGGTGACTAGGACTTGCTTGTCCGATGGGTAGGAAAGGACGGCGGCATCGTCGCCCACTCCGTATTGACTAGATGAATTCTCTAATGTTAAGCCCTCGGTAAGGTGGTCGATGAGGCCGAACTCGCCGAGGGTGGATATTTCTGTTCTCATATAAAATGATTATGCTCTATTGATCAATTCGCGCATGATGGTGGTCATCTTGGGCTGTGCGGCATCGGCTGCTTTTTGTACTTCTTCGTGCGATATTTCTACAATCTTTCCTTCTACTCCAAGGTCGGTGACTACGGAGATGCCGAAGACTTTAATGTCGCAATGACGGGCTACGATGACTTCGGGTACGGTCGACATACCAACAGCATCGGCACCAAAGATGCGGAAGAGTTTGTATTCGGCTGGGGTCTCGAAGGTTGGGCCTTGGGTACCGACGTATACGCCATGTTGTACTTTGATGCCTTTTTCTTCGGCAATGGCATCGGCCTTGCGAATGAGTTCTTTATCGTAAGCTTCGCTCATATCCGGGAAACGTGGACCGTAAGGGATGTTTCTTCCATGAAGCGGGTGTTCGGGGAAGTAGTTGATGTGATCGGTGATGATCATCAAATCGCCAATCTCAAAGTCGGGATGAGTGGCTCCGCTGGCGTTCGAAACGAAAAGGGTTTTGATGCCGAGTTCACGCATCACGCGTACCGGAAAGGTTACTTCTTTCATGGAGTAGCCTTCGTAGTAGTGGAAACGACCTTGCATGGCCATGATGTCTTTGTTGCCTAGCTTTCCGAAGATGAGCTTTCCGCTATGTCCTTCAACGGTTGATACCGGGAAGTTGGGAATCTCTTCGTATTTTATCTCATACTTTTCAGTGATCTCGTTAACGAGACTGCCGAGGCCGGTGCCTAGTATAATGGCTGTTTCTGGGCTTGTGTGCATCTTACTTTTGAGGTAAGCTGCCGTTTCTTGTATTTTTTCTAACATAGCCTATAATGTGTTGATTAAACTTATCTTGTTGTTTTTGTAATATCTTAATGGTAATGGGTAGGGAGTAAAGCATGGGCTTTAACTCGTCCTTGAGTTGGCTGTGCCCAACGAGACGCGCTGCGTCTTTTTCGGTGGTTACGATGAACCGGTTGTTGGGGTTGAGCTGTTGAAATCGTTCTTCGATTTGTTGTAGATCGCTTTCGGTGAACTGATGGTGGTCGTCGAATGCTAAAAGATCTACTTTAGTGGCATAGGTCTCTAGTTCGTTTAATATCGGAGCGGGCGAAACAATGCCGGTGACTAAGAGAACATCGGCACCGATAAGGGTAACGAGTTTCTTTTCTTTGGAGTGCTCGCTCGGAAATACCGGACGGAGGCTTCCGTATTGGAAGGTCGAGAAGTAGAGAGCTTGATAGGGATACAGATCGAGCCGCTTGGCGATGATGTTGTAATCGATGGGCTTGATGTCTGACGGGCATTTGGTGACAATGACCATATGTGCACGGTTTTTACCGCTCTTGGGCTCGCGGAGGCGACCTGCCGGTAGAAGGGCGTCATCGGAGAAGAGGCGGTGATAGTCGGTGAGTAGGATGTTTAGTCCGGCTCTGACGTAACGATGCTGAAAGGCGTCGTCAAGAAGGATGAGATCGACTTTGGGTTGTTTGATGGCCAGAAGTTGCTGGATACCATGACAACGGTCTTCGTCGACTGCTAAGGTGATATTGGGGTACTTTTGGTGAATCTGATAGGGTTCGTCACCAATGGTCTGGGCGGTGCTTTTTGCATCAGCTAAAAGATAGCCCTTGGTGTGACGCTTATACCCGCGACTCAGTACCGCAACGTGATAGTGAGCGGAGAGGAGTTTGATCAGGAATTCGGTATGCGGGGTTTTGCCTGTCCCGCCTACGGCAAGGTTGCCTACGCAGATGATAGGAACATTAAAACTCTTTGATTGGAGAATTCCCCAATCAAAGAGTTTGTTTCTTATTGTAACTGCCGTCCCATAAAGCCATGAGACGGGGTAAAGCCATTTGTTTTTTCTGATTAAGTCTTCGCTCATTTAACTCCTTCCTATTTTAGACTGAGCTCGAACGGAATCCGAGCTTGGATCATCGAACGATCGCTGAGATTCTTTAATAAACCAAATTGTTGATAATATTCTCCTAGTTTGCTATTTAATAGCTTCGATTCAATGTAATTGTTTGGGGTATCGTTGAACAGATTCGATAACCAGCTTTCTTTTTCCGGATAGGAAATAACGGTGTAGTTTTCGATACCGGCTTTCTTGGTGGCAATCTCCATAGCGGTGTCAATGCCTCCTAAGATGTCGACTAAACCAAGCTCTTTTGCTTTTTCGCCGGTCCAAACACGACCTTCGGCAATCTTCTTAATCGCCTCTTTGCTCATGCCGCGTCCTTCGGCGCAACGGCTAACAAAGATTTCATATCCTCTGTTGATCATGGCTTGCATTAAGAGTTTTTCGTCGTCGTTGAAGGGACGCATAAGGTTGCCAAAGTCGGCAAACTTATTGGTCTTAACCATGTCGTAGCTTAATCCGATCTTGTCGGTCAACTCTTTGGCATTGGGCACGATGCCGAAGATGCCAATAGAACCGGTAAGGGTGGTTGGCTCGGCTACAATCGTATCGGCTAAACAGGAGATGTAGTATCCACCTGATGCGGCATAATCGCCCATAGATACGATGACTGGCTTTTTAGCTTTTAATTCTTTAACGGCGTTCCAGATTTGTTCTGAAGCAAAAGCGCTTCCACCCGGAGAGTTTACGCGGAAAACTACGGCTTTGATATCGTCGTCGTCTTTTAACTTGCGTAAGTCTTTGATGACTTTGTTGCCAACGATGAGGTTGTCTGTTCCGTTTTGAGCGGCATCGACAATTTCTCCTGCAGCGTAATAGATGGCTACGATATTGCCGCTTTTATCTTTGGGGACATTGCGTTTAACATTGATCATGTCGTGAAGGCCTAGGATGCGAAGTGGATCGTCTTCTTTCACTTGTGCCATCTTCTTGAGGTAGTCTTTTACATCGTTGCGATAGATTAGGGTGTCGGCCAATCCGCAGGCAACTGTTTCTTCTGCCGGAGAGAACATGAGCATCCGATCGGCGTAGTTGTTTAATGAATCTTTCGAAAGGTGGCGAGAGGTGGAAACACCTTCTAGGACTTGATTCCAGATGGAATTCAAGAAGACGGTGACTTGCTCGCGATTGGCCGGACTCATCTCTGTTGAGTTAAAGGGTTCAACTGCCGATTTGTAGGTTCCGACTTTGAAGATCTGCATTTCAACGCCGATTTTCTTGAGTAGATCTTTATAGAAAATAGGGGTAGCCGATAGTCCGGTCCATTGAAGCATGCCTTTTGGATTGAGTAGAACCTTGTCGGCTACACTCGATAGATAGTATAACTTCTGACTGTATACGTCTCCGTAGGCTACAATGAATTTGCCGCTGGTCTTAAAATCGACTAAAGCATTCCGAATAGCTTGTAGTGAGGCATAAGAGGCCCCTAAAGCGCTGGCTTGTATATAAATTCCTTTGATGTTTTCGTTCTCTTTGGCTTTTTTGATTGAAGACAGGATGTCGTCTAATCCATAGACGTTTTCTTTATCGCCCATAATTTCTGAAAAGAATGCAAATGGGGTTTCTTGCGTACGCTCAACTAATGTGCCGTTCAGATCGAGCATCATTATTGAGTTTTTCTTCACAATGGTTTCGCTATCTGCTGAAGAAGCGATGCCGAAAAAGGTCACAATGCCGAGGATGAATAGAATAATGCCTGACAGAATGATTCCTGTAACTGTGGCCAGAGTAAATTTAAAAAAATCTTTCATGAGCTATAGGTTTTGTTGTCAGCTGTTTTAAAGCTAACAAAGATAATTAATTGCATTGATATTTATTTAATATGTCGCCGTTTTTTTTCTTTTGTCACATGAAACGCTGTTTTATTTCACTCAAAAACAAGATTTTCTGCTATCTTTGCTCACGGATGATTATTAAAATAAATACCATGATGAAACAGAAAACTATCTTATTTTCAATGCTTATAATGGGCTTATTGTTCGTTTCTTGTGTGCCGACGAAAGTGGCGGAAACGGTCGATTATACTCGCTTTGTAAATCCTTTTATTGGTGCGGCTGATAATGGACACACTTTCCCCGGAGCTTGTGTGCCTTTTGGTATGGTACAAACGAGTCCGGTTACCGGAGCGGTGGGGTGGCGTTATTGTTCGGAATATACGTATCAGGATTCTTTGATTTGGGGATTCTCCCAGACGCATCTTAACGGAACGGGATGTATGGATTTGGGTGATCTTTTAGTGATGCCTTTTACGGGTAATCGGGTACGCTCGTGGGAGGGTTATCGTAGTCGATTGGATAAAAAACAGGAGGAGGCTTCACCGGGTTATTATGCGGTTGAGTTGACGGATGCTCAAGTAAAAGCGGAGCTGACGGCCTCTGTTCATGCGGCTTTGCATCGTTATACGTTTCATAAGGCGGACTCGGCTTCGGTGTTGATCGATTTGCAGCATGGACCGGCCTGGAATGAACAACAGTATCACTCGCATGTGACTCATTGTGAGGTGACATGGGAGAGCGATCGGATGTTAACCGGTCATGTTTCGAACACGGTTTGGGTCGATCAGGATTATTTCTTTGTGTTGGAATTCGACCATCCGGTCGTGAGTCGAATCGATTTGCCTATGCTGGATATGGAGAAGGGAAAGCGGATTGTGGCTACTTTCGACTTGAAAGAGGGGGAGCAGTTGATGATGAAGGTGGCGCTGTCGACGACCAGTGTTGAAGGAGCTAAAAAGAATATGAAAGCGGAGATTGCGGACTGGGATTTTAATCGGGTGAAGGTGAATGCTCGTGAGGTTTGGAATAGTTATTTGGGACGCATCGAAATTGAGGGAACGGAAGAGGAGAAGATTAACTTTTATACGTGTTTTTATCATGCATTGATTCAACCGAATGAGATTTCGGATGTTGATGGATTTTATCGTAATGCTGCCGACTCTGTGGTGAAAGCCGGAGGAGGTAAATTCTATTCGACGTTCTCGCTTTGGGATACGTATAGGGCGGCTCATCCGTTTTATACGTTGATGGTTCCTGAACGTGTGGATGGTTTTATTAATTCGCTGATTGAGCAGGGCGAAGTTCAAGGTTTTTTACCTATTTGGGCTTTGTGGGGTAAAGAGAATTATTGTATGGTCGCTAATCATGGTGTGTCTGTGGTGGCTGAGGCTTATCGGAAGGGATTCCGTGGGTTTGATGCTGAACGGGCTTTCCGAATGGTGAAGCAGACGCAAACGGTTTCTCATAAACTGAAATCGAATTGGGAGGTGTATATGAAGTATGGATATTTCCCAACTGATTTGACTCCGGCTGAGTCTGTTTCTTCGACTTTAGAATCGGTTTATGATGATTATGCGGCGGCGGACATGGCTAAACGAATGGGAAAGAAGGAGGATGCGGCTTATTTTGCTCGTCGTGCCGACTTTTATAAGAATCTATTTGATAAGGAGACGCAGTTTATGCGTCCACGTCGTTCGGACGGAACTTGGAAAACACCTTTTAATCCGAGTGATGTAGCGCACGCTGAGAGTAGTGGCGGGGATTATACGGAAGGTAATGCTTGGCAATATACCTGGCATGTGCAGCATGATATCCCGGGGTTGATTAAATTGTTCGGTGGCGAGAAATCATTCTTGAATAAACTTGATTCGGTGTTTACGTTGAAATTGGAAACGAAGCAAGCGGATGTTACGGGTTTGATTGGGCAATATGCGCATGGTAACGAACCGAGTCATCACGTGGCGTACTTATACACATTGGCCGGACGCCCTGAACGTACACAGGAGTTGGTTCGTGAGATTTTTACGACTCAATATCGGAATAAGCCTGATGGATTGTGTGGAAATGACGATTGTGGACAGATGTCGGCTTGGTATATGTTCAGTGCTATGGGTTTCTACCCTGTTGATCCGGTCAGCGGCAATTATGTTTTTGGTGCTCCTCAATTACCTAAAATGGTACTTCATCTTTCTGGTGGAAAGACGTTTACGGTGATTGCTGAAGGTTTATCGAAAGATCATTTGCATGTTGACGGTGTGACGCTTAATGGACAGCCGTATACGAAGAATTATATCACACATGAAGATATTATGAGGGGTGGAACGTTGATTTTTGAAATGAAATAGTGTCGTTTTCATTTTAGTTTTTATTCTTGTTGTGCCTTTCTTTCTACTCTCATTCTTGATAATGGTGGTTTGGGTTATAGGCAATCATTGCTTTTACTGAAGCGATATAAAGATTTAATCGATGTCTGTAATTGATAATCGTTACTTGATAGTATAACTGGAGATCGGGGTTTGGCTGGTGACTAAACTCCGATCTTCATTTTTAATTGTGTGTGCGAATGTATGCGTGCGTTCGTGTGTGCTCGCATTCGCGCCTATGTGTGCTCGCGCCCTCGCCCGCAATTGCGCCCTCGCCCGCAGACGTACATGTGCGTGTAATATTATATGGTGTTCTTTCTGTGTTGATTTTGTTTCCTCTGTCTTTTTTGCTTTGAAAACATGCTTTATAACACATCTGTTATCCAGTTGATTACGTTTTTTTATTCAAAAAACTTTCAAAAAACCTTTCTAAGTATTTGCGTATTGGTGTTTAATGCTCTACTTTTGCATTCGCTTTGCAAGAGAGACAAAGCCTTTTGATTGAAATGTTGCTTTGGTTTGATCGCTAATGGTTGCGAGGATATTCTTTTTTAAGATCTCTCTATGTTGATCTTAAATTAGCTGAAAGATTAATTCTGAAAAAAAACTTTCCAAAACGTTTGGTGGTTTGCTTAAAGAGTTTTACCTTTGCACCCGCTTTTGAATCGAAGATTTGATCAGAAGCCACGTTCTTTGAAATATTGATAAACAATACAAGTAGTACAAGTAAAAAAACAAGAACCGTCAATACTTATTATTAGGTATTATTAGATCGTCAATAAATTTTTACGGTATCCTGAACAGAGCTAAAAAGGTATTGGCTTTTATTTATATAAGAGTTAATATTCAAACAA
>JBKEDO010000075.1:0-23066 GCA_047975405.1 Bacteroides sp.
TATCATGGAAAATAAGCAAAATAATTCTACAGTGTTTAAATTCCATTAGCGATAATCGCTACAAAGGTATAAATCTTCTTGATAAACTAACAATAAAATGATGTTTTTTTTACATAAACCGCCTTTTTAACTACATAAACCATTAAGAAATCAACATTTTAACAAATTAAACGTATTTTTTCTCCTAAAAGAAAGATATTAAGTGTCTATGCAACTAACTGTCTGAAATTTATAAACCTTTTTAACATGATACGGACGATGCCTGATGATAAAATTTCAAACCTAAATTTCTTTCATTTGACAAATATCCGTAAGTTTGTACAATGGACAGATTGATTGAACATATTGGTTATTTATTATTGGAGAACGATTTCGTGCTTGTTCCCGAGTTGGGCGGATTTGTCGTAAACGAAGATTGTGCTGTCTGCGACAATTCACAACAGACGATTTTTAGTCCGCATTCTTGGGTGAGCTTCAACAATGTGCTGACCCACAACGATGGGCTTTTGACGCAATTGTACGCCAAAACCCAATCAATGTCCTATACTGAAGCAGAAAATGCTGTCAGAGAAGACGTAAAAAACTTAAAGTCTGAAATCCGTTCAAACAAAGATGTGGAAATTCAAAACTGGGGACACCTATATAATAAGGAGGGAGTCATTTGTTTTCGTGGTTTGACGGACAAAATGGCTCGACCTCGTCTTTTGGGTTTGGAAAATATCTCCATCCGCACGCTTGAGGACTTGAGGATGGAAGCAGAAACACTTCAGGAGAAAAAGAACAGATTCTCTATTAGAAGAACACTGACGGTTGCAGCGGTTGGAGTGGCTGCGGCGGCGTTGTTGTTTACCATTTCCATACCGATTTCGGATAATGAAGAGTCCAAAACACAATTTGCAGGATTTTTTTCTGAAAAACACATCGAGACTGGCATCAATAAAAAGGACGGATGCGCAAAAGAAAAGGATTTATCCACTATGATGACATCAAATAAGATGACAGATGTTTCCAACACTCCAAAAGAAGCCTCAACAGCCGATACCGACAACTATTTTTTGATTGTCGGCACATTCAGATCCTTGTCGGTTGCAAGTCGGGAGTTAGCGAATTTCGAAAACAAAGGCTTTGAAAAAGGGGGAATTATCGAAAGCTCAAAAGCCAAAAGGGTTTATCTTGCCTCTTTTGCCGACAAAGAAGCGGCAATAAATTATTTGTCCGCATTTGTCAACAAAAACGAAGCCAACAAAGATGCCTGGATTTACAGAATCAAAGACTCCGATAAAATCTTGACATAAAGCTCACTTGTTTTTACTCCAACTCATGAATCACCAAGCCCGAACGAAGTTTGGGCTCAAACCAAGTGGTTTTGGGCGGCATGATGTTGCCCGTGTCGGCGATGTTCATCAATTGCTGCATGGAAACAGGATAAAGCGCCAACGCCAAACGCATTTCTTCGCTATCCACTCGCTTTTTTAGTTCCCCCAAACCGCGAATGCCGCCCACAAAGTCGATTCGTTTGTCGGAACGGAGGTCTTTGATTCCTAGAATTTCATCTAAAATGTATTTGGACGAAATGGTCACATCCAGCACGTCGATTGGGTCGCTGTCGTTAATATATTCGGGCTTTGCCTTCAGGTTGTAGCTGATGCCGTCGAGATAGATGGAAAAATGATGCAACGCTTGTGGTTTTACCATCTCTGAGCCAGCTTTTTTCACTTCAAAATAGGTTTCCAGCTTTCGTAAAAACTCTTCGTGCGACAAGCCGTTTAGGTCTTTTACCAAACGGTTGTAGTCGATAATAGAGAGTTGCTTGTCGGGAAAACATACCGCCATAAAATAATTGTATTCCTCTGTGCCGTTGTGCTGCGGATTTTGGGAAGCCTTTTCTGCACCCACCAAAGCTGCCGCTGCCGAACGGTGGTGTCCGTCGGCAATGTACATTTCCTGCATCTGCGAAAAAATAGCCGTCACGCTCCGAATGTTATCGTCTTTGGTAACCAGCCAAAATTGGTGGCGGATGCCGTCGCCTGCCGTAAAGTCGTATTCCTGTGGCTGGCTGATAATCTTTTGGGCAATCTCTTCAAGTTCACTACTCTCTGGAAAAGCGAAAAAAACAGGCTCCACATTTGCATTGTTTACGCGCACGTGCTTCATGCGGTCTTCTTCTTTTGCCTTCCGCGTCAGCTCGTGTTTCTTGATTTTTCCCGAAAAATAATCCTCCACGTGCGCACAAAGCACCCAGCCGTATTGCGTACGACCGTTCATCGTTTGGGCATAAATGTAATACATTTCCTTCTCATCTTGGAGTAACCAGCCTTTTTCTCGAAATTTGCGAAAATTTTCCACGGCTCGCCCATACACCATTTCATCGTGTTCGTCCACCGACGAATCAAAATCTATTTCGGGTTTAATGATATGATACAGCGATTTTTCATTTCCTTCGGCTTCGTTTCTGGCTTCTTCCGAACTCAGCACATCGTAGGGGCGTGAAGAGACTTCCGCCACGTGTTTTTGAGGTGGACGGATTCCTTTAAAAGGTTTTACTTTCATTGTTATTGTAGATTAGTATGTTGTTTTTCATTTTAAGGTTCTCAAGTTTCAGTCTTCCAAAGCGCTTTTAAAAGCTTTCGTCTTTTTCAGTTTTTTGCCACTCAAGTTAAGCGATTCGCTTACCAAGCCAATCATCAGCGTATTTGTATAGATATGCGAGGTTAAATCATTTGCTTTGGTCTGATTCCGAGTATTTTGTAATCCAAGTCTAATGGTCCAATTGCTTACGGGAAAATCGGCGGAAAGATAACTCTGGATTGCCCGCTGGTTGTGGAACGAAGCGAAATGGACGGAATTTGGATGATTTCCCAACGAAATTTCGTAGTAAGATTCACCGTACTCAGGCATGAAGAATACGCCCACGACAGGCAAATCCAATTGCCAGCGGAACAAGACGCTTTTCAAGCAAAAAAACGCTTGTGCAGAAAGGTTTAGGTTGGTGAACGCTTTGGCGGAAACTGGGTTGTTCGAATTGTGTTCGTTGTAGATAGCACCGCCGCCGATGTTCCAAATCCCCCCTGCGCGTACGCGCAAATTTCCGTGTTGCCAGACAGGATAATGCGCTCCCAAACGATATTCGAGAAGGACGGAATATTCAGACGAATTTTTTGCCGGATTGTCCGTGCCGGTAAAATTCAGACTAAACATCTGCTGTTTAATCAGCTTGTTTTCAAAGAAATGTATCCGACTCACCCGCTCGTGAAGAAAAGAGTAGGAGTGTCCTTCGTATTCGAGTGGCGAAAGATAAGTGTCGTATACGTTTGCTTGTCCGTAACCGATTGATGTCGTTTTGTTGACCGTCCAAAAGGGTTTGGAAAGCGTCAAACTATCGTTCTGCGCTACAACAGAAGCGGCAGCAAAAGCGAAAAACAACAAACACAGGATTTTTTCTTTCATCAACACGATTTGTTTAGCAAATTACTCAAAATCAATCCTTTTTTGTCCTGTGATGTCGTCGTGCAATTCATCGTCCGATTTGAAATTCTCGGGAATGTCTTCCACCTCAAGTTCTTCCTCTTCTTCAGCCATCGGTTCTGGCTCTGGAAAACGCAACGGCTCCAATTCCGAGATGCTGCTTACCACAAAGGTGGACAAGCGTTTGCCTTTGGCTTTGAAACTTTTCAGTCCGATAAATTCTTCGGCATCCACTTCCAAGGCTTCGCGGAAACTGTCGCCACCACCAAATGCCACCAGCACGCGAGGAAAAGCAACATCGGTGAGCAATTGCAGTTTAGATTCGGAATTTTCGCCCAAAAAGTTCTGCTTACGTGCCGAAGATTCGAACACGAAGCGTTTCAAATAGTAATAATTTTGGTCGGCATCGTAGAGTGAGCAGGTCCAAACTTTGTTGGAATTAAATTTTTCGATGCGTAGAATGTTGTTGTCGTAATGGTTCGTCAAGTCGAAATTGCTGGTGTAGAATTCGCCCGACTTGCTGACAATAAGAATCTGCTCATCCGACTGAAATTCACCCAGATAATTGCCTCTTCCATCGTAATTCAACCTCAACACATCGGGGTCGAACCACACTTTGCGCCCGCCGAGCGTCGAACCGCCTTTTTGTTTCAGGGTGATTTTGTGTACCTCGGCTTTGGTCAGGATGTTTCCCATCGACTGCCGACCTTTGATGGCTATCTCTGTGAAATCTTTTTCAAAAGTCAGAATCTTTTGGCGGGCTTTTGGTTTAAGAATCACCTTCACGGTCTCGGCTTCACCGTTCGGGTTCACTGTGAAATAGACCATTTTTGATCCTGGTTCACCTTGTGTGACATCGTATTCTTTGTCGCGTGTGATTCCCGTGACGGAGAAGCGTTTGATGTAGAACGGAGCCACTTTTCCGTGTCGATAAATTACATTGTAAACTGTGCGTTTATCGTTTTTCTTGAAAACAGCAATGTAAAGGATATTTTTGCCGACAAACTTTTTGTCCGCTACAGGGGTAATCATGTATTTCCCGTCTCTGAAGAAAATAATGACATCGTCAATGTCTGAACAACAAGCAATAAATTCATCTTTCTTCAATGAAGTGCCAATAAACCCTTCTTCGCGATTGATGTAAAGCTTTTCATTAGCTTCAACGACCTTTGTTGCTTCTATCGTATCGAAATTTCGGAGCTCTGTTCGCCGAGGGAAATCTTTTCCGTATTTATCTTTAAGCATCTTATACCATTGGATGGTATACTCTACGATCTGGCTAAGGTGTTTGTTGATGACTGTGATTTCGTCTTTCATACGAGCAATCACCTCGTCGGCTTTATCCGAGTTAAATTTAAGAATACGTCCCATTTTGATTTCCATCAATCTGAGGATATCATCTTTGGTAACCTCTCTGATGAATTGTGGATAGAAGGGCGTTAATCTAAGATCAATGTGCTCGCAAGCCATATCAATGCTTTTAGCTTGTTCAAACTCTTTGTCTTTGTAGATTCGTTCTTCTATGAAGATTTTTTCAAGTGAAGCAAAGTGAAGACTTTCTTGTAGTTCTTGTTTTTTGATCTCTAATTCTTGACGGAGGAGATCTTTGGTATTGTCCGTTGATTTTTTTAAGACATCACTGACGCGTAGGAAATGAGGCTTATTCTCATCAATGACACAACAATTCGGTGATATGCTGACTTCGCAATCCGTGAAAGCATAGAGAGCATCTATCGTTTTATCGGAAGATGTACCACTAGCCAAATGGACTAAAATTTCCACATTGGCAGAAGTATTGTCGTCCACCTTCTTGATCTTTATTTTACCCTTGTCGACAGCTTTTAATATAGAATCAATAATGCTGGTCGTTGTCTTCCCATATGGAATTTCCGAAATGCACAGAGTCTTATTGTCTACTTTGGTGATTTTAGCTCGCACTTTAACCACACCGCCTCGTTCGCCGTCATTGTACCTTGAAACATCTATAGACCCTCCGGTTTGAAAGTCGGGATAAAGTTTGAATGTCTCTTCTTTCAAGTAGTGTATAGAAGCATCACATAACTCATTGAAGTTATGTGGTAAGATCTTCGATGACAAGCCGACTGCAATACCTTCTACGCCTTGTGCTAAAAGAAGGGGATATTTTACAGGAAGGGTAATTGGCTCTTTATTTCTGCCGTCATAGGATTGTTTCCAAGTTGTCGTTTTTGGATTAAAGACCACATCTAATGCAAACTTAGAAAGTCTGGCTTCGATGTAACGTGGGGCCGCAGCTCCGTCTCCGGTTAGGATGTTACCCCAGTTTCCTTGACAGTCGATTAATAAATCTTTTTGTCCGAGTTGCACGAGTGCGTCTCCAATTGATGCATCACCGTGAGGGTGAAATTGCATGGTATGCCCTACAATGTTAGCGACTTTATTGTATCGACCGTCATCCAAGCGCTTCATCGAATGTAAGATGCGGCGTTGTACGGGTTTTAAGCCGTCGTTGATGTGTGGTACTGCACGCTCCAGAATAACGTACGACGCATAATCTAGAAACCAACTTTGGTACATCCCTGTCAGTTGGTGTTTGATATTTTCGTCTCGTGTTTCCGATGGTTTATAATCTGAATGTTGCTCTGTGATTTCGTTGCTTTCGTCGCTCATAAGTCAGTTCTTACTGTTTTTTTACATACGAAGGCAAAAATACAAAAAAAGAAGAGACTTTTATTATAATGAAGCGAAAGTTTCTAGCAGATAAAAGTTTATAAACCTGAAAAATGAACATCGTCTATTTTATTATAAGATAAATTAATAAGCAGCATGGCCTATTTTGGATATAAATCTCTATCTTTGTGACGTTTTTACTGAATTTTGAGAAATTAAAATAAACATTAGTTATAAGATGGCACAAGAAGATGTTTTTAAGAAACTAGTATCGCATTGCAAGGAATATGGTTTTGTTTTTCCGTCTAGTGATATTTATGATGGATTAGGTGCAGTGTATGATTATGGTCAAATGGGCGTTGAGCTTAAAAATAATATAAAAAAATATTGGTGGGACAGTATGGTCTTGTTGCACGAGAATATCGTGGGTATTGATTCTGCTATCTTTATGCATCCGACCATTTGGAAGGCTTCCGGACATGTTGATGCATTTAATGATCCGTTGATTGATAATAAGGATTCTAAAAAACGTTATCGTGCTGATGTGCTCATTGAAGATCAGCTGGCTAAGTATGACGATAAAATAAATAAAGAAGTCGCAAAGGCGGCTAAACGTTTTGGAGAGACATTCGACGAAGCCCAATTCCGTTCGACTAATGGTCGTGTTTTGGAACATCAAGCTAAACGTGAGGCGTTGCATGAGCGTTTTGCGAAGGCTCTAAATGATAATGATTTGGAAGAACTTCGTCAGATTATTATTGATGAAGAAATAGCTTGTCCGATTTCTGGAACTAAGAACTGGACTGAAGTTCGTCAATTCAATTTGATGTTCTCTACTGAAATGGGATCTACTGCCGATGGTGCAATGAAAGTTTATTTGCGTCCGGAAACTGCTCAAGGTATTTTTGTGAACTATTTGAATGTTCAGAAGACTGGTCGCATGAAGATTCCTTTTGGTATTGCGCAGATTGGAAAAGCTTTCCGTAATGAGATTGTCGCTCGTCAGTTTATCTTCCGCATGCGTGAGTTTGAACAGATGGAGATGCAGTTCTTTGTTAAACCGGGTACCGAACTAGATTGGTTTAAAACTTGGAAGGAACTTCGTTTGAAGTGGCATAAGGCTTTAGGCTTTGGCGACAGCCAATATCGTTATCACGATCATGATAAATTGGCTCATTATGCAAATGCGGCTACTGATATTGAGTTTTTGATGCCTTTTGGCTTTAAAGAAGTTGAAGGTATTCACTCACGTACGAACTTTGACTTATCTCAACACGAAAAGTATAGTGGCAAGAATATTAAGTATTTTGATCCGGAACTTAATGAATCGTATACGCCCTATGTTATCGAGACTTCTATTGGTGTTGACCGTATGTTCTTAAGTATTATGAGTGCGGCTTATACTGAGGAAACACTTGAAAGTGGTGAGAGCCGTGTGGTACTAAAACTCCCTGCTGCACTGGCTCCTGTTAAACTTGCGGTGATGCCGTTAGTTAAGAAAGATGGCTTGCCAGAGAAAGCTCGTGAGATTATTGATGGTTTAAAGTTTCATTTCAATTGTCAATACGATGAGAAAGATAGTATCGGTAAACGTTATCGTCGTCAAGATGCTATTGGTACCCCGTATTGTGTGACTGTCGATCATCAGACATTGCAAGATAATTGTGTAACCTTGCGTAATCGCGATACGATGCAACAAGAACGTGTGGCTATTGCTGATTTGAATAATATTATTGCAGACCGAGTAAACATAACTTCTTTATTGAAGTCAATCCAATAATACCTTAAATAGATGAATACAAAAAGCTGCTTTTTAACACTGATGTTACTTGTGTCTATGCTAGTAACTTCTTGTGATGAAACCAAGGAAGTTGGTAAATATGATAATTGGCGTGAACGTAATGAGGCTTTTATCGATTCTTTGCAGAATGTATATGATACAAAAACTGATCATGGAGGTTTAGATACTATACATTTAGTCTCGAATCCTTATAAGTATCTGTTCTTCAAAAAGAAGGCCCCTGTTGCACCAATAGGACAAGAGCCCGTGATTAAAGATGTTTCGCCTTTGTTTACTGACGACGTTTTAGTATTCTACAAAGGGTCAAATATTATTGGTTCGATTGATGCTAAAGGAAATTTCGTAGGAGAAATCTTTGATGGTAATTTTATGGAGGCTGATCCAAGCTTTGAATTTTCAAAGCAATCCCAGTTTAAAGTTAGCCAACTAATTCCTGGCTGGACTGAAATGCTGCAACGTATGAAAGTTGGTGAGCGTTTGGAACTTTATATTCCATGGGAGTATGGTTATGGTGCTTCCGGGAATAGTAGTATTCTGGGTTATTCTACTTTAATTTTCGATATGCAATTAATTGATATTGTTGAGAAATAATTTTCAATAAATAAAATATTGAACTTCCCCTTCGATTAGATTTTTTTATAATCTATCGGAGGGGATTTTTATTGAGAAGAATGTTAGCCTTAAGTTTTTAGCAAATGATCTCACGCTTTATTCGCCAATGTTCTAATCTTTGTGCAATAATCTTTTTCTTTTCCTCCTCTTTTTTTGATCATTTCTTATTTAACCTTTTTCATTGTATAAGTGTTTTTATATTGTAATTTATAGGTGTACTCTAGTGGTTTCTATTCGACTTTTATAGAGGAATTGACATGCATTTTCGTTTGTCTTACCGATGATTCATCGTTCTTAATCCTTTATTGGTCGATTTTGTCCCTATAATGGTCGTTTATTGTTGGGCTCTATGCTGTAATTGATCTATTTTTGTGAGGTTGATTAACAGTCTTTTAGGATTTGGCTGTTTTCTATAAATTAGTTAAATGTATGATAAAAAGTAGAAAACTATTTATGATGATAAAGTTTTCTGCGTATATTTGCCTCGGTTTTTAACGAAGTGTCTTCTCTTTGATTTTTTAAGACACTTATTAATGAGTAAAAGAAAAAACGATTTATGGTAAATCAATCAAAGGAAGATTCTTCTAAGGAGTTATTAAAAGATAGAATAATAAAAACAGCAACAAAAGCTTTTGCGGAAAATGGTATAAAGGGTGTTACAATGGATGAGATAGCAGCTTTGCTAGGAATCTCCAAACGTACGCTTTATGAAGTTTTTGCCGATAAAGAAGCTTTATTAAGAGAGTGTTTGTTGTATTTAAAAGATGAGAGGGACCGCTATTCGCAACAGGCTTTTGAGAATTCGAATGATGTTCTAGAGGTTATTTTGATGGTTTTTAAGAAAAGCCTTCAGACTATTCATAGTACAAATAGACGTTTCTTTCTAGATCTGAAACGTTATCCCAGAGTTTATGAGATCATGAAGAACAATCGGCAGATCGATTCCGAGCAGGCTATTTCGTTCTTTAAATTAGGTGTTGAACAAGGGTTATTTCGATCGGATATTAACTTTAAGATAGCAACGTTATTGGTACGTGAACAATTCGAGCTTTTACTGAATACAGATATTTGTAAAGATTATCCATTTGTAGAGGTTTATGAATCGATAATGTTTACTTATTTGAGAGGAATCGCTACTGAATTTGGTGCGAAGAGATTAGAAGCGTTTTTAGTTGATTATCGCGAAGGTAAACTCGATGATATAAAAGAATAATAGGAGATATATACATAATACTTAAACTAGAGAGTAAATTTTATGGATAAGATGAAAATGTTTTTTGGTAAAAGATTTTTTTTGACTATTCTGTGTTTTGGCCTGATTGGTCTTTTGCAAGCTCAGGAACAGAAAGAGGTATTGACTTTGACTTTGGAGAAGGCGATACAGGTTGCTTTGGATGAGAATCCCACTATAAAAGCTGCCGATAAGGAAATCACTTTAAAAAAGATTGCGGATAAGCAGGCTTGGCAGACCCTATTGCCACAAGTTGATATCACCGGACGGTTAGATCATACTATTACGGCGGCTCAGATGAATCTTGGAGGACAATCATTTAAAATGGGGAAAGACAATTCAAACACAGCTAATGCAATATTTGCAATTAGTCTTCCTGTTTTTGCACCTGGAGTTTACAAAACCATGTCAATGACAAAAGCGGATATTGAGCTGGCTGTGGAACGATCACGTGCTTCAAAACTTGATTTAATGAACCAAGTAACTAAGGCTTACTATCAACTGATATTAGCACAAGATAGTTACCGTGTACTTGAAGCGAGCTATAAATTGGCTGAAGATAACTTTAAAGTCGTATCTGAGAAATTTTCTCAAGGAACAGTGAGCGAATTTGATAAGATCAGTGCTGAGGTTCAGATGCGTAGTATTAAACCGAATGTGATTTCTGCTGATAATGCAGTTAAATTAGCTAAACTTCAGTTGAAAGTTTTGATGGGTGTTACTGCTGATGTCGACTTAGACATTAAAGATCAGTTGGATAATTATGAGACAAGTTTATTTGGAGAACAATTGGAGGCTTCTGAGCATGGTTTAGTAAACAATACGACTATGAAACAGTTTGACTTGAATAAGAAATTGCTTCAGAAAAACTTAAGTTTGCTTAAAACAAACTTTATGCCAACATTGTCTTTGAGTTATTCATACCAATATCAATCACTCTATAATCCGAACTTTAATGTCTTTAACTATAATTGGGGAAATAGTTCGTCTATTATGCTGAATGTCAGTATCCCGTTGTTTAAAGCAAGTAATTTCACAAAGGTGAAATCGGTGCGTGTTCAGCTTGACCAGTTGGAGTACAATAGGGTAGATACTGAGCGCAAATTGAATATGCAGGTCACAACCTATAGGGATAACATGAAGAAGAGTTCAGAACAGGTTGTAAGTAATAGAGAAAATGTGATACAAGCCAAAAAGGCTGTTGAAATAGCTGGAAAACGTTATGAAGTAGGTAAGGGGACAGTCCTTGAGTTGAATACGTCTCAGGTTTCTTTAACCCAAGCTCAGCTTGCTTATAATCAGTCTATTTATGACTATTTAGTCGCTAAATCTGACTTGGACAAATTGATGGGAAAAGAATAAATGTAATTTTGAAAAACTAAAAAGATAAAAATATGAATAAGAATTTTCAATGGACTCTTCTGCTATTAATAATGATTTTAGGTTCATGTAGCGGGGGTAAAGAAAAGCGTGTCGCAGATAATGGAGCTGAAAAACCTAGAGTAAAATTGGCTACGGTGCAAGCTCGTCCTGTAGAACAGATTCAAGAATATACAGCTACAGTTGAGGCTGAGATTAAGAATAATATAGCACCTGTTTCTCCTGTTCGTATCGATAAAATTTTGGTGGAAGTTGGTGACCATGTTGGTAAAGGGCAGAAGTTGGTACAAATGGATGCCGCTGCTTTGAAACAAGCTAAATTGCAGTTGGAAAATCAACAAATGGAGTTTAAGCGTGTAGATGAACTTTATAAAGTCGGAGGAGTCTCTAAATCTGATTGGGATGCAATGAAAACAGCATTGGACGTGAAAAAGACAGCTTATAAGAATTTGCTTGAAAATACGGCTTTGCTTAGTCCGATTAATGGAGTTGTAACAGCACGTAATTATGATAATGGCGATTTATACAGCTCTGGTAAACCTGTTTTAACGATCGAGCAGATTACTCCGGTAAAACTTCTTATCAACATCTCGGAGAGCTATTTCACAAAGGTAAAAAAAGGAACTCCTGTAGAGATTAAGTTAGATGTTTATGGAGATGAAATCTTTAATGGACGCATCAGTCTGGTATATCCAACTATTGATCCGGTGACACGCACATTCCCTGTGGAAATCAAACTAGATAATAGAAAAGAACGTGTGCGCCCAGGCATGTTTGCCCGCGTTACTTTAAACTTTGGAACAGTTGATAATGTGGTTGTGCCTGATCGTGCTGTGGTAAAGCAAGCTGGTTCTGGCGATCGTTATGTTTATGTTTATGATAATGGAAAAGTATCTTATAACAAGGTTGAACTTGGACGTCGTATGGGAAATGAATATGAGTTGAAATCAGGTGTGCCCAATCATTCGCAAGTGGTTATTGCTGGTCAAGCACGTTTGATTAACGGTCTTGAAGTGGAGGTAGAAAAATAAATTATTAATGTTGAATAGATCGAGCCAGATTAGTTGGTGGCTTTGGTCATTCATTAGCTAGATTCATATTATGAGTTTATACGAAGGAGCGGTTAAAAAACCGATTATGACCTCCCTCTGCTTTTTGGCAGTGGTAATATTTGGTCTTTTTTCTTTATCTAAACTACCAATTGATTTGTATCCGGATATCGATACAAATACAATTATGGTATTGACTGCTTATCCGGGAGCAAGTGCTTCGGATATCGAAAATAATGTTACTCGTCCGCTGGAAAACTCTTTAAATGCGGTGAGTAATCTAAAGCATATCACGTCACGTTCATCAGAGAACATGTCACTCATTACTTTGGAGTTTGAGTATGGTAATGATATTGATGTTCTAACTAATGATGTCCGTGATAAACTAGACATGGTGAGCTCTCATTTGCCAGACGCTGTTGAAACACCTGTCATCTTTAAGTTTAGTACGGATATGATTCCTATCGTGTTATTATCTGTGCAAGCTGATGAGAGCCAGGCGGCACTTTATAAGATACTAGATGATAGGGTCGTGAATCCTTTGGCGCGTATACCTGGTGTCGGAACAGTTTCTATCGCAGGTGCTCCTCAGCGTGAAATTCAGGTTTATTGTGATCCGAATAAATTGGAAGCATATCATTTGAGTGTTGAAACAATCAGCTCAATTATTGGAGCTGAGAATAAGAATATTCCTGGTGGTAATTTCGATATTGGTACAGAGACTTATTCTTTGCGGGTTGAAGGTGAGTTTAGAGATACTAAGGCATTAGAGGATATCGTTGTAGGAACGTCTAACGGGGCTAATGTTTATCTTCGTGATGTAGCGAAAGTAGTCGATACGATCGAAGAACGCTCGCAAGATACTTACAATAATGGTGTGCAAGGGGCAATGATCATTGTTCAAAAGCAATCTGGAGCCAATTCTGTGGATATTTCTAAGAAAGTTGCTGAGGTCTTGCCTGAATTACAGAAGAACTTGCCGAGTGATGTTAAGCTTGGAGTCATTGTCGATACGTCTGACAATATTTTGAATACCATTGATAGTTTGACTGAAACGGTAATGTACGCTCTATTGTTTGTGGTCATTGTAGTATTCCTCTTCTTAGGGCGTTGGAGGGCGACTTTGATTATTTGTATTACCATCCCATTGTCATTGATTGCCTCGTTTATTTATTTGGCAGTAACAGGTAATACCATTAATATTATATCACTCTCATCGTTATCTATTGCTATTGGTATGGTGGTCGATGATGCGATCGTGGTGTTAGAGAACGTGACGACTCATATCGAGAGAGGTGCCGATCCTAAACAAGCTGCTGTTCATGGTACTAATGAAGTTGCAATTTCGGTAATTGCTTCAACTTTAACTATGATTGCTGTGTTCTTTCCATTAACAATGGTGGGAGGTATGTCTGGTGTGATGTTTAAACAGTTGGGTTGGATGATGTGTGCGATTATGTTTATTTCTACTGTGGCTGCTTTATCACTAACACCTATGCTTTGTTCTCAGTTGTTGCGTTTGGAGAAGAAACAATCCGGCGGGTTGAAAAAGATATTCAAGCCGATTGAAAAGGGTTTGGATAAACTTGATAATGGGTATGCCAAAACCTTGAATTGGGCAGTTCGTCATCGTTGGATCGTTGTGATCGGTTGTATCTTGTTTTTTGTCGTTAGTTTGCTCTGTGCTAAAAGAATCGGTACCGAATTTTTCCCGGCACAAGATAATGCTCGTATTGCGGTAAAACTAGAATTGCCTATTGGAACTCGCAAAGAGATGGCGCAACAAGTTTCCGAACGTTTAGCTAGTCAGTGGATGACTGAATATAAATCGGTAATTCGAGTATGTAACTATACTGTTGGACAAGCTGACTCGGACAATAGCTGGGCTTCTATGCAAGATAACGGATCGCACATTATTTCCTTCAATATTAGTTTAGTCGATCCTGGGGATCGTGACATGACACTTGCTGAAGTTTGTGATGCAATGCGTGAAGATTTGAAGAAATATCCGGAATTTACAAAGGCTCAGGTTATTTTTGGAGGTAGCAATAGTGGAATGTCTGCTCAATCAAGTGCTGACTTTGAAGTGTATGGTTATGATATGCAAGCGACTGATAGCGTTGCCCTGCAATTAAAGCGCGAACTGCTCAAGGTAAAAGGGGTATCTGAGGTTAATATTAGCCGAAAAGATTACCAACCGGAGTATCAAGTTGAGTTTGATCGTGAGAAATTAGCTTTACATGGTCTGAATTTATCGGTTGCAGGTAATTATTTACGTAACCGAGTTAATGGTGCTGTGGCTTCTAAATTCCGTGAAGATGGTGATGAGTATGATATTAAAGTACGTTATGCTCCGGAGTTCCGTACAAGCATTGAGAGTCTTGAAAATATTTTGATTTACAATGCCAAGGGTGAATCTGTACGAGTGAAGGATGTTGGAAAGGTTGTTGAAAAATTTGCTCCGCCAACTATTGAACGTAAGGATAGAGAGCGTATTGTTACCGTTTCTGCAGTAATTTCCGGCGCTCCTCTTGGTAATGTTGTAGCCGCTGGTAAGGAGATAATTTCAAAGATGGATATTCCATCTGAACTTAGTGTACAAGTTGCCGGATCGTATGAGGATCAGCAGGACTCTTTTAGAGATTTAGGAACTTTGGCTTTGTTGATCATTATATTAGTCTTTATTGTAATGGCTGCCCAGTTTGAGTCTTTGACTTACCCATTTATCATCATGTTCTCTCTTCCGTTTGCATTTAGTGGGGTGCTGATGGGGTTGTTTATCACTCAGAAGACCTTGAGTGTGATGAGTTTGCTTGGAGCAATCATGTTGATTGGTATTGTGGTGAAGAATGGTATTGTGCTTATTGACTATATTACATTATGTCGTGAACGCGGATTAGCTGTGATTAACTCTGTAATTACTGCAGGAAGAAGCCGTTTACGTCCGGTGTTGATGACAACTGCTACAACTGTGCTTGGTATGATTCCTATGGCAGTTAGTACTGGCCAAGGTGCTGAGATGTGGAGCCCGATGGCTGTTGCTGTTATCGGAGGATTGTCGGTGTCTACCGTGTTGACTTTGATTTTGATCCCAACGCTGTATTGTTCATTTGCCGGTACTGGAATTAAGAGAAAACGTAAAGCTTTAAGAAAGAAAAAGCACAGTGAACTATTAGAAAATTAAATAAAGAAAGATATGAAATCTATATTAATAGCATTTGATCAGGCTCATTATGATAACATTATATCATTACTCGATCGATTGAACTGTAGAGGGTTTACTTATTTAGATAAAGTACAAGGGCGTGGCTCAAAAACCGGAGATCCGCATTATGGAAGTCATGCTTGGCCGGCAATGTGTTCTACTATTATCACCATTGTGGAGGATAATAAGGTGGAACCGCTGATGGCAGCCCTTGAAAAGATGGACAAGGCTAAGGAACAATTAGGGCTTCGTGCATTTGTTTGGAATATAGAACGAATGATTTAGGCAATTATTCTGTTAAAATTAAAAAAGGAGGGAGAGTGCATTAAAATATGTCATTCTCCCTCCTTTTTAGTGCTTTTATCTATCTTTGCAACCTAAAATGGATAATCTATGAGAAATCAGTTAAAATATTCGTTAGGACTAATATTAGGTTTACTTATCGCTTTATTGGCTCTCCATTTTCTTCCTACATTGACTCTGGAAGGGCATGTCTTGCGAAAAGTTGATTTGCTTGGTGACTTACGTCTACCTACGATAGACGTTGATTCTGTTCAAAATGATAGTCTAAATTTACTTCCGATTGTTAAACCGGTATTTGTCGATACTTGTCAAACGGGGATGATTTGTATTGAAGACTATAGCGATTCAACTAGGCGAGGTATGACTCCTTTCTATAATGCTTTAGATCGAATCCATCAAGAGGATGGTTTGGTGCGCGTTGCATTTTTTGGCGATTCATTTATTGAGGCGGATATTTTTACGGCCGATTTACGAGAAATGCTTCAGAAAAAATTTGGGGGACGGGGGGTTGGTTTTGTTCCGATGACTTCGGTGACTAATGGATATCGCCCAACGGTTCGACATTCTTTTTCCGGATGGAAGAGTCATGCTGTAACTGATACCGTATTCTTTGATCGGAGCAAACAAGGGATATCAGGGCATTATTTTGTTCCTCGCTCTGGAGCTTATGCTGAGCTTCGCGGACAAAATAAATATGCGTCATTATTGGATACTTGCTATAAAGCTTCCGTCTTTTTTATGAATAAGGATTCGCTTTCTCTTGCTGTACGGGTGAATAAAGGAGAGAATAAGAAACTTAATTTTGCACCATCTGGAACAGTTCAAATGGCTCAAATCGAGGGACGGATAGGTGCTGTTCGTTGGTCGATTGATCAGGCCGATTCAGTCTTGTTCTATGGCATGGCAATGGATGGTAATAAAGGACTTGTATTAGATAATTTCTCCTTGAGGGGAAGCTCTGGTTTGACTTTAAGGAATATTTCCTCAGCAATATTAAAAGGGTTTAATGATTGTCGCCCATATGACTTAATCGTATTGGAATATGGTTTGAATGTTGCGACAGAACGTGGACGTAATTATGATAATTATATGAAGGGTGTTCTCAAATCAATTGCTCATCTGAAAGAGTGCTTTCCTCAAGCTGGGTTTTTATTGATCGGTGTTGGCGATCGAGAGTATCGAACAGAAAATGGGGATTTGCGTACGATGCCTGGCATAAAGAATTTGATTCGTTATCAACAGCACATTGCGGCCAAAAGTGGCATCGCTTTTTGGAACATGTTTGAAGCGATGGGAGGGGAGGGCAGCATTGTAAAAATGGTGCAAGCAAAACCTGCAATGGCTAATTATGATTATACTCATATCAATTTTCGTGGAGGGAAACATTTAGCTAAGTTGCTTTATGAAACATTACTATATGGCAAATCGCAACATGATAAACGACGGGCGTATGAAGGAGAATAGGGCGTTGCTTATTTTTAAGATGGGATGTTTGTTGTTGCTATGGTTGTTTCCGGGAGTGTTAGGGGCTCAGGATCGTTTACCTGTACGTGCTCCAAAATCTCACCGTATGAAGCGGCTGAAGCCTTATCGTGCTGTTTATTCACTAGCCGATACGATTGCAGTGACCGATAGTTTTCCCTTGCGATTCCGTGGTATGGGTGATAATCTGATTGAGAACCAGTCTACTGTGTTGGATTCTATATTTTCCCGTTTACGTGAGATGCTTTCTGGCAATAAAGGAGATACGTTGCATATTGTGCATATTGGAGATAGTCATGTGAGGGGACATATCTTCCCTCAAAGAATTGGAGAATTACTGACTCGCACGTTTCAGGGCATCGACTATGTTGATATGGGAGTAAATGGGGCGACTTGCTTAACATTTACTCATCCGAACAGAATCATGGAAGTCGCTAAGAAGAAACCGGACCTTTTGATTTTATCATTTGGCACCAATGAAAGTCATAATCGGTCTTATCAGGAAAATCCACATTATCACCAAATGAATGAATTGATTTCTCTTTTGAGAGATAGCTTGCCTAAAATACCTATTATTTTAACCACCCCTCCGGGATCTTTCGAACGTATACGCTATCGTCGGCGTCGAAGCCGCTATGTCGTGAATCCTCGTACCGAAAAGGCTGTTACGACGATCAAACGATATGCAAAAGCTCATCAACTGGCCGTGTGGGATTTGTATGCAGCCGTTGGTGGACGCCAAAGAGCTTGTGAAAACTGGATCGATAGTGGGTTGATGAGGCCTGATCATGTGCATTTCTTTGCTGATGGTTATTTGTTCCAAGGTGATTTGTTTTATCGAGCATTTATTAAAGCTTATAATAAGTATGTTGTTTCCCATTGATCTTGATCTTACACGTTTAAAAGAGGTGTTGAGTTATAATGCTCAGTCGCCTATGATATTTAGTAGTGGCGTCTTTTTGTGGTTGTTTGCTGCATTTATGCTGATTTATGTGCTGTTGCAACGTAAACAGACTGCGCGTTTATTGTTTGTTACGGCTTTCTCTTATTATTTTTATTATAAAAGTAGTGGGACTTATTTCTTTCTATTGGCTATTGTGACAGTGTCCGATTTCCTTATCGCTCGTGGAATGTCTGCCCTTTCTGTCTCTTGGAAACGTAAAGGTTTAGTGGTATTAAGCTTGTCGATCAATCTAGGGTTGTTGTGTTATTTTAAATACACTAATTTCTTTGGTGAGTGTTTTGCTAATTTGCTTAATAGACCGTTTGAGGCTCTTGATATTTTCTTACCGGTGGGGATTTCCTTCTTTACCTTTCAGTCGCTGAGTTATACCATTGATGTGTATCGCAAGGAAATTCAGCCTTTGAATCAGATTCTTGATTACGCCTTTTATGTCTCGTTTTTCCCTCAGTTGGTTGCAGGCCCGATCGTGCGTGCGCGTGATTTTATTCCTCAGATCAGAAAACCGCTTTGGGTTTCGCAGGAGATGTTGGGACATGGTGTTTTCTTGATAGTGGCAGGGCTCTTTAAGAAGGCGGTGATCTCTGATTATATTAGTGTGAATTTTGTAGAGCGGATCTTCGATAACCCGATGCTTTATTCGGGTGTTGAGAATTTGATAGGCGTTTATGGGTATGCGCTACAGATCTATTGTGATTTTTCGGGTTACAGTGATATGGCTATTGGTATCGCATTGCTGCTTGGGTTCCACTTTAATATCAACTTTAATTCTCCTTACAAGTCGGCTTCTATTACTGAATTTTGGCGTCGTTGGCACATCTCGTTATCTAGTTGGCTACGGGATTATCTTTATATCTCCTTAGGAGGTAATAGAAAGGGTAAATTACGTCAGTACTTGAATCTGATCATCACAATGTTCTTAGGCGGATTATGGCATGGAGCGTCATGGAACTTTGTTTTCTGGGGGCTATTCCATGGTGTAGCTTTGGCTGTACATAAGCTGTGGTTGTCGTTGACGGGTCAATCAGAGAAGAAGTCTCTTTGGAAACGAATGATAGGTGTTGTGATTACGTTTCATTTTGTTTGTTTTTGCTGGATATTCTTTCGAAATTCTGATTTTAAGAATTCACTGGATATGCTTTCCCAGATTTTCACGAGCTTCCATCCTGAAGTCTTTAGTCAATTAGTTGAGGGCTATTGGCGTGTTTTTGCTTTGATGCTTCTCGGCTTTTTATTGCATTTTGCTCCGGAGAGCTGGGAGAAGATTTGTTCCAAAGGCGTCACTCGTCTTCCTATTTTAGGTAAAGTGCTCCTGTTGACGGCTCTGGTTTATCTTGTTATACAGGTCAAAAGTAGCGATATTCAACCTTTTATCTATTTCCAATTTTAGAGGAATCGTTTGAAAACAGGGTATTAACGACCAATAGGGTATTTTGTCTTACACAGATTAACGAGGGTTAAATTATAAGATTTACAAACAGTCAATTCTATTTAAAAGTAAGTTTAATCAGAGTCGACCGACATGGTGAATAAGACAAAAAACGGTCAACCAAAATAGTTAACTGACACATAACCAAAATAGTTAACTAACAAGATGCGGTCGTTGTAACGCTGAGATACGGTGCCTGTGCCGATGAAGTACGGTCGTTGTGATCGTGAGGTGCGGTCGTTATGAGGCCAAGATACGGTCGTTATGGCACTGAACTACGGTTCTTATATTCGAGAGCTACGGTTCTCTTTTTCATGTTTACGATCAGGGGCTCTAAGACTAATACGTCGTATTCTCTCAAAGACTTAAATAGACAAATCGTCCGGTTTGAAACGTTTTAAGACTAATGCGTCTTATTCTTTCCTGGAAATTCTTATTTTGTTGTTTATCTTACACCTCCTCGCTCTTAGACTTCCATCATTCTTGTACTCCAAATGCTTATGAATGGGGCATTTTGTCCCTGTGTTAGATAAATTAATTCTCTCTTTTATCTTACGACTTTGTTATTTATCTATTGTCGTTTTCATCATCTCTCAGTTATTCAACAAATAGTTTTTTTTGATCGGTTTTTCATCTTTCTATTGATCATTAATGATTTCTGTTATCGATAAATCGTTGAAAATAGCGCGATGTGGTAAATAAATGGTGCAATGTCTTAAATAAATAGCACGATGTCGTGGTGGAATAGCGCAATGCGCTATGGAAACTATACGGTGTGTTATAGGAGTGCTTTTATTGTTTGTTGTGTTTAGATTTATTGATAAATCTCGTTGTTTGCCTTCCTTCTTAATTGATAAGATGAATTGGTTGTATTGATCTCAAAAAATAAATTTAAGTGTGTCTTTTATTTATTAGTAACGATTCTCATCCTAGGTTGCATTTAAATAATGTGTATATTTATTTTATTATTTGTGTGGTTAAGTAAACACATGTTCGTGGTGTTGCAGATCGTTGATCTTACACCCATCTGCAACACCTATCTGCAACGCACTCAAACGATTCAAATTCAGTCATTTAAAACTTGTTTTGTGGCAGATGGCAGAGTGTGCTGTGAAAACATTGTTTGGCTGCAATGTTTGTAACTATGTAAAAGATGAGGGTTGGCCCCTCGTAACCGACTTACAGGAGTTGGTTGCACCAGTGTTGTATGCTGCTTTGTTAAAGAGACAAGGTGGCGAACGATACATTAAAAGTCGGCACAAGCCGGCAGGTACCTATATAAGAGATGACCGCAAGGGAACTATTGATGAAGCATCGAAAACTGTTAGACGATGTCAGAACCGAATCCTTCTGCTTGATTCGGGGTAAATTCAGAAGAAACCTACTTACTGTCTGAGTGGCATCCGGTGTTAAGATAGCATGATTTGTATGGAGGCTTTTACATGGAACGCAGGAACCTGTCTTAGTATGTCAATGGAGAAATTCAAGCAGTAGGCCTGCAAGAATGAGCGTACCAATGACTAAGTGCAGGGGCGGACTGTTTCGTAGTAGTGATGAAGTTTCTGTAATGGAAATGGAGCGAAGGGAACAGCTTATTCAGCAAATTACAATTGTACAACTATTAAATGTAGGAGGATTCAAATGCAAAATGCAAAACCTTATGAGATTTCAAAGTATTTAATTATGGAAGCTTTCCAAAGAGTGAAAGCAAACCATGGGAGTGCAGGAATAGATGGTGTGTCGATTAGTGATTTTGAGAAGAATCTCAAAGACAATCTTTATAAAATCTGGAACCGCATGAGTTCGGGCTGTTACTTCCTTCCGTCGGTAAAATTGGTAGAAATACCAAAGTCGAATGGAGGCAAGCGTCCGTTAGGTATACCAACCGTTGGAGACAGAGTAGCTCAGATGGCAGCCGTTATGATTATCGAGCCGCAAATAGAGCCTTGTTTTCATGTGGATTCGTATGCCTATCGGCCAAAACGTTCCGCACACGATGCAATTACCAAAGCTCGTGAGCGTTGTTGGAAGTATGACTGGGTATTGGACATGGATATTAGCAAGTTCTTTGATACGATTAATCATGAGTTATTGATGAAAAGTATTAGATTACACACTGATTGTCAGTGGGTATTGCTTTACATTGAACGATGGTTGAAAGTACCTTATGAACTTAAAGATGGTAGTGTGATAGACAGAGATAAAGGTGTTCCGCAAGGTTCCGTTATCGGTCCTGTTCTAGCCAACTTATTTCTGCATTATGTCTTCGATATGTGGATGATCAGATATTATTCGGATGTTCCTTTTGAACGCTATGCGGATGATACTATCTGTCATTGTTCTACAAGAGCCCGAGCCGAAGCACTGAAAGTCTCCGTTCAACAAAGATTTGCTGATTGCAAATTGGCCTTGAATGAAGATAAAACAAGGATTGTTTACTGTAAGGATAACCGTAGAAAAGGCAATTATGGAAATATCTCGTTTGACTTTCTTGGTTATACTTTTCGTCCCCGTAAAGCGGTGGATAAGAACGGTATATTATTTACAGGCTATCTGCCTGCAATCAGCAACAAATCAATGAATCGTATTCGTGAGAAGATATGTGACTGGCAGCTTAAGAGACGCACGTTTCATAAGTTAGAAACTATTGCAGAAAAGATTAATTCTGTGCTTCGTGGATGGATAACCTACTATGGGAAGTTCTATCCAACCCGACTCAAAATCCTTCTAGAAGAAGTGAATCGACTCTTAGCCAGATGGGTAACGGCCAAATATAAGCGCTATCGTGGAAAACCATATCGTGCTTATTACTAGTTAGGGAATATCTCCGAAAAGGAGAAAAGCCTATTCTATCATTGGGTATGGGGTGTTACACCGACATCGAATATACGGAAATCTCATATAGTTTGAATAAGAAGAGCCGTGTGACGGGAGACTGTCACGCACGGTTCTGTGAGAGGCTTGAGCTGAAATGCTCAAGCCTACTCGACTCATTTTAAAAAACAACCTTAAGGGAGAGTTTCTATAAAGTTATTGGTGCTCGAAGATAAGCGATAAGTATGATAGATTATAGACTGGCTACTGTTTCTTTAAGTTGACCGAAAGTAAAATCTGCAAAGTTCTGATCAAGAAATGGGAAGTAGTTCGCCTCCGCACTCGTCTCTTCCCAAGCTGCACATCGTGTAACTTGTAATACATACATGCACACACGCACGTGCGCATGTGTACACCCGCGCCCGTAATCGCGGGTATCCGCGCGCTCGCACATTCACGCACGCACGTGTGAATATTATATGGTGTCTGTTTTTCCGCCCCTTGACTCACCCCTCTAAAACTATGTTTTGTAACACATCTATTTATCAACGATTTATCTATTATCATTAAAAAAACTCAGAAAAAACCTTCTGATGGATTTGTGTATTGCCGCTTAATGCTCTACTTTTGCATCCGCTTTGCAAGAGAGACAAAGCCTTTTGATTGACATTTTGCTTTGGTTCGA